>NZ_JAEL01000005.1 GCF_000518885.1 Bacillus sp. J33 | reverse complement strand
TGGCTTTTGGTTGAAATCCTCCATTTCTGCATACTTCTTAATGGTTCGCGGATCTCTCCCTGTCCTTTTAGCTACACTTGAATATCCGCAGTCTTTATTGTTAACCTCATGTCTGATATAATTAATCTCGGCCACTGCCAACATCTCCTTAAATACCTCCTGCACGTTTTGTACCCAACAGGAAGTGTATGTGTATTTTGGAATGTTGACAAGTGGCCATTTTTAATTTGTGCAGGCCCCTAGGGGCCAGCACAAATTAAATGCCATAACCTACATTTTTATGATGCCATAAACACTATCCCACAGCAGATAAGGCCTTTTTGGCAACCGGCATGACCTTTGCAGATGCTCTTACCGGCTCAGTCCTGGCGGCCAAAGAAAGTGCACCGATGCTATTGGCCAGTCATACTTTTACCCCGCCTTCTGTTAAGAACATTATTTTAACCAAAAATATAAAGGACTTTACTATTTTGGGCGGAAATTCCTCAGTGCCCAATCAAAGATTCCTAATATTAACGGGACAGCTCCCTGAACCTGTAGAGCGCAAGCCGTCACTTGAGGGGAAAGTGATAGTATTGGACGCCGGACATGGAGGAGCTGATCCGGGAGCAGTGAAAAATGGCTATAAAGAAGTGCATTTAAATAATGCATTTACTTTGAAGCTTGCCTCTTACCTAACAAAAATGGGTGCAAAAGTAGTTTATACAAGAGATCCTAATAAAAATATTTTCGTAGGTTTAAGTGATAGAGCAAAAATCGCTAATGAAGCAAAAGCAGATTTATTCATAAGTATTCATCATGATTCCAATATATCTCCGCAGCCAAGAGGGCTAAGCCTCCATTACAGCAGTTACCGCCCGGCAATTGAAACAAAAGATGTTTATGTTCTATCTGGGGGGGATAATTATCCCTTTGTAAGCGAAGATACAGAAAGAAAGGTGTTTATTGTAAAAAGCGGATATGCAACAAAGGCACTTAGCTACAACGGCCCGAATATAGCTTACGACCCAACCCCATCACAGGCTGCGGTTAAAAGCAAGTCATTGGCTGAAGATTTGGCAAAGTCTTTAGTGTATCCAGGGATAGGAATTAGTCAAATATATTCCAAAACAGGTGTAAAAGATCATAATTTATTTGTAACACGGTGGACAGCAATGCCTTCTGTTTTGGTTGAGCTGGGTTTTATGTCAAACCCTGATGAAATTAAATTACTAGCAAACAGCTCTATACAGGAAAAGAGAGCACAGGCAATGGCTCAAGCGATAAATGATTTTTATTCAAAATAATCAAAAACCTGCCTTTAAGGCAGGTTTTTGATTGACAAATTATTTATATTCCCTATTTGAATACTAATTAAACTGGTTAATTCTCTCTTTTTAGACAAAATCCTATATTATTCATCCTTTCTTTACCATTCCTGTGATATAATGTGACTAATAAAATGTATGGAGGTATTATATTTGTTAAGAATTCTACTGGCACTATTACTTACTTTTTCTTTGTCGCTTGTCTCCTCAGTCATAGATGTAGATGCTGCTGTAGACACTGAAGAGAAAATTTCTGTAAAGTTAATCAATTATATAGGAAAAAAGGATCAGTTAAGCTTCAAGTCTGATGGAAGTTATAAAATTGATGGTGATGACACTATTAATTTAACATCTGGACGTACATATAATGTAAAAGTTAAAGATAGTAAATTATTTTTATATGAGGGTACAACACTGCTAAAAGAGTTTGAAACCAATTCTTTTTTGCTTAAAGCCGTTACTTACTCTCCAAATTCTATAACTACTATATATGGTACTTATGAAAAAAGATATATTGGCGACATTCAGTTTACTATTGAGGAAGGAAAGTATGTCCGTCCTATCAATAAGGATATTCGTTTTAATGATTACTTAAAGGGTGTATTGCCAAGTGAAATGCCGGCTTCATGGGGAAGTGGAAACGGAATAGAAGCATTAAAAGCACAAGCAGTTGCTGCTAGAACTTATGCACTTAACCTTGTTTCTACTCTAAAAAGCCAGGGTAAACCTGTGGTTGTATCAGATACACAAGGACATCAGGTTTATGGTGGCATTGTTGATTCCAGTGTTTACAGCCAGTATGTTGATACGGCTGTTAATGCAACTGAGAATAAGGTTTTAACATATAATAATAGACTGATTGATGCAGTTTTCTCTTCCAGCAATGGCGGAATGATTGAATCGAATGCAAATGCGTGGCCAACATCAACTCCAGTGCCATACCTGGATTCGAAAAAGGATGGATATGATCCTCAGCATTCATGGGGAGTGGAATTTGATAAGCACCAGATTGATTTGAGAGGAAAAGACTTATCAAAACCGGAATCTTGGTGGAGTTCAGCGATTGAAAGCAATCCATCTGTTTCCAACAGCATTAAATCTTGGCTCTCTAGTTACCCTGAATATAGGGATTATGAAATTAAAGTTATATCAGTTCCGAACCTGAGTTTTTCAGGTAAAACGAGCGGTGAGAGAGCAATCGATGGTTCCATTACTGTAAAGTTTCTTTTAATGAATAAATCAACGAAACAAATTGTGATGGAAAATGGAAAAGTCAAAGTTTTCACTAAAACACTTGATACATCTGCCAGCAAGATTAGAGGTATTATTGGGACCGGGATGTTCAAAAGTACATTGATTACTAGTTTCCAGGATCGAACAAACGAGCGATTGGCAGGTAAAGACCGTTTTGAAGTAGCGGTAAATGTTTCAAAAGAAGGCTGGGATTCATCGGATACAGTAGTGGTGGCGTTTTATAACGCGTATGCAGATGCGCTGGCAGCAGGGCCGCTTGCATATAAAAATGATGCACCTATTTTGCTCACTCAATCTAATAAACTAACCGATGTCACAAAAAAAGAGATACAAAGATTGGGAGCAAAAAATATCCTTGTCATTGGCGGCACTGGAAGCATAAGTGGAAGTGTGTTCAATGAGCTAAAGGCGCTTCCTGGTGTGACAAACGTAAAAAGAATCGGAGGCAAGGACCGTTTTGAAGTTTCCTATAACATTTCTAAAATGTTTGGAGGCACACAGACAGCTGTAATTGCACATGGGTTGAATTTCCCGGATGCCCTTGCTATTTCTCCTTATGCAGCTTCGAAAGGTTATCCTATTATTCTTACACAATCTGACAAGCTAACACCGATTTCTTTAGAAGCACTAAAAGGTCTTAATATCCAGCAAACAATTGTTGTGGGAGGACCAGCCAGTGTGAGTGAAAAGGTATATTCACAGCTGCCGAACCCAACTAGAATCGGAGGCAAAGACCGTTTTGAGGTTGCAGCCAATATTATTTATAAATTGAATTTGACACCAAGCAAAGCCTATATTGCAACGGGCTTAACTTTTGCAGATGCATTGACTGGGTCAGTTCTCGCTGCAAAAGAAAAAGGAAATATTCTGCTTTCCAATACCCATACCTTAACCGAGCCGACAGAGGGAGTTATCCAGAAGAAAATGCTAAATAATTTTACCATTCTTGGCGGTGAGGGTTCAGTTTCTCCTGGAGCAGTTTCAATGCTTCCTAATAGCTCTTTTGCTATTGCTGGAAAAGGCTTTGGCCATGGGGTCGGAATGAGCCAATATGGTGCCAAAAACATGGCTGCATTAGGGAAAAAATATGAAGATATTCTAGGTTTCTATTATCCTAACACCAATTTGGTAGTACGCTAATCAAATTGTTATTCTTAAGACCCTATTCCAGGGTCTTTCTTTAATGGTAAATAACAAAGTTTAAAAAATTACAGAGAAAGAGTAATATTTGGGGGACTTTATTTGAAAAAGAGACTATTGTGCTTTCTGTTGTCCTTAATGTTTTTAGCGCTAATTTCTGATCAGCAGACACTTGCAGCAGAAGAAAGGGTAGGAGGCAAAGATCGATTTGAAGTTGCGGTAAATCTATCCAAAAAAGGTTGGCCGAACGGAAGTAAAACAGTAATCCTTACAAACTATTTGGCATTTGCAGATGCGCTGTCTGCTGCCCCATTCGCTTATCAGCTGGACTCGCCCATCCTTTTAACTCAACCTGCAAAATTGACTGCATCTACCAAAACGGAAATATTGCGTTTGAAACCGCAAAAGATAATCCTAGTAGGTGGAAAAGGCAGTTTAAATGACGGTCTTATAAAGGAATTGAAAGCAGTAGGCATCCCTGTTGTCGAAAGGATTGGAGGGAAGGACCGTTTTGAAGTATCAAAAAACATTGCTGGAAAAATGCCTCCGTCTGAGGGTGCTGTAATAGCTTATGGAATGAATTTCCCTGATGCATTGGCAGTGGCCCCATACGCGGCCAGATCCGGCTATCCAATTCTTCTTACCGGAAAAGATAGCTTGCCACCTGTTATTTCTGAAACCATAAAACAAAGAAACATTCAGCATTCCATCATTGTTGGAGGAGAAGGAAGTGTAGGGAAAACGGTTGCTGATGCATTGCCAAATGTTCAAAGGATTGGCGGCAAAGATCGATTTGAAGTGGCAAATAATATTTTTAAAATTCTTAACCCTGGAAGTAAAAAGGTTTATATTTCAAATGGCCTTACCTTTGCAGATGCTTTAACTGGATCGGTTTTAGCAGCAAAAGAAAATGCCTCCATGTTATTGACATGGCCTACTAGGGTTCCAGATATTATACAGAATACGCTAATTGACAAAATGATAACTGAAACATTAGTACTGGGAGGTACAGGCTCTGTCGGAAACGGAATTATTTATCTTCCTGGTCAATGGGAAATGAAAAATTGGGCCGGCTACGGTTTACAGGGTTATTCTTCTAAAACCTCTGTATTGCCTAATGAATCCATTACTTTTTATATTAATAGCTTACAAAACTATCACATTGAATTTTATAGAATGGGCTATTACGAAAATAAAGGGGCGGAATTAAAAGGGACATTAACAGGAAGAAAAGCTCATATTCAGCATAAACCTATAAAACAGGATACTCTGGATGCAAATTGGGATCCTTCTGTAACTTATAGCATACCTTCAGGCTGGGAATCAGGGGTATATTTGGCGAAAATAGTTAACCAGGAAAAGAAAGCAAGCTTTATACCTTTTGTAGTACGGGACATTAACCCAAAAGCAGACTTTATGGTTCTTATTGCGACAAATACCTACCAGGCATACAATAACTGGGGCGGTAAAAGCTTATATGGTTATAATAGTACCAACAAGGAAGCGGCTGTAAAATTATCTTTTAACAGGCCTTATAAAAACTATTGGGGAGCGGGAGAGTTTTTTACATACGAATATAACTTAATTCGCTGGCTTGAGAAAAAGGGCTATAATCTCACCTATATTACAGATACCGATTTGCATGAGGGAATTCTCTCATCCTCTGACATTAAAACATTAATTATTGCCGGGCATGATGAATACTGGAGCAAGCAAATGAGAGACCATGTGGAAGATTCCCAGGATGTGAATCTTGCAATGTTTAATGCGAATATTGGCTACTGGCAAGTGAGGCTTGAAAACGAGAACAGGACTCTAGTAGGTTATAAATATAGAGCAGCTGAAGACCCCTTTAACAAGACAGACCCTGTCCAAGTCACAACTCGCTTTAGAGATGATCCTGTGAACAGGCCGGAAGAGTTGTTATTTGGTACAATGTATAGAGGAATCCCGGAAAAGACGATGCCATTGGTAGTTACTAATTCAAAGCATTGGATCTATGAAGGTACGAGCTTAAAGGATGGGGATAAAATTGTAGGGATCGTCGGAGGTGAAGTTGACCGCTCTGATCTTACAAGCGGAATAGAACATATTGCACGCTCACCTGTTACTTTATATGGAAAGCCTTCTGTTGCAGATGTAATATGGTATAACAAGCCGGATGGCAGAAAAGTCTTTTCAGTCGGTACATTCTATTGGAATTACTTTTTGGATCCTTATGGCCATCAGGATAAGGGCCGATACGATAAAAATATTGAAATAATGACAATAAATGCTCTTGAAAGGCTAAAATGAATTAATAATTAATGTTGAACACAGTATAGAAGCTGTGTTCTTTTTATATTTTTTTACAAAAAGCATTAAATAGCTAAAACCATTGATACACTCCAAAACTACTATTTGCATTTTTTTGGGAAGAAATATAGAAATTTGTCGATTCATTCCGATAAAATAAGAGAGATAACAACTAGGGAGGCAAAGAAATGAAAAAATACTTCGTAACTGGAGTGCTAACACTTCTCTTTTCTTTTGTGCTGGTATTTCAAGTGTCAGCGGAAGGTTACACGGTAAGGTTGGATGGTCAGGATCGATTTCAAGTAGCGGTAAATGTTTCGAAAAATGGGTGGACTACTTCTTCCAATGTCGTTTTAGCAAATTATAATGCTTACGCTGATGCGTTAGCTGCTGCACCATTGGCCTACAAAAAGAATGCCCCGATTTTATTAACACAGCCAAAAACGCTCACAGCTGCAACCAAACAGGAAATTCAAAGGCTTAGAGCTACCTCTGTTACAATCGTCGGAGGGACAGGGAGTATTTCTGACGCAGTTGTCAGGGAGCTTAAGAACATGGGATTATCTGTAACCAGGATTTCAGGGAAAGACCGTTTTGAAGTAGCCAATAATATAGCATTGCAAGTTGGTAAAAAAGATAAGGTTGTCCTTGCATATGGTCTGAATTTCCCGGATGCATTGGCGATCGCTCCATATGCAGCAAGAAATGGATATTCTATATTATTAACTAATAAAGATTCATTGCCAGCATCAACTAAGAATATTATTACCCAATGGAACGTAAATCAAACCTACATAATTGGAGGGACTGGAAGCATCTCTCAAAATGTGTATAACCAAGTTCCAAATCCTCTTCGGATAGGGGGAGCGAATAGGTTTGAAGTGGCAGAAAATATTGCCGGAAGATTTTACAGTTCTCAGTCCCATTCATATATTGCTACTGGTATGACTTTTGCAGATGCACTCACAGGTTCTGTTTTAGCTGCAAAGAAAAATTCTCCAATTTTACTTACTGCTTCATATATTCCAAGTGAAACTAAAAGTGCAATAATTAACAATGGGTATCAGAATTTTACAGTTCTTGGAGGTACTGGTTCTGTATCAGGCAGTATTTTTAATCAGTTAAGTGTTTCAGTTGTAGGGAAAAAGATAATGGTTGATCCAGGACATGGAGGCAGTGATCCGGGTGCAAGCGGAAACGGGTTAGTCGAAAAGGAAATCGTTCTGGATGTTTCTAAACGACTTAATTCAAAATTAACTAATTCAATGTCTAAAGTTCTTATGACGAGAACCGGTGACACTTATCCATCGCTGGATCAGCGGGTTAACCAGGCGAATAAATCGGGTGCAGATATTTTTGTAAGTATCCATGTTAATTCCTATACTACGTCATCACCTAATGGGACAGAAACATGGTGGAACAGTACTTATGCCTCTGCAGATAGCAAGCTTCTTGCAGAAGAAATCCAAAAAGAAATGGTTAAAACTTTGGGTACCACTGATCGGGGCGTTAAGCATGGGAGTTTTAAAGTTATTACATCAACTCAAATCCCAAGTGTGCTTGTGGAAATTGCCTTTATCTCTAATCCAGATGATGCCAAGATGCTAGCAGATAGTTCATTTAGACAAAAAGCAGCAGAAGCGATCTATAGAGGTATTGTAAATTATTTCAATAAACAGTAAAGAAAAATCCCTGTCGGAAATATCCGCGGGGGTTTTCCTGTATTTTCATGATATATGATGGCCAAAACAAACCAAAATAATAAGAAGAGTAGAAGTTGGTTTGAAATTGCTCCTAAACAGGAATAGAGGTAAATAAAATGACACCCCTGAAAAAAATGTAATTAAAAATTAAACAACTATAAATTGAATAAAATTTAAATTGTGTTAAACTTATTACCGGGAGAAAACAATACCTTTACTCTTAAAGAAGGGGAACCTATGACTACACAATATATAATTTCATTCTTTGTGTCACTGCTTACCGTATTGATATGTACTCCTTTTGTGATCAAGCTTGCCTATAAAATAAAGGCTACTGATAAGCCAAACCAGCGGAAGGTTCATGAAAAAATGATGCCTCGGCTTGGTGGACTGGCCATTTTTATAGGAGTGATTGCAGGGTTTTTTACAGCTGGATTACACACTCAAAGAATAACTGGTATTACTATAGGAGCCATCCTAATAGTAATTATTGGCATTTTAGATGATAAATATGAGCTCTCTGCAAAAATTAAATTTTTTGGCCAAATTCTGGTTGCAGGAATCGTTGTAAGTACAGGATTGACTATTGAGTTCATTAATATACCTTTTATTGCAAAAATTGATTTGGGATTTTGGGCAGTGCCAATTACAGTTTTTTGGATAGTTGCCATAACTAATGCCATTAATTTAATTGATGGGCTTGATGGACTGGCAGCCGGCATTTCGGCGATAGGAATTGC
Source organism: Bacillus sp. J33 (assembly GCF_000518885.1). Classification (GTDB taxonomy): domain Bacteria; phylum Bacillota; class Bacilli; order Bacillales; family Cytobacillaceae; genus Cytobacillus. The sequence goes on along the minus strand of NZ_JAEL01000005.1, from coordinate 120,968 downwards.
AACAATTGCCATTATTGCAGGCCTTGCCGGAAAGACTCTGATTTTCCCGCTTGCCTTGATCCTGCTTGGAAGTATCATCGGTTTCTTATTTTACAATTTTCATCCGGCTAAAATATTTATGGGTGATACTGGTGCCCTGTTTTTAGGATATTCAATTTCAATTTTGTCCCTGTTAGGTTTATACAAAAGTGTAACATTATTCAGTTTTATTGTTCCTATTATAATATTGGGAGTGCCAATATTTGACACCACTTTCGCCATTATTAGGCGGACTGTAAACAAACAGCCCATTTCGGCACCTGATAAATCTCATTTGCATCACAGGTTATTGGCGATGGGTCTCTCACATCGAAATACTGTATTAGTTATTTATGGTATGGGAATATTATTTAGTGTCAGTGCTATATTATTTGAAACCTCGACTCTTTACGGGTCTTTGTTTATCATTTTTGCTCTTTTGATTTTCTTCCAGGTAATTGCTGAATTAATTGGTCTTGTGAATGATCGATACAAGCCATTTATAAAGATGTATAGAAAGGTTACCGGGAAGCATTAGTTGTGAAAAACCGTTTGTGAGTTAGATACCGCAAACGGTTTTTCAAATATTGGTTAAGGATATGGTCCATTATGACAATCGAGAAGGAATTAATTCTTATAACAAACCGTTACCCTTTTTATCCAGGGGAAGAATTTTTGACGTTAGAGTTGGAATATCTTTGTGAAAAATTTAGCAAAGTTCATCTGATTCCTATTAATGCCAGGGATTTTTCTAGTCGCAGAGAACTTCCTGAAAATACCGAAATACATATAATTGAAAATTTGGATTCTCGAAATAAGCTGCTTGCCAAAAGCAAAGGTTTAACAGACCCGCAGGGCAGACGCTGGTTTTTTAATGAATTAGGTTATTCAGCGAAATTCGGCTATCGCGGTGTGTTAAAACTACTGTCCTGGATCGGAATAGGGGTGGAGGTTAGGGATTATATCCTAAAACAAATAATGAATACAAAGGGTAAGTCCTTTATTTGTTACTCCTATTGGTTATCACTTGCTTTAGGTGCGGCTTTTATCAAGGAAGAGAATACTAAACTTACTGCTTTTTCTAGAGGACACGGCGGGGATATATATGAATATCGCCATAGACCTCCATATTTACCGCTGAAACAAAAAGTGATAGAAGAACTTGATCGCATATATTTGATTTCAAAAAACGGAGTAGATTTTATTAGCGGTCAGTATCCAAGGTTAAAAGATAAGCTCCAGATTGCAAGACTTGGAACTAGTACACCAAATGGGGAGTCTTTTGAGTCTCCGGACGATGTGTTCAGGATTGTTAGCTGTTCCTATATGGTACCTGTGAAAAGGTTGGATCTCCTAGCGTCGTCATTAAAAAATTGTAAGAATAAAATCCATTGGACTCATATTGGAGATGGACCTGACAGAGAAAAGCTTGAGAATATCGTAAAGGTCTTTCCAAACAACATCACACATACCTTTACAGGAAGTTTAACTAATGAAGATGTTATTCGCTATTACATCGAAAATCCTGTGGATATGTTTATTAATGTCAGTTCAAGCGAAGGGATACCAGTTTCAATTATGGAAGCATTTAGCTGTCATATACCCGCCATGGCTACTGATGTTGGGGGTACCAGTGAATTGGTCAACAGTGAAAATGGGGTTTTGCTTTCTAGTGATATTTCTTCCTTGCAATTGGCTTCGAAAATAGACGAAGCGGCATCACTCCCAGTGAAAGCTAAAAGAGATAAAAGGGAAAAAGCTTATTCGTCGTGGCTGCAAGCATATAATGCAGAAGCGAATTATACAAAGTTTGCTGAAGAGCTGAATTCTTATGGTGATAGCTTATGACACAAAAGAAAAACAGCTTTTTAAAAGATAGCTTTATTACATTGATTAGGCAGGTTACAAGTATCATCATTGGTACTTTGCTCATTATTATTTTAGCTAGAGTGCTCGGCCCGGAACTGCAGGGACAGTATTCAATGATTATTATTTTTCCTGCCATGCTTGCCATGTTCACCAACTTTGGCCTTAATATTTCTACTGTTTACTATGTAAGCAAGGAAGAAGTTACTTTTAAAGATGCTTTTTATAGTAATTTTATTGTCGGCATGTCATTAAGTGCTATAGCTATAGTTGCAGGGGCTATTTATGTTTATTTTTTTGGCGAGATGAGTTTTAAGGATGTTGACCCCAATTATTTTTATTTTATATTGCTTGTAGTACCAATCATGCTTCTGAATACTTTTTTTCAGACAATATTTCAGGGGATCCAGGATTTTAAGGTTTTTAATACCATATTAGTTATTACTCAAATCACAAATCTTATTTTTGTTATAATTCTTGTTGTTTTTCTGGATTTTGGATTAATGGGGGCTTTATATTCTTTTTTATTCGGCCATCTTGTAACTTTTTTATTTATATTAAGTCTATTTTTAAGAAAGTATAAAATTAACATAAGAAAAGCCAGATTAGATTATCCTTACTTAAAAAAGTCCTTTAAATATGGTTTCAAATCTTATTTAAGCAATTTGGTGACGTTCCTTAATTATCGTCTTGATATTTATCTTGTTGGCTTCTTCGTAAATCCATATGCTGTTGGGCTTTATGTTACAGCTGTAAATATTGGAGAAAAACTCTCTGTTTTTACTCAATCTATTTCTACCGTGCTGCTTCCGAAAATTGCAGCAATGGGGACAGAGGAAGAAAGAAATCAGCTGACGTCCCTTGTGAGCCGCTTTACTTTATTATTTATGATTCTTTTTGGATTTGCCGTTTTTTTAGGGACGGATTTTATCGTGGGGATTCTTGGTGATAAATACGAAGAAAGCTCTTTATTTCTAAAGATTCTATTGCCCGGTATTTCCCTTTTAGCTGTTGAGAAGGTTTTATCAAATGATATAGCTGCCAGAGGCAAACCAGAAATCAATATGTATGTGTCTATCTTTAACGTCGTTTTTAGTACTATTATAAATATTATTATAATACCTAAATACGGTGCAGTTGGTGCAGCTATTACGACAACAGTTACTTATAGTTTAAGTTTTTTTATTAAATCTTTCCTTTTTGGTAAAATTACGGGTGAGGTTTGGAGCAATTTCCTATTAATTAAAAAGCAGGATGTTCAGTTGGTAAAAAAAATAGTAAAACGTCAAAGTTTTGTAAAGAAACTGTTGCGTAGTTAGTGCGAAATTTGTGGTATTTTGTATTTACGTGTCTCAGATATAAATTACTTTTAAGGAGATATGATAATGATTAATTTTGCGATTGTAGGCTGTGGCCATATTGCCAAGAAACATGTGGAGGCAATCCATAATGCAGAAGGAGCACGTTTTGTTGCAGTATGTGACACAGATCCGAAAAAAGTTGAGGAATTTACTGAAGTATATGGTGTAAAAGGATATACACAACTTAGTGAATTATTAAAGAACCCTGATATTGACGTAGTGAATATTTGCACACCAAGCGGTTATCATGCACCAATTGCAGTAGAAGCTGCAAATGCAAAAAAACATATTGTCGTTGAGAAGCCGATAGCTTTAACATTGGAAGATACTGACGCAATTATTAATGCCTGTAATGAAAATCAGGTTAAATTGTCAGTTGTTCACCCAAATCGTTTCCGTCCTGTAATGATGGAGCTAAAAAAAGTGATGGATGAAAAGAGGCTGGGCAAATTAAGTCATGCCAATGCTACTGTAAGATGGAATCGTAATCAGGAGTATTATAACCAGGCAGCGTGGAGAGGGACTAAGGCTTTGGATGGCGGAGTATTGATGAATCAGGCGATCCATAATCTTGATTTGGTTCTTTGGCTAATGGGAGACGTTGAGGAAGTATTCAGCATGGAAGCAACTAGGCTGCGGGATATTGAGTCCGAAGATGTTTCTACCGGAGTCATCCGTTTTAAAAATGGAGCATTGGGTGTGATTGAGGCTGCAACTACTATTTATCCATCTAATCTTGAAGAGACCATTAGTGTTTTTGGAGAATCCGGGACTATCAAGGTAGGCGGAAAGACAGCAAGTCTTGTAGAACATTGGAACGTTAAAGAAATGCCTGAGGATGAAGTTGAAAATATTATTCAAACAGTTAAGCAAGACCCTATCGGTAAACCTGGGCATCAATGCATCATTGAAGATATGGTACAGGCTATAGAAGAGAATCGTGAGCCAGTTGTAACAGGCATAGATGGCAGAAAAGCATTGGAACTGGTACTGGCCCTTTATGAATCTGCAAGAACAAATCAGCCGGAAAAATTAAACTAAAAAAAGAGGGATTAATAATGGAGCAAAATGTACAATTAAACTCAGTAGGGCAACAGTTATTAGATAAAATTTCAGGAAGAGAGGCTACTATAGGCGTTGTCGGGTTAGGCTATGTAGGCTTGCCTCTTGCGGTTGAAAAAGCAAAAGCCGGATATAAAGTAATCGGTTTTGACGTTCAGCAAAAAAGAGCTGATATGGTAAATGATGGTGTTAACTATATTGGTGATGTAGTGGATGAAGAATTAAAGGAAATTACACAAAATAAGCAATTAATAGCTACGACGGATTATTCCCTTATTCAAGAAGTTGATGCAGTTGCTATCTGTGTTCCAACACCCTTAGATACATATCAGCAGCCGGATACTTCTTATGTAGAAAGTTCAGGCAGAGAAATTGCAAAGTATATGCATAAGGGCATGTTAATTGTTCTTGAAAGTACTACTTATCCTGGTACGACTGAAGAAGTTCTAAAGCCAATTCTTGAAGAGAGCGGACTAAAATGTGGTGAAGACTTCTTTCTTGCATATTCTCCTGAACGTGTAGATCCGGGGAATAAGCATTTTAATACTAAGAATACTCCTAAGGTTGTTGGTGGAATCACACCTGCTTGTACAGTAATTGCATCAGAATTGTATAAGAGTGTACTTGAAGGAGATGTTCATCAGGTATCAAGCCCGGCTGTCGCTGAAATGGAAAAAATCCTTGAAAATACTTTCCGCCATATAAATATTGCACTTGCAAACGAAATGGCCGTTTTGTGCAATAAGATGGGAATTGATGTATGGGAAGTAATTGATGCGGCAGCGACAAAGCCGTATGGCTTTATGCCTTTCTATCCTGGTCCAGGACTCGGCGGACACTGTATACCAATTGATCCGTTCTACCTTACTTGGAAAGCTAGAGAATACAACTATCATACACGCTTAATTGAGCTTGCTGGAGAAATAAACAACGCAATGCCGGAATTTGTTGTTAATAAATTAATGTTTGCTTTAAATAAGGAAGGTCTTGCATTAAGAGGATCTAAAATAGCTGTACTTGGTGTAGCCTATAAAAAAGACATTGATGATGTAAGGGAATCTCCGGTACTTCCGATTGTGGAAATGCTTCGTAACGAAGGGGCTGATCTAATGATTTGTGATCCGCATGTTACATCCTTCCGTTCTTGTGGAACAGTTATTGAAACAGTGCCGCTAACAAAAGAAGTATTAGAAGCTGCTGACCTGGTTTTGATTACAACAGACCATACTGCATTTGATTATGAATTAATCAGCCAGTCTAATAAGGTTGTCTTTGATACAAGAAATGCACTCAAGAATTTTGTAAAACCGGAAAAATATGTGAAGCTCTGATAGGTTTGTCTGAAAAGTAGCATAGAAATAAGGTTCTATGCTACTTATTCGTATTTTGTTATGCAAAGGAGTTTTAATAACATGAAATTTCTCACCGTTATTGGAGCAAGGCCGCAATTTATTAAAGCAGCGCCTGTTTCGAGAGAATTAAGAAAGAATCATCAGGAAATCTATATTCATACGGGGCAGCATTATGATAAAAATATGAGTGATATTTTCTTTAATGAACTCAATATTCCCAAACCCGATTATCATTTAAATGTTGGCTCGGCAAGCCATGGAAAGCAAACTGGAGATATGCTGGCTGGAATTGAAAAGATTATTCAGGATGAAAATCCCGACTATCTGCTTGTATACGGAGATACCAATTCCACAGTGGCAGGAGCATTGGCTGCAGCAAAGCTTCACATACCTGTCATCCATGTCGAAGCAGGACTGAGAAGCTTTAATAAAAAAATGCCTGAAGAACTTAATCGCATTATGACGGATCACATTTCGGACTTCCTTTTCTGCCCAACAGATACAGCAATTGCAAACCTAAAAAATGAAAATATTACTGAAAATGTGTTTAATGTTGGCGATGTAATGTATGATGCGGTTAAATATAATCAGCAACTGTCCGAAGAGAAGTCGGCTATCCTGGATGATTTTGGATTAAAAAAGAAGGATTATTATCTTATAACTGTTCACAGGGCTGAAAACACCGATAATGAGAATAACATAAAAAATATCATTGCCGCATTCTCAAAAATCGAAGGTAAAAAAGTATGGCCGATTCATCCAAGAACTAAGAATATAATAAAAAATTTGGGGATTGACCTGGCTTCGGTACCGGATCTGATGGTTATTGATCCAGTAGGATATCTTGATATTCTATCTTTGGAAAGCAACGCAAAAAAGATTATCACGGACTCAGGCGGCATCCAAAAGGAAGCATATTTCCTACAAGTGCCATGCATTACATTAAGAGAGCAAACTGAGTGGGTAGAAACACTAGAGGATTCAGCTAATATACTTACAGGCACAGACCCTGGGAAAATCCTTGACGCTGTGGCAGCGGAACTGAACCCTGCGTACAAAGAGTATTTTGGAAATGGAGATGCTTCTATAAAGATTGCGGAGCATTTTAAATAAGAGGTACATTTTTATGAAAATAACATTTTTAAGTGAAAACTTTCCGCCGGAAACAGGTGCACCGCAAATCCGTTTATATGAGGTCAGTAAAGAACTTATAAAAAGAGGGTATGAAGTGGAAGTTCTAACAGCGTTCCCTCATCATCCAAACGGGATTATCCCGCCCGAGTATAAAGGAAAGTTTTATCAATTTGAAAAGTATGAAGGCATCCCTGTCCATCGCAGCTGGATTTATCCCAGCCCAAAAGGAAGCTTTTGGAGGCGTCTGGCATCTTATTTCTCTTTTACATTCAGCGCCTTCTATTCTGTATTTAAATCTCAGAAAACGGATGTCATCGTTTGTACATCGCCTCCACTATTCCTGGGGATTACAGGCTACTTTGCCTCTAAAATTAAACGGGCAAAATTCGTTTTCAACGTCGCTGATATCTGGCCGGAGTCAGCTGTTGAACTCGGGCTTGTAAAAAATAAGTCGTTCATCAAGCTTGCTGAATGGCTTGAAAAATGGCTTTACAAAAAATCCTGGAAAATTGCTGCTGCAACTGAAGGAATACATGAATATATGATAAAAAAGGGCAAAGGCAGGGAAGAGGTTTTCCTGCTTCCCAACGGTGTAAATACAGAAACCTTTGCACCACGGCCTGCTAATAAAGACTGGGTGAAAAAGCTGGGCTTTGAAGGGAAAAGAGTATTTACTTTTGCCGGAAGAATAGGCTATGCCCAAGCTCTGGACTCCATTTTGAAAGCTGCAAAGATTGTTGAAGAGAAAGACAAGGATATCCGTTTCTTAATTATTGGAGACGGTCCTGAGAAAGATAATTTGATAAAGCTGAAAGATGAGCTCCAGTTAAGCAACTTGATCTTTCATGATTCCGTGCCGGTAAGTGATATGCCGGATGTTTTCTCAATTACCGATTTTTCAATTGTATCCCTGAAAAATATTGAACTATTTAAAGGAGCTAGGCCATCAAAAATCTTTCCTGCACTATCTAGCGGTGTACCAGTTCTGTATTGCGGGGAAGGAGAAAGTGCCGATTTAATTGAAAATAACAATTGCGGTGTAATTGCTAAACCAGAGAACCCCGAATCCATAGCGGATAAGATCATACGGTGTGCAGCGTTTGATGATGCTGAATATAATCAGCTATCTCAATCAGGCAGGGAGTTTGTCGAAAACTCATACTCCTGGAAGTTCATTGTCGATGATTTATTAAAAAACTTAGGGAAGTAACCTCCTTTTAAGGTAGTGAATGATATGAAGGTTTGCCATTTAACATCCGTTCATTCAATGAACGATACACGGATATTTATAAAAGAATGCCAATCTTTAGTGCAGAGCGGGTACGATGTTACGTACATTGTTCCAAATACTGAAAGCAAGACCGTATCTGGTGTGCGGATTATCGGTGTGCAGTCCGATGCAAAAGGCCAGTTAGGCAGAATGAGAAAAACGACACAGAAAGTCTTTGAAAAAGCATTGGAAGTTAATGCTGATGTCTATCATTTTCATGATCCTGAACTTATGCCTATTGGATTAAAACTAAAGAGCAGAGGGAAAAAGGTAATCTATGATGTTCATGAAGATGTTCCGGAACAAGTGCTGTCCAAACAGTGGATTCCCAAGCCATTAAGAAAACTTGTTTCAATCCTGGTCAAAAGGTATGAGGGCTACGTATCAGCCAAATTGGACGCTGTCGTATGTGCTACTCCTACAATTGCCAGCCGTTTTAAAAATTATAATAAAAGCACAGTTACTCTTCATAATTACCCGCTGCTTAATGAATTAGCTTCAGATAACATTGATCGGGAGCATGGAAACCGCAGTGCTCTGTATATTGGCGGCATCTATGTATTAAGGGGTATAAGAGAAATGGTGCGGGCTATTGAAAAAGTAAATGAAAGCACTGAGTGCAGATTTGTACTTGCTGGGGAATTTGCCCCCAAAAGCCTTGAAGAGGAAGTAAAGGCAATGCCAGGCTTTAGGTATACCGATTACCTTGGTTTTCTTGACCGTGCAAATGTCAAAAGGGTATTGACTGAAGCGGGTATGGGCTTAGTGCTTCTTCACCCTGAACCCAGATTTATCGTTTCTCTGCCTATAAAAATGTTTGAGTATATGTCAGCAGGAGTTCCTGTAATAGCATCCAATTTTCCCCTTTGGAAAGATATTGTTGAGAAAAATAAGTGCGGGTTATGCGTAGATCCGTTAAATGTAGAGGAAATCGCAAACGCAATGAAATGGATTATCGAAAACCCTGAGGAAGCAAAACAAATGGGCGAAAACGGCAGAAGAGCAGTTGAAGAGATTTATAACTGGGAAAGCGAAAGTGAAAAATTAATTAACCTTTATCAAACCCTGTCTGAAACAAAAGCTGTTTCAGAAATTTAAGGAAAGAGGGATTAGAATGAAAGTAACCATGCTGGATTTAACAGAACAGTATCAAAACCTTAAAGAGGAGATTTTAAGTGTCCTGGATGATGTAATGTCCAAATCACACTTTATTCTGGGCGAAAATGTTAAGAAACTTGAAAAGGATGTTGCTGAGTATAGCGGTGTGGGTTATGGAATTGGAGTGGCAAATGGAAGTGATGCAATACATATCGCTTTACAGGCAAGCGGAGTAGGCTCTGGAGATGAAGTAATCGTACCTGCTTTTACATTCTTTGCGACTGCTGGTGCTGTAGCTAGAACTGGCGCAACGCCGGTTTTTGCGGATATTGACCCTAAGACTTTTAATATTGATCCAAAGAGCATTGAAAAAGTGATCACTGATAAGACAAAGGCAATCATTCCGGTTCACTTATATGGCCAAATGGCAGACATGGATGAAATAGCAGCAATTGCTAAAAAGCACAGCTTGGCAGTAATCGAAGATGCTGCTCAAGCAATTGGTTCAAAGTATAAAGGGAAAAAAGTTGGACAGCTTGGTACTGCTGCAACATATAGCTTCTTCCCTACAAAGAACCTCGGGGCCTATGGAGACGGGGGAATGATTGTTACTAGTGATGAAGATTTAGCTGAAAAAATGAGAGTTATCCGTGTACATGGAAGCAAGCCGAAGTATTACCATCATGTGCTGGGATACAACAGCCGCCTGGATGAGCTTCAAGCAGCAGTTCTGAATGTGAAATTCCCTCATCTTGATACATGGAGTGAACTTCGTCGCGAACGTGCTAATAACTATACACAGCTTCTAAACGAGAGCTTGAGAGACGTTGTTGTAACTCCTTTTGTGGAAGAGCATAATGATCATGTGTTCCATCAATATACCATCCGTGTGCCAAGACGTGATGAATTGCAGGAATACCTTAAAGAAAATGGCGTTAGCACAATGATTTATTATCCAAAACCATTACATTTGCAGCCAGTTTTTGCTGACCTTGGATGGAAAGAGGGAGACCTACCAGAAACAGAAAAAGCATGTACAGAAGCGCTATCACTCCCAATGTTTCCTGAGCTAAAACTTGAACAGCAAGAATACGTAGTAAGAAAGATTGTTGAGTTTTACTCTAAATAAGAGAGGGGTATCCGAAGATGAATCCTGTTAAGAAAGGCAATAATGTAGTTATAGCAGAAAATGTGACATTCGGGGAGAATGTTGTTATTGGCCATAATGTAATCATTTATGAAGGTGTACAAATTGGTGATGAAGTTACTATACAAGATAATGTAGTGATTGGTAAGCAGCCGAGCCGTGCTAAAAATTCTATCCTTCCTGATATAGATCAGCTGCCGCCAACCATAATTGGATCTGGATGCACAATTGGGACTTCATCCATCATTTATGCCAATGCCGAAATTGGAAATGATGTTTTTATTGCTGATCTTGCTACAGTAAGAGAGCGTGTAGCAATTGGCGAAAGAACGATTGTTGGCCGGGGAGCAGCAGTTGAAAATGATTGTAAAATTGGAATGAAATGTAAGTTGGAAACAAACTGCTACATTACTGCTTATTCCGAGCTTGGAGATTATGTTTTTGTTGCCCCAGGAGTAGTCACAACGAACGATAACTATATGGCCCGCTCTAAAGAAAGACTTGATAAATTCAAGGGCATAACCATTAAAAATGGCGGCCGTATCGGTGCTAACTCCACCATTCTTCCTGGAAAAGTCATTGAGGAAGATGGAGCTGTCGGAGCTGGAAGCGTGGTTACCAAAGACGTTGGCAAGGAAGATCTTGTGGTTGGATCTCCTGCCAAACCACTTCGTAAAGTTCCAGAAAACCAATTGTTAAGAAATCAATAAAAACTTTAAGAGGTTGATGAAAATCATCAGCCTCTTATACCATGTAAATGACCTTTTTTTAAACTGCAAGAAGGAGAAGAATCATGCAAAATGTCTACAAATTTAAAGCAGTTCATCAAATGATAGGGGCATTTTTAGTGTCATCCATTCTGGGCTGGATGATTGTCTTTATTCTTCCTGGCCTTAGTATCAGCAGGTCGTTTGCTCTTATGGGAATATCTTTTCTTGCTGTACTTTTTTCATTTAAATTAGTGGCTGTTTTATTAAAAAAATATTCTATCACCAAAATTATCCTTTATTCTTTTGTCTTTTCAGCTTTTTTAGGGCCTGGCATTTTAAACCTCAAACTTGGCCCCATTTCCATTTTCCCTTATCGATTGCTCCTGCCTGTTGCTGTAATAATTCTCCTTTACCAATGGTTTGTAAAAGATGAATTTTTTTCAGCTGGAAGAGAGCCGTTAAAAAACATTATTCTTTTTTACTACTTCTGGATAGCCTATGCTGTTCTCTCATTATTATGGGTTTTGTCAGTATCTGAAGGAATAAAGGATATTATCTTTTTATGCTCAGGCTTATTGTTTACTTTCCTATTTATCAGCCTTTTTAAAGAGAGAGAAGATTACCATAACCTATTATGGCTCTGGATGGCTGTATTACTGTTGATGGTTGGATTAGGTTTTTGGAATCACTTAACACTGCAGCATCTTCCCATTTCCCGAATGTATAATGCACCAATGTATATAAGGGACAGGCCGACAGCTGTTTTTACAAATGAAAATGATTTTGCCACCTATATGGCTATAAGCGTTTTTATAGCATTGGCATTTCTGCAATTTCATAAGTCCTTTTTATTAAAATTGTTAGGCTTCGCCTTATTAGGCACAACTTTATATTTAATTTTAGTTACATCCTCAAGAGCTAATTTGCTGGCTGTTATGTTAGCTGGATTTTTTTGGTTCATTCTTTTTACGAGCATAAAGCAGAAAAGATATTTATTGCTTTTAGGATCGGCAGGCTTTATTGTTGTCTTAGCCGTCTCACCGGCTGCCGTAACAGCTATATTCAAAGAAGTAGAATCGCAAATCCTAAGTATATTTGCCTTTACTGATACAGGTGATGCTTCAATGGATATAAGGAAAAATTTACTTAAAAACTCTCTTATCTTTATTGCCAATTCATTGGGTTTCGGAATTGGAGCAGGTAATGCAGAGACCTATATGAAAGCTGCGGGATTATTTCCAACCATGGGGACTTTAAATATACATAACTGGTGGGCGGAATTGTTAGTCCATTACGGAGTTCTTATTTTTATGGGTTATGTGCTAATCTATTTATGGTTCATGGTTATATTGTATAAACTATTTAAAAGCGCAGAACATTGGAAAGACCGATTAATTAGCCAGGCACTATGTACAAGCTTAATTGCCTTTTCCGTAGCAAGTATAAGTCCCAGCTCGATCATGACGTTGAACTTTGTTTGGATCTTGTTTGCAATCGCAGCCGGATATATTAACGCACGTTATAAGAAGAACACTGAAGGTAAGGAGCAAATCAATGAATAATCTCAATCGCAGAGTGAAAAGTATTTTATTAAGGGCGCGGAAGCTCATATGGCTGATCATTTTACTGCCGATCATAACTTCTGCAGTAGCCTATTTCCTGGCTTCCCAAACACCAGTCAGCTATCAGGGAAGCGTCAGTTTGAAGTTCGGCAACTTTGAAAATGAATATTTAACCAAGCCGGAATATATGAAATCTTATATAAAAACAGATAAATTTGTAAATGAGGTTAAAGAAAAATACAATATTGATTTAGATGAACTGAGATCAAAATTGAATGTTGATGTTTCTCCCCCTGAAAAAAAGATGACATTATCGATATCAGGGAATGACAAAGCCGCTATAGAAGAGGATCTGTCCCTTTATACAGAAGCGGTACTAAAGGCAAGTAATGAAAAATACGCAATGAAATTAAACATAATTGAAAGTGCTATAGCGGAATTAGAAAATACAGATTCGGAATTTGAAAAAATCGATAAGGTCATAGAAAAATTCGATCTTAATTATACTATACCTACTTTGGAGAAAACCGAAATTGCTGATAATATAACTGTTTCGGAAATGCCTAGGGTTTCACCTGTACAAAGGGCGATTGTCGGTTTTCTTGCAGGGGTAATGTTAAGCTTATTTATCCTAGTACTTCCAGAAGTATTCAAGGACTAAAATTATAAAAGCTGCTGAACCACATGTTCAGCAGCTTTTTCTATTCCAGTTTGTTTGAATTGTATTCATCTGTTTCTTGTGATGTTCTTTGATAGGAAAGGTGCTCTTGGAGTATAAGTGTAATTTCCTCCATTGCTTCTTCGTCTGGGCTAAAATAATAAACTCCGTCAATGTAATTATCATGACCGGTAATTTCGAGCTGTTCAATTGAAGAAGAGCGAAAGTCTGGGTATTTCTTAATAAAGGCTAAAGCTTCGTTTACTTTCATATTGGTTTCAATATTATCCCCGATTTCTTCAGCAATTTCATCTATTTTTAAAAGGGTTGAGGGTGAAGTAACCTTATCTATTACTCCTGTTACTATCTGTCTTTGTCGCTCGTTTCGGCCAAAATCTCCGCGAGGATCTTGTTTTCTCATTCGTGCATAAACTAACGCTTCATCCCCATTTAATTTCTGCTTTCCTTCATAAAAGTAAAATCGTTCCCATTTCTGATTAATATCGTTAAAGTCAAAAGGTACATCGACGGTCACTCCGCCAAGCACATCAACAATATTAATAAAGCTTTTGAAATTTACTGTTACATAATAATCGATAGGAATATCCAGGAAATTTTCTACTGTTTCTATAACTTTCTCTTTTCCGCCTATTGAGTAGGAATGGTTAATTTTATCTTCTCTATAATCCGGTATATCCACGAGTGTATCTCTAGGGATGCTGATTAGCTTCATGGTTTGATTCTTTGGATTAAAGGTAGCTACCATTATTGTATCCGATCTTCCATGGTCATTTTCATCGGTATAATTCTCGATTCCCAACAAAAGGACTGAGAAGGGATCATTTGAAACATAAACTGGTTCTTCCCTTAAGTTAGACTTTTCATTTCTTCCTTCTACTTCTGCGTATGATTTATCTACTGCCTTATAGGTGTGGTAAGCTGCATAGCTGAAATAGGTTAAGACAGCAAAAAAAACAGTTGCTAATGTGAAAACCAATAATCTTATTCTTCTTTTTCTTCGATAGTGTCTCTTGCTTCTAATATCTCTATCAGAATTTTCCATAGTATACATCCTTTAATAAAAAATATAGTCCTAATTTACATTAATTAATTATAATATATAGAAGGGATTAAAATAAGTGGTGGAAATTTAATTATAGTTTAATGTTTTCCTCGAGATAAAGTTGAGTCCCCTTCATTATCTTTCCTTGACCATTCGTAAACTCAGTCATCCATTCCATAAAAGATTCTATTTGGCTTTCTTCAACGTATGCCTCTATATCAACAGCATCAAGGTAATTAATCTCTTTTAATTTATAATCTGATGATCTGAGTGCGTTCTCCAATTTTCCCAGCCAGGTATAATCAACCTTTGTATGCATAATCCTCATTAATTTTCGTTCGACAATCCCAGCCGCTTTTAGCCCTTCAGAGGTGGCTTTACTATAAGCACGAATCAATCCGCCTGCTCCTAATTTTATTCCTCCGAAGTACCTGGTTATGACAACCGCCGTATCTTTAAGCTGCTTTTTCTTCAAGACTTCCAGGATCGGAACACCGGCAGTTCCACTAGGCTCTCCATCATCATTTGCCTTTTGAATCTGGTCATTCTCGCCAATTAAGTATGCAGAACAATTATGAGTTGCATTTGAATGTTTCTTTTTAATAGTTTGAATGAAATCCTGTGCCTCTTCTTCGGTTTCAGCTCTTGAAACATAGGCAATAAACCTTGACTTTTCTATAACTATTTCAGTTTCTCCATAACCCTTTACTGTATAGTAACGGGGCAACATGAAAACCGCTCCTTCCTCTGATCAAAAAAGTCGTTAAAAAAAGTGACTTATTTCATTATAATTCGACAAGGTTTCAAACATCTATTTTTCAACAGATTGTAATGAAACTTTAATATAGAACATTTTTTCCCATGTTATAATATGAATTATTCTGATGTTTATACTACTATAGTGAAAAATGTGTCGTTTTTAATTTTAATGTGGTATAAATATACATATTCCTTTGCATTAATAGTAAGGTTTACCCTTCTCTTATTTAGGATATAAGACATGGGGTACATTCGCAAGTCTGAGTCTTTTTACCGAATTTTAGTTGATTTGGTATAATTTTCTGACTTGAAAGATAGTATATTAGCTCATTTAACGCTAAAATATAGGTACATAGCGGAAGGGTTTTTACCCTTGGAGGAATGGAAATGAGTATTAAAAAATTGGATTCAAAAACTTTGGATCTTATATTGGAAAAAATGGTTCAAACAGTGGGGACCAGTAAAGACGAAATATTCCGCATCGGAGAACAATGTCGAAAGGATCATCAAACTTTAACAGATGAACTAAGAGAAGTTAAACAGTTGGTCCTCAAAGTGATTGATGAAGGGGATAAGCTGGAGGTACAAACCCGATTTGCCAGAAAGCGGCTCTCTGAAGTAAGCATGCACTTTAAGGATTATTCAGAGTTTGAAGTGCGGGAAGCATATGAGAAAGCTCATCAGCTGCAAATGGATTTATCTATGAACCGGCAGCTTGAAAAGCAATTGAGAGATCGCCGAGATGATATAGAACGAAGGCTTGTTGGCGTGAGCGAAACGATTGATAGAGCAGAACACCTCATTTCTCAAATCACCGTGGTTATGAATTATCTAACAAGTGATCTTAAACAAATGGGAGAGATTATAGAGGATGCGAAGATTAAACAGGATTTCGGATTAAAAATTATTGAGGCGCAAGAAGAAGAACGAAAGAGAGTATCTCGTGAAATCCATGATGGACCTGCACAGATGATGGCAAATGTAATGATGAGATCCGACTTAATTGAGAGGGTCTATAAAGAACGCGGGTCAGATGAAGCAATTACGGAGATTAAAGATCTGAAGAAGATGGTTCGAAACGCTCTTTATGAAGTCCGAAGAATTATTTATGACTTGCGCCCAATGGCACTTGATGACCTAGGCTTGATTCCTACTCTTAAAAAATATTTGGCAACAATAGAAGAGTATCACAAGAACACAAAAATATACTTTGCGAATGTGGGAGAAGATAGGCGGCTCCCTCCACAATATGAAGTAGCATTGTTCCGCTTGATACAGGAATCTGTTACCAATGCTCTGAAGCATGCTGATGCCAAAGAAATTCATGTGAAAATAGAGATCAACAATACAAGGGTAGCAGTTGTTATAAAAGATGATGGTAAAGGCTTTAATATTCGTGAAAAGCGGGCAGGCTCATTTGGAATCATGGGAATGGGAGAAAGAATTGAACTATTGGACGGGCAGATGTCCATAGATTCCAAAATTGGTAAAGGAACCATTATCATTATGCAAGTTCCAATAAAAGAGTAGCTTAAAACGTCTTAGAAAATAGAAATAGATAAAACTATCCGGAGATTTGGGAGGCGAAACATTTGACTACAAAGATTGTCATAATTGATGACCATCAATTATTCAGAGAAGGGGTAAAACGCATTTTAGATTTTGAAAAATCCTTCGATGTGGTTGCTGAAGGTGACGATGGAAGCGAAGCCATGTCGCTGGTTGAGGAATATGATCCCGATGTAATAATTATGGATATTAACATGCCAAATACCAATGGAGTAGAGGCAACCCGCCAATTGATCAATAAATATCCAGAATCAAAGGTTATTATTCTATCGATCCATGATGATGAAAACTATGTAACGCATGCATTAAAAACGGGAGCAAGCGGCTACCTTTTAAAAGAAATGGATGCTGATGCATTAGTGGAAGCAGTAAAAGTTGTAGCTGATGGAGGATCGTATTTACATCCAAAGGTTACACACAACTTAGTTAATGAATATCGTCGTCTAGCGGCAGAGGGGACTACCAATAGCTCTTATTCTCAAGTGGAAATCCGCCGTCCGCTCCACTTGCTTACTCGCCGCGAATGCGAAGTTCTTCAGCTTCTGGCTGATGGAAAAAGCAACCGCGGAATTGGCGAAGCACTTTACATAAGTGAAAAGACAGTCAAAAACCATGTAAGCAATATTCTGCAAAAAATGAATGTAAACGACCGCACACAGGCAGTGGTTGTTGCTATCAAGAATGGCTGGGTGGAAGTACGATAAGATTCTAGTCGAGTTATGTCGAAAAGTATTGAATAAAAAGCACGCGAATGTTTAAATGCATCGCGTGCTTTTGTTTCTTTGTCTATTAAAACATCATCCGGAGTTTTTGGTGAAAAGTGATTTTAGCTTCATTTCAAGTTTAAATGGCCCATTCATATATCTTTTCATGACCAACTGGAAAATCTCCTCAATGACTATTAAGATCACAAAAGGCAATACAATAACCCCGATCCAAAACCACATTACAATCCCTCCCTATTAATCTTCCTTCTATGTATATACAATCCTTATGTAAAAATCTTACATTAATTTATCGTATAAATAAAGGGCATGGGTATTGTATGAGTACCAGGCACCACCCGAAATTTGTCGAAAACGAAGTCTTCTTTGGTGTCGCCTTAAACTTAATGCATTTTCTCCTGCTTTCATATAAAATGGTACATGAACATATAGTAGAGAAAAAAGATAAGGAAGGTACCTCTATTTATGAAAACGGCTGTTGTCACAGATAGTACAGCATACATCCCAAAGGATTTAAGAGAAAGATTAAACATACATATGATTCCGCTTAGCGTGATTTTCGGAAGTGAAACGTACCAGGAAGAAGTAGAAATCACTGCCGGGGATTTTTATGAAGAAGTGAAGCACAAAGAACTTCCAACGACTTCACAGCCGCCAGTTGGGCAGTTTGCCGAACTGTTCGAGAAGCTTGCGAAGGAGTATGATGCGGTTGTTTCAATCCACCTATCAAGCGGCATCAGCGGCACTTTCCAGGGTGCCGTTACAGCTGGCAGTATGGTTGAGGGGATTCAGGTTTTTCCGTTCGACTCTGAAATCAGCTGTATGGTGCAGGGCTTCTATGTCATTGAAGCAGCTGAACTTGCCGCTGCTGGAAAAAGCCCTCAGGAAATCATTGAGCGGCTTGAAGAGATGAAGAAATCAGTCAGAGCTTATTTCATGGTGGATGACTTATCCCATCTTCAGCGAGGAGGGCGCCTTTCAAGTGCACAGGCTTTGATTGGAAGCCTGCTGCAGGTAAAGCCGCTGCTTCATTTTGAAGACAAGAAAATCGTTCCTTTTGAAAAAATCCGCACCCGGAAAAAGGCCATGAAGCGGATGGTGGATTTGTTCTGGGAAGACGTTAAGAGCGGTGATCCGTATAAGGCGGTTATTATTCATGCTAACAGAGAAGCAGAAGCGCGTGAATGGAAGACCGAGCTTGAGGCGGAGTATCCAAACGTGGAATTTATGATCAGCTATTTTGGTCCTGTGATCGGAACCCATCTGGGCGAAGGTGCGATGGGATTTGGCTGGGTGAAGAAGTGATACATTTTAGAAGGCGCCATCCTGTTAAGGGGATGGTGCTTTCTTTTTGTCTAAATTGTGAAATTATGGAATTGGCTTGAAAAACAGGGGGGACAATGGCAAAATTGAGGAATAGAACTCTCTTTTTGTATGAGGTGATTTTTTGAGATTTATATTAAAAAATGAAAAAGTAACTCCATATTTAAAAGAAAGGCCCCTAGACAGCCTTCCAATTTCCTCAATCGAAACCATTCCAAAGCCATCACTCAATGAAACTTACCCCTATAACGAAGAACTCCATCACTTACTCTACGGAAAACAGCTTTTACCGGATGATCTCCCTTTTCCCCTGGAAGAAATTCAAGAACACTACGAAAACGGCTATATCCTTTACCGAAAAGGCATTATGAAATTGAAAAACAAGATTGCCTGTGCAAGGTGCGGCAATAAGGATAGCTCACTTTTTGCAAGCTTTCCCTGTGCCCGCTGCGGAGAGGAGAAGTGCAGCTATTGCCGAAAGTGCATCATAATGGGGCGGGTGAGTGCCTGCGCACCGTTGATTAGCTGGACTGGGCCAGAGCCTGCACGTGCCGAAAAAGAGAATCCCTTAGTTTGGAGAGGCACACTTTCTGACGGACAGCAGATCGCCTCTGGCCGGGTGAAGAAGGCCGTCATTGACAACACTGAGCTTCTCGTCTGGGCCGTTTGAACAGCCCGATATGAATACATAAAAATTATTGCTATTAAAAACGCCATTCAATTATGACGTTCTTGTCATCTATTTTAATTTCTTTAATGAATTTATTAATTACGATTTGTTTACCTTTGAAGTCCAGTTCGTCAAAAGCAACTTGGATATCTTTTAGCATATCATCTGTAATTTCCTCTGCAGCTGGTGTTGCCTCTTTTTGTTTTTCTAGAACCTTCTTTTTTTCTTCGTTTAATTTATTCATTTGCTTATTTAATATATCTTTATCCATGTCCAAATTTGTGGTGTATAGTTCAATAAGTCGTTCAATTTTTTTGTTAATGTCTTTTATTTGTTTTTCATAATTAACAATACGATCTTTTTTGTTTGAACGGCTTTTTTCGATGGTAAGATTCTTAAGTTCATTTATAACTAGAGCTTCTAATTTTGGTCTGCTCCAATTCTGATTGTTGCACTTCTCGTCATATTCAGAAGGGAATCTTCTGGCCCTACACATGTAGTAATAATATTTTTTGGGGTTCTTCTTCGATATGCCTGTACTATAAGATACAAAACTTTCGCCACAATGCTCACATTTGATTAATCCAGATAGTAAGCTTTCTTTAGCCTTGTGGGCGTTATTACCCTTATGCCTTTCCAGGAGCCTCTGTACGCGTTCAAATTGGTCTTTAGAGATAATTGATTCATGTTGTCCCTCGTATAGGTTACCGGCGAAACTGACAAGTCCTATGTACAAAGGATTCGAAAGGATGTCCCGGTACCGTCTAAATCTCCAAACTTTATAGCCTTCTAATTTAAGCATTTCTTGAACTTGTGTTATTGAGTGAGATTGCTCATACAGATCATAAGCTCTTTGTATATGCGCTGCTTCTTCCTTGTTTATAATTAAATTCCCGTCTTTTCGCAAATATCCGGCTGGGTCATAATCTCCACCCATTCCTCTAAGTCCATTTTCAGCCCTCTTTATGTGCCCCATTCGCATACGCTCAGCAATGGTTTCGCGTTCCAATTGAGCAAATACAGACAGAATGCCGATCATTGCTTTTCCAAAAGGTGTAGATGTATCAAGTGTTTCTGTTATTGATACAAAATCAACTTTGTTTTTTAAGAAATGTTCCTCAATCAGTTCAAGTGTATCTTTTTGAGACCTGGATAATCTGTCTAATTTATAAACTACAACAGCATCAATGGCCTTTAAGTCTTTAAGTAAACGCTGAAGATCAGGACGGTCAAGTGATGCTCCAGAGTAGCCACCGTCAATATAAATGTTATGAATTTCCCAGTTTTTCGCTTTGCAAAATGCTTCTAACCGTTCTTTTTGTACTTCTATACTATAGTTTTCAACCTGGTCTTGAGTGCTGACGCGGATATAGATAGCAGCTTTTGTCATATATATCACCTGGATTAAAATTTAATGTTTAAAGGTGCCATGTACCAAACTAATTTTCCTTTAATATGGATTGGGTTGTATTCTTGCTCTTTTGAACTATAAAACTGAGTAGAGTTTTCAGGGTTATAACTTTCAGGTTCTAATGTAATTCCATCCTGAAATTTATAAAACCTTTTTAAAGTTGCATCATATCCGTTGACTGTAACAGCAGCAATATCACCATTTTTAACTTCTTCTGTAGGATCAATCAATGCAAGAGCTCCTGAAGGAACAATTTTATTCATGCTATCTCCCGTTACCTGAACTAAAAAAGCCTCTGGATACGTTTCTGCAACTTCTCTTGGTACATTCACCATTTCTTTTACTGGAATCATCTCCAATGGAACTCCAGCAGCTATTGATCCTAATAAAGGAACTGGAATGGAATCCGCATTGAGAGTGTCATTATTCAATCTATTTACTTTTTGGTCCTCAATGATATCACTTTTTAATATTCCGAAATGATCTGCGATTTTCTGAATAGTACCCATACGAGGTTCTTTAAGTTCGTTCTCCCAAGTAGAGACTGCTTTATCAGATACTCCTGCGATTTCTGCAAGTTCTTTTTGTGATAAATTATGTAGTTCTCTCAACTTTTTAATATTTTTTCCTATACTCACTTTATTTCCCTCCGGCACTATTTATATGATTAATATAAACTAAAAGTAGACAATGTTCAACATTATATCGAAAAAAATCTACTTTTATTTAAGTTGCCTATTTTCAAGGTAGAAATTCGTGAGAATTTTATCGTTGACAATCTACTAAAAGTAGAATAAGATGTGATTGTGAAAGGTGAAAAGCGAGGTGAGAACGGTGAGATTCACACTGAAACAGGCTAGGTTGCTAAAAGGTTTTACACAGAGGGAGATAGCCAGTAAGCTTGGAGTCCATGTGCAAACATACAGCAAGATGGAGAAGCATCCAGATGAAGTTACTGTTAGAGAAGCAAAGAAGCTATCGGATATCTTAGAAATGAGTTATGATTGTATTTTTTTTAACCAGGGTTCTACTTTAAGTAGAGTAAATGGTGATGAATCAACTACTTAAGGTGGAGGGGAGAAAGTAAATTGAAATTAATGGAGGACCTAGAAGTCACTCATATCAAATTAGAGGGTCATAGCATCCCTATCCCAGTTGGACTATCTGATCTTTTAAATCATTCAAGAGTTTGGGTCCTTAAACAGAAAGGAGACACCATTGAGGACCCACATTTTTTAAATAATTACGAGAGAAAGGTCTCTCTGGAAGATGGGAAACTTCGGACATATCTAACTTATGTAGAAAATTAAGAACTTGCAAGCAAGGCTGATTAGCAGCCTTATCTTTTTACCAACATGGCGAAACTTGATGAACGAATTTAGTTCTAAAATCATAACGACGTAAAGTCATGGAGAACAATATAAATCAGCCCCTGCTTTAACAGAGGCTGAGAAAAAATCTAATTATGATGACCGGTAAGGAAAATCACAAGGAATCGTTCCATTTAGTTAATTTGACACCAATGACTAAATTTTCAAAGCCAGGATCATCCATACAAACAACTTTAATTAGCCCTTGTTTTTCTAATTCATGGAGTTTAACTTCGATCATTTCACTCGAGTCCTGGCCAAGTAGTTTACAAGATTGAATTATATCCGGAAAGTCAATTATCAGTCCATGTTTTTCTGCATTGATAGGCGACAAACTATTCAAAACTTCTATGAGTTTCATATTACCACCTCCTTCCAATTTTATTATACCGGAAGGAAATCTATTGGAATAAAAAATTTATGCATTTGGAGGTACCTGACGTGTTCGGCATTGGATGCTTTGGAATCGTCTTTATCACATTGTTATTCGCTGGTTTTGCAGTTGGAAAGGCCAAGGGTTGGGCTGAGTAGCCGGGAGGTGAAATTAAGGTGAATAATTACCGTTCATTTGCACTGGGGATCTTCATTGGTTGGTTGTTTACCTGTATCGTGTGGGAGATTTTCAACTAAAAGGAGGTGATGAAAATTGAGCAAAGAGTTACTATCAAGTGTTTCTGATGGTGATTGGCACACAAAGTTGGAAAACATCAAATACAGCACAAGCTTGCGCGAAATTGTAACTGTTCAATTCATGCTTGATAACCCTATTGATTAATTGGTTTTACATATTTGAAGGGAGGTGAGAATAGTGGAAACTTGTGAAAATCATCCAGTTGAAGATGTATTCGGTGATGAAATTTGTTCAAATGATGTCTACTTCATTTTTGGAAATGATGTGGTGTTAGAAGGAAATTTAAAAACATATCTGATTGGCAATCAGCAAGTCAGCTGCTATCGTGCAGTATAAAAAATGACCACTCTGCAAAGTGGCCACAAGAAAATACACACACTGAAAGTATAGCACGAAACGATGTGATGTAAATGAAACTTTTTCCACACCAGGAACGAGCATTGAATGACACATATCAAAAAGACCGTGTTGCTTATTACTTGGACATGGGTCTGGGGAAGACATTCGTTGGATCAGAAAAGATGTGGGAGCTCAATACCCCATACAATCTTGTAATCTGTCAAAAATCAAAGATCGATGATTGGAAAGATCATTTCCATCAGTTTTATGACTATGAAGTTATTGTTTTTGATCAGCAGCGCATTGAGGATATTCCTCCAGAAAGTGTCTTAATCATCAACTATGACAAAGTCTGGAGGCGGCCGGAATTATTAAAGCTTAGGAATTTTACTTTAATGATGGACGAGTCCTCCATGATAAAAAATGAATCTTCCAATCGGAGTAAATTCATTCTGAAGCTTGCAGCTGACAATGTAATTCTTCTGTCTGGAACACCTACAGGTGGAAAATATGAAGAATTATGGTCACAACTGCATTTGTTAGGTTGGAAGATTACAAAAAAACTATTTTTAAAGCAATTTGTTGTCCAGGAATGGGATGACCGGAATCAAAAGTTTGTCATCACCGGTTATAAAAATGTGGAACGCTTGAAAGCAAAGCTTCGGCAATATGGTGCCATCTTTATGAAGACGGAAGAGGTCTTTGATCTTCCTGCAGTTAATGACCAAATCGTAAAGATACCAGGCACCAAAGAATACAAGCAGTTTACAAAGGACCACATCATTGAGATTGGTGAGCAAGAATTAATCGGTGATACCCCAGCTGCTAAGAAGTTGTATCTCCGGCAATTGGCAGGGGCATACAACCAAAACAAACTGCAGTATGTAAAAGATTTAATCGATAGTACGAATGATCGAATGATCATATTCTACAACTTTAAAAAGGAATACGCAGCATTAGTGGATCTTATCAATAAACCAATCAGCACAGTCAATGGTGATCAAAAAGATTTATCAGCTTATGAGGAGCATGGAAACTCTGTAACGCTCATTCAGTACCAGGCAGGCGCAATGGGTCTTAACCTGCAGAAAGCAAACAAGATCGTTTACTTTACCCTCACAGATAAGAGCGAGCTGTTTGAGCAGAGCAAGAAACGGATTCACAGGATTGGCCAGGAGAAACCATGCTTTTATTATTATCTGCTCACAGATGGATCCATTGAGTGGAGAATGCTCGAAGTCCTGAGAGAGCGAAAAGATTATACAGATGCTTTATTCGAGAAGGAGGAAATGGAATGAGTTTTTTAAGAAGATTTATAGACCAAATGCAAGCTTTTAGGGTTGCCAAACAAGCTGGGATTGCTCGTGATTTTGCTGAAATGAAAAAGGGTGTAAGAGCTAAAGCCCCACGTAGTACCAAACAACCCTATCAACCTGGTGAACTTGGATTATCGGCTGTTTCTACAGCAATCAAAAAAGATTATGGTGAGATTTTAAACCGTAGGGAACGTAAAAAATTAGCTAAAGAAAATGGCGTTGCTTTTGCCAGGTATTCCGGTTAAGGAGTTGAGCTTTAATGTTAAAAAGATACCTGGTTGTCACAAGACAGAACAGAGGTCATTTTACTGAGGATCAGGTTCATATGTATGAGCGGGATTCAGAAGTGAAAAGTCTAGTTGGTCGTATTGCATCTGGAGATTACAACATTGAGGAAGAACCGAAAACATTAAAAAGTATTCATGAGATTGATCTTGTTTACGGGGAAATTAAGTGCCTTGAACCTTCTCTTGTGAATATGAAAATCGTTCTGAAGGAGTGTGACAAGTAATGAGTAATGAATTACAAGCATTTGAAAGCAAACACATGTTATTGATGGCAAATGTTGCACAGCATATTCAACAGGAAAAATTATTAAAAGATCAAACTGCCAAACTTAAAGAAGAGCTTGGCAAGGCAATGGATGAGTTTGGAATCAAGTCGATTGATAATGACTTGCTAAAAATCACTAGAACAGCAGCAAGTACAAGTAAATCTTTAGATACGACCAGGCTGAAAAATGAAGAGCCTGACCATTATGCAGAGCTCATGGCTGATTATCCTAAAGTCACTAATCGTAGTGCTAGTTTAACAATCAAGGTGAAATAAATGCCTTTAAAAATAGTAAAAACTGTAAAAGTCCAATGGACTGAAGCTTATCAAAGTTATTTTTCTGCAGGGGATGAGTCAGAACCGTTCTGTGGAAAATGTGAAACAAAATTGGATGAGGAATTTAATTATTGTCCTGGCTGTGGCTCCAAGCTTGATTGGGGTGACATCAGATGAGAGAATCTGCATTTCAGAAAAAAGTCATCAAGTATTTAAAAGATAAAGAAGTATGGCATGTAAAGTATTGGGCCGGGAGTCAATACACCAAAGAAGGAATTCCTGATATCTTGGCCTGCATCGATGGAAAGTTCCATGGCATTGAATTAAAAACCGATGTGGGTACGGCCAGTAAATTGCAGTTGTACAATATCCGGAAAATAAAAGACTCAGGTGGAGAGGCCTATGTGCTTCGGCCTAAAGATTTTGAGTCCTGGAAAGTGAGGTGGTTTGGATGACTGAAACTAAAGAGAAAGCTATCCTCATCGAAATTGGCAATGTCCGTATTAAAGAATATGACGGTCTAAATGTAGTGGTTGAACGGTTGGAAGAAGTGTTCAATCCAATTAAAAAAGAGACAGTCACGAAATGGCGATTCAAAGGTTATTCAAAGACCATTCATAGCGCTTTAAAGTTTATAGCCCGTAATGAGTTATTGGTAAACAAAGGTGCTGTTAAAGACTTGAAAAGCTATCTAGACCAGATCAAAGTCTCCAATGAAGCATTAATGGAAGTGGCTAAGTTATGAGCCAATACAGTTACAGCCGGGTTTCATTATTCAATGACTGTCCCTATCACTTTGATCTTAGATATAATCAGCAGCTTACTGAAATTCCAAAATTAGATGCTGATACCCCTTTAATAATTGGCCGTGCTTTGCACTCTGGAATTGAGCATGATGTGGAGACTTCTCTTCATGAATACTACAATGCTTTTCCAGTCTTAACGGATGCCATTATTGAAGAAGGAATAAAGTTAGAAATACTCATTCCCAAAGTAAAGGATTTCTTGAATCAGAGTTTCGCAGATTGTGAGTTTATCCATGAATACAAAATCGATCACGAACGTTATCTCGGGTTTGTGGATCTGATCATAAAGGCACCTGATGATACTTGCATGGTAATGGATTTCAAGTATTCGAACAACATCAAGAACTATTTAGAATCCGGACAGCTACATATTTACAAAGACTACCTAGAGCAAGATGGGTTCAATGTTAAAAAGCTGGCTTATCTATTCGTTCCAAAGACAAGCATAAAGCAAAAAGATAAAGAGGATTTATTCCATTTCCGTAAACGCCTGGTTGAAACAGTTGAAGCATCAGAAGTAAAGTTTGTCCCAATTGAATTTAATGAAATGGAGTCCATTTACTTCAAGAACAGCATGGACAAAATTGAGAAAACTACTGATTACTCTAAAAAGAATGCCAGTGGAAAATGCTTCAGCTGCAACCCGCGGTTCAGGCCCAATTACTTGGAAGCTATAGAAAATGATAAGGGAGAGATTTTAATGGCATTGCCTAAAAATGAACGTCGTGAAAGAAAGATCGATACGAAGCCAGATTTCTGGATATACGCAGATTCGTATGTTGGTAAGTCCACATTTGTGGATGGTGTGGATAACGTGTTATTCCTCAATACTGATGGGAACACGGATAACACCACTGCTCCAGTTGTATCAATTAAAGATGTTGTCACAAAAACTGGCAGGGTTACAAATCGTAAATTAGCCTGGGATGTTTTCTTGGATACCTTATCAGAACTTGAAACGGAAGAGAATGACTTTGAAGCAGTTGCCCTGGATCTGGTTGAGGATATTTACGAACACTGCCGTGTCTATGTGTTTGATAAGAACGGCTGGGAGCATGAATCTGACGGTTCTTATGGTAAAGGGTGGTCTAAGGTTACAACTGAATTTAATAACGCCATGAAGCGTTTGAAAGCTCTTGGTTATCAATTGATTTATATCAGTAAAGAAAAGGTTGAAGAAATCACTTTGAAGGGTGGATCCAAGCGAACAACCTTTAAACCAAATATTAATGACAAGGTCGCCAATTTCCTTACTGGCACTGTGGATTTAACATTACGTGCTTTCGTGAATTCTGAGGATGAAAGATTCCTGCAGTTGGCTAAGAAACAAAATGTATTCGGTGGAGGCCGTTTTGATTTTGAAGTCGATACCATCCCGTTGGAAATGGAAACATTTATTGAGGAGTTAACAGCTGCCCAGGAAGGCAAAGCATCTAAAACCAAAGAGAAAGCGAAGCGTACTGGACGAGCTAAGAAAGAAGAAAGTGACGAAAAGCCTAAGCGTGAACGTTCATCCCGTAAAAAGATTGAAACGGATGAAGAAGAAATAGAAATGACAACACCAGATTCAGAAGATGATGTTAACGGTGTTCCTGAAGAAAAACCAAAGCGTGAAAGACGCTCACGCAAAACGGAAGATGCTCCTATAAATGAAGAAAAGCCTGGACGCCAGCGCCGTTCCCGTAAGCCGACTGAAGATGATACGCCGCCAGGTGAAGAAGACTCTGCAGAAGCTAAAGGGGATGAAAAGGGAACTCGTAGTCGTAGATCAAGAAGAGAACGTGAAAAAAAAAGTTAATCAATGACCCGTTTTCAGACAATGGTGGGGTCATCGATATCTCAGATGATGACCTGCCATTTTAATAAAACAATAAAACAATAAAACTATTTGGAGGTAATGAAAATGGCAGTTAAAGAGCTTAATACAAAGGAGCAGCATTACGCTGACACTCGTGAAGAGGCTGAAAAGGTTGTTGAAGAAGCAAAGGGTGATATCTATTTAACATCTTTTAAAATTAGTGAAAAGCACAATAAATACGGCACTTATTTCTTGGTTGACCTGGCTTTTAGCTATGATACGCCACGTGAAATTATGGAAAATGGACCTTCTAAAAAAGAAGAGCCAGAAGAACAGCATGAGGGTGTTGAATATAGCGTTGGCACTGATGGTACTGTTTCTGTAAACCATGATGAGGAAGAAGATTTTGATGGATCACAAATTGGCAACGATGATGAGGAGGATGAACAATAATGGCAGAGGATAAAAAGTTTGATTGGGGTAAATTTGACAAGCAGGTGGATCTGGAAGCTCTTGCGGAAGATGTAAAAGAAGTTGAGGAAAATGGCGGCGGTGATTTTGAGCCACTTCCGGATGGGCAGTATGAGGTTGAAGTTGAAAAGATGGAGCTTAAGGAATCATCCAAAGGTGATCCAATGTTATCAATCTGGTTCAAGGTTGTAGACGGTGATTATGAAAATCAGCGTATTTTCTACAACAAAGTAATGCAGCCGCAAAACGATAAAGCATTTGGCATTCAGGTTCACCAAAACAATGAAATGCTGCGTGCGCTTTGGGATTGCGAAAAGGATGATGTTAAATTCACTGGGTTTGGAGCTTATGCTGATTTGATTCTAGATATTCATGAAGAGATTGATGGGCAATTTGAATATCTGCTTGAAAAAGGCACGAATAAGGATGGATTCGATACATTCAAGATCGTTGAAATATTTGAAGTTGAATAATTGAATAGGGGGAGCTCACCGGGCTCCCTTTTAATATACGAAGTTAGGGTGTGAAATGTGTTGTTTGAATACATTTTAGGATTTTTTCTTTTTTTGGGAATGTATTGGTTTGGATTTTATAGAGGGACAAAATTTAAAAAGTAAACCAAAGGGTGTGCTGATATGGATTTATCTAAGGCTACAGATCAGCAACTATATGATATTGCAACCAATGAGAACGAGAGAATGAGAGATCGGTATGCTGCAGCGTGTGAATTACAGAGAAGGAGAAAGGCTCTTTCCGAGGATTCCTACAGAGAAGTAAATGTTCCAAGTGGTGGGAGTGGGTGGTTTTAATGGCCAATAAAACTAAACAGAGGAGACGATTGAGAAAATCTCTGGCCAGTCGTCGTAAGGAAATAATTAAACATAATTGGAGACGGTATTGGGTTAAAGTTGGGGTTTTGAAAGATTGAAACAGTTAGTGCGAGCAAGGGACCGGAATCTTAAGTGGGTTGAATTATGGCTGCTGGCCTTGCTCGATAAGTATAAATTTTCCATTAGCTTAAGTAAATATACATTTGACATAAAGTGCGTAGTGAGGAGAGACGAAATGGCTTTTAATATCAAGTGTTCAAACTGCAAATATGAGGAAGAAAAGAACGATGCTTTTTCTAAGAAAGATGATATAAGTATCGAAATCACAGGCGAAGAAATAGTAAGGATTAGGTGTAATTTTTGTGGCAATGAAATTTTTAGTCATTATGATTGCTAAACAATTCGAAGGTTTAGTGAAACAAAATGATAGTTCAGTTGATTAGGAGGCAAAAAAAAAGAAAGTTGCGCAATGGTTGGGGTGCTCCCATTTGATCCATGTTTTTGCAACTCTCCAATGACCATTGTAAATTATGCACTATTGGAAAACAATAGAAACTTTTTGATAGATCAGTTTGTTAGGAGGAAAAGGGATGCTATATCTATATGATCCCAGGACAAATATTCTCACAGAAACTACTTTTGATTATGTTCTTGATATTGCAGGAGTTACAAAATCAAGTCTTAAATCGATGATGTCAAAGGGTTCGAAATTAGCTAAAATCAACTGTTATTTAGTTGATGAAAAAGTAACTCTTGCCAAGAGAAAAGAATGGTACGTCAAAGAAAAATATCATCAGGAAGTGTGGAAGGAAGTTGAAGGATCAGAAGGAAAGTTCCTCATTTCAAGCTATGGTCGGGTGCAGCGCGTGTATAAAAATCATTCTTCCTTCATCCTCCCATTTCTACACAGAAAACACTTAATGGTGAAGGTATGGTTCAAAGGGAAATACCAGCAAATGAAAACTGGCCATTTAGTTGCTCATCATTTTCTGGATGATCCAAAGCCTGGTGAAGTGCTTCACCATAAAAATGGTATTGTCACAGATGATTTTGCCGGTAACTTAGAATATATCAGCAACAAAGAGTTAGGGAAGAAAACTGCTCATAAAGCGAAAGCAAGACCTGTAGTAAAAATTGACCCTGAAACACTTGATGTATTAGATGAGTATCGATCATCAAGAGAAGCAGGGAGAAAAAATTATCGTTCTTACCAATCAGTTTTAGATAACTGCAATAAGAAAACTAAAACCAGCGCTGGAATGCTATTTATGTGGGCTGATGAATATGAAGAAATTTCAAGCTTTGAGGAAGTGATGTAATGAAAGAGGTAAGAGAAAGAATTTTAAATGATATTGATTCTGAAAGAGAACGCCAGGACTTAATCCATCCTCAAAAGTTACCTCTGCCAATGCGGTTTATAACGATTATGGAAGAGGCCGGGGAAGTAGCTCAGGCGATGCAGGAAGATGACTTTGATGGTGTCTATCGGGAGTTAATTGAAACAGCTGCATCCTGTGTAAGGATGGCTGAGCAAGTGCTTCAGGTGAAGGACAATGACGTATAAAGCATTTTGCCCTAAATGTCGATATGCTGTTTATTCACAAAAGTATTGGGGAGCTAAAAATAGAATTAAATTTGGCTGCTCATGTGGTTGTCAATTCGTTTTAGACATTAGCTTTGTAAGTAAGGTGTGAAGACATGCTCTTTTATGACTTTGAGGTATTTAAATATGATTGGCTGGTTGTTGTTACAGATACAGATACAAAATCAGAAAAGGTCTTTGTAAATAATGCTAAAGCTTTAATCGAGTTTTACAACCAACAAAAGAAAAATATTTGGATTGGTTACAATAGCCGGCATTACGATCAGTACATTTTAAAGGCTATAATTTGCGGGTTCTCTCCTCAGGAGATTAATGAATGGATCATCGTTAAAAAAGAGCCTGGCTGGAAGTTTTATAAAGACTTCTGGAAAATACAGCTATTCAATTTCGATGTTATGACCAATAAGCTCAGGTCCTTAAAGCAGCTCGAGGGTTTCCAGGGACATGACATTCGTGAATCTTCTGTAAACTTCACCATTGATCGTCAGTTAACTGAAGAAGAAATTGATGAGGTCATTAAGTATTGCCGCCACGATGTTCATGAAACGATGCACATTTTCATGGAGAACATAACCGAATTTGAGTCTCAAATGGAACTCTTAAAGATGTTCAATCTGCCTATGAGAAATGTCTCGAAAACCAAAGCGCAGCTTGCAGCTGTAATTTTGGAAGCAAGGCAGCCGACGGTACCAAGAAATGATGAGTTTGACTTTTCGTTTCCAAACACTTTGCAAATTGATAAATATAAGGAAGTTCTTAACTTCTATATGGAAAACAAAGATTATAGCAAGGTCTTCGAAATTGACGTTGCAGGCGTTCCCCATTTATTTGCATGGGGAGGCCTGCACGGTGCAAGGAGTAATTATTATGGAACAGGTCATTTCTTGAACATCGATGTGGCCAGTTATTATCCGGCACTCATGATCGAATACGGATATCTAAGCCGTAACGTCAAAAACCCAGAAAAGTTCCGGGAGATACGTGATACCAGGTTGAAATATAAAGCTGCTAAAGATAAGCGCCAGGCACCATTGAAAATTGTCATCAACGGTACATACGGTGCTATGAAAGATAAATACAATGGCCTCTACGATCCTCTGATGGCTAATAATGTTTGCATCGGTGGCATGACATTGCTTCTTGATCTAATCGAAAAGCTTGAACCATACTGCGATATCATCCAGTCCAATACGGATGGTGTCCTGGTCAAATTAAGACATTATGATGATTATGATTTAATCGATGACATTTGTTATGAGTGGGAGCAAAGGACAAAAATGGAGCTTGAATTTGAAGAGTTTACTAAGGTTATTCAGAAGGATGTTAATAATTATATCTTGGTAGATTCAGAGGGGAAATACAAATCAAAAGGCTCATATGTGAAGAAATTAAATAACCTGGATAATGACCTTCCCATTGTAAATGAAGCGATAGTAAATTTTTTTGTTAAAGGCATCGACCCAGAAGAAACTATTTTCGGATGTAAACAGCTAATTAAATTTCAAAGGATCGTCAAAATCAGCAATAAATACGATTATGCCAGATATGGCACCAGGAGGATGCATGAAAAAGTTTTCCGCATATTTGCCAGCATAGATAAAAACGATAAAGAATTAACGAAAGTAAAGAATGGATCATCAGAGAAGATATCGTATGTTCCGGAATGCTGCTTTATTGTCAATGATGATATCACAGGTGCAAAGGTTCCGGGGAAACTTGATTATTGGTGGTACTTGGATTTAGCCATAGATCGGATAAATGCGTTTTTAGGGAAGGAATAGAAAAAAACTGGCGTTTGCCAGTTTTCCTTACTTATTTTGTAATTCCATATGTTTTTCCTGAACAAACTTTTTTATTTCAGAAACCTTTTTTTCTTTTTCTAATTCATAAAGTTTTTCATCAAGAATTAATTCTATTGCTAACTTAATATGAGGAAACATGTCTAAACATTCCTGTTCTTCGAGTTCATGGATCCCTTTGCTAATAATCCCGTATAGTTGTTTCGATTGTACTAGGATCGCTGGTAAATAATCCTTAAGCAGATTGATCTTTTCATTCATTCTGGCTTGAGAATAAAGTTCTTCGTTCCAAAATGAATTATTTTTTGCAATTAGATGAGCTTCTTCAATTAGATTTTCGAATATGCGTCTTAAATAAACAAAAGATCCAATGCCAACTCCATGAGATGCTAGACCAATTCCTTTTGAGAAATCTTTATAGTCTCGTTCAAGGACTTTTTGGTACTTTTTAATGTCGTGTTGTTCAATGGAAGCCAGTGAGGGATACTGACCTGATTTGGTTATTTTGTTCTTATGTAAAGTAAAGGCTATGGAGTAATTATGAGCCTTATTTCTTTGACAATCAAAGGTAATTTGAATAGGAGCTTTAAGTTTATTCCAGTACCTTTCAACATTATTACTTACAACAGCTGCCTGATAAGTTTGATACGCATTGTTAATATACTTATTGCTAAATTTGAATGTAGATTCTTTTTGGCAATGAATACAAAACGCATCAAACTGAAGATGTTCGTTATCAATAAAGATAGTGCGAAAAAGATGTTGGTAATTTGAAGGAAAATCAAATTCACTATAAAGGCTTGTTTTTAAGAATAGATTGCCAATTTCAAGGTTTGTCATATTTTGTATCTCCTTAGCTATTTTAGGAAAATTATACAGTTGGCCCAGGATATTTACAATTTGTTTTTTGTGAGGGGAAAGAGAGTAGGTGAGTAATTTTGTATAAAGGATATCTAAAGGGGAATGGGAAGCATGCTGCTACATCATTTAAAGATGGTGGTAAATTGCTTTCATATAATACAGCAAGAAAAGAAGATTCCTTTGTTGGTATTTTGGAAGATGATTTCATCATGGTGGATGTTGATGATATCGATGATGCGGAAACACTTCTGGATATTGTGGAGGATAAGAATATTCAATGTTCAGTCCTGGAGACAACCGGAGGTATGCACTTTTATTTTAAGGGATATGATATCACAGCAAATAAAATAAAGTGTTATTCCAATATTGGCATTCTCTGTGATTACAAGCTTGGAATCAAAAATACAGCAGATCCATTAAAAATAAATGGCCAAACAAGAAAATGGATCCGGAAGGTAAAAGATCATGCTCCTCTGCCAGCCTGGTTATATCCTTACCATAAGAAAAATCCAAACCTGACCAAGCTTTCAGCTGGAGATGGGCGAAATGATAAATTGTTTACTTATATCTTAAAAATGCAGTCGCAAGGATTGGCTAAGAAAGATATTAAAGAAACGATTTCAATCATTAATACCTATATCTTAGAGGATCCAGTTGGTAAAGATGAGTTAAACATAATATTACGTGATGACGCCTTTATGAAAGAGTCCTTTTTTGTAAAAAACTCTTTTCAACATGAAAAATTCGGTGATTTTTTGATAAATGAACATCATATTTGCAAGATTGCTAACTTGCTTCACATTTATAAAGATGGTGTTTACTCAGACAACCAGGCTGACATTGAAGAGGCCATGATCAAACATATTCCATCACTAAAACGCATGCAGCGTCAAGAAACTTTGGCATATCTACAGCTGAAGGCAAAGGACAAGCACTTTGCATCCACAAAATATGTTCCTGTGAAAAACGGAGTATTTAATTTAGAAACATGGCAGCTGATGGACTTTTCACCTGAGATTATTACAAGAAATAAGATTCCTGTGGCTTATATAAAGGACGCTTATTATGAAGTGACAGATAAAACGTTCAGCAAGTTGGCAGTAAATGATAAAAAAGTACGTGCCATCTTAGAAGAAATATTGGGTTACATTCTCTTCAGAAGAAACGAATTTGCAGCAACATTTATTCTTACTGGAGACGGATCCAACGGAAAATCATCTTATCTGAAAATTATCCGGAGGTTGGCCGGCACAGAAAACGTATCTTCATTGGACCTGAGAGAGCTTGATCAGCGATTTAAAACGGCAGAATTATTTGGGAAGCTTGTTAACATTGGTGATGATATTTCAAAGGGGTACATCAAGGAATCCTCGGTATTTAAGAAATTATCAACTGGAGAAACCTTGAATGTGGAGCGAAAAGGAAAAGATCCGTTTGATTTCACTAACTATGCAAAATTAATTTTCTCTGCCAATGAAATGCCAAGAATTAATGATTATTCGGATGGTTTAGGAAGACGCCTGCAGATTGTACCATTTAAAGCTAAATTCAGTGTTCATGATGAAGACTATGATCCTTTCATTACCGATAAGCTGTTATCTGAAGAATCATTGCATTATGTTTTGAACTTAGCATTAAAAGCGCTCAAACGACTCCTTGAAAACAAACAATTTACGAAATCCAAAGCTGTTGAGGACGAGCTATCGAAGTACCAAGAAGAAAACAATCCGATTATCAGCTTTGTACAGAATGAAGATGTGCAGCTGGAGCGTGGAGTGGTTAAAGATGTGTATGACCAATATCGTTTGTATTGCTCAGATAATGGTTTCCAGCCGGTTAGCAATATCAGCTTCAGTAAACAAATAAAACAATTATTTGGTTACACTTCCACACAACAAAAAGTTGATGGTAAAAACAAACGCATTTTCATTAAAAGTGAGTAATTTTTTTCGCGCTCACCCAAAATCACCCTGAAAAAGGGGAAATGGTCAAAGGTTCGTGACCATTTTTGGTCAAAATTATTTTCTCCATCCTTATGTATCAAGGGTTTTAAAATCTATTGTGGCAAAAAACGGTCACGAAAATGGGTAAAAACGTGACCATTTTAGACGATTTTCAATAAAAAACAGGCGTTATCTGTTACCTGTTACCTTATCTGTTACCTCGAAAAAGTCAATCATATCAATGGTTTGAGGGGTGTCGGTAACAGGTAACAGAAGATTTACTTTCTTTATTAATATTAAATAAAAAAAAGAAGTAATTCTATATAAGAAAATAAGGGGGTTTATCTGTTACCTTTTGACCCTAAAGTGAATGAAAACCCAGTAGTACCAAGGGTCTAAGGAGGTAACAGATGAATTTGTTATCTGTTACCTTCTGTTACCGCATTTTCATCAAAAAGGCAGGTGAAGCATGTTGTATGAATGGCTGCGCGATTATCAAAAGCTTGAAGAGGAAATCACCTACTTAGAATTTAACCTTGAACAAACAGAACGTGAGTTGAAACGCTGGATGATAGGTGGAGACTTATCCGGTATTCAATTACAACCAGATTCAAAGGGAGCAAAGGTTGAAGAGATTATTGAGAAGATTAAAGTTGATCTCCAATTCAAACGAGAGCAAATGAAAAAGCTGTTGTGTCTTGTTGATAAATTTAAAGGATTAGATCATAAAATACTTAAAATGAAATACGTAGATGGCATGACACTGGAGACCATAGCAGAGGATCTAAATTACAGTGCCAGTTATATTTATAAAAAGCATGCTGAAATAATAAGAATGATTAAGTTTGCTGAATCTCTTTCACTTCAATAACTTGCATAAAACTTACACCCAAGTGAAAATATGTAATCTATTGAAAAAGCAAGATATCATAAGAACATAGAAAACTGACAAAAAACGGGCGATTTCTTAATGATTTTGCTCGTTTTTTTATGTTCTTTTGAGGTGAGCCTATGAAGTTTGCTGATCATTTAAATAAGGAAACCATTCAGCATTTTAATCAGCTCAGACGATCCAGCAGAAATAAAAAGGAAAAGGCAAAGCCGAAGAAGCAGCAAGAACATCTTTCCAGAAGAGATATAGAAGATCTGATGGGTAAGCATAGGGATACTTATAAAAGAGTGAATGGAGCTGTGAGAAGAAGATGAACAAACCTTCTTTTACAAATAAGCCAGAAAGACCTGTTGCGCCAAAGTCTATGCCGAAAGTATGTGAGCACAAATACCAAGTGTTAGATAAACAAATAACAAATGTATACGCAGATAGTAAACCAGCAATAAGAAATATCTCTGCTACATTTTACTGTGAGAAATGTTTAGCTATTACACACAAGTCACTCGGTGGGTAGGATCCAGGAATATGACTGAATATAAAACACAGGAACAAAAGAGTAAGTTTTATAACAGTGGTGAATGGAAGAAGCTGCGGGCAGAGATCAAGAAGCGTGACAACTATGAATGCCAGGAATGCAAACGGCAAGGACGACTGAGCATTGATACAAATGAATACAGTGAGAGCGCAGGACGTAAGAAGATCCAGTTGGTTGTTCACCATATCAAGGAGCTCGAGCATCATCCAGACCTGGCTCTCGATGAAGATAACCTGGAGACTGTTTGTGTTGATTGTCATAACAAAGAACATGGTCGAGACTTCAGGAATAAGAAGCCAAACAAATGGCAGCATGATGAAAGGTGGTAAGAGTATTGGAGAATGAACAAAGCAAACCATTCTTGAGTATTGAGATTGATCAAGCAATTAACGCTCCAGTAGTAATTGTTAATGGACAAAGGATTGAGAAGATTGTTCATCTTGGTGTAGATTGGTCAACTAATCATAAACACCAGACTCTAAAGAATGTAACGATTTCTTATTATGAGAGTGTTGGAATTTTAAAAACTGTGACTTATGAAAATGAAATAATAATTTCATAAAAAAAATTAAAAAATTTTTTCAGAATACCCCCCGGTCAAAAAGTTTTGGCTTTTTTTCCATATGGAACACCGGGGCAAAGGCTGTTCCGTCGAGATTTTCAGAGAAAAACTTCACGTAAGGGGGGGATGGGATGCCGGTAAGTATTTCAAAGTTACAGCAGCAGCTGATGAGCAAGATAGATATTGATGACCTGGTTGAAGTTGAAAAGGTTGAGCGATATATTAGCCTGGTCAAATTAAATAAGAAGCTGGATAAAGATATCAAGCGCGACGGTGCCACGGTTATAACTGAAAATGGACCACAGCGTTTTGTCAAAAGTCACCCAGCTGTAAATGACAAAATAAAAGTTAGTGCCCAGCTGTTGGCCATTGAAAAAACGTTTAATTTTGTCAATGAAGGGACCCATTCCCCTTCAGATGAAGATGAATATTCGGATGATGATCTAATTTGAAAATCAACAAGTACGTTCAGGAATATATTAATCTCTGGAAATCTGGAAGGATTAAGTTTAATAAAGAGCGCAGCATGCTTATTGAATATTTAGAGGAGCATGTGCTAAGTCGCGACGATCTATATTTTGATGACGAAATGATTGAGAAGTGTATTCGGTTTGGTGAGAAGTGGTATTTCCCACTTTCGGCATTCCAGAAGTTCTTAATTGCTTTCGTTTTTTTGTTTTATAAAAAGAATGATCGTGTTTTTTACCGTAAACATCTTTGGATGTTAGGTCGTGGTGGTGGAAAGAACGGATTAATTTCTGTTATTACCCATTTCTTAACCACTCCACTTCATGGAATAAAAGAATACAACGTTTCTATTGTTGCTAACTCTGAAGAGCAGGCAAAGACATCTTTTGATGAGACGTACAATGTTATTGGCAGAAGCGGCACCTTAAAGAATATGTTTTCCAGGACAAAAGAAAAAATCACATCAAAAAAGACCGGATCCATTTTAAAGTTCCGTACCAGCAATGGTGAAACAAAAGACGGTTTGCGTGATGGTGCTGTTGTATTTGATGAAATCCATCAGTTTGAAAGTAATAAAGATGTTCGTGTCCATATTTCAGGTCTAGGTAAAAAACCGAATCCCCGAGAGTTTTATATCGGGACAGATGGTTATGTCCGTGATGGCTTCCTGGACAATATGAAGGCCCTGGCTTCTAAAGTATTGAAAGGAGAAGCTCGGCCAAATGCTATCTTCCCTTTTATCTGCAAGCTCAATAATGAGGAAGAAGTTAATGAGCCAGACAATTGGGAACTTGCCAATCCAATGCTCTCTCATCCAAGAAGCAGCTATGCTCAAAGTTTGTTTGATACCATCATGGAAGAATTTGAAGCCTTGGAAGATGATCCAAGCAACCGTGAGGAGTTCATGACCAAACGTATGAATTTGCCGGTTACAGACCTTGAGCGCTCCGTTGCTAAATGGGAAGAAATTGAAGCAACCAACCAGGAGATGCCGGATCTATTAGGCAGAGAGTGTATTGGCTGTTTGGACTTTGCCAGCATTCGAGACTTCGCTGCATGTGGGCTTATATTCAAACATGAAGGAAAATATCCATTTCTCACTCATTCTTTTGTCAGAAAAGAATTTGTTGATAAATTCTACAGTTATTCTAAAAAGCATGATTCGGAAATGGCGGGTAAACGCAAATTTGCCCCTATTCGAGATTGGGAAAGAGATAGACTTCTTACTGTACTGGATGAAGCCACAATTAATCCAAAACATGTTGTTGAGTGGTTTGTTGAGAAGAGCAAGTATTACATCATAAAAAAAATAATTGCCGATAACTTCAGAATGGAAATTTTGAGGGCTCCCCTTGAGGAAGCGGGATTTGAAGTAGAAGTTATAAGGAATCCAAAAGCTATCCATAGTTTATTAGCACCACGCGTAGAAACCGGATTTGCCAACCAACAATTTATTTTTGGGGACAACCCTTTGATGCGCTGGTACACCAATAATGTTTTGGTTGTAATCAAGAAGGACGGAAATAAAGAGTATCAAAAAAAGGAACCTATCCGTCGCAAAACAGACGGCTTCCAGGCATTTGTTTGTGGACTATATCGCATAGACGAAATAAGCGAATTTAATTTTGAAGATTCATTTGATGTACTAGATGCCCTGAATTTTTAAAGGAGGTGAGGATAAAAAGTGGGGTGGTTAAGTGACGTATTAAAACGCAATAGTGAGCTGGAATGGATGTTTGATTTAGATTTAATAGACGAAACAACAGAACGAGCCTATTTAAAGAAAATGGCGCTGGAAACGTGTATTAATTTTATCAGTCGAACAATAAGCCAGTCGGATTTTAGAATTATGATTAAGAAAAACCGTCAATTTGATGATTGGCATTACCTCCTTAATGTAAGGCCTAATACCGATCAAAGTGCTGCAGATTTCTGGCAGGATTTCACTTACAAGTTGATTTATGAGAATGAAGTGTTAGTTATCTTAACTGATACTAATGATTTATTAATTGCTGATGATTTTACTAGAGACGAGCTTGCAGTATATCCGGATGTTTTCCGAGACGTAACGGTAAAGGATTATACTTTCCAACGAACATTCCGAATGGATGAAGTTCTTCACATCACCTACAATAACGAAAAACTAACTAAGTTTATGAATGGAATGTTTGATGATTATGCTAACCTATTCAGCAGAATGATCGAGGTAAGTTTAAGGAAAAATCAGATTCGGGGTACGGTTGGTTTAGATTCTACTCAACAACTTACAGAGGAAAATCAAACCAAACTGCAAAAATTCATTGATAAGCTATTTACTTCTTTTAGGAAAAACTCTGTGGCTCTTGTTCCGAAGCTTAAAGGCTTTGAATATGACGAAGTTTCCAGTGGGGATAATAACGGGCAATCAATCGATGAACTAACTAAGCTGAAAAGATCGTTAATTGATGATGTTGCTAACATTTTAGGCATACCCAATGCTCTTATACACGGGGATCTATCAGATTATGAAACAAGTATTAAAGCATATGTTAAGTTTTGTAATGGGCCTATTGTTAAGAAGATACAAAATGAATTAAATGCAAAACTGATCACGAAACAACAATACTTAAATGGTTATAGGATTGATGTCTT
Source organism: Bacillus sp. J33 (assembly GCF_000518885.1). Classification (GTDB taxonomy): domain Bacteria; phylum Bacillota; class Bacilli; order Bacillales; family Cytobacillaceae; genus Cytobacillus. Next base: position 80,527 of record NZ_JAEL01000005.1, on the reverse strand, counting down.
TGGTTTAACAGAAAAAGATTTAATTGAACATGCTGAAGCGGTAGACAAGCTTGTTGCCTCTGGTGCATTCACAAGGAACGAGGTGAGGGAATTGTTTGGGTCAGAACGTTCAGACGATCCAGAGCTAGACAAATTCGTATTAACTAAAAACTATCAATCTGCCAATGCAGTTGAAGGAGGTGAGAATCAGTGAAGCATAAAATTAAAGGTGATATTACAAGTTGGAACTCAAGTATTTGGGATTTTAACTACAAAATGAGAAGTGTTAAAGAAGATGAAGATATTGAGTTGGAAATCAATTCGTATGGCGGTGATGTATTTGCTGGAATTGATATCATGAATACATTACGAGGCCACAAAGGAAATGTTACAGCTACTATAACTGGTATTGCTGCAAGTGCGGCATCAGTTATTTGTATGGGCGCTGACAAAATCAGAATGTATTCAAATACTCAATTAATGGTTCATAATGCTTGGACAATTGTAGCTGGAAATGCAAAAAAATTACGAAAAGCGGCAGACGATTTAGATAGTATTGGAGAATCTGTCTTAGCTTCATATACGCATCGAATTGATGCAGACACAGCTAAGAAATTACTCGATGAAGAAACGTATCTTTCAGCAACAAAAGCTGTAGAGTTAGGTTTAGCCGATGAAATTGTGGATGCTGATCCAGAAACAGTAGAATCAGAAGTATTTAAAGACGAAGCAGATAAGTTCAACAATAAAATTGTTGCATTTAAACAGAAAACATCAACCACTGTTGACGAAGAAGCATTCAATCAAATGAAGAAACAATTTGATGAAATGAAAAACGAATTAGAACAATTAAAGAAAAATCAAAATGATGAACCGAAACCTACACCAGCTGTAGCGAAATCGCGGTTCATTTTTTAATTATAAAAATTGGAGGGAAACAAATAATGGTTATGAAATTAAACAATCACACTGAGTCTTATGAAAATGCGAAAAAAAATTATGCTGCAGTAGTTAAAAACGAAAGTTCTACACCAGAACAAATTGAAACAGCTTGGAGCGAAATGCAGGATGCTCTGGTAAATTCTTTATCTACTCAAATAAAGGAACAGGTAACGAACGACAACTTAGATAATATGGTTTTAACTTCTCGTGGAACGAACGTGTTAACAACAGAAGAGAGAACATTTTTCAATGCGGTTGTTCAATCAGATGGATTCACAAGTAATGTAATCTTACCAGAAACAGTTGTTGAGCGTATCTATGAAGAATTAACGGCGGATCATCCGTTATTATCAGTGATCAACTTCCGAAACCTTGGAACTATTACGCTTACAGCAATCACTTCTGAATATGAAGGTGCAGCTGTATGGGGTCCAATTTTTGGAGATATTAAAGGACAATTAGATGCAGCATTTAAACAAGAGAATATCGCTCAATCTAAATTAACAGCATTCGTTGTATTACCAAAAGATTTGAAAAAATTTGGTCCAACATGGGTTGAAGCATACGTGCGTGCTCAAATCACAGAAACGTACGCGGTAGCTTTAGAGAATGCAATTATTAATGGTGCCGGTCCGACTAAACATGAGCCAATCGGTTTAATTCGTGATTTAGCAGCGGCAGTAGATCCAACGAACGGTCACGCTAAAAAAGCGGCTCAAAGCACACTCACTTTAGCAGACTCACAAACAACCATTAAAGAGTTTGCGGCAATCGGTAAATTATTGTCCAAAAAAGAAAACGGTAAACCGTTAAATGTTAGTGGAAAAGTAGTTTTAATTATTAACCCAGAAGATGCTTGGGACTTAAAAGCAAAATTTACTACTCAAAACTCTTTAGGTGTCTATATCACTGCTTTACCATTCAATTTCACACTTGTTGAATCTGTGTTTGCAACATCTGGTGAAGTAATCGCTTTTGTTAAAGATCGTTACGATGCATACCGTGGTGGTGGTGTTGAGGTAAAAGAGTATGAGCAAACATTAGCGATTGAAGATTGCAACTTACACGTTGCAAAGACTTTCGCATTCGGTAAGCCACGTGACAACAAAGTAGCAGCCATTTACACATTATCTATAACAACCACTACAACAACTACCGCAGCAGTTTAATGGGAAGTGATGTAAATGACCATCACGGATGAAATATTAACAGAATTTAAAGAAAGGATGCACTTAGGTAATCATGAAGATTCTAACCTAAGACGCATCCTTTCTGCGTCTGTTAAGGCTTTGAGGAGGTCGTGCGGTGATTATGATCTAGTCATAGATGAAGAGTTTAAGGAGCTTGTTTTCGAGCGTTCACGCTATGTATATAACGATGCTCTAGAATACTTTGAAACTAATTTTTTAAGCCAGATTAATGGTTTAGCGATAGATAAGGCTCTAGAGGAAATCGTGTTAGAAGATGATACCACCACAACCACTACAAGCACCACAACCACGACAACAACTGTAATTTAAAAAGAGGTGTTAGAGGTGCAGCCATTTAAATACAAACCACCCAGAGTTAATACGGGTGAATTGAGGACGCGTGTCACCTTTTATGAATTTGCACCAAATGATGGTCCACTACCAGGCGAGACACATAAAAATATTTTATATCAGACATGGGCCAAAATTGATGAGGTATGGAGCAAAGATATTGAAATAGCTAAGTCGAATGGAACTTTATCTGACTTGACAATTACAATTCGAGATTCACACGGTGTATTCTTTCCAACAAATAAACACTATGTTCAGGTTCATGCCCCTGAATATGAGCATTTGCGGTACAACGTAAAACACGCTCAGCCTGATTTGCAAAATCGGGACTTTATTAAAGTTATTTCGGGTGTAACATCATGAGCGCAAGGGTTAGTGGTCTTAATAGATTGCTGAACGATTTGGAAAGGCGCCTGGGCAGAGAAAGAATGCAAGCCGTTAGCGATGAAGCACTCAAAGCTGGAGCAGAGGCATTTGTGAGGGAACTTAAATCACAGTTTGAAAGTTTTAAAGATACCGGAGCGTCCATTGATGAAATAACAGTATCTGAGCCAATGAGCGTGGCTGGTGTTCGGTCTATTAAGGTGCATTGGCGAGGTCCAAAGGATCGTTACCGAATTATCCATTTAAATGAGTGGGGAACGGTCAAGAATCCTAATCCTAAGGGAAAAGGGGCTATTGCCCGTGCCTTAAGAAATTCTGAAAACGCCTATAAAAGAGCAGTTGAAGAAGCAGTCAGGAGGGGGATATGATGATTAATAAAATTTATGAATCCTTCCTGGCTGATTCACTTATTCAAGAGAAAGTCGGCAGTCGAATTAAGTTCTATGAGTACCCATCCACAACGGATTTAGTAAAAGGTCCGTATATTGTGATTGACCCATTAGATACTCCCACTCCAAAAGATTATGCTGATAACAAATGGCTTACTGAAGATCATCTGTTTCAAATAGAAGTTTGGTCAAAAAGTTTAGCTGATAGGGACGCTGTAGCGAAACAAATTCGCAAAGTTATGTGGGACAAGGTGGGTTTCGCTCAAACCGGTGGCGGTGTAGACGAATGGGACAAAGACTTAAACATTTATCGTGATGCCAGGAGGTATCGTGGAAAAAGTTATGTAATTTAATTTTAGGAGGATGAACATGGAAAAAAATTATCGTGCATCAACTGGAGTAGATGAATTTTATTATGGAGTCCTAGATCCGACAGGCACAGCGATTATTTCAGGTTCTATAGAAAGAATCGAATTTGCCCAAACAATTACAGTTGAAATGCCTCAAGAAGCTGTCCGGGCATACGGTGATAACAGAACGGCTGAAATCGCTGTATCAGCTGGTAATATCAGTGTTACTGGAGCCTTCCACAAGTTGCCGATTGAGGACCGAAAAATCTTACTTGGTCTCGAGGCGACAGCTGCTGGTTTACATTCATATGGGAGCGAAGATACACCTCCATATGTGGCATGTGTATTTGCTAAAACATATGAAGATGGCAGCAGGGAATGGGTTGGCTTAACGAAAGGTATTTTTATGCGTCCAAATATTAATGCTCAAACAAAGCAGGAAAATACTGAATTCCAGAATGATGAAATTTCTGCAGAGTTCATGGATCGTGAAGTTGCAGGCTTCACTAAAGAAAAATCCGTTGTATTTGCGTACGATGAAGTCAATACGACTACAAAACGTGATGCATTATTCCAGGCTGTTTTTGGTGTGCCATATCCAAGCACTTCCACAACAACCACAACTACAACTGCAGCAGTTTAATAGCATATGAAATTCATATTATGCCAGCCAGCTATCAAGCGGTTTGAATGGGAACTGGAAGTATGTATTACACGGCTAAAGAAATTAGGTATTCAAGACATTGTCCTGCTGTTTGCGCAGTGGGACGATGGAATACCTATATATCTTCAAAAAAAATACCAGGTTGATGTCCATGTTTATGACGATACACCTAGAGATAAAAGTTATATTCCATCTGTAAAGCCTTATTTGTGGATGAATTACTTAGAGGAGGACCGTTCAAGAGAAAACGGTTCTTATTTTTATTTGGATAGTGATGTTTTATTAAGAGAAATTCCAAATGTAATCCCAACAGAGAATGTGTGGTTTGCCTCAGATTGTACAGGTTATATTGACGTCGAATATATCGATAGTAAAGGCTCAGATTTATTGGATCGCATGTGTGATGTAATCGGGATTGATGCATCAATTATTAGAAAAAATAACCCTGCTGGTGGTGCACAATGGGTTATAAAGAATCCGACCTATGAATACTGGAGAAAAGTCTATGAAGATTCAGTAAGACTATATAGATTTTTATCAGCAGTAGAGAATGAGTATGTTCGTAAGAATGGTTCAGGATATGTTCCTATTCAAAAATGGACAGCGGAAATGTGGGCTCAGTTATGGAATGTATATCATTTTGGAAAAACAGTGAAATGTGACCGTGAGTTGGATTTTTGCTGGCCGACAAATGATTTAAATAGATATTATGAAACAAAGATTTTCCACAATGCTGGTGTGATAGACGATCATCAGAGCTTGTTTTTTAAAGGTAAATACGTAAATAGAACACCATTTAAAGATGACTTTAACGGAATTGACAGCAGCAAAGCATCGATTGAATATGTAAAAGCCATAAAGGATGTTATTAATGCTGAAAAGAGGAGTGATGATATGAGGTATGAAGTAATTTATCCTTTTATTGATTTGCAGGATGACAACAAGTTTTATGAAAAGGGAGAGGCTTTTCCAAAGCCAGTAGATAAAAAAGTTTCTAAGAAGCGCCTAAAAGAGCTGCTTTCAAATAATAACAAATTCGGTGCTCCAGTGATTAAAGAAGTTGAGTAGGCTATTGCCTGCTCTTTTTTGTTGTTTATAAAACTTTAGAAAATGAGGGATGAAAAATGGCAAATTTAAAACGAAATATGATTGAACTGGTTAAGGAAGTAAAAGAAGGCGAAATCGTTACTCAAAAATATCTGACACCTGTATTTATTCCTCTTTCAGTGGTTTATCAAGCGATTGACTTATCTGCAGATATGGAAAAGATCTCAAGAACTAACGAAAAAGAAATGATTGATAAGCTCCTTGATTTCGTGGCTAACGATGTATACAAGGGTCAATTTACCAAGGATGAGTTGATGAATGGCCTGCATGCTCCTGATGCGATTGATGTCCTCCAGCAACAAATTCTATTTATATCTAGGGGTCAACAGTCAGATGAAACAAAAAAGTATTTGGCGAAGAAGAATTGAGTGATGCCGATTTCACTATAGAAAAGCAAAAAGAATACCTGGACAAACTAATCTTGTCATTTGTGGAAAAAGGCAAGGATATCAATGAGGTTTTAGCTATGCCTTATCATTTTGTTATCGAAATTTTAAGCGAACGCAACAAACCAAAGAAAGAGAAATCTCTCATCGCTGCATTTGGTGGTTAAGAAGGGAGGGTGAATATGGAAAGAATCGAAGGGTTATCTATAGGGCTGGACCTTGATTCATTGACGCTTGAACGGGGTTTGACTGGTCTAAGAGATCGAATGAGAACACTAAACAGTGAGATGACAGCAAACTTGTCAGCGTTTGATCGGGCTGATCGGTCTGTAGAGAAATATGAGACACGCTTACAGGGATTGAACAGGAAGCTCACACTGCAAAACCGAATCGTCCAGGCTTCTAGAGAAGAATATGAAAGAATGGTCAGGGAATTTGGAGAAGGTTCAAGGGAAGCAGAAGCAGCTGCCCGGAGCTATAACAATCAAATAGCAGCATTGAGGAACTTAGAACGATCTATTGACCGTACAACCCAAGAATTAAATGATTTAAGAGAAGAGCAGGAACGAAGTGAAGGCTTTTGGGTAAGGTTTAATCGTTCCGCAGAAAATGCAGGATCAACTTTATCTGGAGTCGGTGACAAGCTAAAAGGCATTGGGCAAACCATGACAATGTCTGTTACTACCCCTCTTATAGGACTTGGTGGATTAGCATTAAAATCTGCAGACGATTTTCGAAAAGCCCAGGGTAAAATGCAGGCGTCTTTGGGATTAACAGAGGATGAAACAAAGAAGTTAACAAAGGCTGCTCAGAACCTGTGGAAGGAAGGCTTTGGAGAAAATATTGAAGATATATCAGCAACAATGACCACCGTAGAGAAAAACATGGGTGCATTGAGCTGGGCTACTCAAGATGAACTTAAAGAAATCGGAAAGAGTGCATCGGTTCTATTTGAACGGTTTGAGGCAGATGTTAATGATACCACTAAAGTTGCAAATGCTCTTATGATGAATTTTGGTTCAACCAGTAAAGAGGCATTTGATTTATTAACTTGGGGTTTTCAGAATGGACTCGATTTTAGTGGAGAGTTTCTAGACACGGTAAACGAATACGCACCACAGTTCGCTGCCATGGGAATGAGTGCCGAGGAAATGTTCGGCATTCTAGAACAAGGTGCTGTTAATGGAGCCTTTAATCTTGATAAAGTCGGGGATGCTGTAAAAGAATTCAATATCCGTATAAAAGATGGTTCTAAAACTACTTCAGATGCCATGGGAGAACTTAGTTCAGGCACACAAAAGATCTGGAAAAGCTTTCTTAAAGGTAAATCCACCGGTAAAGAAGTGATGGATGCCATTATTAAAGAATTATCCAACATGGATAATCAGGTGAAGGCTAATCAGATTGCTGTTGGTGTTTTCGGAACCCAATGGGAAGACTTAGAGAGCGATGCCATATATGCTATGGGGAACGTTCAGGGTGAATTGTCTGGACTGGAAGGAGCGACTGAAAAGGCAGGCGAAACCCTTCAAAAAAACCTTGGAGCCCGCGTACAGAGAGAATTAAGGGAACTAGGAGCATCTCTTTTACCTCTCGCTAATGTATTGATGGATACTATTGAACCTGCCCTTGATGCTGCTTCAGAAAAAGTTGAAGATTTTACGGAGTGGATGAAAGGTTTATCTCCGGAAGGGCAAAAGTCTATCCTTGTTATCGGCGGTTTAGCTGCAGCAACCGGTCCGTTAATAACAGGTCTAGGTTTTGCGGCAACTGGAATAAGTGGGTTGATTACTGGATTAGGGCTTTTATCAGGTCCAGTTGGTCTTACCGTTTTAGGAATAGCTGGCCTGGGTGCTGGATTTTTAGCTCTTGATAAAGAAATGGACAAACCTATCATCAAGTCAGATATTTTCGCTGGTGAAATATCAAAGGCCACCGAGAAGGCTGTCGGCAGTTATATGAAATTAGATGAAGATGCCACTGCAGAATTAAACTCCCTTGCTTGGTCACAGGCTACAATTACTCAGACAATGTCAGATGATATGGTTGCTAAATATCAAGAGATGGGTGACCAAGTCCTTCAAGCAATGAAAGAAAATCACACTAAGCAATTGGAAGAACAGCAACGATTATTTGCTGAAAGTGATGTGTTGACTGAGCAAGAAGAGGCTAAAAGAATGGCACAATTAAAAGCGAAACAACTAGAGGAAATCGAGGCACATAATGCGACTCAGGCACGAATTAAGGAAATTTGGCAAACAGCAGTTGATGAAAAGCGAGGAATTACAGAAGCTGAAGGTGCTGAATTAGAAAGACTTCAAGCCAGTCAACGAGTAAAAGCTGTGGAAGAGCTGTCTAAGAGTAAACAAGAACAAGAAACAATCCTCAATAATTTAAAAGCGAATAAAAGCATTATCGAAGCTGAAACTGCTGCAAATACAGTCCGAAAATCCGTAGAAACCCGTGATAAAGTCGTTAAAGAGGCTCAAAAAGAATATGATCAAAAAATCGCAACAATAGAACTCGGTCGCGATGTAACGGGCACTATCAAGAAAAATGAAGCTGATGCAATGATAAAAGAGGCTGAACGTGCAAGAGATGAATCAGTAACCAAAGCACAAGACATGCACTACGATGTCGTTAAAGAAGCCCAGGCACAGGCTGGCGAACATGTCGATAAAGTTAACTGGGAGACTGGCGAAGTGTTGGCAAAATGGGATTCTATGTATAATGGTGTATTAAAAGCTTGGAACTGGGTTCGAGGCCTATTTGGGAAAGAGCCATTAGCTAAGAGGGGATCTCTTAAAGAAACAGGACGTCAGAAGCAAAGAAGACAGAATGCTAGATTAGCTCCTGGATACGCCATTGGTACGCCATCCAGTGGTCATCCTGGTGGTCCTGCTATTGTTGGTGAGGAAGGGCCGGAGTTAGCACATATTCCTGGAAAAGGAGTAACCCTCTTAGGTATGAGAGGAGCTGAATTCCATAGTAATTTACCAAAAGGCTCTTCCGTTTTACCAAATCCACTCACAGAAAATTTATTAAAATCTTATGGATTCCCTGGCTATAAAGATGGAATTGGTGATTACTTCGATGTATTTCTGAAAGGTGCCGGTAATGTGTGGGACCTAGTTAAAAACAAGTTTAATCTGACGGATGGTATTTTCCCTTCCTGGATGAAAAATCATATTGGAAATCCATTATCTGTTATTGGAGATATGGCAAAAGGCAGCATTAAAGAAATGTGGGATAACTGGTTTGGTGATATCGGCAGTGTATCTTCTGGATCAGGTGTTTCACGCTGGTCTGGAATAGCTGCAAAGGCTTTAATGATGACTGGGCAATATACTAAAGCTAATTTAGACAGATTGCTTTACCAGATGAAAACAGAATCTGGGGGCAATCCACGAGCTATTAATTTGTGGGATATCAACGCCAAGCGTGGGATTCCATCAAAGGGACTAATGCAGGTTATTGACCCTACATTCAGGGCATACGCAATGCCAGGATTTAATTCAAACATTTATGATCCTCTGTCTAACATTCTTGCTTCTATCCGTTATGCAGTGGCTCGTTATGGCAGTTTAACAAAAGCGTATAGAGGTGTGGGTTATGCAACAGGCGGTTTGATAAACAATGAAGGCTTATATCGTTTGGCTGAAGGTGGTTGGCCAGAGTGGGTTATTCCAACGGATCCAAGCAGAAGAACTGAAGCTATGAAACTATTGGCATTGGCAGGTCGGGAAATTACAGGGAATAAGCGGCCAAATCAACTGCCTAATATTCCAAACCAAAATAATGATGATTCCTTATTAAGGAATTTGTTAAATGCAACCTTACAACAAAACCAAATCCTTTTGAGAATTCTTCAAAAAGATACTTCATTCAATGTCGATGGAAGAGAATTAGCATACACGATTTCTCCACATGTAAAGGAAATACTAGATTTCAATAATGATAGAAATAAAGCATTTGAAGGGAGGGCGTTCTGATGCTCTTTTCATTGTCTTTTAATGGCATAAAAAAAGATTACCTTATATTAGAAAGAGGCAAAAGGCGCTCTGCCTTCGCTCCAATCAAACGAAATTTGTTACAGATTCCAGGAAGACCGGGTGCTTATTTGGAAAGTACCGACACCGAAGTCAGGATTATTGAGCAGCCAATTGTCATTAATGGTCACGATCGGTTAGACGTGAGGAAACTTGAAGAAGACCTTTCTGAATGGTTAATAACTGAACAGGCGGGTGCGCTAATTTTTGATGATGAACCGGGTAGGACTTATTATGCCGTTGTTGATGGATCCCTGGACATTGAAGATATTGCACGATTTGGGCGTGGCACAATTACATTTGTATGTCCTGACCCCTACAAATATGGCGTAAGTAAATTCGCGGTACTTCCTGCAGAGGCTTCTTCGGTTGTGTACGATGGATCTGTTGAAACTTACCCTATCTTTCGTGCAACTGCCAAAGAATCCATTACTTTTTTGGACATTATAACTGACCAGGGATATATGCGGATTGGGGAACCTTATCAGGTAAAGGAAACGCCTTTTGTAAGGGAACAACTCATCTTAAATGATGATATGAAATCCACTGTTGGCTGGGTGTCCGCATCCTATGTAGAGGGTGGTGCTGTGGCAGGCACCATGGCATCTGACGGAAATGATTTTATAGCCAGCAGCTATGGAACGGGAAGTGCTTGGCACGGACCAGCTTTAAAAAAGTCTTTTTCAGAGGCTTTGCAGGATTTCCGTGCAGAATTTTATTTCCGGCAGGATAATCATGCAGACCCAAACATGATTGGGAGAGCCATGATTTATCTGCTTGATGTTAACAATAATGTGGTTGCTATGGTGCAAATGGCGGATCCATGGCGCCACACAAAATCAAATCGAGCCGAAGTCAGACTGGGTGATGTAGGCGGGCATACCATGGTCAGCACAACAGGAAAAACGAATATTTGGTGGAATAATTTCCAAGGTATTATTCGTCTGGAACGCATCGGGAAACGCTGGTATGTCTATATCGCTAACCGTACACGGGACGGTAAGTTCAAACATTATCGGACATGGGGTGTGGGATATGATGACCTTAATAATAAATACCAGGCGCCAATTACTCAAATCCAGCTGCATCTTGGGCAATATGGAACGTTCACACCTACAAGTCAATCTTTTCAATTGATGAGGATTTATAAAATTAATCAGAAACAAGAGAATCAGATTCCCTATATTGCTCACGCAGGAGACGTTATAGAAATTGATCATGCTGCCAGCTCCATCCGAATTAATGGAGAAGACCGGACGGACCTCAAAGACTTTGGAGCCAGTTATTTTCCATTAGTAAAAGGGCAAAACATTATTGGCGTCTCTGATTTCAATTCTGTGGATATTGAAGTCGAATGGAGGGAGCGCTTTAGATGATTCATGTGCTTGACTATCAGACTGAAAAAATTCTAACAACACTTGAAAATAAGCCTAACGCTGCCCTCTTCTGGAACGATATCCACGAGGACACATTAAAAAATAATCAGGAAACATTTGATTTTACCATGCAGGCAACGGTGCCTGCTGCCGATTTTGTCAGTAAGCGGAATTTAGTTGTCATTCCGGATGAGGATGGATTTTTCCGGGAGTTTATTATTCTCGAAACCTATCAATATGACCGTAAGAAAGAGGTTAAATGTAATGCCTCATTTACGGATATTGCTAAGCAAAAGATTATCGATCCAGTTGTGCTTGAGGGGCAGACCATCCAAACAGCTGCGAATCACATCCTTCCAGGTACTGACTGGCAGTTGGGAATAGCGGAAGGCCTTGATCTTCGAAAAGTTGAGTTTACAGAACATACCGATGCCCTGTCAGCCCTTCGGCAGATCGCAAGCCTGTTTGAATTAGAAATCCGTTTTCGGGTTGAAACAAAAGCAAATAGAATCACAGGCAGATATGTGGATTTTATCGAGCGGGAAGGCGCTTTTTATGGGAAAGAAATTGTACTAGGAAAAGACCTGGTTGGTGTGAAACGCCGTGAAAACTCGGATATTGTAACGGCCTTAATCGGTCTTGGCCCTGAAAAGGAAGATGGGACACGATTAGTCGTTCGGGTAGAAGATGAAGATGCCCTGCAGAGATGGGCGAAAAAAAGACCAGACGGCACCGTTCGTCATCTATGGGGAATCTATACGCCAGAAACCAGTGACCTGGACATGACAGAAGCGCGTCTCACAACATTAACGAGAGCGGAATTGGATAAGCGTATCAATACCTCCGTCTTATATGAAGCGGATGCTGTCTCTATTGAACATATTTTAGGATATGAACATGAGAAAGTAAGAAAAGGCGACACAGTAAGGATTAAAGACACGTCCTATGTGCCGCCTTTATACTTGGATGCCAGGATTATTTCGGTAAAACGTGCGGTGTCCAATCGTTCGAAAAAGACGTTTATTCTTGGTGATTTTATCGAATACACAGAAGAAGAAATCATGGCCACTTTCAAAGCATTAAAAGCGGTTCTGCAGAAGAAGGCATCTGAGGCAGAAGTAGTGGCTGCTAGAGAATATGCTGAACAGGTAGCCGGAACTGCTGAAGGCAATGCCAAAGAATATGCCGAAGCCATAGCCGTTGAATTATCTGAAATTGAGAAACTAAAAGGGCATAAAATTCAGCTGTTGAAAGAGAAAGCAGCTTTTGATGAGCGTTTCAATTCCGTAAATAATCATCCCCAATTATATGATGATACTGTTCAAACGGAGTTGACAGCATCAAAAACAAACTTTGACCAAAAATATAACGCTTTGGTTTCAGTTATAGATGCTGTGATCGTTGATAAAATTATATCTGATTCTGAGCGTTCTGATCTGGAATTAAAAACAGAAGAATACCGATTGGCTATAACTCGTTATGAATCTGCACATGCTGCAGCGCTGGATAGTATTTCTTCCGGCAAAGCCGCGGATGCGGAAGCAGCTGCCACAGATTTTGTAGAGACGTATGCCAATAAAAAGATCAGCCAGAGTACTATTGCTCCGTCTAATCCTGTTACTGGCGATTTATGGATAGATACAAGTGTAAGCCCGTATATTTGGAAGAGGTGGAATGGCACAGAGTGGAGTAATGCCATTACCGTCACAACCGAGATGTTTAGTGCTATCGGGATAGACGCTGGCGTCATTAAAACGGGTGTTTTAGATGCAGAACGTATACAAATTGGGTCTACTACAAATTTTGCTACCGGATACGATCCAAGCACCAAAGAAACTCCTGCAGGCGCACTGTCAAAGGCCAATACAGCGGAATCCAATGCAAAAGCCTATGTGAATGCACTGAAAGTCGGAGGTCGTAACCTTCATAAGCACACGGATATAGGGGACCATTCTTTAGATTACTGGCAAGCCTGGAATACAACAGCTTCCACATTGTCTATTCAGAACCGAACCATTAATGGAGCAGTCCGTAAAGTTCTTCAGCTTTGGTATACGGCTAGTACAACATCCGGAAATGCAATAGCTGTCCACTTAAAGGACAGTGCTGGTAATTATTTTGCTGTTATGCAAGGTATGAAATATACAGTTTCATTTTTAGTGTCTAATCACTCTGCAATCACGCAACTGGACTATTGTTACTTACTTTCTAACAGTAATGCAAATCAGCACTTAGGAAATATCGTTTTAGCAGACCATCCTATTGTTGCCGATGATGCAACTAGTGAAGATTTTAGAAGAGTAACGTTTACGTTTACAGCGCCTTTCACTGCTGCGGATTGCCGTTTACTGCTAGGGGCTAGAACACCTACTACTACTCCTTGGATACGCTTTTTAGAGGTTCAGATTGAAGAAGGGGACAAGGCAACGAATTGGAGCCCAGCGGTTGAGGACAATCTCTATAAAGGAATCCTTTATAACGGCGTTAAGATTGACGCTACTTCAGGTTTTATGGCTATTCGTTCCGATGGAAAGGTACGCACTATTGCTAATGCTACAGATGGGTTTAAGGTCCAAAAGCTTATAAATAGTACGTGGACGGATATGATTTCCGCAGACAGCAACGGGGATCTGGCATACGCCGGAAAGCTGTCAGGTGCTACAGGTAATTACACAGGAAGCGTGAACGTGAATGACGGCGTTAACAGCGCAAGCTTATCAGCCGGATTGTTTAAATACTGGCCTAGTGGTACGTCCTTTCAATACAATCAACTAGGCGGAGGGGCTGTATGGCAGTATATAGATGAAGAGGCAATGGATGGCGGTGTACCGATCGTAGGAGTCGGAGCGTCCATTGTCTATGAAGATTTAGTGTATGTATCTACCGGAACTAGATTGCCAGGCGGCAAGCTTAAGATCAGTGCGGCAAACAACGGTAACTCAGGTTCGGGAGTAGTCGAAGTTGTAGGCGAACTACGTGTAACAAAGGATTTGTACATGCCTTCAAACGGAAGAATACACTTAACCGGGACTAGCAGCGGAATCAAACTTGACACAGCAAGCGGTATTGTTGGTACAAATAATGGCTATCTTTTCCGTGATTATAATAACGGAAATGTGACCGTAAGTGCTGCCGGAGGCATCCTATACTTAGGCTATGAGAATACTACAGTGGTACGAGTGTCCACTAATGTGATGGATTGGGCGAATACTGGATGTAAAATTGACATGACCGGAAACATAGCCCGTCTTCAAAGGTCTACTTCAGATTATCTTGCATACAGCTCAGGATCTGCAGTCCTTTATTTCGGAGGCGTAGCAAAACACTCCTTCGGTTCAGACGGTAGTAAAACAGGGGGATCCATCGTAGTTGACGGAGAGAATCTGGGCATGTCACCTATAGATAGTCCTCAAGTTTTGATTGAGTATATTGATTTCTCCATTCCTTTGAATGCTGATGGTGTGAAAGTATTCCTTGATCCACAGTATCGTAAATCTGTAACAGACTTCGCGGTGTTCCCGAACAATGGGAAAATAATCGAAAAAGGTTATGACTATTATGTGATAGCCGGAGAAGGCACAGCAGACTGTCGGATTGTAGGAGAGCGTGTTGATCATGCGGGTGCGTTTTGGGCAGATATGTCAATCTTGCAGGAGGATACCGATGGAATTATGGAAGAAGCGACCCCAGCGAATTGAAGCATATGAACATGATGATCAGGGAGTCTTTAAGGGAGTAGTAATAATATCTGAAGACATACCTCTGCCAGCCAATATCAAAAGGGCAAGACCTCCAGATGATTTGAAGTTGCCAAAATGGAATAAGAAAAATAAAAAATGGATGGAAGGTGAAAAAGCATGAACGCTGATATTGAATTAGTTATACAAGATTTATCCAATCAAATTGCCACTTTAAGCCGAGATAAAGCAATTTTCTCAGCTGCAGCAACTCAGAGAGAACAAGAGAACCAGGCATTGAAAAAGGAAAATGAAAAATTAAAGAAAGAGCTAGCAAAAATTGCTGGTCCTGTGCCAGTTAAGGAAGCCGAATAAGGCTTTTTTTATTGCCTTCAAGGGGGGATTGTGAGTGACACAGGAGGCGACAGTTGTGAATGGATACGAACAAAAAATAACCGAAATGCAAGGTGAAATAAAGTCCCTTGAAGTAAGGGTAAGCAAATTAGAAAGAACCACAGATAAACACGATCAGCAAATATTCTCTATTAATGAGAAGCTAAATAAAATTGATGAAAACACCACTTGGATAAAGCGGACAATTACTGGCGCCATAATTACCGCAATGTGCACGGGCATTATTGGTGGCAGCATAGCGATTATATTCACGGTATTTAAAGGAGGAAGTTAAAATGATCAACTGGAAAGTAAGATTTAAAAATCCTGTATTTCTTGCACAATTATTTTTAGCATTCTTTGCACCAATACTTGGATATTTTGGGTTAACTGCGCAGGACCTCACTACTTGGGGTTCTGTTTTTAATTTGCTGTCCGGTGCATTTTCTAATCCTTATGTTCTGTTTCTTATAGTGGTCAGCATCTGGAATGCATTAAATGACCCTACAACAAAAGGGATTGAAGATAGTCATCAAGCCAAAAGATATCAATGGCCTAAATAAGCTGCCCTTCGGGGTGGCTTTTATTTTTGAAGGGAGTGGTAAAAATGACCGTACAATTAAAAACTCTTATTGACCGGTCCATCCGTAATATGGGATCTGGGGTGCATCCTGTTGTGAAAGAATCTGCATTGGAAGTCATCAAAAGGGCTTATGAGGAAGGAATATACGTGCAAATCTCCAGTGGCTATCGCTCCTTTGCAGAACAAAATGCGCTATATGCACAAGGGAGAACTAAACCCGGAAATGTCGTCACGAATGCTAAAGGTGGCCAATCTAACCATAACTATGGATTGGCAGTTGATTATTTCCTTGTTAGCGATGACGGCAAAAGAGCGCTGTGGACCGTTAATGCAAAATGGCGAAGAGTCGCTGCCATTGCCAAATCACTAGGTTTCGCTTGGGGCGGGGATTGGAAAGGCTTCGTTGATTATCCTCACCTTGAAATGATGGGTGGGTTGTCATTAAGAGACTTGCAGAATGGCAAGAGGCCGAATTTAGTTTCTAAAGTAGTAAAGGAGGAAGATGAAATGTTAGAAGAAGCTGTTTTAGTTGGAGCATTCCCTGATATTGATGATGCTGAATTAGTATGTAAAAGGCTACAGGCCCCACTTTTCTTTAGAGGTGGAATCCCTAACAAAAAAGTGGCAAAGAAATTGTATGTGGTAGGCGGCACGATGAATGGATTAGATAAATACGCAGATAAGCTCATTAATTTATCTGGTAAGGATCGAGCTGCAGTCACGAAAGCAGTTGAAAACTTTTTAAAGTAAGTTACAAGTCCTTGTCCTTTGAGATGTGCCCATATTTAATAGTGAGGTGAAATATAATGCAAGAAAATGCTGGTCACAATAATTACGTCAAAGAAGAATATCTTGGAGACCCAAAGAAATTAAGAATTATCACTGGGACAATTAAGACTTCTGATATACCAAAGAAGAAGTAATGTTCTCTATAGGAAATAAAGCCCTTCTCAATCGAGAGGGGCTTATAAATGTTTCCAGGTCTTTCTTTTAATAATCCTATATATACATGATGGTTTTACTTCAAATTCACATGCAATTTCCTCAATTAGTTCTCTTGGCTTTCCTTCATCCCTTAATATTTCCCTTTGATATCTTCTTCTAATTACTTTAACATCATATGCACGGAGTCTAGTCAATTTAAATCTACCCTTTCCCTATCAACAAATTGGTTAATTTCTTATGTCTAATTCATGAAGTTAAAGGGGTACTGCTTGTTATCTAAATTTCTTAAATAAATAAAACTCTAATAATTCCTGAACCTTATTCCGGATCCGGGGATTGAAGTAATTATGCTGTTCCTCAAATCCTTTGTATATGAATAAAAACATTGTAAAAGCCTCGTCTCTAGCTACCTGCTCAACCTTCATCTGCCCTTTCCTCATGGCAAACTTCGCTTCTTTTAAATCACTTTGAACAACCTTTATTGTTTCTTCAATTAACTGAAGATAAGGCTCTTTCAGCTTAAAGCCCGCATTATCAAATATAATCCGATCACGTTCAAGGATGGTTAGCAGCATAGGCAGGTACATTGCTTGCTCTAAAATATCGCGGTCTTTTTCTGGAATCCTGGTCATCGTTAAACCCTCTCAACAGCTGTAATTTCCTCAATAATGACCCTTCTTTTTCCGTCATCACATTCAAATAGTATGTATTTCATTAGCATATCCACCTTATCGACTATTCCTGTTAAAGCCTGAAAAAACCCATCCCTCCAGACCGTCACTTTAATTGGAACACTGTAATTAAGAGACTCCATGACTATAAAGCCAATCTCCTCGAATTCCTGCTCATCCAGCTGGGGCTTCATTTGCTTCTTATCATCAAAGGTTATTTGTTTTAGCAATTTTACATGCTCGGGCATGAAGAATGCAGATTGCCATTTCTTTTTTCCGCGATCACGAATCATTTCCTGTCATCTCCTTATACTATAAATTATACAAACATTTGTTCGAAAATCAACTTGAAAACGAACGCGTGTTTGTATATTATTATGTCAAAGGAGCTGAAAATGATGAATTGCTTGTTTAAATCCTCTCTGGAAAATAAATTACCAATTGATTTAATCTACATGAATAATGCAGGTGAGCTTTCCCAAAGGTCTGTTATAGTTAGAAAAATAACCGTGGAGGGCATCCTGGCATTTGATATTGGTAAACAGCAGCTGAGATCATTTAAACGAGCAAACATTTTATCAGCTGCCAAACAACGTAGAAAAAGAGGGGTAAATTATGCGTAAACTATCGAAGAGACAAAAGGAAACTTTAGAAGCCATAAATCAATATATAAATAAACACAATTATCCACCGGCATTTCGTGACATTGCAGATATGTTGGGATTAAAATCACCATCCACAGTTAGTGATCTGCTTCATAAATTAAAAGACAAAGGATATATCAGCTGGGAGCCAACACAACCAAGAACGCTGCGCATAATAAAAACCGCCTCTTAATTGAGACGGTTTGTTTTTTATTATTTTAAGTTGCTGAATATAAAATCTTCAACTTTAGGTACCCCTGTGTTTTTGTCAGAGAAAAAAATAGCGGCATAACTACCATCTTCATTTTCCCATTTATATGAGGTTAAAGTGGCGTGGCTCATTTTAGTTTCATTGCTTAAAGTTCCTTCCTGCCCAATAATTGACACCACTTCCTCATAAGTCATTCCTTTATGAATTAGATCAGATTCAGCTTTGCTTACTAATGGTTCCGTTTCCTTAACCTCCTGGACTACACTCGCTGCTTCTTCAGTTGATTTTGGTGCAACATTGTCTTCATACCATTGATCAGTTTCTTCGTCAGACATTTCATCAACTACTGGTGAATTCCCAAGAGGTATTAAAATTAATACCGAGACAACGAGTGCTAATGCACTAATTGAAAGTCGCTTGGCGCCGTATTTTTCCCTCTTGAACAAAAAGAAAATAGTAAGCATTCCTAATGCGACTGTTATTACAAAAAGCCCAACAAACAAATAATACATTATTTAATCCTCCTCAAGATCTGCTAAATCATCAATAGATACTCCTAATTTACGTGCAATAATTGCCGATTGTTTCAAATCTGGCTGAGTTTTATTTTGTCTCCATTTTGAAAAGGTGGTTTCCGTTACTTCACAAGCTTTAGCGATATGTTTGTTCTTTAACCCCTGCTTATCCATCCAATAATCTATTTTATTTTTAAACATATGTGGCCTCCAATAGCTTTTATAACCATTTCCACACTTTGATTTGAATTCCTTTAAAGATAAGTTTGATAAAAATTTAACTTTTCTTTGAAAGACAGGCAATTTTATAGTCAAATGCCCATATATTGTATCAGACACTGACAGAAAGAGGTGGAGATACATGATTAATGGAATAATAAGAAGCATTTTTGATGGTTACAGGGAAAGTGAGGTGACTAAGAGGAGAATGTATGAAAGCAGTTTTAATGAACTGGATGAAACTGAATATCTATTTTCCTCTGACTATCTTAATCAACTGTATTTCAGCGCAAAAACTGCAGATGATTGCTGGACCATCATGAACTATCTGGAACGGTACCAATGTGTGGATTCTGGAATTGAAAGCTATGACGAAGTTTATTATCAAACAGCAGCCAAATTAAAAAGGAAGCTGAAGGAGGAAGAGAGACGTGGGAATCGAGGTTATTCCTTTTAAGCAGTTTGTTTCTGGTTATTCCTATATGGCTCCAGATCCAGGTCTATTGTCCATGGTGGATGGGGGACTTACCTTCTTTGTGGGCACTGGGGCTGTCTTAATGGCCCTCTTTTTTTTAGAAAAATGTGGCGTGCCGATTAATGAAGCGACTGTTCGGGCAGTTGGTCTGGGAGGGATTCTGTTTGCACTCGGGTGGGCTGTATTTAAGAACCCACTCATACGCAGCCTGGTCATTGGGTTTTAGGCAGTCAGTTCTCCGGTCGGTTCGGATGTCAATGTTTTCAATGGATAGAGCTTGTATTTATTGGTTCAGTTTGAGTGAAATTCCTTTAGCTTTTCGCTAAAGTCCTCATTCACTTGTTCCACAAGTTCATTTTGGAAAGGAGAGCATGTTCAATGATTGAATGGTTAGCTTTTCCCCTGTTGGTGGCAGGAGCTGCAGCCATCCCTAAAGGGAGCAATGAAAGGAAAAACATACAGACTATATTTGAAAACACAGGGTATGGGATCACCAATAAAAATGGGGAACCTCAATTCCCTAAATTCAAAAAGAAATATCCTATTGTGGATGGGAACGAGGAAATTGGAACAAAGTATGTTTTTCAGATCCCATTAGGCTTGCCTGCTACCAAAATGGCTGAGATGGAAAAGAAGGTGCATTTTTTCTCTGATGGTTTAAGCCGGCCGGTATTGGTCGAATTTAAAGCCTGGGTGATTCCGAAGGATCCACGAAAGTATTTAGTGATTAAAGTGTTTAAGAAGGATATTCCAGACTTATTCCCTTATGATCTTGTTCCGGAATGCCCTATTTATCCAGAAGATCATAAGAAGGCAGGAGAAAACAAGTGGGTAATACCATTAGGAAAAGTTTTGGAAGGAATGCTCTGGCATGACTTTGAACAGATTCCTCATATGACTGTGGCAGGTACCACGCGATTTGGAAAAACAGTCTTTTTGAAGGTCCTGGTGTCTTATTTGATTGAATACCATCCACAAGATGTGGAGCTGTATATCATCGATTTAAAGGGAGGTCTGGAGTTTGGAAGATATAAGCTTCTGGAACAGGTAAAAGGGGTGGCCAGCAATCCAATGGAAGCTGCTATCATGCTTGATGGCATCCACAATCAGATGCAGGAGGAATATAAGTACTTTCAAGAAAATTTCTATACAAACATTTCTAATACACCCATTAAGAAAAGGAAGTTCATCATTGTGGATGAAGCAGCCCAGCTGGCCCCTGAGAAGTGGATGAAAAAAGAACAGAAAGAAATGTTAGGTATGTGCCAATACTTTTTAGGTGAAATAACCCGTATTGGTGGAGGTTTGGGCTATAGAGAAGTATTCTGCACCCAATACCCAACATCAGACACTTTGCCTCGTTCTATAAAACAAAATTCCGATGGTAAAGTAACCTTTAGGCTGCCATCCGGTTATGCCTCAGAAGTGGCCATTGATGAAAGGGGAGCTGAGGAACTGCCATCAGATGTTAAAGGCAGGGGACTTTATAAAACTCATGAGCTCCAGAAAATGCAGGTACCACTCTTAGAAGATCATGACATGTGGAAACGATTAGAGAGATACCAGGTCCCACAATCAATGAAAGGAGCGCCAGAAAATGTTGTCGAGTATCGAGAAAAAGAAGAGCCGGCAGGAGAAGATCTTGTTAAGTTTGGATAAGTTGGTTTTTGCCTCAAGAGAACATCTTCAATTGCTGCATGGATTAGGAACTGATCGGAATGCACTTAAGGTGCTGAACAGGATGAAAGACTTTCTGCACATTAAAATGCATAACGGCAAATATGTATATTATTTAAACAATGCCGGCAGGGATCTCATTGGATCTGATAAAGAAGTGAAATGGTCATTAACTGTAGATCATCACCTTCTCAGAAACGACATGTACCTTTATTTCAACCGTCCACAAGATTGGAGGATAGAGGAAAAGATCACCTTCAAATATCAAAGTGGGCTGACCTACAAAGAGTCCTCGATTATCCCTGATGCAACTTTCACCCATCATAAAGTTTTTCACTTTTTAGAAGTAGATCGGACTCAATCCATGATTGAGAATAAAAAGAAAATCAAGCAATATGAACTTCTATCTCCAGCCATCGAAAAGCAATATAAGCATAAGCCTGTCCTTGTTTTCTACACCACAACTGAAAGCCGAAGGGAGATATTAAACAATTATTGTGCAGCTGTAGGCATGCTGTGTATGGTTTTCACCAAGGAAGATTTAAGATAATTACATGGACCAATAATATTTATCCATTAGCTTATTTACAATTCCGTTGAAGTAGGCAAATTCTCCTTTATTCATCCTCTTGCCTGCTTTCACCTTCATAACAAACTCCTTGAATGCTTTAAGGCCAATCTCTAGTTCTCCAGCTGCTGTAAATGCTCGTTCTTCTGTCTCGTGGTTAATTACTCGGTTACACTGTTTAACAACCTTCCAGAACTCTTGAATAGTCTCAGCTTTTGCATAGAAGGATCCTGCAAGTGAGGCAAATGCTTCTGGTACCCAATGAGCAATGAAATTGGAATTGGAGAATTGAGCCACTGCTTTACGTGTATTATTAATATTTTGTTTTAAAGAAAAAGGGGTTGTTTTAATGGTCGGACACTTCCCGGACTTTTTCGGTGGGTTCTTGTCGGACACATCATTTTTAGCAGGTTGAATAATAATTGCATTGGCAGTCTGCAGCATATCTTTCTTACGCTTCATGGACACCTGGCGGATCATGTTCAGGTCTTCTAATTTCTTAATCAATCTTTGGACTGTTTTATAAGACAATTCCATTTTGGCGGCAATGGTGTTCTTGCACATATAGCTAACACCGATTTGCTTGCAACTGTGACGCTTTAAAAGTTCCAGCAATACAATTAGTCTATCCTGTACATCAGAACGCTTCACAGTGGCTTTTAATTGGTCTTTGTAGGTGCGAACAGTCTTATTCATTTCTTCAATATTGTTAAATGTTGAAAGGTTATTAAAAGATTCTTCTCCAGCTATTACATCAATTCGCTTCTTCATTAATATGTCTCCCCTTGGAAACAAAAAAGCAACGGCCAGGTAAGCAAACCGTTGCTAAAGAAACCCATAATGTAATAAACTACACCTAAGGGTACAGCAAAGTGTTTGCCTAATGAGAGTAGGCGGACGGTATAAGAGTGTTGGTAGCACTTCTTATACACGCTGTGCTCTTTTGTTTTTAGTTATGAATTTTTTTAGTATTCATAACTAGCTACTTGCGGTGCAGGCAAAACCGAGGTCCTATTCGAAGGAATAAATATAGCATTGGCTGCGGGAAAAAGAGTCTGTATCGCCACACCACGGACAGATGTTGTCCTTGAGCTAGGTCCGCGATTGAAATCCGTCTTTCCAGACGTCCCCGCTGCTGTCCTGTACGGCGGAAGCGAAGACCGCCATCTTCAGGCGCCCCTGACAATCGCCACTACTCATCAGCTCCTCCGTTTTTACAAAGCCTTTGATACCGTTATTTTGGACGAAGTAGACGCCTTCCCATATACTGCTGATGAAAGCCTTCAGCACGCTGTCCGCCAATCCCGCAAAGACATCTCTTCGATGATTTATCTCACCGCAACCCCCAATCAAAGATGGCAGAATGAATGCCGGAACAGGAAAAGAGAGTATGTTACCATTCCTGCCAGGTATCACCGCCATCCTTTGCCTGTACCAACCTTCAAATGGTGCGGCAACTGGGAGAAGGCACTCAGGAAGGACAAGCTACCGCCGCCAGTGACCCAATGGATCAAAAAGCGTTTTGACGCTCAAAAGCAGTGCCTGCTCTTCTTCCCCAAAATCGATAAAATGGAAAAAGTCCTCGCCATCCTCCGTAAACTTGACCCAAAAACCGAATTTGTCCACGCGGAAGACCCAGACCGAAAAAGCAAAGTCCAAAAAATGCGGGACAAAGAGATTCCTATACTCTTAACCACCACCATCCTGGAAAGGGGCGTCACGTTCCCAAATGTAGACGTAGCTGTCCTGGGGGCAGAGGATCGTATTTTTACAGAAAGCGCCCTTGTTCAAATTGCCGGCAGGGTCGGCAGGAGTGCACAATTCCCGGGCGGAGACATTACCTTTTTTCATTACGGCAAAACCGAAAGCATGGTTAAAGCCCGCAAACAAATCCTCAAAATGAACGAAGAAGCGAGAAAGAAAGGACTGATCGATTATTAATTGTTTCATTTGTCATGAAGAAATCATGCCGATTATAGGCTGGAATTATTTGTTTTCAAAACAGGAACCACAGTATTTATGTAATATGTGCCAGAGCAGGTTTACATTTATTGAAGGTGAAACATGTGAAAAATGTGATCGTCCTCTTGTGGATACAGAGTATAAGCAGGATAATCTCTGTTTTGATTGCCTGCGCTGGGAGAGGGACCCCCAATGGACAGGCTGCCTTGAGAGGAACCGCTCAATAGTTATTTATAATGATTTTTGCAAAGAAGCAATGGCCCGCTATAAGTTTCGCGGAGATTATATTCTCGCATATGCATTTGCCAGTTTGCTGAGGGCCAAACTGAATTCAATCCGCTATGACCTCCTTACCTCTATTCCACTAAGTGAAGAACGCCTTTACGAACGGGGATTTAACCAGTCAGATGCTATCGTTCATGCAATGGGCTTGCACTCAGAGTCTCTGCTAATCAGATCCCACACCGAAAAACAATCGAAAAAGTCCAGGTCTGAAAGGATTCACATTCCACAGGTATTTCAAATTACAGCCCCTGATAAAATCAAGAATAAAAAAATCCTCATCCTTGACGATATATATACTACCGGCTCAACGCTTCACCATGCTGCAAAACTTCTTAAGAAGGCCGGCGCTGAGTCTGTAAGCTCTTTTACTATTGCAAGGGGCTAAATAAGTAATGAATTGAAAGAGGAGGAGCAGTAATGGCTGAGCTATCAAACTGCCCGAAATGCAATGAAATATATGTAAGGAACCAGTTCAGAGACGTATGCCAGAACTGCTGGAAGGAAGAAGAAAAGGCTTACGAAACAGTTTACCAGTTCATCCGCAAGCGGGAAAACCGGACAGCAAAAATGCATGAAGTTGTGGATGCAACCGGAGTGGAAGAAGCGCTGATTATAAAATTCATTAAAACTGGCAGACTCAAGCTCGCGCACTTTCCGAATCTCGGCTATCCTTGCGAAAAATGCGGTTCAAGCATCCGGGAAGGAAAGATATGCGGGGAATGTGCAGAGGCTTTGAGGAATGATCTCCAGCAGCACACAGCAGAGGAAGAGCGGAAAAAGGAATTGAGAAAAAGAGAGAGGCAAAATACCTATTTTGCCGTTGATGAAAAAATAAAGAGGCATTTTTAAGCTATGGGCAGGTGCGCATGGCTTTTTCTTTGGAGCGTATTTAGGCGTTTAGATGTATTTTTTGCCAAACATAAATTAGTATTTAAAGAAACGAATTGATTAGCCGATAATAGATATAGATGAAACCGACCGGAATGGAAAGTGAGGGAAAGCCATGAAAATCAATAACTTTGGACCTTCAGGTGTGAATCCATATAAACGCCAGATGAAAAAAATGGAAAGCGCAGGAAAGCCAGCCAAAGCAGCTGCAGATAAAGTTGAAATCAGCTCAACTGCAAAGGAACTGCAGCAGGTCTCCCAGCTGTCAGAAAACCGCAGAGCAAAGGTAGAAGAGCTCAAGGTCCAGGTGGAGAACGGCACCTATAAAATCAATCCTAAGGAAGTGGCGAAAAGCTTAGCCAATTTTTATAAAAAGCAATGATTAAACCACAATTCAGGGGGACCGAGTTTAGCACCCCCTATTCAAAAAAGGAGGGATCGGCATGTCCGCCAAAGCACTAATTGCCGCTATGGAAAAGCTGCTCAAGCTGCATAAAAGCCTTTATGAGCTTGCAGTGAGAAAAACCGATATCATCAAGAACGGCGACATGGACGCCCTAAACCAAATGCTAAAAGATGAGCAGACTCATATTGCTGCAATCAATCGGATGGAAATGGAAAGGCAGAAGGCAGCAGAGATCATTGCTCCTGGAGTGGAAGCGCCTACCGTTTCAGCTTGCCTAGCTGTTATGCCGCAGGCGGAAAGGCTCAAGCTCGAGGCAATTGCAAATGAGCTGACTGAGCTGGTGTTTGAACTAAAGGAACAAAATTACTTGAACCAGCAGCTTGTCCATCATTCCCTGCAGTTTGTCAATGTCTCTATGAATCTTTTAAGGCCGCAGCCGGAAAACATAAACTACGGCCCGCCGGCAGGAAAACGTAGAGCTAATAAGAACGCCCAGGGGATTTTTAATTCGAAAGTGTAGCAGAACGGAGGAACAAACATGCGTTCAACCTTTATGGGACTTGAAACAGCCCGCCGCGGCATGTTCACCCAGCAAAGCGCCTTATATACAACCGGACATAATATTTCAAATGCAAACACACCAGGCTATTCGCGGCAGCGGATTAATTTTGCCCAGACAACACCATACCCCTCAGTGGGCATGAACCGCCCCCAGCTTCCAGGGCAAATGGGTACAGGGGTTGAGGCAGGGAGCGTGCAGCGCATAAGAGAATCCTTTTTAGATGTCCAATTCAGGACAGAGAACACCAAAATGGGGTACTACGGATCCCTGAGTGAATCTCTTACCAAGATGGAAGAGATCATGAATGAACCATCCGAAAGCGGACTGCATAGCACGCTCGAGAAGTTCTGGAATGCTCTTCAGGATCTATCAAGCCATACTGAAAACACCGGTGCCCGGGATGTTGTCGCAGCATCCGGCCAAATGGTTGCTGACACTTTAAATTATTATTATAACTCGCTGACAAGGGTGCAGGACGATATCGGCAGCCAGGCTGAAGTGAAAGTAGAAGAAATAAACGCGATTGTGGAACAGATAGATCATCTCAACAAGCAAATTGCTGCGGTTGAGCCGCATGGCTATCTTCCGAATGATTTATACGATGAGCGCGATATGCTTGTCGATAGTCTATCAAGCCTTGTGAATGTGAAGGTTTCAAAAGTTGTTCCTAATGACTACGGCAACGCCAAAAAAATTGCAGAGGGATTATATAATATTGAAATCGTCCAGCAGGATGGAAAGTCGTTCAATCCCCCTATTAGCCTGGTATCTGTAACCAAAGAGTCAGGTATCGCGGGCATTAGCAAACTGGAACTCGAAAAGAACCCTGACAGCGGGCTGGTATCGGGATTGAAAATTGGAGAGAATACAATCCCGGATTTCAGCAATCTCTCAGGAGGGCTTGCCGGACTGATAAAAAGCTTTGGATATGAGGCGGAAGGCGGCTCTAAAGGAATCTATCCAGAAATGCTGGACAAGCTGAATAGAATGGCAGAGGCTTTTGCCAAGGAGTTTAATGAAATTCACAAAAATGGGTATTCTCTGGGAGCTAATGCTCCATCTGGGCTGGACTTCTTCCAGTTTACACCCGGAAATGCGGCTCAATCGATTAAAGTGAATCAGGTAATATTGGATGACTCTTCTAAAATCGCTGCAGGCAAAACGAGCGGTGCTTCGGGAGATAACGCCAATGCACAGGAATTGGCGGATCTGCGAAAAAAAAGCTTTAGTGACTATTCTTCACTTTCCGATGAAGAAAAAGCTACATTAAGCGGGAATCTTGATTCATATTACTCAGGAATCATTGGCCGTATGGGAGTCGACTCCCAAAGTGCCAAGAAGGATTTGAAAAACTCTTCGATTCTCGCAGATTCGGTCGAACAGAACAGGCAATCGGTCAGTGCTGTGTCATTAGATGAAGAAATGACCAATATGATTAAATTCCAACATGCATACAATGCATCGGCCCGCAATATAACAGTTGTCGATGAAATGCTCGATAAAATCATCAACGGCATGGGCGTTGTAGGCAGATAGGCGGTGAATTAATATGCGCGTAACGCAATCAATGCTTTCCAATAACATGCTGCGGAATCTAAGCAACAGCTATAGCAGGCTGGATAAGCTTCAGGACCAAATTGCAGCCCAAAAGAAATTTACGAAACCATCCGATGATCCGGTTGCGGCGATGATGGGCATGAATTATCGGACAGATTTAAACCGTATTCAGCAATATACCCGCAACATCGGGGAAGTGAGAAACTGGATCGACAGTACGGATGATGCATTGGATAAAGGTGTGCTTGCCCTGCAGAGGATCCGTGAGCTTACGGTTCAGGCCAGCAATGGCACGCTTGAAGGAGATCAGCGGAAATCGATTGCTGAAGAGGTTAAGCAGCTGAAAGAGCACCTGATAAATATCGGGGATACACAGGTTGGCGGAAAATATATTTTTAACGGCAATCAGACAAATGCAAGGCCATCTGAATCAGAAACTTTTGCGAACGGAAGTATTGAACTTGAAGTGTTCTCAGGCATCAAAATTCAGGTGAATACAGAGGGTTCCAAGCTGTTTGGAGATATGCTTGCTCCTGACGGAGATATTCAGAAGCTAATCACTGCGCTTGAAACGAATGATCCTGCCATGGGAGATATGCTTCAAACTATTGATGACAATATTGATGAATTCCTGTCAGCACGGGCTCTGATCGGCGCTAAGCAAAACCGTGTCGACCTCATGGAGGACCGCCTTTCCCAGCAGGAAGTCTTCTCGACCAGAATTCTATCTGATAATGAAGACATTGATATGGAAAGAGCGATCATTGAGCTCACCACCCAGGAAAGCGTCCACCGTGCTGCGCTTAGTGTCGGGGCAAGAATTATTCAGCCAACCCTGACTGACTTTTTAAGGTAATAATGAAAAGCTATCCATAGGTGATAGCTTTTTTTCATAAACGAGGTGACTAACATGAACGTGTTCCAAATCAGGCTGGAGTCCAATTTTATCCGGATGGGATTAAAGATTGAAAAACCAGTGCAGGAAATCAAACAGCCTCCTGCCATCCAATCCATCCAGCAGCCGAAAGCCATTCTGGAAATTGAAACAATCCCGGGAAAACTGACAATCGACCAAACAAAAGCTCGAGAGGACGTCGATTTAAAAAGCATCCGTAAAAGAGTAGAAGAGTTCGCGCAAAACGGATACCAGGATTGGTTAAAAGGACTTGAAAGAAGAGCAAGCCAGGGAACGGAGCTCATGAAAATCGAAAACGGCGGCAATCCAATCTCCTATCAAGCCAAAGAAAACAGCGAAGGCCCGCCAAAGCAGTTCAACATTGGCTGGATTCCATCCCACAATAGTGTAAAGATCCAATACGAACCAGCAAAGGTGAACATTGAGGCCCAGCCGCAAAAACCGAAAATAGATGTTGAGATAAGAAAGCCGATTCACCATTACACACCTGGTAAAGTCAGCATAGAGATTATTGAGAAAAATAGATTAAGCATTGATTTTATAAACTTAACAATTTAGCAAAGTGGTGAAAAAATGAATATACAAACGAAGTTTCATGGTGAGCAGGAAATAAAAAAAGAAGATATTATTAAGTTTCCATTTGGGATACCTGGGTTTTTAGATGAAAAGGAGTTTTATATTCTGCCTCTTGAAGGAACGGATCTTTTTGTCCTTCAGTCAGTTAAAACAATTGAAGTAGCTTTCATAATGACTGATCCGTTTGTTGTTTTTCCGCAGTATGAATTTGATCTGCCGGAAGAGACGCTAGAGAAATTAGAGATTCAATCGGAAAAAGACGTGGCTGCCTTTGCAATCTTAACAGTAAAAGAACCATTCCAAGAAACAACAGCCAACCTGCAGGCACCGTTAATCATCAATCAGACAAAAAAGCTTGGGAAACAGGTCATTCTTAATGGCTCTACCTACGGGACAAAACACAAAATCGTGACTCCTCAAGAACAGGGGGAGAAATAATGCTTGTACTTACCAGGAGACTTAAAGAATCGATTATGATCGGAGACAATATTGAAATCTCTGTTCTCTCCATTGAAGGAGACCAGGTAAAACTGGGTATCAGCGCTCCGAAAAATGTCGACATACATAGGAAAGAAATCTACTTATCCATTCAGCAGGAAAACAGCCAGGCAACACAAACAGATGCATGTGCGTTCGACAGCCTAAGCAATTTTTTTAAAAAGAAATAAAAATTTTTTCCAAACCATTAAACTCCTGTCAAAATAAGTCGATATAACCAATGAAGCTGAACAGCAAAAAGGCGGCCGACTTTTCTGCCTTCAGCAGACAAACCACATGGATGTGGGGACATATAACTCAAGGAGGAAACAAAACAATGAGAATTAATCATAATATTGCGGCGCTAAATACTTATCGTCAGTTATCAACTGCAAATGGTGCACAATCAAAATCAATGGAAAAATTATCTTCAGGCCTTCGTATTAACCGTGCTGGTGACGATGCTGCTGGTTTAGCAATCTCTGAAAAAATGCGTGGACAAATTCGTGGATTAGATATGGCTTCTAAAAATGCACAAGATGGTATTTCTTTAATCCAAACTGCAGAAGGTGCCTTAAATGAAACTCACGATATTCTTCAACGTATGCGTGAACTAGCTGTTCAATCTTCAAATGATAGTAATACTGATACGGATCGTGAAGAATTACAAAAAGAAATGGATCAATTAATTGAAGAGATCGATCGTATTGGTAATACAACTGAATTTAATACTAAGAAATTAATTGATGGAGCTTTAAGTGGTACAAGTTCAACTACTGAATCTGTTTCATTTGATAACAAAGATGATTCATTTGCAAGTGTAGCTATTACGACGGTTGGAACTAGTGAAGATAATACTTATAATGTGAAGGTTACTGGTATAGTTAGGGATGGTACAGGTGCTATAACTGGCTACGATTTAAGTTGGGAAGATAAAGCAGGTGTTACTGGTTCTGCAACTAATATTGCTGCTGGCGGTACACAAGCTATTGGAGCGTTTACTTTGACTCTTGGAGCTTCAATGAGTGTTGGAGATGAAGCTACATTCAGTGCAACCACTTCTTCATATGATAATACGGATACTTCTTTATCATTGCAGATTGGTGCAAATTCATCACAAACAATGAATGTTAGTATTGGTGATATGAGAGCTGCTGCTTTAAATGTTGATGATATTGATGTAACTAGTTCTCAAAGTGCACAAGCATCTACTACTGCTATTAACAAAGCAATTGAAAGCGTATCTGCACAACGTTCTAAGTTAGGAGCATTCCAAAATCGCTTAGAACACACAATCAACAACCTAGGTACATCAGCTGAAAACCTAACTGCTGCGGAATCTCGTATCCGTGACGTAGATTATGCTTTAGCTGCATAAGCAGCAACAAGCACAGTCGTCCTAGCTGGTAACGGCTAGCGATAATAATCGGGTGAATTGCTGGAAACCCCTTAGAGCTTTTCTTGCCACAACGTAGTTGGAAACGACAGGCGTGAAGGTTTGAAAAAAGAAAAGATTGGGCAATCAGCAGCCAAGCTCCTGTCTCGAAAGAGTGGAGAAGGTTCAACGACTAGGATAGACCATCTAAGGCGAAAGCTATGATGATGAAATCCATAGGTGAAACAATGGTCATCAGCATTGTGAATCCGAAGTGCCCGACCCCTACTAGATTATTAGAGGGTGAAGATATAGTCTGGTCATTTATGAAAGTAAATGTTCGCACGATGGCGAAAGAAATGATGAACCAAACAAAGAACTCTATTCTTTCTCAAGCAGCACAAGCAATGTTGGCTCAATCAAATCAAATGCCTCAAGGAGTTCTACAACTTCTGAGATAATTGATAGAG
Source organism: Bacillus sp. J33 (assembly GCF_000518885.1). Classification (GTDB taxonomy): domain Bacteria; phylum Bacillota; class Bacilli; order Bacillales; family Cytobacillaceae; genus Cytobacillus. The sequence goes on along the minus strand of NZ_JAEL01000005.1, from coordinate 49,308 downwards.
GGCGTCTAGCTTGGCAACGAGCTAGAGTATAACTGGGTGAATTGCTGGAACTTCCTAAAGCTTCATCAACCACAATGTAACTGGAAACGGTCAGCGTGATGGTTTGAAAATGATGAAGATGAAACAATGGATAATCAGCAGCCAAGCTCCTGTGAGGAAACTCTGGAGAAGGTTCAACGACTAGAGAACACGGTCTAAGGCAAAAGCTACGGCTATGAATCTCGTAGGGCAGTATAAACTGTTCGAAGTGCCCAGCCCCTTGAAAGACGAGGGTGAAGATATAGTCTATTCTGTAACTGAAAGGTACAGTCGCAAAGCAAGCGAACCAACAACCACAAGGAGTTTTACAACTTCTTCGTTAATTTAAAACTTTTTCAAAAGGGACTCTTGTTTTTAGAGCCCCTTTTCTTTTTGGCAATCAATTAATCTCCAATAATCATTTTTTAAAATTTTATCTACAAAAATCCATCCTTCCTCAATTCCCGCAGTTTATAAACAACAGACCAGTAGGATCTTTGAAGCTCGATTGCAATTTGGTTATCTGTTTTTCCATTCTTCTTAAGGTGAATCAGTTCGGCAATTTCATTCTCAGAATAGTTTTTATATCGGCTTGAGTCAGAAGATTGGATCTGATAGCTAGTATAGATGTTTTTTATCTTTTCTTTTTCTAATTGTAATCTCTTTTCCCAGTTGTATTTATAATCCATTTGAATACAGTCACTAGCAATTTCATTTACAACAGCGAGAAATTCCAGGCTAGCTTTAATTGTTGTCAATTTCAGTATATAACCGTACCCATCTTTTCTCCTGCTTATGTTAAAGTCAAAACCGAATCTGTTATAAATATGTGCTTTTAATATGAGCAGTTGTTCTCGAGGGTAGTTTTGCAAATAAAGAAAAATGCTTGGAGTTAAATAAATGAGTTTCTTATGATGATTAATTCTTTTGGTTATACATAAGGATCCGTCATCGAGATAAAGAACTGTTAAAAAATGTGGAAGTGAACAGTAAGGTAATAATTTTTCAGGAATCTTCTTATTGCCCGAGTTTTCATAGAAGTGCGGATATAATTGGGTGAAATAAGGGTCAGATTTGGATACGAGATAGTTGTTATTTGGCCGAATATACAGCTGACCTTCATAAAAAGAAGCCTTCCACTTGCGATAATCTCTTTGATGTTCGCCAAAATGCTCACGGTAACTATTGTTTTTTCTTCGGCTGCCAGGATAACATTTCGTTATTTCTCCGTCCGCCATTATACTGGCGAATAAGATATTTTGTTGAACTAGGGTGAGGTTTTCAAAATTCATTATTATCACCTCGTAACAAAATAAGAATATATGTTCGTGTATATTTTATCCTATTTAACAGCTTAAATAAAGGTTTGAGTAAACAACCTTAAATTACTGCCGATATTATTACTAAGATTAATTACAAGGTAGGAGATTGCTATGATCGATCGAGTATCTCAACATATTTCTCTTACATCCAGAACAGCTATCCTAAATGAGAATTCCGATGAAAATAAAAAGATAGTTACACCAAATAATTTGCAGGTACCAGAAAATTTTAGCCCAGCTAAGAAAAAGGAAGAGGTAACTGAAGTAGTAGATAGCTTGAATAAATTTCTTGAAGCTTCACACACTTCCTTAAAATTCGAACTTCACGAAGAATTAAATGAATACTATGTCACTCTAGTGGATGATGTCACCCAGGAAGTAGTAAAGGAGATTCCTTCCAAGAAGCTTCTTGATTTATATGCTGCCATGGCAGAGTTTGTAGGTCTGGTAGTAGATAAGAAGATTTAACAAATAGAAAGGCAGTGAACCATTATGCGCATTGGCGGACTTGCCAGCGGAATGGATATAGACTCGATGGTCAAGGAATTAATGACGGCTGAGCGTATTCCGCTTGATAAGCTCAATCAAAAGAAACAGTACATGGAGTGGCAGCGGGACGATTACCGTGAAATGAATAAACTGCTCTTTGAGCTTGATAATTTAATATTTGACGACATTGGCAAGCAGTCTTCTTACATTAAAAAGACGATTAATATATCAGATCCCAATGCAGTGTCCATTAGAAACATTAATTCAACTGCAGAATTTAATGGATCGCTTAAAGTAAATAAGTTGGCTACTTCAGCTACGATGTTCAGCGGCTCAGAAATCACATTAGATCCGGCTAAAAAGCTTAGCGAGCAAGGAGTGACCGGAACTCAGACCATTCAAATTCAAGCCATTACCAAAGATGGTGTGATGGATACAAAAGGCTATACCCTTGAGTTTGATCCTACCCAAGAAACCATCAACAGCATTATTGAAAAAATAAACAAAAATTCAGGTGTAACAGCCTTTTTTGATACAGCAACAAAGAAGATTTCATTTACTGCAAAAAACACAGGCGGCATCGATGATCCGAATACTGTGGAAAATGAACCGGAAATCATTTTAACTGGAGACTTCTTGAGTACACATCTGAAGCTGGCATCAAATAATCGTTTGGCAGCTGATAGTATGGCTGGAACACATGGGGAAAATGCCGAATTTACCTATAATGGATTATTAACAACACGTCCATCTAATACTTTCCAAATAAATGGCGTTGAATTTACGTTGAAAAATGAAACGACAACGCCAGTTACCTTCTCCTCCACACCTGATGTTGATGCTATTATGGACACCATTGTTAAATTTGTGGATAAATACAATGAAGTGATCGGCAAGATTAAAGGGGAACTGGATGAAAAGAGATATCGCGATTATCAGCCGCTTACCAAGGAACAGCGAGAATCAATGGAAGAGAAAGAAATTGAACTATGGGAAGAAAAAGCCAAAAGCGGCACATTACGCGGAGACTCAATATTATCCGGCAGCTTGAATAAAATGAGAATGGATTTGTATGCTCCAGTCAGCGGGCTGCAGGGAATATCGCAGCTTGCCCAAATAGGCATCAAAACCTCCAGTAATTATCTTGAAGGCGGCAAGCTGATTATTGATCCTGATAAGTTAAAGCAAGCAATCGCAGAAAACCCAAATGGTGTATATGAACTTTTTCAGAAGGAAGGCAATACGACTGAAGAAAAGGGATTAGCACGGAGATTGCGTGACTCGATTAAATCGACTATGGCCGATATTGAGAAAAAAGCAGGGAAAGCATCAAGTGTTAATAATACTTTTTCCCTCGGCAGATTGTTGAACAATCTTGATAATCAAATTAGCAGGTTTGAGGATCGGCTTTTAAAAGTCGAAGACCGCTACTGGCGCCAATTCACCGCCATGGAAAAAGCAATCCAGCGTTCCAACGAGCAATCCATGTTCCTTATGAACCAATTTGGAGGCGGCATGTAATAAAAAGGAGTGTCACAAATGGCAGTAAGCAATCCATACCAATCCTATCAGCAAAACTCAGTAAATACAGCATCTCCTGGAGAGCTGACATTGATGCTATATAACGGCTGCCTGAAGTTTATCCATCAGGCCAAGAAAGCCATAGCGGATAAAAACATAGAGGCGAAAAACACCAATATTCAAAAAGCGCAGAATATCATCCAGGAATTAATGGTCACACTCAATATGGACTTAGAGATTTCCCAAAATATGATGTCTCTGTATGATTATATGAACCGAAGATTAATAGAGGCTAATATCAAAAATGACACAGTGATTCTTGATGATGTTGAGGGGCTTGTGACCGAGTTCCGCAACACATGGAAGGAAGTCATCCAGCTAAACCGCCAGAAGCAGTTCACACAAGGCGGCACAGTGTAGTGAGTTCCGTACTTAGCTTTCATGATGCGACCCTTGAGCTCATAGCCGTTTTAGAAAACCAGCAGCTAGATCGCGATACCAAAATCAGCGGGATTCAAACACTGCTCGAAAAGCGCCAGCAGGCTATGGCCAACATGGCTCCACCTTATTCAGACGCAGAAAAGGAACTGGGAGCAAAGCTCCTCCAGCTAAATGAAAAAGCAACACAGCTGATGAAGCGGGAAAAATTATTCATCCAAAAAGACATCAAAGATTTAAGCATTAAAAAAGAATCATCCAATAAATACATCAACCCTTATCAATCCATGGCGACGGACGGCATGTTTTATGATAAAAGAAAATAGGTGACATCATTGCTGACTCTAACTGAAGAACACTACATATTTCTAAAGGAATACAGCGACCTCTTATTTACAATTGATGAGGCGTTTGATTATATTGTTAAAAGTTTTAGTGATTTAAGTAAAACCGAAGGAAATCGCCTGCTAGGCGATATTTTTCAGGCCTTGCCGCAGGTGGCGGCCGCCAATGAGCAGCTCATCCTGCTTTTCCAGGATAATCAACAGCTGCAGAAAACGGTAAAGGATATCAGTCATGTGGCCGATCAAGTCGAACTTCTTTTGCAATACTTTGAGGACCTTCCAGTCAGGCAGGAAATCATTTTGCAAAAGCTTTATCCATCGTTTGCTCAGTGGCATAAATCCATTCAGCAAGAGCTCAATCCATATATCCAATCCTGACCGCTTCCCCAAGTAGCGGTTTTTCTTTCTGATTTTTAACGGTCAGTAAGCCCCCATTCAAGGGAATTCGAAAGTTGGCCACTGCCCGCAAAAGCCCGATTGAACGAAAAGCGGAAGCGCCTTGACCAGGGGCGACAAGCATAAGACGAGCTCCGGAGGAAGGCGTTCTTTGCCTTCTGCAGGGGCACGGCTTATGACTCAAGCCCCTAGGCGCTGTAGCTGGACAGGTTCAACTAACCATCAATTGCTGGAAGTTTCACTTTATTTTCCCCCTATAATTTTGTTACACACTTGTAACCAATCCGCCACAATTTTGCATATTTTTTTCAGTTTCAGCAGGATTTTTTCAGGGTAAAATAGAAATATATTTACATAGTCTTAATATACTTTTAAGACTAGGCCAATTTTTCAGACGCTCTTTGGATATGGCTGTTTTTTATCAGCCAGGGGAATAGTGATTCTGGAAAGATGCCGCAATGTATAATAAAAAGGAGGAGTTCACTTATGAATTACAACATTCGTGGTGAAAACATTGAGGTAACTCCAGCAATTCGAGAGTATGTAGAGAAGAAAATTGCGAAGTTAGAAAAGTATTTTACTGAAACTCCTAATGCAAATGTACATGTAAACTTGAAAACGTACAATAATAACCGTTCTAAAGTCGAAGTAACAATTCCGATGCCGAACCTGGTTCTTCGTGCAGAGGAAGATCATGAAGATATGTATGCAGCAATAGACTTGATTACAGATAAATTAGAGCGCCAGATCCGCAAGCACAAAACAAAAGTAAACCGCAAGTTCCGCGAAAAAGGCAATATGACAGCAGTGTTTGCGCAGCTGGATGATAAAGAGCCGCCTGCAGCAGAAGAAGAAGAGAATGACCTTGAAGTTGTCCGCCAAAAGAGCTTTGACCTGAAGCCAATGGACAGTGAAGAGGCGATCCTTCAAATGAACATGCTGGGCCACAGCTTCTACGTATTCACGAATGCGGAGACAAGCTTAACAAACGTGGTGTACAAGCGTAAAGACGGCCGTTATGGCTTGATTGAAGCTCAATAATAAACAAAAGAACCCCTGCGAATAAAGCAGGGGTTCTCCTGTTACTGGATTTTAAATTTCTCCAATTCCTTCTCCATCACGCCAGTCATCTCCTGAAGCTGTTCCACTTTCTGCATCACCTGTTCGAAGGCCCGAAGCTGTTCCTCTGTAGAAGCTGAAATCTCTTCAGTTCCCGCAGCTGTTTCTTCCGTTACCGCTGAGATATTTTCTACTGCTGAAATGACCTGCTGGCTCATTTCGCTGGATGCTTTCATGTCCTCTACCAGCCTTTCCAGGTGTCCGTTGATTCCTGAAACGTGTTCGGAAATCGCTTCAAAGGCCATTTCCGTTTCGTTCATCGATTGTGACTGCTCCCTTGATAGGCTGTGTCCCTGTTCGGCCGCAGAATGGATTTGGCTGATTCCATTCTGGATTTGGCTGACCATGGATGAAATCAAATCAGTTGCTTTTGAAGAAGAGTCTGCCAGCTTTCGGACTTCCTCCGCTACGACGGCAAAGCCTTTCCCAGCTTCTCCAGCACGGGCTGCTTCAATGGCTGCATTCAGTGCAAGGAGATTTGTCTGGTCGGCAATGTCTTTGACCGTATTGGACGCGCCCTCAATTTCTTTCGCGAACTGTGCAAATTCGCTGACTGAGCTTTTTATGTGATTAGAGGAGCTCGAGATTTCTTCAGCCAGCTTCATCTGTTTTTCCAGCGAGATTCTGCCCTGGTTAATAGATTCCAGTGCCTGTGTGCTTTGGCCTGCACTTTGCTCACTGGACTGATGCACTGCCGAAAATTGCTCGCCCATAATGCCCATCAGCTCTGCCGTTGACTGGACATCCTCAGAAATCGATTGGCTTCCTCTTGCCAGTTCGTCTGTGGCAAGGGCCACCTGGCTGCTGCTTTCATTTAAGCTTTGCATATAGGCTGCCACATCCTCGGCAACCCCCTTTACATTCTGGCTGACTTCTTCAATGGATTGCACCGTTCCTTTTAAATTCACAACCATTTTTGAAAAAGCCTCTGATAGTTTATCCACTTCATAGCGGCTGTTTTCTGTAAAAGAAAGCTGTGCTAAATCGGCCGTTAAATCGCCCTCTGATATTTTTTCTGCTTTTTCCACAATCGCATTGATCGGCTTGGTAATTTTTCGGGCTGCTATCCATGAGAAAATGGCAGAAAGAAGGATAAGCAGCACACTTCCAATCAGAGAAGACGTGGTGATGAACTCGATTTTCCTGCTTGTCTCCTGAAGAATCCCTTCATACCATTCATTTGTGCGCTTTTTCAAAAGGTGCATATCGTTTAAGATGCCTGAAATCCTAATGCTTTGGCGCTTGATTTCTGCCTTGCTGCCTTTGTTGAAGGCATCAGCGGATGCATTCGAGAGCTCTGCGTACTTTGCCTCGATGCTGCCGATAATCCTTTTGTGTTCAGCAATTGTCGCAATAGAAGAGAGGGAAGCCAGGTTTTCCTGAACTTCTCCCAGCATCGTCAGTGCCTGATCCTGGTTGGCATCGCTTGAATTATATGTATAATTGGCCAGTGACTGGCTTGTCACAACAAGACTTTGTTCAAGATCCTTCACTTTAAGAAGGAGCTCCACATCATTTTCAGCAGAGCTTTGGATCGTTAAAGTTTGGAATATGATAAAACCAATCATGCTGACAGATAAGATGAGCGGGATTAATGTGATAATAATTAGGCGTTTTCGTAATGTCATCATGAAGCTCCTTTATTTCTTAGCCTTTACTGAAATTTTTCCATCAATAATATCTTCGGTTGCCTTTTGAAGAGCGGATTTTTGCTCCTCTGATAAGGAGATGACGCGGACTTCGGATAGGCCAACGCCGTCCTCAGCCAGTCCCCATTCGTAGGAGGATGCTTCAATTTTTCCGTTTTCCGCCAGGGTTTTGGCCATATTAAATACAGCCACGTCGATGTTTTTCATCATGGATGCCGCGACTGCTTTTTCAGCGACAAAATACTGATCAGAATCCACACCGCCTGCCAGGACGCCTTTTTCTTCTGCTTTCTTCAGCGCCCCAAAACCCGTAAAGCCGGCTGCCGGGTAAATAAAGTCTGCACCCGCAGCAATTTGCTTCTCGGCCATTTTTCCGCCAAGTTCCGCATCTCCAAACGATCCTGCATATTCGGTGATTATTTCAATTTCCGGGTTGTAATGCTTGGCTCCTTGGATAAACCCATTTTCAAAATGATGGATAACCGGAACATCAAGGCCTCCGATAAATCCAAGCTTGCCAGTCTTGCTGATCATGGCTGCCAGCATCCCGACAAGGAAGCTGCCTTCATGCTCTTTGAAAGTTAAGGAAACGACATTATTAAGCTCGGATACAGCATCTATCAGCAGAAATTGCTGATCCGGGTATTTCTTCGCCGTTTTTTCAAGTGCTTCCTGTGCGGAAAAGCCAAGACCTATCACCAGGTCATTGTCTGCTATAACAAGCTCTTCCAGCGGCTTTTCAAAGTTGCCGTCAGGTGCTTCTTTGTAATCAAAAAGAATGCCGAGTTCGTCACGGGCTTTTTCCAGTCCGCGGAATGCAGAGTCATTGAAAGACTCATCTCCAAGCCCTGTGTCAGATAAGAGAATGCCAATTTTATACTCTTTATCTTTTGTTATGCCTTTTTCTGCTGCTGTGCAGGCAGATAGAAGCAAAGTGAAAATAAGCAGAATAGGTAGTAGTTTTTTCAAGGTAATCCTCCATGTTGTAAAATTTAGCCTTAGATTATATCGGCAGAAAGGAGGAGTTTTTGAGTCTGAAGTCAGACCTTTTACCTATGAAAAGGGCAAAATAAAAAAGCCTGCAAATCGCAGGCTTGTCATTCATTATTCCTCTAGCACCTTATACTTCTCCTTCAGCGTCTCTGGTGCCATCTTCACCATCTGCTGCAAGACAAACGAGGTGATGACAATATCATCCGTAAAGCCGAAAATCGAGAGGAAGTCTGGCACAAGATCCAGCGGCAGGAGAATATAGAGCAGTCCGGCTGCAATCGGGAACAGCTTTTTCCCGGCTGATACCTCCCTTGAAAGAAAGTAGTCTTTCAGGAAGGGCAGGAACTTCCAAAATTTCAATACAAATTTGATGCGTTTGATAAATTTCATATATATTTCACCTTTTTCTGGTTCGTTCGCTGGAATGGGGCTGCCACCTGGTTACTTCAAGCATGACAGCCGATCGGTAGCTGGTTGTGAGTATATTTTAAAAAATTAGGATGATAAGCCAATTTTGCAAAGCCGCCGCGTTCAATCAGGCAGGAATTAGTTAGTGATAATGATTTGATCCAGGTCCGCACTTTTGATGCCTTCGTTAAAAATGAGCCTTGTTTTAAACTGAAACGTGCGTTCCGGAGCAGAGCATGGAATGTCTTCAGGCAATTGAAAGTTAAAATCCATCCGATTGGTTTCTTCCGATTCAATCACTTTTGTGGATAGAATGGTCGATGTCCCAATTACCTCTTCCTTCTCGCTGAAAGGTGTTGTCATGACGAGGTCACACTCAATCCGCTTAATTTGCTGCTCGATGGTACCTCCTTCGATGAGGAAGGTGCCGGTCACATTTTCCCCTGGAGTGTATTCATGCTTGGGCAGCTGCAGGTCAATTTTTGCAGAACCAATTCCCAGCATGGACATGTATTTTCTCAGAATCAATTAGATCTCTCCTCTTATGGTTTTTACATTAGTTACGTGAAACGGATGAGAAAGTTTCATGTACACTTACATCATTTTCACCTTTCTCTCGTCCAGTTTCTTTTCGATTTTTTCAAGCTGTGATCTGTCCTTCATCAGTTCTTCTTTATTTCGCTTAATTAATTCATCCATTGTATATCGTATTTTCTTCTTCATATCCTATTCCTCCATTTTATAAAGTAAAACCATTTGTTGTGTGGGCCTGTATATAAAAAAGGCCTTTACCACAGCTGGTAAAGGCCCATAAATAAAGACCTCTACCGTATTGGTAAAGGTCTTGCTAACAATTGTTAAAATTGCCAGCAAAGCCGAGAGCATATGCTCCGTAATGACGACTCTGCTGTAAAAGCTACTCCCCTTTAGGAGAATGACTATTCAATTTATAGCTAAATCATACAAAATTTTTAGAAGAAAATCAACTGGAAGCTAGCAAATTTAGTTATACGAAATAAAAACTAACATAACATTTATATAATTTGATATAATCAGAATTAATGATTTTAAGACACTAGCAGAGGTGAACCACATGAACTTTGATTTTCAGAACCATCCATATACATCACAGAGAACGACGGTGATGGCCAATAATGGCATGGTCGCCACATCCCAGCCGCTGGCTGCTCAAGCCGGACTGGATATCATGAAAAAAGGCGGAAATGCGATCGATGCAGCCATTGCGGCAGCTGCAGCTTTAACCGTTGTTGAACCGACTTCAAACGGAATTGGCGGTGACGCTTTTGCGCTTGTCTGGACTAAAGGGGAACTGCATGGTTTGAACGCAAGCGGACCCGCTCCAAAGTCCATTTCAATCGAAGCCTTAAAGGAAAGAGGCTATGAAAAAATGCCGGTTCACGGCTGGATGCCTGTAACTGTTCCAGGCGCGCCATCTGCTTGGACTGAGCTATCCAAGCGTTTCGGCAAGCTTCCGTTAAAAGAAGTTCTTCAGCCGGCAATTGATTATGCAGAGAAAGGCTATCCATTAACACCGATCCTCGGAAAGTACTGGAAGTTTGCTTATAAAAAATTCAAGCAAATTCTCACAGATGACGAGTTTCAGCATTGGTTTGAAACCTTTGCCCCTGATGGAAAATGTCCTGAAGCTGGCGAAGTATGGCGTTCTGAAGGCCATGCGGCTGCGTTAAGGTCAATTGGCGAAACAGATGGCGAAAGCTTTTACCGCGGTGAAATAGCAGATAAGATCGATGCTTTTTCAAAAAAATATAATGCTTTCTTATCGAAGGAGGATCTTGCTGATTTCAAAGCGGAATGGGTTGATCCAATCAAGGTCCATTACCGCGGCTATGATGTATGGGAAATCCCGCCGAACGGCCAGGGGCTTGTGGCTCTGTTGGGCTTGAATATCGCCAGAGGGTTTGAGTTCGGCGATAAAGACACGGTGGATACCTATCATAAGCAAATCGAAGCCATGAAGTTGGCATTCACCGATGGAAAGGCATTTATAACGGATCCGGCGGATATGAGAGTAACGGTTGAAGAATTGCTTTCCGAGCAATATGGTGAGTCCCGCCGCAGCGAAATTGGCGATGAAGCTTTGACACCTGAGCCATATCAGCCTCCTCGAGGCGGAACCGTATATCTGGCGACAGCTGACAGTGAAGGCAATATGGTATCTTTCATCCAAAGCAATTACATGGGCTTCGGTTCCGGTCTTGTCGTTCCGGGAACCGGTATTGCCCTGCAAAACCGCGGACACGACTTCTCGCTTGATCCGGAGCACCATAACGCACTAAAGCCAGGCAAGAAAACGTATCATACGATCATTCCTGGATTCCTCACAAAAGACGGCGAAGCAGTGGGGCCATTCGGTGTGATGGGCGGTTATATGCAGCCGCAGGGCCATATGCAGGTTATCATGAATACAGTTGATTTCCATCTGAATCCGCAGGCAGCACTGGATGCGCCAAGATGGCAGTGGATTGAAGGCAAAAAGGTCCAAGTGGAACCAAACTTCCCTAATCACATAGCACAGGCCCTGGCACGCAAAGGGCACCAAATCGAAGTTACCGTTGACACCGGCGGATTCGGCCGCGGCCAAATCATCTGGCGTGATCCGAAAACCGGCGTCCTTATGGGCGGAACGGAGCCCCGTACAGACGGAAGCATTGCTGCTTGGTAATAAAAAAAGAGGAAGCAGTTCGAATATCAGAGTAAAATAACCATATATAAGATACTGGGGAGCGGACATGGGAAGCCGCTCCTTCACCTGCTTTTTCAAGATAGGGAGGCAGGGTGAACGATTGAATGAAAAGAGGTGGTAGCATCCATGAAGCAGGTTGACATCTTTATGGCTTTTTTCAGGGTGGGCATTCTGGGCTATGGCGGCGGGCCGTCGTCCATACCGCTTGTCCATAAAGAGGTTGTCGATAAATATAAATGGATGGATACAGATGAATTTGGCGATGTGCTGGCTCTCGGCAATGCGCTGCCTGGCCCCATTGCGACGAAAATGGCCGGCTATATCGGCTTTCGTGTCGGCGGTATATTTGGCATGGTAAACGCGCTTGTAGCAACAATGGTTCCAACAATTGTCCTTATGATTATTCTTCTTACGGCATTAAATACATTCAAGGAACAGCCATGGGTCGCAGGCATGACAAAGGCAGTCATTCCGGTTGTAGCCGTCATGCTCGCAACACTGACATGGGATTTCGTAAAAAAGTCGACGAAGTCATCCTTGGGCTGGGGCTGGACACTCCTTTTTGTGGCGGCAAGCTTGGTTCTTCTTGAATTTGTAAATATTCATCCTGCAATCATTATTTTTGCTTTGCTAGTGGCCGCTCTTTTAAAAAAGGATGCAGCTGAAAAAAATGAAGCGCAAAAGGAGAAGAATCCAGCATGATATATGTACAGATTTTCTTGGCATTTTTCATCCCTGGGATTCTTGGATATGGTGGGGGACCGGCATCCATTCCTTTGGTTGAAAATGAAGTGGTAGACAATTATGAATGGCTGACAACCAGTGAATTCAGTGAAATGCTGGCAATGGGCAATGCGCTTCCAGGTCCGATCGCAACGAAAATGGCCGGCTATATTGGTTTCCAGCAGGCAGGAGTGCTTGGAGCGATTGTCGGGGTTTTCGCGACCGTGGCGCCATCATTGATTTTAATGATTACCTTGCTCGGATTGCTGATGAAGTATAAGGAATCGCCGCGCGTCAAACGGATGACTACTTATATTCGGCCGGTCATCGCCGTCCTGCTTGGCATCATGACATATGATTTCTTTTTCTCCGCATATGAAGGCGCCGGCATTTGGCAGACCCTTTTCATTGGAATTCTGAGCTTTTTCCTAATGGAAAAGCTCAAAGTGCATCCGGCTTATGTCATTGCCGGAGCACTCGTTTATGGGGGACTTGTTTTAGGATAGGGAGGATTCATATATGCCATTTTCTATTGTGGGATACGATCCTAAAGAAAAGGAATGGGGAATTGCAGTTCAATCGAAATTTTTAGGCGTTGGAGCCGTTGTGCCGTTTGCCAAAGCCGGGGTTGGAGCGGTTGCTACTCAGTCTTACGCCAACACAGCCTATGGCCCGCGTGCATTGCAATTAATGGAGGAAGGCAAAACAGCTGAAGAAGCGCTTGAAATCATCACAAAAGATGATCCTGACAAAGAGCTTCGCCAGGTCGGATTGCTGGATGCCCTGGGGAATCCGGCATCCTTTACGGGGGAAGGCTGCTATGATTGGGCCGGCGGAATGACCGGACCGCACTTTGCTGCACAGGGGAATATTTTAGTGGACGAAAAAACGGTTGAGGCGATGGGACAGACATTCATCAGTACGGAGGGATCTTTGGCAGAGCGTCTGCTTGCAGCCTTGAATGCAGGCCAGTTAGCTGGCGGTGACAGCCGCGGCCAGCAATCGGCAGCACTGCTGGTTGTAAAAGAGGCTGGCGGATACGGAGGGTTCAACGACCGCTTTATTGATCTGCGGGTCGATGACCATCCGGAACCGATTACGGAGCTGATTCGGATTTATCATCTCCAGCAGCTTTATTTTGCTCCTTCAAAGGCCGACCGTATTGCAGCGATCGAAGGTGAGGTAAAAGAAGAATTGGTTCGGGAATTGATGCGTCTTAAGTATTTAGAGAGCGGCCAGGAGGATGACCAGCTTTTTAAAGCGCTGACAGCCCACATCCATACTGAGAACTTCGAAGCCCGCGAACAGGAACCGGGCAAGATTGATTTGGATGTGCTGGAATATATGAAAAATCAATAATGTTTGCGGAAAAACGGGGAGTGGGGGCTCTCCGTTTTTTCTGTTTTTACTATGTAATTTATGTAAAGCTAATATGGCGCGAACTGACCGATATATTGAAAATCTGACCGATAAAAATAAAATGTGACCGATATATCAGAAAACTGACCGATATCTCTACAGTCCAGCAGAAGGAAACTATACTTTTCTAAAAAATATAGTTTCATCTGCTGGATTTGTTTAAAATCTACTCATTTCGATAGAATATATAGTAAACAATCTATTAATCTGAGGGATCAGAATGAAAAATGACACTCATTTAGAAGAATTGACACGGCTGAAGAAAGAAAATGCATACTTGAAAAAATTGCTCTCTAATATGATGCATCAGCGGGAGGCAAATGAAAGTACTGAAAGCATTTCAGAAATTAGGATATTAACCAATCGTTCACTTCCCCAGGAAAAAATTACATTATTCCAGTCACTGTTTAAAGGACGAACAGATGCTTATGCCGTTCGCTGGGAATCGAAAAACGGCAAGTCCGGTTATATGCCAGCCTGTAAGCACGAATGGCAAAAGCCCCTATGTGAAAAACCGAATATTAAATGCAGCGAGTGCAGCAATCGAAAGCTGCTCCCGCTAACGAATCAAGTTCTTTTTGATCACCTAAGCGGTAAGAAAACAATCGGACTTTATCCAATGCTGCCTGATGAAACTTGTGCTTTTTTAGCTTTCGATTTTGATAAACATAGCTGGAAAGAAGATGTTTTGGCTTTTGTTAAAGTTTGTAAAGAACTCAATGTTCCTATACATATAGAACGGTCAAGGTCGGGAAATGGCGCACACTGCTGGCTGTTTTTCTCTGAAGATGTTGCTGCTTCATTAGCTAGAAAATTAGGCTCGGCTCTTCTGGAAAAAACAATGGAGAACAGGCATGAAATTGGGATTGATTCATTTGATCGAATGTTTCCTAATCAGGATACCCTTCCAAGAGGCGGCTTTGGAAACTTAATCGCGCTGCCGCTGCAGCTCCATTCGAAAAAAGCAGGGAACAGCGTCTTTGTTGATGAAACATTTACTCCTTATCAAGATCAATGGATGTATTTATCCACAGTTGAAAAATTTTCGGCAAATAACATCCTATCCGTTCTAAATAAGCTTAAATCACATGAAAAAGCAGAGCCTGTTTTCACAGCTGCATATCCAGCCCAAATAGATATACTGGTGAAAAATGGCCTTTATATTAAAAAGGAACACATTCCATCCTCGCTATTCTCAAAAATATTAGCTATTGCTGCTTTTAAAAATCCAGAATTCTATAAAGCACAGGCTAAAAGAATGTCTACCTATGGATTGCAAAGAATAATCAGCTGCAGCGATGAGGATGTGGAGCATATCATTTTGCCCCGCGGCTGCAAGAAAGAATTAGAAAAACTCTTCCATGACTACTCTATTGAGGCTAATTACATTCCAGAATATTATGAAGGTGAAGAAATAAATGTAACTTTTAACGGAAAGCTAACTCCTCAGCAGGAAGAAGCCGTTTCAGAGTTATTAAACCATACCAACGGTGTACTCTCGGCAACTACAGGATTTGGCAAAACGGTTGCTGCCGCAGCTATGATTGCCAAAAGGAAGACTAATACCCTTATAATTGTTGACAGGACTCAGCTGCTTGATCAGTGGATAGAAAAGCTTGCGGCTTTCCTTGCCCTTCCTCCTGAAGAGATTGGACAATACAGCGGAGGGAAAAAGAAAATAACCGCAAAAGTAGATATTGCCACTATCCAAAGCATCAAATCCAAAGGTGAACTAAAATCGTTTATTACTCAATATGGACAAGTTATTGTAGATGAGTGCCATCATATTTCTGCTTTTAGCTTTGAGAAGGTTTTAAAAGCCATTCGTGCAAAATATGTTTATGGCTTAACAGCTACTCCTATTCGCAAAGACGGATTGCACCCCATCATTTTTATGCAATGCGGACCCATTCGCTATAAAGTTGATGGGAAGACACAGGCGAAAATCCGTCCTTTTAAACATCGTCTTATCCAAAAAGTAACTAGTTTTACTTCATCATCGGCTGAAATTCAAGAGATATATAAAACAATGTTAAGTGACAAAGGGCGAAATCAGCAATTGTTCAATGATGTCCTTAATGAACTCGAAGCCGGCCGTTCACCCATCATCTTAACTGAACGGATTGAACACCTTGAAAGGATGAAAAAGCAATTCAAAGGGTTTGCGAAAAATATTATTATCTTATCAGGAAATATGTCGAAAAAAGAAAGAAAAATAGAATTAAAGCGGCTGGAAAAAATTTCAGATGACGAGGAGCGATTAGTGATTGCTACAGGCAAATTTATAGGGGAGGGCTTCGATGATCCAAGGCTGGACACACTGTTCCTCGCCATGCCGATTGCCTGGAAAGGTACCCTGCAGCAGTATGTTGGCAGGCTTCACAGAATTCACTCCAACAAACAAGAAGTAAGAGTGTATGATTATGTGGACAAGAAAGTCCCTATTTTAAAGAAAATGTTTGAGAAGCGATTAGAAGGTTACAAGGCAATGGGCTATGAGATTAAGAAAACGGAAAATTTGTCGGAGCAGATGAAGTTATTTTAAAAGGAAAGGATACCAAATATGACGGAATTTCTGGAAAGAATCGAATCAGCGCTTTTAAGTGAAGATCCATTTGTAAAGCACTATGCTGTAACGATATGAATTAGAGGTGCAATAAATTGGGAAAAAGAAAGTCTAAACGGAATAAGAAGAAAAAGGGAGATTTTGGTACATGTGAATTTCACTGAAGCACTGCAGCCACACTTTTGAAATTGAGTGGGAAACCATATGGGATATACAAGAGGTGACCTATGGATATGTTGGATTTCATATCACAGATACATTTATCTCCTGTTCAAAATGTGATAAAATGATAGACGAAAATGATGATGACCTTTCTTACGATGATCTATTTATAAAAGGAACCTTCCTGGAAAAGGAAAAACGATTGAGATGCCTGAAAAATCAGGTATCTTATTTTGCGTTTTTTTGGAAAAATGGTAAAACAAATGGTAATTGTGCTGAAAGTAGAAAAAAAGTTATGGAGCGTGGTAGAATGCATGATGTTGGAGATTTGATAGATGTTTATTTAGAGGGCGATAACTACCTATCCTATTATTATGACCTTACGGAAAAAACGATCGTTATTGATGAGAACCCTCTCATAACAGGGGAGCCTGGAATTGACTGGGATGACGAGGAAAGTGAAGAGAGATATGTGGCGATCCCCAAGATGGATAGCTTCGAAGCATATAAGTTAAGGGAATCCTTCGCAGAAAGCCTGGAGAAGGAAAAGGTGGCTGAAAAAATTTATCGTGCCCTTAGCAAGAAAAAGCCATTTCGCCATTTTAAAGATGTACTTTATGAAACGGAGCTATGGGATGAATGGAACTCCTTTGAACACGAATATGCCAAAAAAGAAATAGAGAATTGGCTTAAGGGATTAATTATTGATTGAGAGGATTTAAAGCATGTCAACAGTAAAAGTAAGCAGAAATGAGCCATGCCCGTGCGGCAGCGGGAAAAAATATAAGAAGTGCTGCGGCAGCAAGGATGCTGTTTCCATTAAAGACGTATTGAACCATGAAGTCATTGAGCTTCAAAAGGAAGCGAGGGTATTTGCCCTTACTCATTATGGGGAGGACATAAAAGCTGATTTTGTCGATCTTTTGGATATTCTCGAGGATATCAAAGGTGAAGAAAAAGAGTTTTACGAATTTGTTCATACCTTCTGGTTTATCCTTTTCGGTACTTTAGAGGAAGAAGCCTCCGTTATGGACGAATTCATTCATGAAAAATTGCCATACATTGCACGTCCGCGGTTGAAAAGCATTTTGCAATCCTGGACAGAAGGCAAGGCAGTGGCTGGGATCTTCACTGAAGTTTCAGAAGATCGGGCTGTCATAAAGGATACCCTAACAGGAACAATCTATAATGTTTCGCTTTTTGGCGATTTGAATGGCTTTGAGGAAGGCAGTTTTGCCTTTGCGATGCTTCTTCCATATGGAGAAGAATACCTGGCATTTCCGGCTATTTTTGATCTGCCGAAAGAAAATGCTGCACATTTTGAAGATTATATTCGATATTCATTTGATGATAAAGGATATGATGACCCGGAAGAGTACCTGGCAGAATATCTCGTCGATCTTATGCACGAGACACCAAAATCGGTTTCTGTCCCGACAATGGATAATTTCGACTGGCCGAGCAAGGGTGCTGAGCAGGTGGCTGAAATATTCAGGGACGATATGATCGCAGCAGGGGAAGAACCATGGATTATCGGCATGGGAATTTCGCTTTGGATGGACTACTGCGAGAAGACACGCAAACAGGTGAAAAAGCCGGGCAATTACGTTGCAGGTCTCCGCTATTTAGTTACTACCATAGCTGATACACAGGAAACTTTGACTCAGAAAGAAGTCGGCGAAAAATATGGCATCAATGCAAGCCGCGTGTCGACGTATTATGGTGAGATTTATAATGAAGTTGAGGATACAATCCGCCAGTTAATCGAGGAGTCGAATTCATAAAAACGGAGGGCGCGGGCTCTCCGTTTTTTCTTTTTTCACCTTGTGAATGGAGTAATGTTGATAGGACGCGAACTGACCGATATATTGAAAAAGTGACCGATAAAATTGATATCTGACCGATATATCCAGAAAGTGACTGATAAAATCAAAAACTGACCGATAAATCCTGCAAGGTGACGGATATATATTTTGAAGCTGAAAAATGATGAAAAAATGCAGGAGAATTTTCTTCCAAAGGCGAATCTTCTTTTCAAATCCAATAAGGAGTGTTGCTTTTGATTGAAAAAGAACGATTTCTGCCCATCAGAATACAGAAAAATCATGCCCTGCTAAAAAGAATCTCGCAGAATCACCCAAAGCGGACTAAAATTGAGTCTGACCAAACGAACAGAATTGCAGGCTGCAAAGGAGAGCAAGCAATCGATTTCCACTTGAGCAAACTGCCGGAAAAAGAGTATCTAATCCTCCATGATCTCCGCCTTTCAAACGGAAAGCATTTCTTCCAAATCGACACTCTGCTCCTTAACTCCGCTTTTGTGCTAATTTTAGAAGTTAAAAACTGCGGGGGAACCTTATATTTTGACCCGGACTTCCACCAGCTAATTCAAACAAATAGCAGAGGAGAAACAAAAGGATATCCAAATCCGATTGAACAAGCCAGCCAACAGTGTACCGAATTGAAAAAATGGCTCCAGAAGCGAAATGTTAATATCCCAATTGAATTTTTCGTCATCATCAGCAAACCCTCAACCATCCTCAAAGCTGCTCCCGGCTACGCCAAAACACTGCAAAGAGTTCTGCATGTCCAATACCTCCTCAAACAAATCGAAAAAATGAAAACAACTTACAAAAATGAGCTCCTGTCATTAAAAGACTTAAAGAAAATGTCCCGCTCCCTTTTAAAAGAGCATTCTCCCAAAACGTTTGATATTTTAAAGCACTATGAAATCCCAATATCCGAAATCCAAACAGGGGTGATATGCAGTGTTTGTTCAAATAAGCCAATGAAGCGCCACTTTGGAACATGGTATTGCCCCAAATGCCAGGCCAAAGACAAACATGCTCACATCCAAGCCATCAATGATCTCTTCCTCCTAAACAACCATACTCCCTTAACCAATCAGCAAATCTCCCGCTTTTTGCACCTTTCATCGGGTGATATAGCTAAAAAGCTTCTAATTAGCATGCAGCTGCCCTATTCCGGCACCAAAAAGGGCAGGGTTTATTTCCCGATGCCGCACTATCAGCGAATGAAGGCTTTAGAATAAACACCTCAAAATTAGCATAAGTTGTCACCCCCCTCCCAAAGTGGTAATATTAATAAGAAATAATGTGAATTTTTATGGGAGGATTCCGCCGGCAAAAAGCGAATCTTTTTTATTTATCGCAGTCTAACGGTCAGTAAGACTCCTCTTCAAGACTCAGAGGAATCGAAGGATGAAAAGCGGGAGTCCAGCTGCCCGTAAAGGCCCGATTGGTTCAACTAACAATCAGTGGGATAAAGCCTCTACTGGTTGAAGTTTCACTTTAACAGGCGGATCAGCAAATGACTCTCATATCCAACATAAAGGAGCGTTTTTAATGCTTGGGATTTTAAATAAAGTGTTTGATCAAAATAAA
This sequence comes from Bacillus sp. J33, assembly GCF_000518885.1. Lineage (GTDB taxonomy): Bacteria > Bacillota > Bacilli > Bacillales > Cytobacillaceae > Cytobacillus. Next base: position 29,612 of record NZ_JAEL01000005.1, on the reverse strand, counting down.
CGCGAACTAAAACGTCTCACCAAAATGGCAGAACAAATCGATGCGCTATCATCTGATATGGAAAAATTATCGGACGAGCAGCTGCGCGCAAAAACGGAAGAATTCAAGAATCGCTACCAAAAAGGTGAATCCGTGGACGATATGCTGATCGAAGCATTTGCGGTTGTCCGTGAAGCAGCAAAGCGTGTTCTTGGCTTATATCCATATCCAGTCCAGTTAATGGGGGGAATCTCCCTGCACGAAGGCAATATCTCCGAGATGAAAACCGGTGAAGGTAAAACCCTGACTGCGACCATGCCGGTTTACCTCAATGCATTAACAGGCAAAGGTGTTCACGTTGTAACAGTCAATGAATACCTTGCCAGCCGTGACGCCACAGAAATGGGCCAGCTTTACGAATTCCTTGGCCTTACTGTCGGCCTTAACCTGAATGGACTTTCCAAGGAAGAAAAGCAGGCGGCATATGCGGCCGATATCACATACAGCACGAACAATGAGCTTGGCTTTGACTATCTTCGCGATAATATGGTTCTTTACAAAGAGCAGAAGGTTCAGCGCCCGCTTCATTACGCCGTAATCGATGAAGTCGACTCCATCCTCATCGATGAAGCGCGTACGCCGCTTATCATTTCCGGCTCTGCGCAAAAGTCCACCCAGCTTTATATCCAGGCAAATGCCTTTGTCAGCCGCCTGAAAAAAGACGAGGACTACACGTATGATGAAAAAACAAAAGGGGTTCAGCTGACTGAAGAAGGGATGACAAAAGCAGAGAAGGCATTTGGGATCGATAACCTTTTCGACATCTCCCATGTGGCGCTTAACCACCATATTACACAGGCGCTAAAAGCGCATTCCAGCATGCACCTTGATGTGGATTATGTTGTCCAGGACGGCGAAATTGTTATTGTCGACCAATTTACAGGCCGTCTGATGAAGGGCCGCCGTTACAGCGATGGACTCCACCAGGCAATCGAAGCGAAAGAAGGCCTGGAAATCCAGAACGAGAGCATGACACTTGCGACGATTACATTCCAGAATTACTTCCGTATGTATGAAAAGCTTGCCGGTATGACTGGTACAGCAAAAACGGAAGAAGAGGAATTCCGCAATATTTACAATATGAATGTTGTTGTCATTCCGACAAACCGCCCAATTGCCCGTGACGACCGTCCAGATCTAATTTACGCAACCATGGACGGGAAGTTCCGTGCGGTTGTGGAAGATATCGCCGAGCGCCATAAAAAGGGACAGCCTGTGCTTGTCGGTACAGTGGCAATCGAAACATCTGAAATCATTTCAAAATACCTTAGCAAAAAAGGCGTTCCGCATAACGTCCTGAACGCGAAGAACCATGGCCGTGAAGCGGAAATCATTGCGGACGCCGGCAAGAAGGGCTCTGTAACCATTGCCACAAACATGGCGGGCCGCGGTACGGATATCAAGCTTGGTGAAGGCGTGAAGGAACTTGGCGGACTATGTGTGATTGGTACAGAACGCCACGAGAGCAGACGTATTGATAATCAGCTCCGCGGACGTTCCGGCCGTCAGGGAGATCCAGGGGTAACGCAGTTCTACCTTTCTATGGAAGATGAACTGATGCGCCGTTTTGGCTCTGACAATATGAAATCAATGATGGAGCGCCTTGGCATGGATGATTCCCAGCCAATCCAAAGTAAAATGGTTTCCAGAGCTGTTGAATCTGCGCAAAAACGCGTTGAGGGCAACAACTTTGATGCACGTAAGCAGCTTCTATCCTACGACGATGTTCTTCGCCAGCAGCGTGAAATCCTATACGGTCAGCGTAATGAAGTTCTTGAGTCTGAGAACCTAAGAGAAATCGTTGAGAAGATGATCCTGACCAGCATCGAGCGCAATGTGGCAGGTTATGCGCCTGGTCATGAAGACGAAGAAAACTGGAATCTTCAGGGCATCATTGACTATGTAAATGGAAACCTTCTAAATGAAGGCGATCTGACAATTAACGATATCCGCGGCAAGGATACAGAAGAAATCGTCGAAACCATTTTTGCGAAAGTCAAAGAGCGCTACGATGAAAAAGAGCAAATGCTTAGTCCGGAGCAAATGCGCGAATTCGAAAAAGTTATCGTGCTGCGCGCCGTTGACTCCAAATGGATGGATCACATCGACGCCATGGACCAGCTTCGCCAGGGTATCCACCTTCGTGCGTATGGCCAGACAGATCCGCTTCGTGAGTATCAGGGAGAAGGATTCGCCATGTTCGAAAACATGGTCGCTTCCATCGAAGAAGATGTTGCCAAGTACATCATGAAAGCTGAAATCCGCAACAACCTTGAGCGCCAGGAAGTTGCAAAAGGACAGGCCGTCAACCCGAAAGAAGACGGTGAGAAGGTTAAGAAAAAGCCAGTCGTCAAGCAGAGGGACATCGGACGCAACGATCCATGCATCTGCGGAAGCGGCAAAAAATATAAAAACTGCTGTGGTGCAGAGAAATAAGCAACGGGGCCGGCAACAGCTTTGCCGGCTTCTCCTTTTGTAATAAAGGTGAGGGCTCCGCGTTATGGAAAGGGTAGAGGAATTTGACTGGCGCCTAAGAAGCCAGCTTACCTTTATAGGAAGCGAATCCAGACTCCGCCCATGCCATTTAGATTTTTAGCCCCTTTTTTAAACACGGTGTGGAAGCTACGTGTTGATTGAAGCGGAAGGTGGGAGACTCCTTCGGGAGCAGCGGGACAGGTGAGACCCCACAGGCGGGGTGCGCCGAGGCGGCTCACCGCCCGCCCCGCGGAAAGCGAGTGCCTTCAGCGGAAATCAACACTCAAAGTTAAGAGAGCCTTTATAATTTGAAACAAATATGCCTTTTCAAGATAAACACGCTATAATAGGTGAAAATAATTTTTGAGGTGACAGGAATGGAATTAGCAGATATTCGTAATGAACTTGAAAAAACAGCTAAAATTTTAGCGGACTTTAGGGGGTCTCTTTGACTTAGAAAACAAAGAGGCGCGTATTGCCGAGCTTGACGATGTTATGCTGCAGCCTGGATTCTGGGATGACCAGCAGGCGGCACAGGGTGTCATCAATGAATCCAATGCCCTGAAGGACCAGGTAAATGAATTTTATGATTTAAACGAAACGTTCGAGAACCTGGAATTAACGTATGAGCTTGTAAAAGAGGAGAGCGATGAAGACCTGCAGGCCGAGCTTGTTGATGAGCTTAAAGATTTAGTGAAGCGCCTGAAAGACTTCGAGCTTCAGCTTCTTTTAAGCGAAGAATATGACAAAAACAACGCCATCCTTGAACTGCATCCTGGTGCAGGCGGAACCGAGTCACAGGACTGGGGAAGCATGCTTCTTCGCATGTACACACGCTGGGCAGAGAAGAAGGGCTTCAAAGTTGAAACGCTTGATTACCTTCCTGGTGATGAAGCGGGCATCAAAAGTGTTACGCTCAGCATAAAGGGACACAACGCATACGGCTACTTGAAAGCTGAAAAAGGCGTACACCGTCTAGTCCGGATCTCACCATTCGATTCATCAGGCCGCCGCCATACTTCATTCGTATCCTGTGAAGTCATGCCGGAATTCAATGACGAAATTGAAATTGATATCCGTACTGAAGACCTGAAAATTGATACGTACCGTGCAAGCGGCGCCGGCGGCCAGCATATCAACACCACTGACTCAGCTGTCCGGATCACGCACTTGCCGACCAATGTCGTGGTAACGTGCCAAACAGAGCGTTCCCAAATCAAAAACCGCGAACGCGCCATGAAAATGCTTCAAGCCAAGCTCTATCAAAAGAAAATTGAAGAGCAGGAAGCAGAACTGGCTGAAATCCGCGGCGAACAAAAAGAAATCGGCTGGGGAAGCCAAATCCGCTCTTACGTTTTCCATCCATACTCCATGGTGAAAGACCACCGCACCAACACAGAAGTCGGAAATGTGCAGGGAGTCATGGACGGAGACCTTGATATCTTTATTAACGCATACCTGCGGTCAAGATTGAGTTTGTCCCAGGACTAAAAACCAAAACCAATGCCGGCAATACCTGGCATTGGTTTTTTTGTGAAAAATAAACTTATAAATAAAACTGAAACTTGGCATTTTTGCCCCAGTTGATGATATATCTGAAAAAGTTGCTGATAAAATGGCTTAGTTGCCGATATATCATCGAAGTTGATGAAAAAACGGCCAAAGTTGATGATATATATATAAAATAGCTTTTAAAGCTAGTATTTTCCCCTTAATTCGGAATACAGCCGGCAAAACGGCACCAAAAAGCTGAGAAGAATTAGTTTTCTTAAGAGATTTTGACTCCAAACCAGCCCATAACTATTGAACCTCATAACCAGCAAAGCTTTTTCAATGAAAGAAAAATTTTTTCGCTAAAAAACCTTTGCCAGTATAGCATTAAATCCTCTTCCTCCTTTATGTTCTGCACACTAAACATCCATCATATTTTCTTAAGATAGTTTCAATTTTACAATCCATTTAGAATATAAAAAATAGTTTGACAAATAAAAACCACAAAAGTACAATACAAATAAGTTCATCAATGCAGAACAGAGTTTTATAATGTAAAACAAAAATAAAGAGGTGATTTACATAACAAATTTTTTTGAGAGTCTATGAAAGCGTTTTATTTCCAAAAAGCCTTTATTGAACTTCCAATGATAGCGCAAAAGATAGAGTACACTATCATTTTTTAAAATAATTGAGGGGGAAATTTGATGAAGAAATTGTCCATTTTATTTCTGAGTATTTTAATGATCAGCACAATGGTGCTGGCAGCCTGCGGAGGGAATTCAAGCTCGACCGGCGCATCTGATAGCGGGTCATCAGATAGTGCCAGCGGCGAAGGCGGCAAGCGTACTATAAAGGTTAGTATCGGGGTTAATGACAAGCATCCTGAATATGAAGGTGCCATGAAATTTAAAGAGCTGGTGGAAGCAGAATCCGACGATTTAACAGTTGAAGTTTATCATTCCGGCCAGATTGCCGATGACCGTTCTGCGATTGAAATGCTGCAGTTTGGTACGCTGGATATTACGATTCCATCTACATCACCTCTTGTAAACTTCATTCCGGAGTTTGGGGTATTCGACCTTCCGTTCACTGTTCCAAATGAGGAAGTGGCAGACAAGGTACTGGATGGACCGTTTGGCGACAAGATGCTTGAGATGGTTGACCAGCAGGGACTAGTTGGCCTTGCCTGGTGGGAAAATGGCTTCCGTAACTTAACAAACGATGTGAAGCCTGTTGCAGGGATGGAAGATGTTAAAGGGTTGAAAATCCGGACTATGGAAAATGAAATCCATTTAGATGCATGGAAAGCACTTGGTGCAAATCCTACTCCAATGGCATTTACGGAATTATTCACTGCCTTGCAGCAGGGCACCATTGATGGACAGGAAAATCCTTATCCAACCATTTTGTTAAGTAAGTACCCTGAAGTTCAGAAACATGTTTCAAATACAAATCACGTATACACGCCGTTTATCTTCTTGTTCAGCAAAAAGATTTGGGAAGAGCTATCTGCTGAGCAGCAGGAAATTATTTCAAAGGCTGCAGTAGAAGCTGGTGGGTTTAACCGCCAGCGCAACCGTGAAGTGGCTGAAGAATCTCTTGAAACTTTAAAGAAGGAAATGACTTTCACAGAAATCAAGGATGGAGAATTTGAAAAGTTCCAGGAAGCTGTGAAGCCGGTTATTGATAAGTATAAAGATAAAATCGGCGCAGAAATTGTAGACGAATTCCTTGCTGAGATTGAAAAGGCAAAATAATTTTAAAAAAAGAGCAGCCGGTTGTCGCCTGATGGCCGGCCGCTTTTTAAAGAAAAGAGGCGATCCAGTTTGCTGAAACCATTAAAATGGCTTGATGAAAACCTCGAAAAGTACATACTGTTCCTCTTATCGGCTATCATGGTTGCCGTGATATTTGTACAGGTATTTATGCGCTATGTGATGTCAAATTCATTATCCTGGTCGGAGGAGCTGGCCCGGTACTGCTTTATCTGGCTTATATATATCGGAATAAGCTACGCGGTCAAGCAGCATCGCCATATTAAAGTAGATGCTGCACTCCTTCTTTTTAAAGACAAAACGAAAATTTATTTCTCACTCATTTCTAATATCCTCTTTTTGGTTTTCTGTGTGTATGTTGTGATCTATGGCTATGGCATTGCATCCCAGCTGCTTTTATTTGGCCAGACGACACCCGCACTTCAAATTCCAACCGGAGTTGTGTATCTTGCTCCGCCCGTTGGCATGGGGCTTGCGGGAATCCGATTGATTCAAAACATTATCGGCAATATTAAAGCGATTAAAAACTTCGATAAAAACCAGGAACTTCCGAAAGATGCAGAGCAGAATATGAATGTGATCTAGAAGATTTTTGTGAAGGAGGTACGTTCTAAAATGGCAGGGGTATTATTCGGTTCATTTGCAGCTTTCTTATTTTTAACGGTTCCCATAGGAATCGCAATCGGTTTAGCGGTATTATTCACTATTTTATATACCGGCGGAATGCCTGTTGAATTCCTGATGAAGGAATTAACCAACTCTGTTGACTCTTTTCCGCTATTGGCTGTTCCTTACTTTATTATCGCCGGCGAAATTATGGGGAAGGGCGGAATTTCCAAGCGTCTATTTAATGTAGCAGATTCAATGGTCGGAAATAAAACAGGCGGTATTGCGATGGCAACCATCATCACTTGTATGTTTTTCGCAGCAATATCCGGTTCAGGACCTGCAACCGTGGCAGCGATCGGCGGGATCATGATTCCGGCTATGGTTCAAAAAGGATATGATAAACGCTTTGCGACTGCGGTTGTCGCGTCAGCAGGTTCGATCGGGGTCATTATTCCCCCTAGTATTCCAATGGTTATTTACGGTGTATCCGGAAGTGTATCGATTGGGGATATGTTTATTGCAGGGATCATCCCGGGAATTCTCGTTGGGATTGGCTTGATGATCTATTCTTATATCCATTCGAAAAAAATGGGCTATACCGGAACGAATCATAAAACAACTATTAAAGGGATTTTCACAGCCCTTTGGGAGGCCAAATGGGCGCTTCTCATTCCAGTGGTTATTTTAGGCGGCATTTATGGAGGTGTCTTTACACCGACAGAAGCAGCCGTTGTCGCAGTAGTATTCGGCTTAATCGTCAGTGTTTTCGTGTATAAAGAATTGAAATTCAAAGATCTTCCGCAGATTTTTGTGGATTCCGCATTAACAACAGCTACCGTGCTTGTAATTGTGGGCGCTGCAACCGCATTTGGCCGTCTTTTAACAATCGAACAGATTCCGAATCAGATTGCGCAAGCGATGATGTCGATTTCCAGCGAACCGCTCATCATCATGCTGCTGATTACGTTATTGCTATTAATAGTAGGCTGCTTTATGGACACGATTGCAGCAATTATTATCTTAACGCCAATCCTGCTGCCGGTTGCCCTTCAAATTGGCTACGATCCCATTCACTTCGGGATCATCATGATCGTAAACCTTTCAATTGGATTCATAACACCTCCGCTTGGTGTAAACCTGTTCGTGGGTGCTGGAATTTCCGGCTTGTCACTTGAGCAGTTATCAAAAGCGATTGTGCCGTTTTTCTTTGCGATGCTGATTACATTGCTGATTATCATTGTCGTGCCGCAGCTTTCACTGCTGTTCTTATAAAACGTCTCTACTGCTATCAATCTATCTCTATTAAAACAGCATTTTATCTGTTTTGAAAAATGCTGTTCACTTTTTGCACATAATACAAAACTTAGTTTTACAATGTAGAACAAAATCAGCTTTAGAAGGTAACAGCAAATTTTCTGAAGGGGAGATGAAGGTGAAAAAGAAGAAGTTATTTGGCCTGGGCGCCACTGTTATGGCAAGCTTTTTGTTCCTTGCCGGATGCGGCGGGGAAGAGGCAGGAGGCGAAGGCGGGGGAGGAAAAAAGAAAGTGATCAAAGTAGCGCACTACTTTGCTGAAGATCATCCCCAGAATGTTGCCTTAAAAGAAAAGTTTAAAACGATTGTGGAAGAAGAAAGCAACGGAGAGCTTGAAGTTCAACTATACCCAAACAGCACGCTTGGTGCTGAAAAGGAATTCTATGACGGGGTCCGCAACGGGACCATTGAGATGGGAATTCCGGGCTTGATCATGCAGGCGGATATTCCGAAAATGGCGGCACCTGAATGGCCGTTCTTATTCAAGGACTTCGACCATGCCAAAAAAGTATTAAATGGGCCGATTGGCGAAGAACTGACTGAAGACCTTGAATCGGAGCATGGGGTAAAGCCGCTTGCCTGGAGTGCGAATGGATTCCGGATGTTCTCATCCAATCAAACGATTAATAGCTTAGAAGATTTTAACGGACTTCGCTTGAGAATGCCGAATATACCGAACTATATCGAACTTGGAAAATTGCTTGGCGCCAATGTAACACCGCTGCCAATCTCTGAGGTTTTCACAGCGATGGAGCAAAAGGTGGTGGATGGCCAGGATAACCCGATTGCTACAGTTCGTGCGTCAGGCTGGTATGAGGTTCAAAGCGATATTTTGGAATCGAAGCATATGTTTAGCCCGAACTTGTATATCATCAACAGTAATTTTTGGAATGGTTTAACCGAAGAGCAGCAGAAGATTATTGAAAAGGCTTCAAAGGAAGCCGCAGACTATGAATTCGAACTTCTTGAAAAGAGCTATGAAGAAGACAAGAAGTTCCTGGAGGACAATGGCCTTAAATTCACGACACCATCTGACGATTTTTCAGCTGCCATGGAAGAAGCAGCGCAGCCTCTATATGAAAAGATTTACAGTGAATTTGATTGGGCAAAGGATTTGGCTGAGCGCATCCGGGCAGAAGCAGAGTAATATCAGCAGCAAAGGCTTGGAGGGATAATATAATTCCATTTATTTCTCCAGGCTTTCATTGCAGGGAGGAGAAAAGCCGTGTTTAGCAAAATCAGTTCTTTTTCTACCAAATTATTAAACATTGCGATTGCCTTTTCACTGGCAGCCATGTCCCTCTCCGTCTTTGGAAATGTCGTACTGAGATATGTATTCAATTCCGGCCTTACCTGGTCTGAAGAAATGTCCCGCTACTTTTTCGTTTGGATGGTCTTTCTGGGGGCCATTGCTGCGTTAAAGGATAAAATGCATCTTGGCGTAGACATTGTCGTCAATGCCCTGCCAAAGGGGCTTCAAAAGGCTGCATTCCTGATCAGCAATGCAGTGGTCCTTTACCTGCTATGGCTTGTTTTGCAAGGAAGCTGGAAAATGACCATTCTTAATATGAACAGCACAGGTCCGGCAACAGGAATGCCGCTTTCCTATTTGTATGGAATAGGGATTGTATCAAGCATTTGGATGATGATCCTTATCATTTCCAGCCTTTTTAAAGCCATCAGAGGAAAGTCTGAAACCTTAACGATCATACAATCCTCAGACGACGTTTTATCGGAAGTTAACCCTGATCAGGATGATAAGATAATCGCAAAATAAAGACGGCAGGAAAGGAGGGCAATACCCGACATGATAGGAGTATTCTTAGGATCGCTATTTGGATCGCTGGCATTAGGGGTGCCGATTGCATTCGCCCTGCTTGCCAGCGGGGTTATGCTGATGTTTGCCATGGGTACATTCGATAGCCAAATTGTTGCCCAGAACTTGATTAATGGGGCCAATAACTTTTCACTTATGGCCATCCCGTTCTTTGTTTTAGCAGGCGAATTGATGAATGCAGGCGGAATTTCCAAACGTATCGTTGATTTTTCCATGGCACTTGTAGGGCACATTCGGGGAGGACTTGGATTTGTAGCGATTATAGCCAGTATTTTATTTGCGGGATTATCGGGATCTGCTGTTGCGGATACAGCGGCACTGGGAGCAATTTTAATTCCCATGATGATTGCCAAGGGATATAAGGTCAACACCTCTACAGGCATTATCTGTGCATCCGGTATTATTGCTCCGGTTATTCCTCCCAGCATTCCCATGATTTTATTCGGGGTAACCGCGGGTGTATCCATTACAGATTTATTCATGGGCGGTATTATTCCCGGCATTATGATGGGATTGGGGCTCATGATTGGCTGGTTCTTTATGTCCCGGAAGGATACAAGTGAACTTCCTCCCCGAAAATCCGCCAAAGAAATCTGGAAGGCGATTCAGCAGGCCAGCTTTGCCTTAATGCTTCCGGTCATCATTATTGGCGGTCTTCGCGGCGGTGTTTTTACACCAACCGAGGCTGCTGTAGTGGCAGCATTTTATGCACTGTTTGTGGGTTTATTTATTTACCGGGAATTGAAGCTGGATGATCTGTATCAGGTACTGATTTCTTCGGCAAAAACAACCAGTGTGGTCATGTTTGTGGCTGCTGCAGCAATGGTATCAGCCTGGCTCATAACCGTTGCAAATGTTCCGGCAGAAATTGCAGGCTATATGGGTTCGCTTGTCAGCAGTCCGCTGCTGTTAATGTTCGTGATTATGATTTTTCTATTATTGATTGGCCTGGTGATGGACCTGACACCGGCTATCCTGATATTTACACCGGTATTGCTGCCGCTTGTTAAAATGGCCGGAATTGATCCAGTCTACTTTGGAATTGTAATGGTGATCAATCTATGTATCGGATTGATTACGCCTCCGGTTGGCACTGTTTTATATGTTGGCTGCGGAATCAGCAAAATCAGCCTGGCGGACTTGACGAAAGGCATCTGGCCATTCCTGCTTGTTCACGCGATAGTGCTGGCGCTCCTGATCCTATTCCCGGAAATCATAACGGTGCCGCTTGAATGGCTCAATTGACCTGTAATCTCTAGAGTGAGAATGATGAAGGAGATAAGGATATATGGACATCATTAAAGAAATTTTAAAAGATATCCCCATACCCAAAATGGTTAAAGTAAAGCAGAAGTTTCACGCACCCCAGCTTGAAGATGTGGGAGCAGCGGTGCGGAAAACACTGAATGAAACGAAGGTTCTAACTAAAATCAATGAAGGCGATTCCGTAGCAATTGCAGTTGGAAGCAGAGGGCTGGCGGATTTGCCTGTTCTAGTGCGCGAAACCGTAAGGGAAATTAAACGGGTTGGCGGGCAGCCTTTTATCGTTCCAGCAATGGGAAGCCATGGCGGGGCAACAGCCGAAGGCCAGTTAGATGTCCTTCAGCAATTAGGCGTGACGGAAGAAGCTGTGGAGGCACCGATTAAATCGTCCATGGAAGTTGTCAAGATTGGCGAACTCCCAAATGGGCTCCCGGTCTATATTGACCGAAACGCCTATGAAGCTGACAAAATTGCCGTCATTAACCGGGTTAAGCCCCATACAGCGTTCCGCGGACCGGTTGAAAGCGGGCTCATGAAAATGATTACAATCGGGCTTGGGAAGCAGAAAGGGGCGGAAGCTGCCCATGCCTACAGCTTTAAATATATGGCAGAGCATGTGCCGGAAATGGCCAAAATTTCATTATCAAAAGCTCCGATCATTTTCGGCCTTGCTTCTCTTGAAAATGCTTATGACAAGGTTGCAAAGGTTATTGCCGTTCCGGCAGAGGAGTTGGAAACAGCCGAGCCGGAACTATTGAAAGAAGCAAAATCCCTAATGCCAAAAATTCATTTTGATGAGTTTGATGTCCTGATTGTCGACGAGCTTGGGAAAGATATTTCAGGCGATGGGATGGATCCCAATATTACAGGGAATTTCGCCACACCATATGCCGCTGGCGGCCCGGATATAAAAAGAACCGTGGTGCTGGGCCTGACCGAAAAAACGCATGGAAATGCGAATGGCATTGGCATGGCAGACATGACAACCAAAGCGGCAGTGGATGAAATTATATGGGAAAAAGGCTATGCAAATGCATTGACCAGCACCGTCATCGAAGTGGTTAAGCTTCCAATGGTGCTCGAAACAAAAGAGCTGGCGGTCAAGGCTGCCATTAAAACTTGCAACGCCTTTAATCTAAACAAGGTGAAAGCCGTTCGGATCAAGAATACATTAGACATCGGAGAGATTTGGATCTCAGAGAGCATGATTGAAGAAGCAAAACAAAATAGCAATCTTGAAATTATTTCAGAGCTTGAAGAACTGGTGCTTGATTAATATGAATGAAAGCTGCAAAAACGATTCTTGCAGATTAATAGATAGGAGTGTTAACATGACACATTTATATCCGCTCATAGATAATCCTGTAAATCCATACCGTGACAATGTACAGGGGAAAGCGAATGAACCGATTACGGTTGCTGGGCTATTGGACCGCGCAAAACAGACACTCGGTTCCTCCTACGAAGGCGGAAAGCCGGATTGGACGCTTGAGGAAATCTATAGCCGCCTTGAAATGAATGCCCCGCGCATAGCCATTATCGGCGGTTCATCTGACCATCCGGCTCACATTATGGACTATCAAACTTCCGCACGCGCAGCCATCCGCATCTGGCAAAACGGAGGGGTTCCCTTTTACTTTTCCACACCGGTTATGTGTGACGGCACTGCCCAAAGCAATCAGGGAATGAGCTATTCACTTCAAAGCCGGAACGCTGTTGCCCAAATGGTGGTCAATCAGCTTGAGGCACATAGTTATCATGGTGCATTCGTCATTCAAGGGTGCGATAAACAGCCCCTGGGTGTTGTAAGTGCATTGGCACATGTCGACCGGGTAAGGCGCAGCCGCGGCGAGGCTCCATTTTTTGCAACATTTGCACCTGCTCATGTTCTTGAAGGCGGCTCAATCCCTGATGATGTCATTGCAGAGCTTGAAGAATTGGCGAAAAAAGCAGAGGCAGAGGGAGCTGCGGATGTGGCGGTTGATTTGCGCGACACTATGGCTTACATATTGCAGTGCTCATCCAATACTGCCTTCCAGGGAGTTTTCGAGCGTGCCTGTGAGCGGGGCATTTTAACAAAAGAGCAGCATAAATATTTTGAAATGAGGCTGGCTGTTGCAACATGTGACGGACAGGGCGGTGTATGTGCCTTTAATGGAACGGGCAACAGTTCCAGGCACTTGGTAGCCGGATTGGGACTTGTCCATCCAGCGGTAGAGCTGCTGACAGACCCGCCGACACAAAGGCAGATCAATGCCGTTCTTGACAGCTTTGGCACCATGATTAATGAAGAAAAATTTGGTGTTTCCAATATTGTGGCTGCAAATATCAAAAATGCCATTCGTATTCACAGTGCCTCTGGCGGCTCAACAAACCTGATGATGCATATTGTGGCAGGTATGCTATATGCAGGATACGAATTCAGCTTATGGGATTTGGACCGCATCCATCATGAGCATCCGATACCGGATTTATTTGACTACAGCCTCACAGAAGGACGCGACATTTACTCGCTCGCCATGCAGTGCTGCAGCGGCACGAGCAGGGGAATGGAAACACTTTTTTATGAACTGCTGGAAAATGGCGTCCCAATGGATCAGGATGCACCGACTGTGGCAGCCAGAACGTGGAGAGAGCGTTTGGCCATTACACGAAGCCTGCAGGCGGTAAATGTAAAAGAAAATCCGGTCATCTTGTCAACACCGCGCAGGGCGTTCAGCGGAGTAGATGTATTGCAGGGCAACTTCTTTGAGAGCGCTGTTGTTAAAATCAGCGGCATGCCGACGCCTCAGCTTGATCAGTTCGATGATAAGCTTGCATTTGTTCTTTATTTTGAGAATGAAGATGATGCAAACAGAAGTCTTTTGGACTCAAACCTGCTTAACAAGATCAAAAATGATAAATTATTTGACCATAACCTGCTGCTTGAAACACTTAAATACAATAATAAAAAGGAATGGGAACTGCTTAAAGAAGAAACATACGAAAGATTATTTGACGAAATGGCTGAAAAAGGCATCCTGAAAATTTCAGTTGTTATTGCAGGGCAGGGTCCGGTAGCTTTTGGAATGCCGGAGATGTTTACGCCAATGCAGCATATTAATGCCAACCGTGTGATGAAAAAACTGGCAACCATCATCAGTGATGGACGCTATTCCGGCGTTACCTATGGTGCAGCGATTGGGCATATGACACCTGAAGCGTATGAAGGCGGCGGCATTGGCTTGCTTCAGACAGGCGATGTTGTGCACCTTCAGCTTCGAGGACGGCGCATTGATTTTGTAGACAGAGCCCAGCTATTCGCAGGCAAGGTTGTCCATGCATTTTCAGACAGATTAAAAGAAGATCGGCAAACACTTGCGGAAGAGAGAAAACAGCGAATGAAAGCACGCCAGAAGCTGGTTGCAGCAAGCAATCGCATGTACGGCCATACAGATGCTGCCAATGGTGTTGTACCGCTGGCTGTTGCAGAGGATGCAGTGCTGGATTATGAAAAAGATGTTTTGCTTCATGAAACAAGCGCAGCTGCAAAATAAGAGGCAAGCTCGTCAAATATCCTGTAAAATTAGGCTAAATCGAACTAGGAGAGTGAGCAAAATTGCCTATTATCCAATCAGTGGAACGCGCATTAAAAATAATGGATTTATTTGACGAGCGGGAAAGAGAATTATCCATTACAGAAATCAGCAAAAGGATGAATCTGCATAAAAGCACGGTTCATTCACTGCTAAAAACCTTACAGGAACAACGGTATATCTCACAAAATGAGGAGAATGGGAAATATCGGCTTGGCCTGAAGCTTTTTGAACGGGGCAATATGGTTCTTAGCAATCTCGATTTGCGAAAAGTTGCCAGAAAACATCTTGAAAGGCTATCGGCGATGACGAATTTGACAGTCCATCTGGTTATTTTGGACGGACAGGAAGGCGTTTACATCGATAAGGTTGAAGGAAGCGGAGTTACCGTTCTATATTCCCGGATTGGCCGGCGTGTTCCGGTTCATACAAGCGCTGTAGGCAAATCGCTTATTTCAACGAAAACAGATACGGAACTGGACCAGTTTCTTGAAAACTATCAGTACACAAAGCAAACACCAAAATCAATATCCTCAAAAGAGGAATTGCTGGCGGAAATTAATCATGTCCGGATGGCTGGGTATTCCGTGGATAACGAAGAAAATGAACCAGGTATTGTCTGCTTTGCAGTGCCGATTAAAGATTATTCCGGAAAGGTTATAGCAGGGATTAGCATGTCCATGCCGGCTGCGAAAGCAACAGATGAAATCCGCGAACATTACGTTGGACTTTTAAAAGAGTGCAGCACCATCATTTCACAGGATCTCGGCTATGAATATCAAAAAATTTAGGCTCTGTTAACTTTGCCTGTTGATTGCAGCGAGAGGAGTTCAAGCTGTCAGCGGGCGGTCCGAAGCTCCTCAGAGCTGTGCGCCTGCGGGGTCTCCCTTTGATCCGCACTCCCGCAGGACTTTGAATGAGCATCATTGAATTAACACCTCGCCGTAAGGAAATGCAAATGCATTTTCGCGGGATTAGCACCTTCCGCTCCAATCAACAGGGTACTATAAATCAACAACAAAAAAACGACATTCGGTCATGCAGGAGGAATAAAGATGAGAATTATTCGCTACCTAAAGGAAAATGAAAAACAACTCGCAGCTGTAACAAGTGAGAATGAAGCAGCAGACCTTCCATTCAGCGATTTTATGTCGTTGATTGCTAAGGCACGCGAAGATAACAAAACAGCGTTTTATATTGTAAAACAAATTGCGGATAAAGCAGAAAAGCAGCCATTGGAAGGTCTTCAGTTAACCACTCCGATCGATGCTCCAGAAGTGTGGGCATCAGGAGTGACATATAAAAAAAGCAGGGAAGCGCGAAACTATGAAGCAACACAAGGAAAGCTTGATCGTGAAACGTTTTATGACAAAGTCTATGATGCAGTGCGTCCGGAAATTTTCTTTAAATCAACAGCTGCAAGAACAGTAGGGCCGAATGATCCTGTTTTTCTCCGTTCAGATTCCAACTGGCAAATTCCGGAGCCGGAGCTGGGGCTGGTCATTGATAAAGACGGTAATGTGCTTGGCTATACGGCTGGAAACGACATGAGCTGCCGGGATATTGAAGGGGAAAATCCGCTTTACCTGCCGCAGGCAAAGGTTTGGAAAAACTCCTGCTCCATCGGGCCGGCCATCGTATTGGCAGAGACTGTGGCAGACCCTTATGAATTGCAGATTATTTGCCGGATATACCGCGATGAAGAGCTTGTATTTTACGGGGATGCGCAAGTCAGCCAGCTTAAACGTACACTGGATGAGCTTGTTCATTATCTGGTGCTTGATAACAAAATTTTTGACGGAACAGTACTTCTTACAGGAACGTGCGTAGTACCGCCCAACGATTTTACATTGGCCGGAAATGACCGGATTGAAATTGAAATTCCGGGCATTGGCATCCTGAATAACCCGGTTGTCCAAAGCGAAAAAGCGAGGCAAGCCGCTAAGGGGTGAGGAAATGAGTGAATACAAGACGCTTTATTTGAACGAAAAGGATAGTGTAGCTGTCGCACTGTCAGATATTCCTGCTGAAGCGGAAGTGATAGTTAGGCTTGAGGACAACGAATTTCGTGTTAAGATTCTTGAACCAATCCGCTTTGGCCATAAATTTGCAGTCAGAGCCATTCCGCAGGGGGATGACATTATTAAATATGGTGAGGTGATCGGGGCAGCAGTTGTCCCGATAGATGCCGGGGAACATGTACATGTTCACAATCTGGAAGGCAAAAGAGGAAGAGGTGACAAGGTTGTTTAACGATAAACTTCAGTTTTGGGGTTACCGGCGTCCTGATGGCCGCGTTGGGGTAAGAAATCATGTGCTGATCCTGCCGACGATTACCTGTGCAACACAAACGGCTCAGCGGGTGACAGAGCTTGTCAGCGGAACCGTTACATTCATCCATCAGCATGGGTGTGCACAGGTTGGAACAGATTATGACCAGACGGCAAGAACATATGCCGGGTTAGGGATGAACCCAAATGTGTATGGTGTTATCGTCCTTGGCCTTGGCTGTGAAACTCACCAGGCTCACCGTATTGGCGATGAAATTGCCAAATGCGGCAAGCCGGTGCAAACCGTATCGATCCAGGAACATGGCGGAACACTTCAAACGATTGCAGAGGTGGCCAAAATAGCTGTAAAAATGGTTCAGGATGCTTCCATGGTACAGCGGGAGCTATGCGACTTCAGCGAATTGATCGTCGGAACGGAGTGCGGAGGATCAGATGCATGCTCCGGCCTTTCGGCAAATCCAGCCGTTGGGCGCACAAGCGATATGATTGTTGAACAGGGCGGTACAGCCATCTTAGCCGAAACGACCGAATTAATCGGTGCAGAGCATTTGCTTGCCAACCGGGCAGCCAATGACTCAGTCGCCAAAAAAGCGTATGCAGTCATTAAAATGATGGAAAACCGCTCAATCCAAATGGGTGTTGATATCCGTACCGGCAATCCAAGCCCTGGCAACATGAAAGGCGGCCTAAGCTCTCTCGAAGAAAAATCGCTTGGGGCTGCAACAAAGTCTGGGACCTCACGTCTGGAAGAAGTGATTGACTATGCGCAGCGACCGTCCAAAAAAGGGCTTGTATGGATGGATACGCCGGGACACGACATAGAGCAGCTTACCGGTATGGTAGCAGGCGGAGCACAAGTCGTCCTTTTCACAAGCGGGCGCGGAACACCAACCGGCTCGCCGATTGCTCCAGTTATTAAAATCTCAACAAATACACCAATGTTCGAACGCATGAACGAAAACATGGATCTTGATGCTGGAACCATCGTGGACGGCAAAGAAACAGTACCAGAAGTCGGCGGCCGCATCATGAAGGAAATCCAAGCTGTAGCAAATGGCAAATTGACAAAAGCAGAAATATTGAAGCAGCACGACTTCGGAATTTGGCGTATTGGTCCAACATTTTAATAGACGGCTCTGTTAAGCCCATTGTTGAGTTATTGGAGGGTAAGGAAGGAGCCCTCGAAAATGCATCCGGCATTTCCTTTTTGCTATATACCGGCCAAAAAAGAGCATTTATCGGCCGAAACGTAATTAGAAAATACCGGCCAATCTACCGAATTTACCGGCCAACCGGTATTTTTCAATAACTTAAATTTAGTCTAACGGCCAAATTCATGAATTTATCGGCCAAAACCGGCCAGTAATCGGCCAAATCTAAAGGTTTAACGGCCAAACAGCTAGATTTATCGGCCAAATGCTTGTTTTGCAGTGTTTACTCGAGGATTAATCAACATCCGCGCCGAGAAGCGTGGGACTGCCCGCGGTTCACTGAGCCCCTGGAGTGGAAATCAACACAGAGTTAACAAAGACTAATAAAAAGGAGAGGTTAAAAACATGAAAACAACCATTGAAACAAAAACGTACAGCAACTTTATTAATAATGAATGGAAAGAATCAGCATCCGGAAAAGTCATTGAAAGCATCAGCCCGGCTACGAAGGAAACAGTCGGCTACGTGCAAAGGTCCACTGAAGAAGAGCTGAACCAGGCAGTAGAGGCTGCATTCCATGCGAAGAAAGCATGGCGCAAGCTTGGCCAGGCAGCAAGAGGCCAGCTGCTGTTCCAAACAGCAAACATCCTGGAGTCTAGGCTTGATGAAATTGCTGAATCGATGACGAGGGAAATGGGAAAAACCCTTCCTGAAGCCAAAGGGGAAACAGCGCGAGGAATTACCATCCTCCGTTACTATGCTGGAGAAGGGATGCGCAAAGACGGGGATGTGATTCCTTCAACAGATAAAGATGCCCTTATGTTCACCAAGCGTGCCCCGCTTGGTGTGGTAGGTGTCATTACTCCCTGGAATTTCCCGGTTGCCATTC
The DNA here is from genome assembly GCF_000518885.1 of Bacillus sp. J33. Taxonomy (GTDB): domain Bacteria; phylum Bacillota; class Bacilli; order Bacillales; family Cytobacillaceae; genus Cytobacillus. Next base: position 10,900 of record NZ_JAEL01000005.1, on the reverse strand, counting down.
CAATTTGGAAAATCGCGCCTGCACTTGTGTACGGAAACACAGTTGTATTCAAGCCTGCCAGCGAAGCGGCTGTCACAGCTGCAAAGGTGGTTGAATGCTTTGCAGAAGCCGGTTTCCCTGAAGGTGTATTAAATTTCGTAACTGGCTCGGGCTCTGTTATCGGCCAGGGATTGATCGAACACCCTAAGTTAAACGCCATTACGTTTACAGGTTCAGAAAGTGTCGGGCAGAGTGTAGCAAAAGCGGCTGCGGCACGCGGCATCAAGTTCCAGCTTGAAATGGGAGGAAAGAACCCTGTCATTGTTACGAAAAATGCCAATCTTGAACAGGCGGTTGAAGCAGTCATCAGCGGCGGGTTTCGATCTTCCGGACAAAAATGTACGGCTTCTAGCCGCGTAATCGTGGAATCCGAAGTTTATAGCGAATTTAAGCAAAAGCTAATCGAAGCATCTGAAAAAATTACAGTCGGCAATGGCCTGGAAGAGGGCATCTGGATGGGGCCTTGTGCAAGCGAAAGCCAATTCAACACGTTCAAAAAGTACATTGAAATCGGTAAAAACGAAGGAGCAAGACTGGTCCATGGCGGCGAAGTGCTGACAGGCGGAGAATATGATAAAGGCTTCTTCGTTAAACCGGCCATTTTTGAAGAAGTGACACCTGATATGACAATTGCCCAGGAAGAGATCTTCGGGCCAGTCATTGCCCTAATTAGAGCGGTTGACCTGGAGGAAGCCATTGACTTGGCAAACAATACGAAATACGGGTTGAGCGCATCCATCTTTACTTCAGACATCAGCTCCATTCTGGAGTTCATTGATGAAATTGAAGCAGGACTTGTCCGTATTAATGCAGAAAGCGCTGGTGTAGAGCTTCAGGCGCCATTCGGCGGCATGAAAGCCTCGAGCACAGGTTCGCGTGAACAGGGTGAAGCAGCGAAAGAATTCTATACTGCCATTAAAACAGTTTTCATTAAAGGTTCTTAAAACAATTAAGCATAGAGAACCACTAAACCCTAAAAAGGAGATTTCCAGAATAGAAATCTCCTTTTATAAAAATGTTGCGAGGTGCCCATATGAAAATTACGAAACTTTCATTATATAAAGTTCCGCCGCGCTGGCTGTTTTTAAAGATTGAGACAGATGAAGGCATTTCCGGCTGGGGAGAGCCGGTTGTTGAAGGGCGCGCTGAAACCGTGAAGGCGGCAGTCAATGAGCTATCAGACTATCTCATTGGCCGCAATCCCAATGACATCGAAGATATATGGCAAACACTATACCGGGGCGGTTTTTACAGGGGCGGCCCGATTCTGATGAGTGCGATATCCGGTATTGAGCAGGCCCTCTGGGATATTAAAGGCAAGTATTACAATATACCAGTTTATGAAATGCTTGGCGGCAAAGCACGCCAGAAAATTAAAGTGTATTCCTGGATAGGAGGGGACCGTCCGGCTGATGTCGCTGCAGCAGCAAAAGTAAAGCAGAAGCAGGGCTTTCAAGCGATAAAAATGAACGCCTCCGAGGAAATGAACTACATAGACAGCTTTTCAAAGGTGGAAGCAGTCATTGATCGTGTAGCATCCATTCGCGAGGCACTCGGCAAGGACTTTGGCATTGGCGTTGATTTTCATGGCAGGGTTCATAAAACCATGGCCAAAACACTGGTGAAAGAGCTGGAACCATTTCGCCCAATGTTCATCGAAGAGCCGGTGCTTCCGGAAAACAATGAAGCTTTGCGTGAGATTGTGCTTCACACAACCTGCCCGATTGCCACTGGGGAAAGAATGTATACGCGCTGGGGGTTTAAGCAGCTGCTGCAAGACGGTTATGTAGATATTATTCAGCCTGACCTTTCGCACACAGGCGGTATTTTGGAAGGGAAGAAAATTGCCGCGATGGCTGAAGCGTATGATGTGTCGGTTGCGCCGCATTGCCCGCTTGGGCCAATGACGCTAGCTTCATCTGTTCACCTGGATGCTTCTACCCCTAATTTCATCATCCAGGAACAAAGCCTGGGCATTCACTATAACCAGGGAATGGACATTCTCGACTATATCCATAATCCTGAAGTATTCGCCTATAAAGATGGCTATGTGAATATTCCTGATCAGCCTGGCCTGGGTATTGATATTAATGAGGAAAAAGTCAAACAGGCAGCGGAGTCCGGACATGATTGGAAAAATCCTATTTGGCGCCATGAAGATGGCAGCATTGCCGAATGGTAGCAGAGGAGGAGAACGAATGAGCTTTCATGGAATCATCCCCCCGGTCGTCACCTTGTTTGATGAAGCGGGAAATTTGGATTTGGAACTGAATAGACGCTATCTTGATAAGCTGATTTCACAGAATATTCATGGTATTTTGCTGATGGGCAGCTCAGGCGAGTTTTCTTCTCTTTCCATCGAAGAGCGGAAGCTTTATGTAAGGGAAATGATTAAGCATATTCGCGGGCGTGTAAAAGTTATGGTTGGCGTTGGCCATACCGCGCTCAAGGAAGTCCTTGAACTGACTGCTTATGCAGAAGAACTGGGAGCAGATGGCGTGCTTGTTGTCAGCCCATATTACTGGAAGCTTACAGATGAGCAGCTTTACCGCTTTTATTCAACTGTGGCAAGCCATACTGAACTGCAGGTGTTTATTTATAATATCCCGCAATTAACCGGCCAAAATTTGCCGGTGGAGTTAATTGTAAATCTGGCCAAAAAACATTCGAATATTTCCGGCATTAAAGAAACCGTCGGTGATTTTGGCCATATTCGCCAGGTGATCACAGAGGTGAAGAAAGTCCGTCCGGATTTCCTTGTTTTCTCTGCGTTTGATGAGCATATGCTGCCTGCGCAAATGATCGGTACAGCCGGAAGCATTAATGGAAGCGCCGTTTTTGCTCCGGAAATATCAGTGGATTTATATGAAGCTTATCAAAAAGGCGATTTGGCTGAAGCGCAAAGGAACCACCAGCTGATCTCCAAGCTCATGGATGTTTACAGCTATTGCCCGACGTTTTTTACAACTATGAAAGAAGCGGTTCATATGCGGTGGTTTGACACAGCAGCAGGGCACCGTGTTCCGTTTGATGTATATCCTTCCAATTTACGTGAAAATGTTCGAAATCTATTAAAAACGATCGAAACGAAAGAAGGCGTCCAATTATGAAAGAATCCCGCGAATTGCTTGAACAATTAGGCTATCCATCCAGTGATTTTCAAGAATTGCCGACTTCCGCCAAAAGATTCCCGGACGGGGCACAATACCGGGTTGAAATTCCAAGCGTTGAAGGACCTGAAGCGTTAAAAGCCACGCTTGAAGAGATTGACCGCCTTGGATTGACGATTCACCGTGTCTCCCAGGGAAGCGGCATTATGCTTCAAACTGATGAGGAGATCAAAGAAATGTGTGAACTCACTGCAGAACGCGGAATGGAGCTTAGTTTATTCGTAGGTCCAAGAGGCACATGGGATATTAGTGCAGCTCCGTTTACGTCAGGCGGCAAATCACAGGCGCTTCGCCACGAAGGAGCCGACCAGCTTGTCTATGCCATGGAGGATTTAAAGCGCGGAGCCGAACTAGGCTTAAGAGGCGCACTTGTGGCGGATGAAGGACTGCTTCTGCTAACACAGGAAATGAAAAGGAAAGGCCAGCTTCCGGAAGACTTTGTTATAAAGGTGTCTGTTCAAATGGGCTCAGCAAACCCGGTATCTGTGAAGCTGATGCAGGATATTGGCGCAAATACCTATAATGTCCCTTCCGCATTGCCGCTCGCAAAGCTTGCAGCGATCCGGCAGGCCATTGATATTCCGATCGACCTTTACGTAGAGGTTCCCGATAATTTCGGCGGATTTCTGCGCTACTACGAAATCCCGGAAATCATTCGGGTACTCGCTCCCGTTTATATTAAATTTGGCCTTCGCAATCATCCGGATGTGTATCCTTCCGGAAAGCAATGGGAAAGCACAAATATCTCGCTGGTAAAAGAACGTGTCCGCCGTGCTTCCATTGGCATTCAAATGATTGAACGCTACTATCCGGAAGCCCTCGCCTCAAAGTTAGGCGCAGCAGGACTTGGGGTTCCAAAGGCCGGGAAAACGCTAGCTAAATAACTTTTTATCCCTGAAGCGGCCCCAATCCGTTTCAGGGATTTCTTACTATTTTTTCAGGGGTGAATAGAATGGCTTTTAAAGTACTTTTAACAGACTATGAATTTGAAAATCTGAAATATGAAGATGAGGTCTTTGCAGAAAGCGGCCTTGATATTGAGTTTGTCAAAGCGCAGTGCAAGACAGAGGAACAGGTTATCAGGCAGGCCAAACAGGCTGATGCAATTCTAAATCAATATGCTCCCATATCCCGCCGTGTCATTGAATCGCTGGATAATGCCAAGGTTATTTCCCGCTATGGCGTTGGAGTCAACACGATTGATTTGGATGCCGCCAATGAAAAAGGAATTACAGTTGCAAACGTACCTGATTATGGGATGGAAGAGGTTTCGAACCATGCATTGGCCTTGCTTTTATCCTGGGCCCGCAAGGTGACTCTATTAAATAATGAAGTGAAGAGAGGCAACTGGGATTTCAAAGCTTGTGTCCCTATTCATCGATTTAACAGTCAAACAGTAGGGGTTCTCGGATTCGGCCGCATTCCACGGAGGTTTATAGAAAAGGTGAAGCCTCTTGGTTTTAAAGCGGCAGCATATGACCCGTTTGTTTCGGCAGAGGATATGGCTGCTGCTGGGGTGCAAAAAATGGAGCTGGATGAAATCATCCGGGAAGCAGATTATTTATCCGTGCATGTACCGCTTATTAAGGATACCTTCCATATGTTAAATGCCGAAAGCTTTAGTCAAATGAAGAAGAATGCCGTCATCATTAATACAGCCCGCGGACCGATTATAGATGAAAAGGCACTGATAGAAGCGCTCGAAAAAGGAATTATTGCCGGTGCAGCTCTTGATGTTACCGAAGAAGAGCCTATCAGCATCGATAGCCCGCTTCTCCAGATGGACAATGTCATTATTACTCCGCACAGTGCCTGGTATTCAGAGGAAGCAATGGTGGAGCTTAGGCAAAAAGCCGCAAAAAATATCGTTCAGGTTTTAAAAGGTGAAAAAACGCCTTATGCCCTAACGTAAGAAAGGATAGATACTGATGAAATTAGCTGCTTTTACCATCCATTCTCAAAAGCATATTGGTTTCGTTCAAGGAGAGCAAGCCATCAGTTTAAACACGCTGGACGGCAGATTTCCGCAATGTTTGAGAACCTTTATCGAAAAAAGCGAAGAGCTGCTGCCTCTTGCTGAACAGTTAACAGAACAGCCTATCAATGCGGATGCTGTTTTTCAGATTTCCGATATAAAAATTCTTCCGCCGATTCAATTTCCGGAAAAAATCATTTGTGTCGGCCTGAATTATATTGACCATTGCAGGGAAACCGGAATGGAGCCGCCTATCTCGCCGGTGATCTTTTCAAAATATGCAAATGCCATTGTCGGCCACAATGACGCTGTTGAGATCCCCATTAATTCAAATGAAGTCGATTTTGAAGCAGAGCTGGCCGTTGTAATTGGCAAAGAAGCAAAGTACGTAAAGGAAGAAGAAGCAAGCGATTACGTCTTTGGCTATACAATCATGAACGACATTAGCGCGCGTGATTTGCAATTTAAGGACGGACAATGGTCCAGGGGCAAAACGGCAGACACCTTTGCTCCAACAGGACCGGTTATCGTGACAAAAGATGAAGCAGGTGATCCTCATAACCTGTCCATCTCGCTCGAACTCAATGGGGAAATCATGCAAGATTCCAATACAAGCAACTTGATATTTTCCATACCGCAGATTATTTCATTCCTGTCGCAGTCGATGACGCTTAGGCCGGGTGATTTAATTGCAACTGGCACCCCTCCAGGAGTCGGAATGGGCCGCGATCCAAAGGTATGGCTCAAAGACGGTGACAAAATGAGCATCACTATTGAAAACATCGGAACACTATCCAATTACGTAAAAGGTGATTTACAGAAGGAAGAGGGCTGATAGACATGGATGTGGTAACAATCGGGGAAACGATGGCTCTTTTTACACCGAATGAAGAGGGCATGCTTCGCCATGCCCATTCTTTTTCAATGAAATTTGGCGGCGCAGAATCGAATGTTGTTATCGGTTTGAGCCGTCTCGGGCATCGCTCAAGGTGGATCAGCCGCCTTGGAAAGGATGAATTCGGTGATGCGATGCTGTCATTCATCAGAGGTGAAGGAGTGGACGTTTCTTATGTAACACGCGATCAAAGTGCACCGACCGGCGTATTTTTTAAAGAGTTCAGGCGCTTGAACGATACGCGTGTGTATTACTATAGAAAAGATTCTGCCGCAAGCAAAATGAGTGCTGAATGGCTGCCCGAAAACTCCCTTTCAGATGCTGAGTATCTTCATATTACAGGCATTACCCCAGGACTCAGTGAATCATGCAGGGAAATGATTGAAAAAGCAATAGGAATAGCAAAGGGGAATGGAACGAAAATAGTTTTTGATCCGAATCTCCGCTTAAAAATTTGGCGTGATGAAGAAGAAGCCCGGCAGTTTTTAAAGAAATATGCCTCTGAAAGCGATATAGTCCTTCCGGGTATTTCCGAAGCCGAATTTTTATTTGGCGCCTGCACCCCCGAGGATTATGCTGAAAAATTTCATGACCTTGGCATTGAAACAGTCATTATGAAACTGGGTAAAGAAGGAGCACTGGTTTCCTCTCCAACTTATCCAATGACGAGAATTTCAGGCTTTATGGTTGAGCGGGTAGTCGATCCAGTTGGCGCAGGCGATGCATTTGCAGCTGGCGTGCTTTCAGGGCTGCTGGACGGAATAACACTGGAAGAAGCAGTGCTGCGGGGCAACGCGATGGGAGCGATGGCAGCCATGGTAAATGGGGATGCCGAGGGTTTGCCAAATCGCACGGATCTTGTAACCTTTATGAACGGCGGCCTTGAAGATGTAACAAGGTAAAAAAGGAGGAAAATCAATGAACAAGTTAGAAGAATTAAAGAAGCGCAAAATTGTTGCAGTTATTCGCGGTGCACGCCCTGAGCAGATTTTGCCCATTGCCCGTGCGCTGCAGGCCGGCGGTATCAGCACATTTGAAATTACAGTCGAAACACCCAAAGTATGCAAGTTAATTGAAAAAGTGAAAGAAGAGTTTGGAAATGAGGTAATCGTCGGGGCAGGGACGGTGCTGGACCCAGAAACAGCATGTGCAGTAATTATGTCCGGGGCTGAATTCATTTTCTCGCCAACCGTCAATGCCGAAACCATTAAAATGGCAAAACGCTACGGTGTCCTCAGTATACCCGGCGCCCTCACGCCAACAGAGATCCTGACAGCTTATGAACAGGGAGGAGATATTATCAAAGTGTTTCCTGCCGATGTCATGGGTGTCTCTTATTTTAAAAGCCTGCAGGGGCCGCTTCCCCATATCCCGTTAATGCCTACAGGAGGCATAGGAGCTGGAAATATACAGGACTATTTGAAAGCAGGTGCTGTTGCCGCAGGAGTAGGCAGCTCATTGGTTAATGCGAAGAATCTAAATTCAGATGAGGATTATTTAACCCTGACTGAAAAGGCGAAGCAGATTTCTGAATGTTCAACTAATTGCCTTTCCTTCTAATTTAGAAGATTTAAAAGCCGAAAAAGGAACTGGCGCAGAAGCTTGTAGGCATTCTTTGCAAAGAAAAGCCGGAATGGGTATTTCTGCTATTTATTTTAGCTGCTTCCAAACTTCTTGAAAAACCAGCTTTAATGGAATGCCTTTTTTATCAGATATTGCTTTGCAATCACTATATTCAGGGGCTTGCTGTACAACTTTGCCTTGCATTAGCCCCTCTTTAACTGAGACGGTTCCCCAAGGTGTCTCGACCTTTCTAAATTGCCGGCCAAGCCGTTTCACGGAAATTGGGTAATACCGTACGCCCAAAGTAGTGGTTTCTTTAAAAATGATATCCATCATCTCAGATTTTTGCTTATTTTGGCATAGAACCTGAAGCATTGTGCCTGGCCTGTTTTTTTTCATATATATCGGTATATAGAAGACATCATTTGCTCCTGCATCCAATAATAAATCCATAACATGTCCCAGCCACTCACCTGGTATGTCATCCAGGTTCACTTCTATCTTGATCATTTCATGATCGGTATGCTCTTGATTATGCTGCATCTTTTATAAGCCTCCTGGTTTTTTACGAGATTAAGAGATAAAAGAAAGGACGAAACTCATGCAATCATATACTACACATATTTTAACACAATTAAAAAGCGGCCTTCTCTCCATAGAAGAAGCTGAAGAACAGCTTAAGGGATTTACAGACTATGGATTTGCAAAAGTGGATGATGAGCGTGAATTCAGGCAAGGGTTTCCTGAAGTCATCTTTGGGGCTGGAAAAACAACAGAGCAGATTTTACAGATCTTCATGCATTTGGTTAAAAAGGAAAAAACCGTTTTAGCCACAAGGGTGGATGTGAAAGCTGCTGAAGAAGTGTGCAGGCATGTAGAGGAGGCTGTTTACGATTCAGCTGGAAGTACCCTTCTTTACAAGCCCGAGGGGTATGAGATGAAGACGGAAAAGAAGATTGGTGTCATCTGTGCAGGAACTTCAGATATTCCGGTGGCGAGGGAGGCTGAAGTGACAATCGAAGCGATGGGGCATCAATATTCAAGTTTTTATGATATAGGTGTAGCAGGGATTCACAGGCTGTTTGCGCAGCTGGAAGAAATCAAAAAATGCGATGTGCTAATTGTTGTTGCTGGAATGGAGGGGGCACTGCCAAGTGTTGTGGGCGGATTGGTATCCATGCCTGTTATTGCTGTGCCAACCAGCATTGGGTATGGTGCCCATTTAAACGGAATCACCTCATTGTTAAGCATGCTGAACACTTGTGCTTCCGGTGTAACAGTTGTCAATATTGATAATGGCTTTGGCGCAGGCTATTCAGCCTCCTTGATGCTTAGAGTATAAATATAGAAAAAAGGCAGGTATGTAAAGTGAATATATTATTTATAGATTGCGGAATATCAGGTATTGCGGGAGATATGTCGCTGGCTGCTTTTACAGAGTTGGGCGCTGATTTATCCATTGTTGAAAAGAAGCTTAAAACGGTTATTCAGGAGGATTTCTCTCTTTCAGCTAAAAAAGTTGTTAAGAAAGGCATTGCCAGTACAGAGCTGGTCATTAATACAGAAGAGGAAAAGCATTCACATCGCCATTACACACACATAAAAAAAGCCATAGAAGAATCAGAGCTGGATGAGGCCGAAAAAGAAACTGCCTTAAAAATGTTTGAAGCCATAGGGCTGGCCGAATCCCAAATTCATAATAGCACCCTGGAAAAGGTGCATTTCCATGAAGTTGGCGGTGTGGACTCCATGATTGATATTATAGGGACCGCAATCGCTTTTCACTCGCTCAATATTGAAAAAGTTGTCTGTTCTCCAGTTGCAGCAGGCAATGGATATATAAAAATTGCTCATGGCCTCTATCCTGTACCAGCACCAGCCACATTGGAAATTCTTAAAAATATCCCGCTGCGGGAAACCAGTGTTCAGAGTGAACTAACAACACCCACAGGGGCAGCGATTGTTCGTACTCTCGCCAATGAATTTGGAAATATGCCGTCTATGAAGGTGCAGAAAATTGGATATGGTGCAGGAACCAAAGATTTTGTGACTCACCCAAATGTTGTTCGGTTTGTTATGGGTGAACAATAAAAGGAGGAGGGCATTAAAATGGATGTACATAACAGTCTGCTGAAAGAACAAAAGCTTAAGGGTATACTCTCCGAGATGGAACGAATTATTATTGCTTTTTCAGGGGGAGTAGACAGCACCTATTTATTGAAGGTGGCTTTGGATACCTTAGGACAAGAAAATGTCCTGGCTATTACAGCGGATTCTGAATCTTTTCCTGCCTCCGAGCTTGAGGAAACCATTCGAATCGCTAAAGCTTTAAATGCGCCACATCAAATTATTACGATGTCAGAACTCTCCATTCCGGGATACTCCGAAAACGATTCAAACAGGTGCTATTATTGCAAAAAAGGACTATTTGAAAATCTATATCCAATCATGATTGAAAAAGGATACCATAATTTGACATTCGGGCTTATAAAAGATGATTTAGGTGATCACCGTCCTGGAGTAAAGGCTGCGATCGAAAAAAATGTAAGAGGTCCGCTGGCAGAGGCTGATATTACCAAAGAAGATATCAGAATCCGGTCAAAGGAGCTCGGACTTGATACATGGGATAAGCCTTCACTCGCATGTTTGTCCTCCAGAATTGCATATGGAGAAAAAATTACAATTGAAAAGTTAAGGAAAGTTGATGAAGCTGAGCAATTTATTAAGGGGTATGGAATAAAGCAGGTTCGTGTCAGAGTCCATAATGAAATGGCCAGAATAGAAGTAGAGCCGGCCGAGATGATTACTCTCCTGAAATACCGCGATCAGGTTTCAGAACAATTGAAGCTTATTGGATTTAAGTATGTTGCAATGGACCTGACGGGATATAAGAGCGGGAGCATGAATCAGCTATTGGAGGGTTTGACTGCTAAAGGATAGAAGAAGTACAGTCATTTATAAAAAAAGCTGGCCATATACTGGCCAGCTCACAGGCTGTCGAGAAACTATCGACAGCCTTTATTTTAATAGTTAACTTTAATTATTCACCGCGTTAATATGTTATAATTAACCCATTAAATCCTATAGATTGTGGTGAATTTACATGTTTAAACCCAAAGAATCTTCGCAAAATGAAATTGAATTTGTGTCTATTGATGAACTTGTTCCTTCGGACCACCTTCTGCGAAAAATAGATCAGTACATAGATTTTTCAACCATTTTAGATAAGGTTCGCCCATATTATAGTGAGGACAACGG
>NZ_JAEL01000004.1 GCF_000518885.1 Bacillus sp. J33 | reverse complement strand
AACAATGCCAGCACGTTGGACAAAGCTCATTGGATTAGCACAACAATGGATAGTAGAACAAAGACAAGCCTAACTTTTTGTTTAGCTGAGCCCTTAAGCTAATTCAGCAATCGGCGGAGCGAACTCTTGACAAACCGAACTTGCCAATGGTTTAAAATGGAAACAACCAAGGGCTTATTTGGTATGCCTTCTTTTGTTCCCTTCGCCCTTGTTAAACAATCCTCAAACCATTGGCGTGTTTGTCAAGAGCGATTGCGGCGCATCTCCATCCAGTAAATAGGAGAGAAACTAACCCTTTAGGTAGTTTTCATAAATCTTTTGACACTACCTTAATTATCTATTCTAATATTAACATAATTTTACAAATATCTTTAATGTTATAATTTGCAGTAATTTTTTATGTTATTTACGTTGTTTTTATCGTTTATATTCAAATTTTTTCTTCCATATAATTTTTTTCTTTAAGGATCCAGTTATATCCTTTCAAGTGATGAATCTCCAACAATAAAGGACTTACCGGCAGGTAATTAACTATGAAAATCTAAGAAAACAAGAGTAAACAGCCGTTTTCGCTTCTTTTATTGAGGGAGGTTAGTGTAAAAGGTATAGGAGGTAAAATATAGAATATATTCACAATAGAAAAACTATGCGTAGGGGGTTTTAGTTTGAATAATCACAATGAAACACCTGAAGATAAAAGAGAACAATTAAGACAAAGTGAATTAAAAAATAATCCAACTGGTTCTTTACAGGATTCCTTAAATAGAGGAGCTAATGGGAATTTAACTGATTTAACTGGTAGTTTGGGTTGGAAAGGGACTGGGATAGTAATTATTGGATTAATCGTGGGAATTGTTATATATAAACTGATTTTTTAAAGCTAACCTTCTTCAAATAAAAGGCGGGTTTATTGAAGAAGAAAAAAACACTGATATGCGTAATAGACACAAAATAAGATAAAAAAGAACACATATGTGTTATAGAAAAATAGGGAGGATACTATGGATCGGAAAGAATACGAATGGGTCAGAGAGAACCGAGAAGTGCTTTTGGACTTTTGCAGTAGAATGGATCCAAAAGATTTTACGCGTGAAATGGGATTCGGTTGGCAGAATGTGCGTGACACACTTGTTCATGTAGCGAATTGCTATCATGGCTGGCTAGGATCATTTGTTTTATTAAAAACGAAGAGACCAATCACACCTAGAGAAAATCTGGGGACAATCGGTATCGAGGAAATTAGAGCACTTTTTGAAAAAGCAGATGCATATGTGGATGAGGTTCTTGAGTCATTTTCTCAAAAAATGGATGAGCCAATCGTGCGACCTATTCCTTGGAGAGAATCAACTGAATCGATTTCAATGACTCCTCGAAAACTGTTCATCCACACTGTTACTCATGAATACCATCACAAAGGACAGATCATGGCGATGGCGCGCCAGTTAGGGTATGAAACGCCAAATACTGATGTACTGGGGACGAGAGATTAGATTTATATAAGAAAAATGCCTTAGGATGCTGCACTTTATATCATTGTGCTGCCTTATAGTAACAATAGGGAAATTACATATTTAAATGAGGGCATAAACAAAGGGATAGATAGCTCTCACCAAATTGATGAATTTATAGAGACCGATGATTTAATTAAAGCGGCAGCCATCTATGCCAAAGCATTATATGAATTAAGCCACTTATACAATCAAAGGCCAGGTATGTCGTTTAGCCAACAGGTCAACCAGAAAAATAAAATGTACCCTATAGAGTAGACATTTAAAAAGGACGCCCTATAGGGTACTTTATTTGTCGTGATGAAGGAATAAAAGCTGGATGAGCCGAATAAGTCATAGTGATCAAGGTTTTTGTATTCTCAAAATAAAAGAATGGAGTATTGAGAATATTTTTTCGTTATATGGCCGACAGTCGAAAATGAAGGTTATTTTATGCGTATGAATGGCTTTTTTCGAAATTGATTGAGGATTATTGTTATTGTCACCCGGAAATTTCGGATTACCCTGCCATGTTGGAGAGAATTAGAAGCTGGAGAGAAAGGTATGTCCAATATGGAAGGGACCACTTGGATTTGGTTTTTACCCTTTTAGGACTGATTAATTTATACTATAGTCAGATTTTTTCTTGTCTTTTAACTTTGAAAGATTACACTAAACAGTGAGGAGATTGGTTGTATGCAAGTTGTAACCAAAATGTTTTTAGAACAACTAGACATGCATTGCCATGAGAATGATTGGTTTGCATCCATGGATCAGGCGCTTCATGGAGTAATCGCAGCTGAGGCAGCATGGACAAGTTCGGGAATCAGCAATTCGATTTGGCAGATTGTCAACCACTTGATATTTTGGAATGAAGACGTAATCCATCGAATTAAGGGCACAGAGAATCCGCATAAGGCAGAAGACAATGAAGAAACCTTTGGAAATCCGGGGGATCCAGAAGACGAAATTGGGTGGGCCCAGACAGTGCAGCGCCTTAATGAAGTCATGAATAAATTAAAAACGGTCATTGCTGACCTTGACGATAAAAAGTTAAAAGCTCCGTATGCAGCTAACAGGTACTCTATTGAGCGTTTACTCAGCAATATCATGATGCACGATACGTATCATCTCGGTCAAATTGTTCTGTTGCGAAAGTTGCAATCCTCTTGGGGTGGCGTTGATTGGTCCTAATGCACCATAATTCAGCGACTTCCTCGCCCAGCCGTGGAAGTAGTATTGACGGTGTGAAGCCCTTTTCATTCTCTATGGTGAGGCGGGTGATATTCCTGCTTTATGGATGGCTAAACGGTGTGTCAGTCAAATAAATTAGAACGTATTTGCAGAGCGATCTTTCGCATATTTCATTGTTCAACAGTCGGGCGCTCTTCTTAAATAAGAAGGCGTCTTTTTGCATGTACAGCACATTTAGGGATTGAGTTTAATGAGGTGTAAAAAAAGATTGTGAAGTCCTGTACTTAAAGTATAGGGTGCGTTTCTTCAATAAAGTCTTTGAAATGTTCTTTCGTAAAACAGGGACAATAGAGAGAACGTTATTAATGTCTTTTAAGATTATCTTGAAATCGAGTCTTCTGTTAAATGGCGCTATCCTGGAACAAGGATAAGCGCTCATTTTTCATTCTAGGGCCATTTAATGGAGTAAGGCTTATTGAGCTACCGGGCAGATTCGTATAACAAGCAAAAGTGATACTATAATAAAATAGGTCTTGTGTTCAAGGAGGTAAAACATGGATCACATTTCACGGAAGGAAGCACTGTTAAAGGTGAAACGGTGGCCTAAAGCTACCATAGCGGCGGGTCGTCGTCATACCGTTGGGCTTAAATCTGACGGAACAGTGACGGCTGTGGGTGATAATAAATATGGCCAATGTGATGTAAGCGGCTGGCGCGATATTGTGGCGGTCGCGGCAGGTAATGTTCATATGGCAACGAACACGGGTAATGCTCATACAATCGGTCTTAAATCTGATTGTACTGTGGCGGCTGTGGGTTGGAATAAGCATGATCAATGCGATGTAAACGACTGGCGCGATATTGTAGCGGTTGCGGCAGGTTGGCGTCGTACCATTGGGCTTAAATCGGATGGCACGGTGGTAGCCGTGGGCCGAAATAATGAAGTTGAATGCAATGTAAGCGGCTGGCATGATATTGTGGCGGTCGCGGCGGGTGACTGGCATACCATCGGTCTTAAATTGGATGGAACGGTGACGGCTGTGGGTAATAATCGGTATCGCCAATGCAATGTAAGCGGCTGGTGCGATATTGTGGCGGTCGCAGCGGGTTATCTTCATACCATCGGTCTTAAATCGGACGGCACGGTGACGGCAGTGGGTTTGAATAAAAATGACCAATGCGATGTAAGCGGCTGGCGCGGTATTGTGGCGATAGCGGTGGGCAGTAATCATACCATCGGTCTTAAATCGGACGGTACTGTGGCGGCTGTGGGTTGGAATGAGTATGGGCAATGTAATGTAAGTGATTGGCGCGATATTGTGGCGATAGCGGCGGGTTGTGCCCATACCGTCGGTCTTAAATCGGACGGCACGGTGGTTGCTGTGGGTGATAATGAATATGGCCAATGCGATGTAAGCGGCTGGCGCGGCATCCAACTGCCCAACAATTAGTTTTCGGGTAAAATACAGTTCCTGCAATTAATAAATCCTAAAAAAGGATTAAACATAAAAGGTGAAAATTGCTACTTCAGCTACCGGGCAGCATTAGTTGAAGAAGGATATGATATAAACAAAGAGGAAAATTATACTTAGGCTTGCTTTGTTCAGCTCAGATTTCCAACAAATAAGGAGTTTTCATACCAGATAGAGGGTAAAAATGGCATCTGTTGTTTACGCAGTTGTATTAATTGTTAGTTTCTTATTTTTAGTGTGGAGAAAGGACGAAGCAGAATCTTATTTTCGTTAAAAATAATTGGATACTTTATAGTAAGTTCATTTGCTTTTAATTTCAATCAGATTCCACTTCCTCTTGGGTTTATAGTATTATAATGAGTTACCATTTCAAACCTTTAAATGTGTTTCAAAATGAAATTAATATCTTCAACAACGGGCGCAATTCCAGAATAAGAATTGCGCTCTTCCTTTTGGAAAAGGGCCTTATTCGTGAAAAAGAGAAGGGATTTTTCATAAGAAATCGAACTATGAACTATAAGTTATTCCATTAACGCAGGGTAGGTTATTTCAATATAGAATGGACAGGAGAAAATGTAATAAGGGTAAATCCAAAGGCAGTTCATATTCATAATTTACGTTATATTGTAAGGTCTGCAATAGAAAAAGGATGAGAAAAACTTGTCTAGTAAGATTGCTGCAGATAGATGGTGAAACAGAAAATTTAGATAGAGAAAAAGGCGAGGCGTACATAGATGAATCCAGCTTTAAACGAATAATTAAATATGATGCAGAAAGCTTCACTAACCTATTTTTAGTTGCTGAAGTTGCTGAACGAATTGTAGGTTTTTCAAGATGTGAGGGAACAAATTGAAAAGAACTTCTCATAAAGTATAAATGAGATATGCAACAAAGCGGCGTTTCCGGAACCCCAATTCATTGATGAACAAAATATTTTAAATTAAGGAGAAAATAAATGACCTGGTTAATTTCCACTTTACTTGCCGTGTCTGTCGCTTGGTTAGCTTACATAGTAAAAAAAGAAAAGGTTAAACAAAAAGAAATGAGAAACGACCATTACCAAGAGTTAGCAGCTATTAAAGAATTACAAAAAGCTTCAATGGAGACAGCAGCAGCAACATTCGATGAGAAGGTCACACTTTTGTCTGAATCATACCAGCGCGAAATAGAAAAGCTGATGATTGAAAATGAAGATATACGGAAAAATTATAGAAACCAAGGGGAAATAATTACCCATCAAATACTAGAAAATTTTAAATCAGATCTAATTAGAAAAAGAATCATTTCACCTGATGAAATGATTATTATGCCGAACATTTTTATACCGGAAGCAAACGGTAATATCCAGCAAATCGATCACATTGTACTTTTCCCAACTGGTATATATGTAATAGAAACAAAAAACTGGAAAGGCCATATAGTAATGGGAATGACAAGAAAGAGCTCCCCCAAATTTTCTTTTTTAGCAGATTTATTAGACAGTGAAAAGGAGGAAACGCTTATATTTGATAAAGCTGAGTCGGGAGCATTAACTTTAAAGACTTATGAAAATCCAATTAACCAGGTTCAGCAGACAGCCGTCATCTTATCAAACTATTTAAAAAGTCAGGATATTGAAACGTGGATAAACATCTTGGTATTTTTTAATCACGATGAAAAAGAATTACACGATTGGTCGGATAACAGCATAATTAAACGGTTTACGAATAAAGAGGAATTACAACAGTTTTTTATAAATGAACTTACATCCCAAAAAAGAATATATGGAGCTTTTCAGCTTAACAATATAAAACATCTTATCGAAAGCGCTAATTATAATTAATTAGGTGTAAGAACAGGAGAATTGCTGGGAAGAGGTATGGCTAAATGGCGCAATCCTTTTGAATTATAGACAGCCATATTGCCAGTATAGTAAAATGAATCAAAAGTTAATATTTGCTAGTAGACAGGTGCTATACTTATTTGAAATAGTTATAGCTTAAAAGGGAAGTTCGGTTAAAATCCGACACGGTTCCCGCCACTGTATGTCAGAGCGACCTGAAAAATGCCACTGTGAATAACGGGAAGGCCAGGGAAGCGAAGAAGACAAGTCAGGAGACCTGCCTGTTTACATGGACACGATGCACCTACGGGATATAGGAGGGAGTGTTTACGGAAAATAACGTATCAGTGCTAATTTTAATGCATATTTTTTGTGAGCATTTAAACTCTATCGGTTTAAATGCTTTTTTTATTTGTCTGGGAGGAAGGATGACAAAGTTTTAGGGAGGTGTATTTGTGCCAAAGTTAGAACAAGTTCAAGCAGTTTCCATGGGAAAAGAAAAGAAATTCAGCATTAACCTTAAGTTATCACTTTCCATCCTTTGTTTAATCGGTTTACTTATTGTTTCAATAACCGTTGCTGTTATGATGGGACCTGTGCCGATCCATCCGCTAACCGTATGGAAGATTGCCATTTCAAAAATCTTTTCTTTTGAACAGGTAATCGATCGTGACTGGTCAATGGCTCAGGAAAATATTATATGGAATTTAAGGTTTCCGCGAGTGATGCTGGGGGTGGTTGCAGGTGCTGGATTGGCGATCATTGGCACAGCGATTCAAGCGCTTGTTCGAAATTCATTAGCTGACCCGTATATATTGGGTGTTTCATCAGGTGCTTCGGTTGGGGCAACATTAGTGATTATATTTGGGGCATTTTCATTGTTTGGACAATATGCTTTAGTCCTATCCGCTTTTTTAGGATCTTTAATTTCTATTATTCTCGTTTACTTTCTAGCTCAAGTTAGCGGGAAGATATCG
The DNA here is from genome assembly GCF_000518885.1 of Bacillus sp. J33. GTDB lineage: Bacteria > Bacillota > Bacilli > Bacillales > Cytobacillaceae > Cytobacillus. The sequence continues at coordinate 143,118 of NZ_JAEL01000004.1, read as the reverse complement.
ACTGTGAGATTGTTATTAGCTGGAATCGTCGTTTCGATGATTCTTTCAGCAGTTACAAGCTTTATTGTCCTATCGGCTCCTCAAGAAGAAGCGATCAGAAATGCAATGTTTTGGATGATGGGGAGCCTGTCAGGGGCGAAGTGGGAATACATTCCCATACCCGCACTTGTCACATGTTTAGGATTTCTCTTTTTATGGTCTCAATATCGCTCCCTGAACATTTTATTAATGGGAGAAGACACGGCTGTCACGTTAGGCGTGAACCTTGAAACTTTTCGTAAACTATTAATTGTGGTTACGGCCTTATTAACGGGTGTATTGGTTTCGGTATGCGGGGCGATCGGATTTATTGGCTTAATGATTCCCCATATTGTTCGCTTAGCTGCAGGATCTGATCATAAAAGAGTTTTGCCACTAAGCGCTTTAATCGGTTCTATCTTTTTAGTATGGGCTGATATATTTGCAAGGCAAGTGATTTCTCCTGAAGAAATGCCAATCGGGATTGTAACAGCGCTTTGTGGCGGCCCCTTTTTCCTGTGGATGTTAAGAAGAAGCAATTATTCCTTTGGAGGGGGGAAATAGGCTTGAACCTATCTGTAAAAAATCTAAGTTTCAGCATTGACAAGAGAAAATTGCTTCAGGAAATCAAAATGGATGTTTCTTCAGGGGAATTTGTTGGCCTGATAGGTCCAAACGGAAGCGGAAAATCAACTCTATTAAAGAATATCTATCGGGTGCTCAAACCGGATGCAGGGATGATCACCCTTGATGAGAAAAATCTTTTTACACTTTCCCCGCGGCATGTTGCTCAAAACTTATCGGTCGTGAGCCAGGAAACCCCATTATTGTTTGATTTCACAGTATCCGAAATGGTGTCCATGGGACGATTTCCGCATAAAAAATTTCTTGAGTCTGACTCAATGAAAGATGGTGAGATTGTTCGCAAATGTCTCCAAAAGGTTGGCATGGAGAATTTTATCCATTCGTCATTTGCCTCCCTTTCAGGCGGGGAGAAGCAAAGAGCAATGATTGCGCGAGCACTTGCTCAGGAAGCAAAAGTTCTGGTGCTGGATGAGCCCACGAATCATTTAGATATTCACCATCAGCTTCAAATATTAGACCTTGTCCGCCAATTAAATATGACAGTCATTGCTGCTTTACATGATTTAAATTTAGCTGCAGCCTATTGTGATCGTATCTATGTTATTGAGAATGGTGAAATCATTCAGTCAGGTGAACCAGCTGACGTTTTAACGAGAGAAATGCTAAAAGACGTTTTTCGCGTAGAAGCAGATATTATCATTCACCCTTTAACAAATAAAGTCCATATTACATACCTATCAGAAGAGATGCTGCAAACGTCAAAGGAGAAATAATGTAAATTCGAGGTAATGCAATAGTTTAAAGAGTGCTGGAAACGGCAGAAAAAACGATAAGATAACATGAACAGGATGGAGAATAAATGATAAGTGTCAAAAGAAATTTAGCTGCAAGTATTGGATTCTTATTCTTATGTATCATGACAGCGTGCAATCAGGCACCTTCATCAGAACAAAAAGCTGAAACTGCAGAGGCTTCAGGCAGTGGATCAGATCAACCGGTCATAATAGAAAATATGGGCAGAACCATTACGTTTGAAGAAGCTCCAAAGAGGGCAGTAGCTCTGAATCAGCATGCAACAGAAATCATGCTTGCGCTTGGTTTGGAAGATTCAATGGCGGGAACAGCCTTCCTTGATGATGAAATCCTCCCGCAGTATCAAGAAGCTTATGAAAAAGTCCCAGTATTATCGGATAAATATCCCAGTCAAGAAGTATTTTTAGGTGCAGAACCTGATTTTGCTTATGCAGGCTGGGAAAGTGCCTTTTCAGAAAAAGCATTGGGAACAGTTGAACAGCTAGAAGATGCTGGAGTTAAATCTTATCTGCAGCAGTCATCAAATATGAATGGTCCTTCGATGGATGACGTATTTGAAGATATTTTAAACATTGGGCGGATTTTCAGGGTTGAAGACAGAGCAAAGGAATTAGTAGAAAGCATGAAAGAAGATATGAATGCAGTACATGAGAAAGTAAAAGATGTTAAAGATCCAGTAAAGGTGTTTGTGTATGACAGCGGAGAGAAAGAGCCATTTACTGCAGCTCAAAATTTTTTGAATGAAATGATCACATTAGCTGGAGGATCCAATATTTTTGATGATATTGAAAAAGGCTGGGCGACCGCTTCCTGGGAAGAGGTTGTCAATCGCAACCCTGAAATCATTGTGATTATTGACTATGGTGACACAACAGCCGACCAGAAAAAAGAGTTTTTATTAAATCACCCTGCATTAACGGATGTTGAAGCGATTAAACAAAAACGTTTCGTCGTGCTGCCTCTTTCCGCAGGATCAGAAGGAATTAGGGGCCCATACGCAATTGAAACATTAGCAAAGGCTTTTTATCCCGAGAAATTTTAATGGTCAAGGTTACTCTATCTGTTTTAGAGGGTAATTTTTTTGTACGGGAAAAACCATATTGAAAATCAGAAATTAAAATGCAAGCATATCCGTTTAAACGGCTGCTCGTCTTAGCTTCTGCATTTTGATCGTACAAAGTGTGCTGTGGAATATAAATAGACATTCGGAGTCCATGTCAGTACTATTAAGTTATATATCAAGATAACTGGGGTTTTATGGAGGTGCAGTTTGTGATACTGGTAAGCTCCTGTTTAGCTGGATTAGAAGTAAGATATGACGGTACGCATTCTTTAGATAATAAGCTAAGGAAATTAGTTGCAGAGAAAAAAGCTGTAGCCGTTTGTCCTGAATTGCTTGGCGGATTTTCAACACCAAGGGAACCTGCTGAAATAGTGGGTGGAGGCGGAGAGGATGTGCTTGATGGAAAGGCTAAAGTGGTTGAGAAATCAGGCAGGGATGTAACCGAACTATATATACAAGGAGCCTATGCCGCGTTAGAAGAAGCTCTGAATATAAAGGCAAAAATAGTTGTCCTTAAAGAAAATAGCCCATCCTGCGGCAGTTCAATGATCTACAATGGTGAATTTAAAGGCACGAAAACCGCAGGAAATGGAGTTACCGCCGCCTTGCTTAAAAGAAAAGGATTAACAGTAATATCAGAGGAACAATTTGTGAAAAATCATCTTAGCCATTATTAAAATGATTGATCCGGCTGCCGATTTAAGTTTTTTATTCAAAAAAGCTGAATATGTATAGAATGAATTTCAAATCAAATCAAAGGTGGAGTTTAAATGGACAAAAGAGTTCAATTTGACTTCGAAATCGACTTTACCAATGGCGGCGGGATTCAGGGGCAGGATTTTCGGCTTGATATTGATGGGGATGACATCACGGATGATGAGTTAGCGAAGTATATTGTAGAGGATATGCGGCTGCTGATGGTGGGGGAAGTTAGAATATTAAACAAAAAAATCATTAACGAAAAACATAAACGAAAGACCTGCTGATGAGGATTGGAAGAAATAATGAATGATCCTGCCTGAGTTTTGAGGCTTTCGAAGTTGTTATTACCTTCATTTTCCACAAGATTACGTCCATCAGGAAAACCCCTTATTAGTTATCACCTAAGACAGCGGCACCAGCTGGGATTCTTGTCTAGTAATGAAAAACCCTCCTCTATTTCAAAAAAGGGGAGGGTTTCATTTAGTCGTCATGACTATTCAATCGTCTCTGTATTTTTTCCTTTTTTCACTAAATAGAAGGCAGTAATCCAGGAAGTAATCGGGATAACCATCGTAACACCAATTCCGGCACAAAGGATCGTGATCATCTCGGCACTGAAAATCTTTGAATTGACAATCTCTCCTGCAGAATACGATAGATCCTTAAACCAGATAAGCAGTGCCAAGTATCCTCCAAAGAAAGCAAAAAATAATGTGTTTGTACTTGTTCCCAAGATATCCTTTCCGATACTTAATCCGGCTGTGAACAAATCCTTTTTGCTGATGGCTGGATTATGATAATGGATTTCACGCATGGGAGAGGAGATCGCCATGGCAGTGTCAGTTATGGCGCCGATTGTACTCATGATGATCACAGAAGCCGCAATTTTTACAAAATCAACTCCAATATAAAGGGAAAACACACTAAGCTCCTCTATTTCTTCTTCACCGAAACCTTGAATCATGGACTTTTCGGTTACGATGACTATGAATAGGATTAAAATAACAATGGTGATGATCGAGGAAATAAAGGCTGTTAGGGTCTTAATATTTATTTCATTAATATAAAAAAGATTAATACAGCTAATGACTGCACAGGCAATCAATGTGACGATAATGGGATTAATATTGGGATCGTTCATAAAAAAGATGACAAAAATAATCATCCCAAAGTTAAGAAAGATAGCAAAAAAAGATCTTGCCCCTTTTTTTCCGCCAATCCAAGTCATTAAGATTAATAAAATGGCAGCCAGCAAAACGATTGCATTCATGTTCTCGCCCTCTTTCTATTAACAAAAAAGATAGAAATATACAGGCCGATTGGAATGGTCAGCACAATTCCGATCCCGCCAGCCAGGGCCCGGGCCAATTCCAATGAAAGGTTCATGGTAAGGGAAAATCCTAATGGTGAAGCATTCTTTATATAGAGTATCAGCATGGGGATGGAACCGCTTATATAGGCGAAAAACAAAATATTGGTCATCGTCCCCATAATGTCTTTCCCAATTTCCAATCCGGAACGTTTAAGGGCTTTTACTGGTATGCTTTGATTCTTTTCATACAAGCTGAAGATGGAAGAAGACATCGTAATGGCCACGTCCATAACAGCTCCCAAAGATCCGATGAATAATCCTGCTAAAAAAACCATTTGGTAAGGACGGGTGATAAATTGTATCTCTTCATATCTAAGTCCTTTTCCTGAAGTAACCCATATAACAAGATAGGTAACGAGCAGTGAAATAAATGTCCCCAGCAGGGTCGAAATAATCGCTGCATAGGTCTTCTCATTAAAACCATTCACAAGCAGCAAAGAAGTGACAGTAAATAAAATAACGGCAACACCGCATATCAATACTAGGCTTATTTCAGGATTTTCCAGGTAAACATCCAGTGCATACGATAATAAAATGGCATTGAAGGCCAAGCTTAGAATCGAAAAAAAACCTTGCTTCTTTCCCACGATCAGTAAAATAAAGATGAAAATCCATAAGACAATCAATATGTATTTATCACGTTTAAGATCCATGATTGAACCAGTTAATTCTGTACTTCCTTCTTTGTTCTCCGTAATGGAAACAAATATTTTTTGCCCTTTTTGAATTTCCTGGTCGTACGCTTTGGATAATGAATACTCATTCGATAAATGGATAAGCTGTCCCTTTTTTTCGCCATTTTTTAATTCGGCTATTATATGCTGACTGAAAAGACGATCCTTATTGTCATACATATCAACCATTTCTGTCGAATCTTCCATTTTTGTTTCTATCACTTCAGCTATTGGGCGGTCATAGAATGACTCATTATGCTCCACAAATATAACCGAGAGTATAAAACAAATTGCCAAAATGCTGTACAGAAAGAATGGATTGTGAATCAATTTTTTTATATTTTTCAAAGCATAACCTCCAAATATTGAAAAGGAGCTGGACGTACTAGCCGGGCAAAAGCTGGGTCCTGATGTAAGCACATATAGCCATTGCACCGGACTAAGAATAACAGGAACGATTTCAAGCAGTCAAGAAATCCTCTTTATATAATATAACCCATTCTGCTTACGAAAAGATAAAGCAAACGAGGTTTGCTGCTGCTGTTCTTTTTTGGTTTTTGTAAGGACAAGTACTGTATAAAAAGCTGTTTTTTATTCAGGAAATTATTTCATTTGGTATAATAAGGGAATAGTAGATTGGTCATTTTAACAGGGGGATTAGATTCATAGGTTGACAAAAAACGTTTAAAGGGGGAATTTTTTGAAAAACACAAAGCGGATTTTCCTGGCCGGAATCATAATGGGTGTCTTTCTAATAAGCGTTATGCTATTTACTGTTCCTTCTCGTGCTGAAATGGAGGAGCGGATTAAGCAAGAAAACGGAATCAAGTGTGAAGGCGTGGGCTGGGAGGAAAAGTGCTGGTTTGAAAGCATTGAAATTATACATACTTCCTCTCATTTTCTGAATGTGGGCATCTTCTCCTCTTATGAGAAGGAATTCGAATTGGAAAACGGAGAGAAGAAAATAACCAGAACGTTTGCAATTCTTGGGCAAATTTATCAACTCGATGATGGTCTGGTTTGGAGGGTTGTGAACTAAAGGTCTTGTTATGGAGGGGAAATCTTGTTTTGGATCGCGATCGTCATTTATTGTTTTTTGGTCATAATTTCGTTCATCCTGGAGAAATGGCTGAAAAAGAAATTCAATCTTGCAAAGAAGCTTACATATACTAAAAGGTTTAATAGCCAGCAAACCCTGGTAGAGATCTTGATTCTCATCATTTTTATAATTGGTGCTTTTTTGGCAAGTATTACTGTTTACGATAGCGGCAGCTACCGCCCGCTAAACCCAATTCCTTATTATCTGTGGCTTGCCTTATTTATGCTTGTGTTTCTTGGTTACAGAGGTTATATGGTGAAGAAGTTTGCCAAGGAATCGAAGGAGTATATCATCTACTTTTCTTTTTCTCTGTGGAATCCAATTATGATCATTATTGCCTATCATACTACAAAGAGTTTTCTAAACTAATTATTAAGCTATTACGGATGCTTAGGGTTTGCCGCTATCAGCTTGACAGTCAAGAAAGGGGAGAGATGAATGAAGCAGCCAGCAGGTTTTGGCGTTAGGTTATTAGCAGATATAGGTGATTTTCTAATACTAAGTGTGCCATTTTCAACGGTGTTCTTCCTGGCCGGCGGGGATTATTCTTATCATTGGGCAATGGGATGGCGCTGGCAAGCTATTTACACTTTCTATTTAACATTGGTTCCGCTGGTGTGGAGCGGTTATATCATAGGAAAGCGCATGTTTAAGATAAAAGTAAAACGGATGGATCAACAAGATTTAACATTAAAAAATATGATTTTAAGGGAAGTTGTAGGGAAGTTCGTACTTGCGAATGTAACGATCGGCATATCCAGTTTAGTCAGTATGTTTATGATTATATTCAGAGAAGACAAAAGAGCTATTCATGATCTGATTGGCGGGACCTATGTCAGTAATGAGCGATAGGTGCATTCTATTAAATTTATTGAGAGTGTAAGGAGTTAGAGATGAGTAAAAATTTAATGCCTTTTTCAATTGGATTCTTAGGAGTATGTATTTTAATAGGTTCCTGGTTTATTTCACAATCGTTTCATGCAAAGTTAGATGAAAAAATACCATTCGAAGACACATATAGATATGAGCTGATATCAGTAAATGACAATAACATCATTCTATTTGATAAGCAGAGCGGCGTGTATTGGCAGAGGTATATAAGTGCAAATGAGGGACCAACTGACTGGGAGAAGCAATCGTCTCCGGTCTCAAAACAGTAAAATTACATATATTTTGAAGTTCATGAACTGCTGATATTTTTCTAGGATAAAGTACAGCTGAATTGCAGAATTAAAGTGACGAAGATGTCACATTATTCAGTTAAATGTTAGGTGAATCGCTGGCTGATTTCTCCCAGTCTTATTATGGTTAAAAGACCGAATGTTTGGCAAATAAGGGGGGAAAGCCATGTTAGAATGGGCACAAGAATCACCGGTGATGATTCAATATGGAGTTTTATTTTTACTTGCTGCAGCACCCTGGATGGATGTTTCGATCATTGTACCTCTTGGGATTCTGTGGGGGCTCCCGCCAGTTGGCGTTAGTTTGGCCGCATTTGTCGGCAACTTCCTGTTAATTTTCTTGCTTGGCCTTTTTTTCAAAGAAGTAGAAAAGTGGAGAAGAGCGAGAAAAATGAAGAAGGGCATAACGGGTCCAACTAAAAAAGAAAAACGTTCAAGAAAAATATGGGAAAAGTATGGGATTCCAGGATTAGCTTTATTGGCACCAATCTTTGTTGGAACGGATATTGCCGCAATATTGGCATTGACGTTTGGTGCCTCTAAAACACGTGTTGTTAAATGGATGACATTCAGCTTAGCAGGGTGGACAATTATTTTTGCGGTTGGCTCTGTTTATGGCTTTAGTTTTTTAAACCTTCTTTAAGTATTGCTTTCAGAAAAAATATTTCCATATAGGAGATCATGATTTATGACAAATCCGATAGCTAAATTATCTAAAATGATGCTGTTTCTCCTTTTGTTTTTTTCATTGTGTATTTATCCTGCTATTCCCCAAGTTTCCGCTGAGGTCCCTACAAAAGCACAAATTGAGAACTATATAGAGGCATATCTAAATGAATATAGAGTTCCAGGAGCATCAGTTGCCATTATTCATAATAATGAGCTTTTCTTTTCAAAGTCATGGGGTGTTACAGGAGAAACGAGGGAAAAGGTTACCAGTGAAACCCCTTTTACAATCGGGTCTATAAGCAAATCACTAACTGGTATTGGGGTTATGAAATTAATCGATAATGGGATCGTGGGCCTCGATGACCAGGTTCAAGACCATCTTCCCTGGTTTACGTTAAAAGATAAACAGGCGGCTTCCCAGATAACAATCAGGCATTTACTGGCGCAAACAAGCGGCCTTAGCACGTTCGATGGTCTGGTTTTATCGGATAAAGAGGCGACAGGCAGCGGTGCAATCAGGAATCAGGTCAGGTTACTGCATAACGCAGCATTAACTGCTAAGCCCGGTGAAAAGCATCAATACAGTAATGCCAATTACTTAATTCTTGGAGCCCTGATCGAAGAAGTTTCCAATCAGCCCTATGCCGAGTATATGGAACAGCACATTTTCGGGCCGATAGGAATGACCCATGCAGCTGCAGATAAGGAAACAGCATATAAGAGGGGATATTTAAGCGGCTATCAGTCATGGTTTGGGTTTCCTGTGAAAAGCTCTGTAGACTATGATAACGCTGGGGCGCCTTATGGATACATAACGGCCAGTACAACAGACTTGCTTCAATTTATTAAGTTATTAAACGGCAAGGGACTTAATCATTTAATTAGTGAAAAAACCCTGGACCTTTACATGACACCGCAAGTCCAAACAAGCGAGGACCGCTATTATGGGTTAGGCATACGTGTTTCTAATCCGGATTCATCAGAAAGATTGATCTGGCATTCAGGATCGACTCCTGATTCACATGCAGAACTGTTTTATTTGCCCGAATCTGGCTGGGGCGGCGTAATTCTTACAAATAAAAATAATACGCTGGAGGAAGAAGGACTTTATTATTTGAAACATGGCATCATTAATCTGTTAAACGGTGACGAAACGGTTGAAATACCTAACCTGGGCGTGACTATTCAATTCATAGTGCTGGGGGTCATCTTTCTGCTTATGGTTCTATCAATCTATTTATTCAATAGATTAAAGTCGAAAAAACCTCTTAGCAAAGGAATGGGGCTTATTTTAGGCATTCTTTTCATTATACTGTCTATTGGGATTGTCCCGCTCCTAATTTCTAGTGTTGGATCTCCATGGCATTCCATTAAGGTGTTTGCACCTGATATTGCCTTTTTGATGATTTTGACGGTAATCGCCATGGCATTGAATGGGCTGCTGGCAATGACATTGGCCTTTAAGAAGGCAAGGTAGCTTTAGTAAAATCAAATGCCTGTCCACATCAGCGAGACAGGCATTTTGAATCTATATTTAACTATTGTTAATAGATGAATTTGGTTTTCTGCCGTATAATTTCAGGACATTCGCTGTTTTCCAAATTCCAAAGCCCATTGCTGCTCCTATGAAGTTAAGAATAAAGTCATCTATATCAAGACTCCCGCGTCTGGTGATCACTTGTACGATTTCCACGCTAAGGATCATAACCGTAATAGCAATAGCAAAAGCAGGAAACTTGGTCAGCTTTCTTAAAAAGAAAGGCAGATAGAGTCCCATCGGCAAAAACGCGATTATATTGCCGGCAAGATTTTTGATAGGGATTATTAAATTCATACTTCCATTGGAAATGGCCATTATATAAGCATTAATGGTTTTAAAAGGCACAAAATTTGAGGAGCGCTTAATATATTCCAGTAACGGCATTTCGGCCCAATATCCCCTGGAAATAAAGAATAGTAAAACGACTAATGCAAATAAATAAAATAGAAAACTGACTCCAATTACTGTATTTAGTATTCTCTTCATTTTATTCCCCGCTTTAATGTAATCTTTGATCATAATAACATAATTTTTCCAGAAATCCTTTAGGGGATTTTTTAAATGCGGTGGAAACTATTAGGAAGTTAATAACGTAAATCTATTTTAACCGTTAGGATTTAAGGTGGGGATCTTTTGAAGAATTCAAGATGGTTTAGAATCATTATAGTGATTTTTATAACTATTGGGGCAGCAACAAATTATCAAGTCTTTGTCATCCCAAAACATTCACTTGAGCTGTATCAAGAAATGGCTTTTGCTGAGGAGTTTGAAGATGTACAGAAGCTGATGTTAGATGGATATGAGGAAAATTTCAAGGAAGAGGATTTCGAGTTTATAAAGAGATTGGATACATTACCGAATCGTATTAGTCAATTCACATTATTGGAGTATAACGAAAAGAGCTATATGATTATGACTTCTCCAGGTACNGAGAAGCTAAAGGTGCTTGCAGTTGAAGAATTGCCTATAGAGTTACGGGAGTATTTCAGGGAATGGGTCGATAGCTTATAAAGCTATTATAAATTTGTCTATGAAAAAGGATCTTTTTGTGCCAGCCCCTGACAACTGTCAGGAACTGGCTTTTTTAACTCTCATTATTGTTCCCCGCAGTATTGCTTAATTAGCCTAGCTGCCTTCGTTTGGCTAATTCCAAGGTCACTCGCCACTTTTCTGGACGATTTGTGAGTTTGATAGGATCGTCTTACCATAATCCGTTTAGTCTCATCCAGCGCTTTTTCAAGTGTAGCCGATCGAGATGGGTATGAATCCTGATCAACATTCTCCGTAATCATGTCAGGGAGATCTGATACGTGAATAATGGAATTGCTAATAATCACTAGCCGTTCAATTAAGTTCTCAAGCTGGCGTACATTTCCCGGCCAGGAATAGTGAGTCAGGACATTTAAGCACTCTTCAGAAATGACCTTATTCTCGTTATATTTTTGGTTAAATTTATTCAGAAAGTTGTATGTCAGGGGGATGATATCCTCTCTTCTTTCCCGCAGCGGCGGCAGGTGAAGATCGATTACATTTAAACGATAAAATAAATCCTCTCTAAATGATTTGTTTTTAATCATCGAGCTAAGATTTTGGTTGGTTGCCGCTATGATGCGAACATCCACTTTTTTCATTTCGCTGCTTCCTACAGGGATAAACTGTTTTTCCTGTATGAGCTGGAGCAGCTTAGCCTGTACGGAGAGCGGCATTTCACCGACTTCGTCCAGGAAGATGGTACCGCCATCTGCGGCTTCAATTAATCCTTGTTTTCCTAATTTATTGGCGCCGGTAAAGGCGCCTTTTGAGTAGCCAAACAGTTCGGATTCCAGCAATTCCTCTGGAATGGCAGCACAATTAATGGCCAGAAAGGGGCCATTTTTGCGGTTGCTGACTTTGTGAATATATTGGGAAAAGGCACCTTTTCCAGTTCCAGATTCCCCAAGAATAAGAATATTTGAATCTGTTGGTGCTACTTTTTTACAAAACTCCAATAGTCTTTTAATCTTCTCGCTGTTTGTTACAATACTAATCTCCTCTTCATCATCATGTTGAGTGGTTTTTGACTCAAGTTGATCTTCTCTTAAGTTCATCATTTTAATTTTTTGTACTTCCGTTGCTGTAATGACAACAAGTTCAATTTCGTTTTTGTTATTTAAAATTGGAATGGCAGTTGTCATCAGCTCTGCACCAATGTATGTTTGCTGTTTCATGTAGCAAGGTTCTTTCCTGCGATATACCTCCGGAACAATAGAAGGCTTCCAGTACCCCTTTTCAAAAAGTTCAACATTGTATTTTCCGATGACATCACTGGGCTTAAGTCCGTAATGCCGTTCGCACACCTTATTCACATATAGAATCCGCATTTCGCCATCTAAAACAAAGATCTCATCAGAGGAATAATCAAGAATATTCAATAAGGTATCCAGTGTCATTTCTACATTGCCTGCTGTATTTGGCATTTTCATTTGCAGACCCTCCTATGTAATCTCTGAGTCATTTTTGACTAATAAACGTTGCTGTTGAGTTGATTTTAACTCAATATTTATGTATTTTCAGTATATTTTAAATATTTTCATTGTCATTTAGGGGTTTAACAATATTGGCACAGTAATTGCATTAGAAAAAAGGTGTATAGAAATTCATAAAGGAGGTTCAGGAATGGGAAATCAACCTGATGCTTTCGATATCACCATTATTGGCGGAGGGCCTGTTGGCCTATTTACCGCTTTTTATGGGGGGATGCGCCAGGCCTCGGTGAAAATTATTGAAAGCCTTCCACAGCTGGGTGGACAATTATCAGCTCTTTATCCGGAGAAATATATTTATGACATAGCTGGCTATCCAAAGGTGAGAGCTCAAGAGCTGGTAGATAAATTACTGGAACAAATGAATCAATTTAAACCGGCGATTTGTTTGGGGGAATCGGTTAAACATATTGACCGCCTCTCTGATCAATCATTTGCGATCCGTACGAATAAGGCCACCCATTATACGAAGGCAGTGATTATTACAGCCGGGAATGGCGCTTTCCAGCCTCGTAAATTAAATATGGAGGGGGAAGAAAAATTTGAAAATAAAAATCTTCACTACTTTGTTCAAGATTTAAGCCAGTTTACTGGAAAAAAGGTGGTTATCTTTGGCGGCGGAGATTCAGCTGTTGACTGGGCCTTGATGCTGGAGCCTATTGCCGAAAAAGTGACTCTTATTCATAGGAGAAATAAGTTCCGGGCCCATGAGCATAGCGTTCACCGACTGAATAAATCAAAAGTGGAAGTGTTAACGCCATATATACCATATGAACTGATAGGGACAGACAAAATAGAGAAAGTGATTGTGAAAAATACAAGCGGCAGGGAGCCAATGGTTATCGAAGCAGATGACGTTCTAGTGAATTTTGGTTTTGTATCCTCATTAGGGCCGATTAAGGATTGGGGTTTGGAAATTGGAAAAAATGCTATCCTTGTAAACTCCAAAATGGAAACGAATATTCCCGGGATATATGCAGCGGGTGACATCTGCACCTATGAAGGCAAAGTAAAGCTTATTGCCAGCGGCTTTGGAGAGGCGCCAACGGCTGTCAGCAATGCCAAAGTATACATTGATCCTTCTTCAAAAGTACAGCCGCTTCATAGTACAAGCATTATGGCGGATAAGGATAAATCCAGCACAGCCATTTAACCCTTTGAAGCTAAACAAATAAAATCCATATAAAGGAGATATATCATGACTACTTACAATAAAGTGCAAAATGCATCCAACCGTACATTTGAAAGAACATTAACCTATGACAAATACACAGATCCTAAAGTATTTGAAAAAGAACTGGATTTAGTTTTTTCTAAATCCTGGCAGCTTGTTGGACATGTGAGCCAAGTTGAGAAGGCGGGTGATTTCTTTACAGCTGAGGTGGCTGGAGAGCCTATCATCGTAAATCGCGGTAAGGATGAAGTGGTGCGTGCATTTTACAATGTTTGCCCTCACCGGGCGACGAAGCTTGAAAAAAACGAAGCCGGAAATAAGAAAATTTTTCAATGTGCTTATCATGGCTGGACATTCAAGCTTGATGGCAAGCTGAATAAAGCGCCTAACTTCCGGGGGGAGGACGAAGCATGTGTAAAGGACGCGTGTCTTCGTTCTGTCCGGATGGAGATTTTGGAATCGCTGATTTTTGTAAATTTGGATGACAACGCAAAGCCGCTAAGCGAGTCATATGGAGATTTTTTTGAAAGATTAAGCAAAAATACTTTTTTAAGTGAACTAAAAAGAACCCATCAGAAAACACGGACCTTTAAATCAAACTGGAAAGCTTTTATGGATAACTATTTAGAGTGTGACCATTGCCATGTTGCACATCCAAGTTTTGTTGCAGCGCTTGATATGAATGATTATCAAATTATTACTTGTGAGAATTATTCCATACAAGGAACGATCGTAAAACCGGATAAAAAATATGGAACTGTTCATTTAAATGAGGCCGAAATGCAAGGCGGCCAATTCTACTGGCTATGGCCAAATCTCATGCTGACCATTTATCCGGGACCTGGCAATATGGCTACCATTCAAATCATCCCAGTAGATCATGAAACATCTATGGCAGTATACACCTATTATTTCCGTGATGAGAACTTGTCCCAGGAGGAAAAAGATTTAATGGCTTTTGCGGAACAGGTCCGCTCAGAGGATATTGAGCTGGTGGAATTGGAGCAGATTGGCTTCCGTTCACGTGCATTCAATAAAGGGAGATATTCATCTTCAGAGAAAGCAATTATTCAATTTCATGAAATGGTATTGGAGGCCCTAAATGAGTAAATTAACTGGAGTACAGCCAAATAAAAAACACTTAATGATTAATGGGGAAAAAGTAGAAACAGCGAAATATGCACCGCTATTCTCACCTTTTTCAGGGGAAGAAATTGCCCAAATTGCAATGGCGGATAAAGCACAGACTGAAAAGGCAATTGATGCTGCGTATGCCTCCCGATATCTGATGGCAAAAATGCCAGCTTATAAGAGAGCTGAAATTTTAGAAAAGGCTGCTTCACTTTTGATTGAAAAAGCAGATGAAGCTGCAGAAATCATTACACTCGAATCTTCTAAACCGATCATGTTCTCAAAAGCGGAAGTTGCCAGAACAATAGAAACGTATAAATTTTCAGCAGAGGAAGCAAAGCGCATTCATGGAGAAACAATTCCTTTTGACGCTGCATCTGGCGGTGTTGGCCGAAGTGGGTACACATTAAGAGAACCGATTGGCGTCATAGGAGCCATCACACCATTTAACTTTCCTATGAATCTCGTTGCCCACAAGGTGGGGCCGGCGATCGCCGCAGGGAATACAATCGTATTAAAGCCGGCTTCACAAACACCGCTCTCTGCATTGTTTATTGCAGAAATATTTGAAGAGGCAGGTCTTCCGCCTGGTGTGTTAAATGTTGTAACCGGGCCTGGAAGTATCGTAGGAGAAGAAATTGTCAGAAACGATCGGGTCAGCATGGTTACATTTACAGGCAGTCCGGAGGTTGGGATTGGGATCCGCAACAGGGCAGGTTTAAAGAAAACGACATTGGAACTGGGTTCTAATTCAGCACTTATCATAGATAAAGATACGGATATCGATAAGGTTATGGATCGCTGCATTATGGGGGCTTTTTCCAATCAGGGTCAGGTTTGTATTTCGCTCCAGCGAATCTATGCCCATGAAGATGTCTATGAAGAATTCACCCAAAAATTTGTTCAGGCAGCCAACCGGTTGAAAATTGGCGATCCATTTGAACCGGATACCTATATCTCATCTTTAATTTCAAAAGGAGAGGCTGATAGAGTTTTAGGCTGGATTGAGGAAACAAATAGCACCAAGGCGGACATTGCAGCTGGAGGAAAGCTGCAAAACGGTGTCCTTGAGCCGACTATTATTACCAATGCAGATCATGATTTAAAGGTATCGTGCCAGGAAGCTTTTGCACCCATTGTTGTTGTAAACAAATTCAGTTCCATTGAAGAAGCGGTTAAGCAGGTTAACCATTCACGATTCGGTCTGCAGGCCGGAATTTACACAAACAATGTGAAACACGCCCTGTATGCTTCACAGGAGCTGCACGTTGGGGGTGTCATTATAAATGATGTTCCAACCTACCGTGTTGACCAAATGCCATATGGCGGTGTAAAAGAAAGCGGGACCGGGCGTGAAGGCATCAAATATGCAGTAGAAGAAATGACCGAAATGAAATTAGTAGTTTGGAATCATAACTGAGGACGAAGGGTGATTTCTATGAAAAATTATAAGATTGCTGTAATAGCAGGAGACGGAATCGGTCCTGAGGTAATTGACGCGGGGATTAAAGTGTTGAATAAAGCGGCTGCTCATGATTCTGCTTTTCGCTTTGACTTCACTTATTTTCCATGGGGCTGTGAATATTATGCCAGGCATGGAAAAATGATGGATGACAATGGAATCGATGTATTAAGAGAGTTTGATGCTATCTATTTGGGGGCTGTCGGGTTTCCCGGCGTCCCTGATCATATATCATTATGGGATTTGCTCTTGAAAATCCGAAAAGAATTCGATCAATATGTTAATATCCGGCCAGTACAATTGCTAAAGGGAGCAAAAACCTCATTAATCGATGTAAATCGTGAGGACATCAATATGCTGTTTATCCGGGAAAATAGTGAAGGTGAATATTCTGGTGCTGGGGATTGGCTGTTTAAAGGGCAGCAGAATGAAGTTGTGCTGCAAAACAGTGTGTTTTCCCGAAAAGGAACCGAAAGAATTATCCGATATGCGTTTGAGATTGCCAAAAGAGAAGGAAAATCTCTCACAAGCATATCTAAAGCTAACGCATTAAATTATTCGATGGTTTTCTGGGATCAGATCTTTGAAGAAATAAGTGCTGAATACCCTGAAGTGGAGACTTACTCCTATCTTGTCGATGCGGCTGCCATGCTAATGGTTAAGGATCCAAAAAGGTTTGAAGTGGTTGTAACATCCAATTTATTTGGAGATATTTTAACAGATTTAGGAGCTGCTATTGCAGGCGGAATTGGACTTGCAGCAGGTGCCAACATTAATCCTGAAAGAAAATATCCGTCCATGTTTGAGCCCATACACGGCTCTGCCCCCGATATTGCAGGAAAAGGAATCGCTAATCCGCTGGCTGCCATTTGGTCTGCCAGCCAGATGCTGGATTTCTTCGGATATAGAGATTATGGAAAACATGTGCTTAGTGCCATTGAAGAGCTGCTGATAGAAGATAAAATTCTTACACCGGATATGGGCGGAACAGCTACTACAGGTGAAGTGGCAGATCGAATTATTGACATTATTGACACCCGCATGGCTGCAGGAAAAATAAATGTTTAAAAGTCAGCCGATATCATAGGAAGAAGAGATTCTTCCTATGGCATAGGTTGATTTTTGCCATATTTCTTTTATACTTATTTTTTATATAAAAGAAACGTTCTTTGAAATAAATGGAAACCGCTTACATTTAACATACAGAAAATTCTATAAATATACGAGGAGTGTTGATATGAACAGTAAAAAAACTGTATTTTTTTCCTCATTAGCAATAAGTTTGGTCTTGATCAGCATTGGGGTATTTGCTCCTAAGCAAATGGAAAGCTTCTCCGCTCATTCCCTGGAATTTATCTATAATAATTTAGGCTGGTTTATATTAGGCAGTGTCTTTTTCTTCTTTGCTTTCTGTATGTATATAGGACTTTCAAAGTTTGGCCAAATCAGGCTGGGTGAAGACCATGACCGTCCCGAATACAAAACAGCGACATGGGTAGGAATGCTGTTTAGTGCATCTATAGGCATAAGTTTGGTATTTTGGGGTGTAGCTGAGCCTGTTTCATACTATATTGATCCTCCTTTTGGAAAAGGTTCCTCAGAAGAATCTGCCAAGCTTGCGATGCAATTTGTGTACCTGCATTGGGGAGTCTCTGCTTGGGCATGTTATGCAGTAGTAGGCGTTTCCTTGGCCTTTTTCCAGTTCCGCAAAAAGCTCCCGGCATCCTTAAGTTCAGTTTTTTATCCTTTAATAGGCGACAAAATTAGAGGGGCTTTTGGCAAATTGATAGATGTTATGGTCATTCTATCCATTGTAATTGGAATAGCAACTTCGCTTGGTTTTGGTACACTCCAAGTAAATAGCGGATTGAATTACCTTTGGGGGATTCCAGTAAGTTTCTATACTCAAATGGCTATTATTCTTATTGTTAGTTTAATTTATGTGGGTTCAACTGTTTCGGGTCTCCATGGAGCTATGAAGAATCTGTCAAACCTGAATATGCTGCTCGCCTTTGCGTTATTAGCATTTATATTATTTCTTGGGCCAACTCAAGCCATATTAAAAATCTTTTTTCAAGGCATCGGTGATTATGCTCAAAATTTCATAGGTATGTCGTTTAGGACAGAGCCTTATAGTGAAGGCTCCTGGATTGCGAGCTGGACGTTATTTTATTTTGGCTGGTGGATTGCCTGGGCTCCGCTTGTAGGAAGCTTCGTAGCCAGAATTTCAAAGGGAAGAACGATAAAGGAGTTCATGATTGGAGCTATCTTCATTCCTGTTATAGGAGCATTCTTCTGGTTTGCCGTTATGGGCGGATCAGCCATTGACCTTATCCAAAACATGGGCGAAACAGCAATTGCCACTGCAGTTTCCACTGACGTCACCTCTGCTTTGTTTACGTTTTTTGAGTATTTTCCTATGAGTGTATTATTAAGTATTTTAGCAATGGTGCTTGTACTTGTTTTCTTTATTACTTCTGCAAATTCAGCTGTTTTTGTCTTAGGGATGATCAGTGAAAACGGAAATCCTAATCCATCCCACTCAACGAAAGTCATATGGGGCGTTGTGATTGCAGCCGTTTCAGCTGTATTAATTATAACTGGCGGGCTGTCTGGGCTACAATCGGCGTTAGTGGCAACTTCTATTCCACTAGCCATTTTAATGCTTGTTATGTGCTATTCTACTTATAAGGGTTTAAAGGATGAGTTGAAAGTCTTGAATGAAAGCAGAAATCAAAATGAGCCTATAGTTAATATAAGAAAAAAAGTGACTGCTAAAAAGGCGTAGTTTAGAGCTATGCAGGAAAATAAAGTGCCTGTCTCTCAGCGAATTTAAGGGACAGGCACTTTTATATGTTCTTTTAGGGCCTTTGTTTAACCGGCTCACCTGATAAAATTGGCGAAGGAATCTCGAGGCTCTTCTCTTTAAGTCTGCCAGGCCTGGTTTTAAGAATGGCAAATAAGAAGCAGCCTGCAATGACGATGGCGCTTCCTGCAGCTTGAGTCCAATTCATTTTTTCCCCTAAAAAGGCAAAGGCTAAAACAGCTGTGAAAATCGGATTGAAATTTAGGAAAAGCCCGGAAGTATTTGCTCCCAGTTTATTTACTCCGATATTCCAAAGCACCATACAAAGAACGGTTGAAATTAAGCCAGTATACAAAATGGATTGCACAAAAGGGGCATCTATATTCATTACTGTGAAATTTTTAATGCTAAAAGGAAGCAGTACGAGAAGGCCGAAAATGCCAGAGTAAAGGATCGACATCATCGGTGTGACAGCTGCCATCGCCCATTTGCTGCAGACTGAATAGAGTCCCCACATGCCAACAGCTGCCATCATATAGAGATCTCCTATATTAAACTGCCATGTAAATAGCAATTCCAGGTTTCCTTTTGAAAGGACGAGCAAAACGCCAAATAGTGAGACGAACATGGAAAAGAACTGAAGTGAATTCATTTTTTCCTTTAGGAATAAGAAGGAGAATGCAGCAATCGAAAACATGTTTAATGTCGAGATCAAGCCCACATTGGTAGCCGATGTTTTTTCCAAGGCCATGAATTGTAATGCCTGAAATAAGGCCACCCCTGTAACTCCCATCAAAAACAAAGGCAGGATGGATTCTTTTGGAGGAATCAGCTTTTTTTCTTTCCGCCAAACAAGAGGAACCAGGCAAATAATTGCAATCGCCCACCTTAAGATGGTCAAAGTGATAGGGGAGGCATGATCCACAAGCGTTTTTCCAACAATAAAATTTCCGCCCCAAAGAAAGCTGGTTAAAAGCATTAACAGATAATATTTCACGTCATTTAGCCCCTTTTCCTTTTAAATCAAGAAATAAAGAGCCATTGTGCACAATGACATTATTTATATGAATTATTTTAACATTTTCCTTAATTAACAAAAGAACATTTTGTATAATTATATTAATTCAAAATAAATGAAAGTATTATAGATTTTAAGTTTAAAAAATTCATTTTCGGAATATCTTTTTGCGGATTTTTGGAATAATTGAAAAGGGTGATGAACCGTGGAATCAATTGTAAGCAAGGTTTTGGATAATGTGGATATTAAAATTTTGGATTTGCTTCAAAAGGATGCACAGCTAAGCAATCTGGAGCTTTCAAAACGGGTCAATTTATCGGCGCCAGCGGTACATGCCAGAATCAAGCGGTTAGAGACAGAAGGATATATCAAAAAGCAGGTAGCCATTTTAAACCATGAAAAACTGGGTTTTGATTTACTTTGCTTTGTTTTTATAAGCACCAACATGCACTTGGCGGAAAAACTGGAATCTCTTGAACAAACATTGGAATCGATGAAGGAAGTCTTGGAGTGCCATTGTTTAACAGGGGAGTATGATTATCTGTTAAAAGTGGCCTGCAAGGATCGCAAGGGGCTGGAGCTGTTTATCAGAAGGCTGAATGAATTGGGGATTACCAAAATACAAACAAGTTTGGCTTTGCGGGAGATTAAGGATTCGACGGTGCTGCCGATACTTGGGAAGTAAAGGGACTTCAGAGGAAATTCATCTTGCTGCATTTCTTTTGAAAATAAGAGTCAAAGAAAGAGCCTAGAAATTTCTAAGCTCAAGGATAATAGGGGGTCAACTAGTGATAGTTCGACCAATTTAATTTTACTCTATTCTGAATATTATTTCAACCGACTAAAGTATAAACGCATAAAAGTGATAGTGTGCTGAAAGATGTTGCGCTTACAGGAACTTTTCCTATATTCCGAGAGTTTAGTTTTATAAACAACTGGAGGACAAATAGGAGCGGCCTCTCTATGTTCTATTTAAACCTGTTATTTTTATCGTGCATAACTCTTATAGTCTAATTGGTGGTATAATATGTAAAAAAGATTTAACGCGATTGATTCCATTGATCAAGAGACTTTCAGCAGAAATTGACCATTGTTAAACGTCTATTGGCGGAAATGTAAATACTTTTAGGCAGGGAGGTGCCAGCGTGAACATTTCTAATAAGCTCCTTGATTACAAAATTGTCTATGATGATCGAAGAGAAGTGAACTCAGGGAAATATGAACATAAGCGAATCATTATCGAGGAAGTTAAAAATAAATTTAAAGCTGAAGTAGAAAGCAGAACAGGCGAGGAAGTCATCGTGGTATACGATTGGCGCAAGACCCATAGCGGGATGGAGATTTTGTTGTATGCGTTTGAAGGGGGAAGGCCTTGATCACCTTCTGAAATCAACCTGCTAGTATGTTAAAATGTGGATAGAATTAGCAGGAGGTCTTAAGATGGTTTTCTTTTTTCAGTTGTTTTGGATTTTATTCGCTATCGTTTGCCTACTCTTTCTTCTATTTCTTACATACAGACAAAACGAAATGAAAAAGGAGCAGGAATACTTAATAAAGCTGAATCATGAAATACTAGGTAAGTTAAAGAGCAGGGGAGAGAAAGTTTAAATTTAGGGTGCTCAAGCTGGATTTAATGCCGGCGATATAATTTTTCAATTAATCACGTGTGGAATTCTCCTTTACATCCCATCTGCTATCATTATTTCGTTCTTTATTTTTAAAAGAAGAAATGACAGATTAAAGTGTGTAGAAGACAAGCTGGATCCATTGCTCACGGATAAAAATCGAGATTAGGGTGTCTGAAGAAAGGCTGCAGGGAAAATCTGCAGCCTTTTTTTTGTTCACCGAATGTTCACAGTTACTGGGGATTTTTTATTTCGCCATGTCCGATTGGACGTCTCATTTCTATTATATGTATGAAGGGACTGACGCAATGGAAGGTTGCGAAAAGAACATCGCAATTTTTTCGAACGGTCCAAGATTATTTTTTTAAAAGGGTGAGGGATTAAGATGAGCAATCTGCTAATTAATGAAAATCCGGTTTTGATTCTTCCGTCATTGGCGGAAAAGCTGGGACTGAATGAGGCGGTGCTGCTTCAGCAGATCCATTTTTGGCTGAAGATGAGCAGAAATAAAAAGGAAGGGCGCACGTGGGTTTACAATACATATAAAGATTGGCAGAGTCAGATGCCATTTTGGTCGAATGCGACGATCGGACGGACGATTCGTTCGCTGGAGGAAAAAGGGCTGCTGATCTCGGGGAATTTTAATGCGAGTAAAATGGATAAGACGAAATGGTACACGATTGATTATCAGAAGCTGGAAGAATTGGATGTATCCTTTGGTGCCTGTGGAATGGAACATCGAGTTCATCAGGATGCTGGATCGAACATAACAGATTGCGATATGGAGGATGACAGCATGCTGCAAGCAATACCAGAGACTACTACAGAGACTACTGCAGAGAAAAAAGATATTCCTTATGCTGCGGTTGTTGAATACCTGAACAGCAAAACCCATTCCGCCTACCGGACAGGCTCCAAGAAAACGAAGAATCTGATTCGGGCCAGGTGGCGGGAAGGCTTTACGCTGGATGATTTTAAAAAGGTGATTGACCTGAAGGCAGCAGAATGGCTGGAAGATCCGTACTGGAGCAAGTTCCTCAGGCCGGAGACGCTGTTTGGCACCCGGTTTGAGTCGTATTTGAACCAAAAGCCAAGGGGGAGAAAGCTGAGGGAGGAGGATTTTAACCTTGATGACTAAGCGGGAGACGTATACGCTGCTGGCATTGATTGCGGTTTATTACGAGCAGTTTGAGGTAAATCAGCAAAAAATCGATTCCTGGCATGAGGTGCTGAAAAGCCATGGGATTGAGGAACTGCGGAGGAACTTGCTGCGGCATGTCGAGGAATCTCCATATCCCCCTAAAATTTCGGATTTGGTGCGAAAAACTGCAGCTGTATCCAGGGCCATTCCCGATTGCCGGGACACGGTGTCTATTGTGCCTTCTGCCTGGAAACCTGCGAGTGAGGCCGTTGTGCAGGCTGAACTGGCAAAAATGCGCGAGATTCTCGGGATTCGGAGGAGTCAATCCTGATGAACGGATATGAGCTTTACAGCCAGGAAGCGGAAGAGGCAGTAGTAGGGGCGCTATTTTTAGAGGATGGGCTGGTAAAAGATTGTACGGTAAGGCCTGAACATTTTTATTTAGTCAGATTGAAGCGGCTAATGCTCCTGATTCGCCAGCTTGATGCAAAAGGCAAGCCGGTGGATATCATTTCGGTTATGGAGGAAGCGGGCCAGCAAAACCTGGAGAGCATTGGCGGAATCAGCTATATTACGCAGCTGGCAGGGAGTGTGCCGTCTGTCGCGAATTATAAATTTTACGAGGATACGGTTCTTGCATATTACCAAAAGCGCAAGGCTGTTGAGATAGCAGGGCAGATTCAGGAGAATGCCAAAACAGGCGATATTTCAGTGACCTTAAGGGATGGCATTCAGAATCTCATGATGATTGAGGATCATATTGGCGATGAAAACCTGGGGGAAGTCATGCCGGGACTGGTAGAGCTATACGAGGAGTCGGAAAAGGATCTTGGCGAAATGACGGGGATTCCTTCTGGTTTTGCGAAGCTGGACAAGCTGACTGGAGGATTCCAGGAGTCTGATCTGATCATTGTCGGCGCTCGCCCCAGCGTTGGGAAAACGGCGTTTGCGCTCAATATGGCGTTGAATGCTGCCGGTCAGGATATCGCCCTTATCTTTTCCTTGGAGATGTCAAGAAAGCAGCTGTTGAAAAGGATGATCAGCTGTAAAGGGGAAATTAATTCGATTAAGATGCGGAATCCCAAACGATATTTTAACCCGGATGACTGGAATCATTATACCGGTGTCATTGGTGAACTTGGAAAGGCGGGACTCCATATCTTTGACCAGGCCGGAATGGATATCCAGTACATTTGGTCAAAGGTTCGGAAGGCGAGGAGAAAGTATGGAGATGATAAAAGGATTTTGGTGGTGATCGATTATTTGCAGCTGATCGTCGGGGATAGCCGGCACCAGAACCGTCAGGCAGAAATCAGCGAAATCAGCCGGAAGCTGAAGACGATGGCGAGGGATTTGAATGTGGCGGTCATTGCTCTGTCCCAGCTGAGCCGTGGGGTGGAAAGCCGCCAGGATAAGCGTCCGATGCTTTCGGATTTGAGGGAGAGCGGTCAGATCGAGCAGGACGCGGATGTCATCGCATTCCTATACCGGGATGATTATTATGACAAAGATTCGGATAAGCAGGATACGATTGACATCATCCTCGCCAAGCAGAGGAACGGCCCAATCGGCACAGTGAGGCTGGCTTTTATGAAAGAAATCGGGAAGTTTGGGGATTTGCCAGCGGCAGGAAGAAAGATTGTCTAGAAATAGAAAAAGGGGTTTTCGATAAAGGGGAAGAATGACTATAGCGGGGAGGAGAATGAAATGAAGATAGTCGAAATACATAAGCACCCAAATTTATTCGAGAAAGCGGTTCAAGTGTATTGGGAACAGTGGGGGAACGATTCTAACTATCCATTCTACCATGATTGTATGATCCATTCCGGTACATCGGCCGATGGAATCCCATTATTTTATGCAGCAATCGAGAATGAAAGAATCATAGGCACTTATGCTTTGATCAGGAATGATCTAAATAGCCGCCAGGATTTATACCCCTGGCTCGCCTGTGTATATGTCAATGAGGAATACAGGGGAAGAAAGCTGGGATCCGTACTGCTGGATCATGCCTTGAGTGAAGCAGCAAAACTGGGATTTGAAAAACTCTATCTCACTACTGATCTGGAAGGATATTATGAAAAATACGGCTGGACGCATAGTGGCGAAGTATACGGTGCTTTTGGCGGCTCAATAAAGCTTTATGAAAAATCCTCAGAGTCAGTTAAAGAAATTGATAGAGGGATGAGGTGAAAGGATGGATTCAGCATTAAAGAATCACTTGCAAAAATTGGAGGAAAGCCACATTTGTTTGGAAAATCGCAAAAGCAGGGAAGCAATGGATCAGATCCTTGCGGATGATTTCTTTGAAATCGGCAGTTCAGGGTATATGTTTACGAAAAAAGAATGCCTTGAAAGCGGGGTAGGTTTAACGGAAATGACATTACATAATTTTGAAATTCACCCGCTTGCACCGGATGTTGTTCTATCGACCTATTATATTAAAGATAAAACCAGAAACCGCAACACACTTCGCAGCTCCATTTGGAAAAGGATTGATGGCCGGTGGCAGTTATTTTTCCATCAAGGGACAATGACTAAGCTTGAATTAGAGGATTTGAAGTAAAAACGCTTAGAGAGAGGCGCCTCTCTAAGCGTTCTGTATGGTGCAGCTAATACCTTTTCCCATAAAAAGTTCCGGTTACTTCCTGTTCCTGCAGGGAAAGGAGCTGTGAAACAGTAATGAATTCGTAGCCCTCTTTTTTTAGCGACTTTAGCAATTCGGGCAGTGCTTCAGCAGTAGGCATGTGAATATCATGCATAAGGACAATCGAGCCTGGTACTGCATTATTCATGACCACCTTATGAATGGATGAAGCGTTTCGGCTCTTCCAGTCGAGTGAATCGACGGACCAGAGGATCAGCGGTGTCCCTGTTGCCTCTGCGATTTTTTTAACGTCTTCATTCATAGCTCCATAAGGAGGACGGACAGTAGAAGGCAGCTGGCCGCTAGCTTCTTTGATTTTTGCACTCGCTTCTTCAATCTCTTTCCGGATTTGTTTTTCACGAAGAGAAGACAAGTCCGCATGGCTATCGCTATGGTTTCCGATCTCATGTCCTTCTTCAGCGACTCTGCTTGCGACCGTCGGGTAAAATTGTGCCTGGCTGCCCAGCATATAAAATGTTGCTTTTGCTTTGTGTTCTTTTAAGATATCCAGGATCAGCGGTGTGACTTTGGGACTTGGTCCATCATCAAAGGTAAGGGCGATGTATTTGCCATTAGGGTCCAGTGGAGTTTTCTCCGGCACTGCTTTCTCTGGTTCTGGCAGGGAATTCGTCGGCAGTTTCAAATGCTTGGCGATTCCTTCCTTTAAAAAGGGGCGGATCTGTTCAACCGGAATTTTAACCTGAACGGGTCCGGCAGCACCAGCAGCGATTTCATACTCATTAAAGTAAAGAGTGAAATTCTTCTGGCTTAATGCCCATCTCCAGCCGGAAGGGTTTGACAATGCTTCATCCAGCAGATCGTCCATTACATAATTCTGGATGT
This sequence comes from Bacillus sp. J33, assembly GCF_000518885.1. Lineage (GTDB taxonomy): Bacteria > Bacillota > Bacilli > Bacillales > Cytobacillaceae > Cytobacillus. The sequence goes on along the minus strand of NZ_JAEL01000004.1, from coordinate 117,033 downwards.
CTTTGTCCTGGCTGATTTGTTTTTTTATGATGGACGTCATGCTGCCCATTGATTCCTCATCTAAATGGAGGACTTCCTCAAGCTGCACAATCTTCTGATTGGCCATATCAATGGTAAACGTTTGAACCGCTGTTTGCCCATTTGCGCCGCCTGTGATTTGGTAAGCTTCAAAAACAAGTGTGTACATCATTTCGGAAGCCTTTTTTGGATTTACCTGTATATTAAGATGAGCACGCAAATCCTCACTGGCCAGGATTTGCTTGTTGCTCTTTACATTGGCAAGGAAATCTCTTTCCTGTGCTTTAATCCATTCCTTAATCGGTTTATTCAAACTCTCGTTCTCCGTTATCGGAGTGCTAATGGCAAAAGTATACAATTCTGTTTCCTTTGTACGGGTTTCAAGGTTTAATCCGGGGAATGCTTTTGAGGAGGTTGTTTCGATGTTGGAAACAGCCTTCAGACTATTATCAGCAAACGAGCTGATGAACAAATAAATACCAAAGATGAAGAAGCATAACAACAATGAAGGCCATTTTAACCGCTTAAGCAATGCAATTCTTTCCTTTCCTATTTAAAAAATAATAGTAATCTCCAAAGATATAATTATAGCAGGTAAGAGTAGGAAAGGCATAGGAGTTCATGGAAAAAAGTTTCTTTTTAGTAGAAGATTTCACCATTTACATTTCCGAGAATATAGTTTAGAATAACACTTTATTCCGACTAAAAAGATAAGAAAAGGAGTGAATGAAGTTGGCTCAAGTTGATATTCAAAACAACCCTACTAAAAAATGGATTTCTGCTCCAACAACGGTTGTGACCAATTTAAATCCAATACAGAAACCTTTTGTTGCAGCTGGCGTTCTTGCGGCTATTATTTTGTTCATTTCCATTATAAATGCAGCTAATATGACTCAAGGTGTGCTCTTTATTATTGGAATTGCGCTTGGGATGACATTGCTTCACGCGCGCTTTGGCTTTACATCGGCGTTCAGGCGCTTTGCCAGCGTAGGAAACGGGCAAGGCCTGCAGGCGCATATGCTCATGCTTGCAGTTGCGTCTGCGCTTTTTGCGATTATTTTAAGCACAGGCTTCAGCTTTACAGGAATGGAGCCTAAAGGATATGTCTCACCAGTTGGGGTGAGTGTCCTGGTTGGTTCCTTTATGTTTGGGATCGGCATGCAGCTCGGCAATGGGTGTGCATCCGGAACATTGTACTCTGTTGGTGGCGGGCAGTCTTCCATGATCCTCACACTGCTTGCTTTCATTGTCGGCTCCACAATTGGAGCGTACCATTTCTCATTCTGGATGGAAGAAACACCTGCGCTGCCTCCAATCTCATTGGCTACTTCAACCGGATTGGGATACGGCGGAGCCCTTGTGCTTCAGCTTGCACTGTTCGCACTGATTTATTGGGTGACATTGCAAATTGCGAAAAAGAAAAACGCGCCAATGATGAAGGCACTGCCTACTACAACTGGCTGGAAAAAGATTTTAAGAGGTTCATGGCCTTTATTCGCCGCAGCGATTGTTTTGGCTTTATTAAACGCTTTAACACTAACTGTCCGCGGCACACCTTGGGGCATCACCTCCGCATTCGCACTATGGGGCGGAAAAGCCTTGATGGCAATGGGAGTAGACGTAACAGCTTGGGGCTATTTCTCATCAGATGCGAATTTAGCGGCACTGAAAAACACGGTTCTGGCTGATTCAACGAGTGTCATGAACTTCGGTATTATCCTTGGAGCCTTCATTTCAGCGGCAGCTCAAGGGAACTTCAAACCTGGAAAAATAAAGCCGGGTGTAGCAGGTGCAGCAATAGTCGGCGGGCTGCTAATGGGCTACGGTTCGCGTCTTGCATTCGGCTGCAACATCGGCGCCTACTTCGGCGGTATTGCTTCCTTCAGCCTGCACGGCTGGGTATGGGCGATCATGGCGATGCTTGGCACAGGTGTGGCACTGTTCATCCGTCCGCTGTTTGGATTAAAGAACCCGAAATCTACCGATTCGGTATGTTAAAAATAGGCTTGGTACTCGGAATGGGTACCAGGCTTTTTTTGTTTGAAAGTAAATGTGAAGTTAGCGAATAAAGTTTGATTTTTAGCGAACAAACCAATGAAAATAGCGAATAAATCAAGGAATTCTGCGAACAAGCTCAGGAAACTGGCGAATAAATCGGTAAAATTAGCAAACAAATCAAGTTTCAACGTTTCAAAGCGGAGACAGCCTGAGAATGTGAGCATAAGTCATTTAACAAGACTTTTTTCCTATAAAAGACAAATAGAAAAATTTTGAAAAATACTAAATATTAGGAATAAGTAATCTATTAATATTTCAATACTCGAAATATAATGAGAGACAAATAGCGGAGGAGGGATTTTATGAAAAAGAAAAGGCTTCTCAGATCTGCAGCTATGTTAGCCGTCATTTCTATGACTCTATCATCAATTACCTACACCACTGACCATGCAGCTGCAAAAGAAAAACCAGTCCAAATCGAGGACCTGAAGTCTCAGCCGATTTATTCATATGAAGAGGCTATTCGTGAGACTGTTTATGTCGAGTCAACTCTGGATTCGGATGAAAACGGAAAAGCAGACAGGATTGCAGTGGATATCATTCGTCCGAAAGAAACGGAAGAAGGCCTTAAGGTACCGGTAATCATGGATGCCAGCCCTTACTATGAAAGCCTTGGAAGAGGAAATGAAAGTGAAGTGAAAGATCGGGACAAAGATGGCATGAACGAGAAGTTCCCTCTGTTTTATGATAATTATTTTGTTCCAAGAGGCTATGCAGTGGCTTTGCCCGAAATGGTCGGAACGAATAATTCTGATGGCTGTCCTACAACGGGCGGATATGAAGAGATTGAAAGTATAAGAGTAGTTATTGATTGGATGAATGGCAGAGCGAAGGCCTGGGATAAGAACAATCAAGAAGTGGAAGCAGACTGGACAACCGGAAATGTCGGGATGATTGGGAAATCCTATGATGGCACGTTAGCGAATGGAGTGGCGGCCACAGGAGTAGAAGGTTTAAAAACAATTGTTCCAATCGGGGCGATTAGCAGCTGGTATAATTATTACCGCTACGCAGGGCTTACATATTACAACAATGGACCAGGAGGCTTGGCGAGCAGGGTTGTCAGCAGCTCCCGCCAAGACGCCTGCAGGCCTGTTTTTGATCGGCTGAATGCGGAAGCGGATGATCAATCAGGCGATTATAATGAGTTCTGGGATGAAAGAAACTACGTTAAGGATGTTAAAAATGTAAAGGCAAGTGTGTTTGCAGTGCATGGTTTAAATGACTTCAATGTTAAAATGAATCACCTTGCCGATTGGTGGACAGCCCTTTCCAAAGAAGATGTTCCGCGAAAACTGTGGCTTACCCAAACTGGCCATGTCGACCCGTTTGATTTCAGAAGGGCAGAGTGGGTTGATACCCTCCACCGCTGGTTCGATTATTGGCTGATGGATATTGAAAATGGCATTATGGACGAGCCGGCTGTTGATATCGAAAGAGGAGCAGATCAATGGGAAACTCAATCTTCATGGCCGGATAAAGATGCAGCAAATGTTAAAATCCGCTTAGCTCCAGGAGAAAATGAAAATACAAACGGTGCATTAACAACGGGTCCTGTACAGGGCAATGTAAAGCAATCGTTCACAGATAATCCGGCACAAACGGAACAGCAAATGGTATCAAACGAAACGGTTGTCAAAAGCGACCGCCTGGCTTTTCTTTCCGAGCCGCTCGATGAGGATGTCCGTTTTAGCGGGATACCGGAAATCTCGCTCCGGGCAAAAGTGGATAAAGAGGACTCCAATTTGACTGTTTTAATTGTGGACTATGGTACGGATACCCGCATCAACCATGAAAGCCGGGGTGAAGGGGTCCGGACACTGGACACGGAAAGCTGCTGGGGAGAAAGCATCTCTACAGATGATGCTTGCTACAAAGAAACGGAGAAAACCACTCACACTGCTCCATATGAAGTTGTTACCAGAGGGTGGTTCGATCCGCAAAACTGGAAAACAATTGAGCTGGATGATTCATTAAAAGAAGGCAAGAGCTATAAGTTTGAATGGGAGGCATTGCCTGAGGATTATGTGTTTAAAAAAGGGCACCGCATTGGTGTCATTATTGCCGGCAGTGATCGCAGACGCACGATCCCTTCAACAACGGGTGCCACATTTGAAGTGGATCTTGGACAAAGTTATATCAGCCTCCCTGTTGTAAATGGAAGAAAGGCACTTGGGTTTTAATAGAATAGAAGAGACGGGTCTGCGATAGGTGCAGGCTCGTCCTTATTTAGGAGTTTTTATTGAATTCTGTTCGGGATTACTAGAATATGCTATCGTACAAGCGGGAATTGATCTATACGAGATTGCCCAATCACCATACAACAAAACGATACCCGTTCCTAAAGGTAATTTAAGCCTGGAGATTTAGAATTCTTCTCTACCTATAAGCCGGCGGCTTCCGGCAGAGATTAAAAATTGCTGGTAAGAATGGGAAACGATAAGAGTCATAGGATAAAAAAATAAATAGGAGGACTTCTTTTGAAAAATGCAATGTGGACAAAATGGCTTGTTTTCGGGCTGATCATTTCTTTGTGCGTGCCGACAATGGCATTTGGAAAGGAACCAGTTACTAGGTTATATTCATCAGACTTAGCTATTAATCTAGGTGGCACGGATGCGGTAAGCATAACTAATTCTCTTAGCCTGCGAAATTTACCCGCAATTGTTCCAAAAGAGCAGGATGTGCATGCTGGCAAAGGCCCAACCGTAGAAACGAATAAACAACAAGATCGTTTTGTACAGAATGCAGTTCAATTTGTTACTGATATGGAAACGGGTAACTATAGACAAGCCTTTAAGTCATCGTCTCGTGCTTTGAAGAAATCCATCTCCGAACAATGGCTAGAAATCTACTGGACTTCGCTTCTTCAGCAATTACAGCCACAGCTAGGTTCTTTCATCGGTTTTGGAGCAGCTGAGGTCAAGGAGTCAAATCGAGTCCATACCAACGTAGAAGTTGAACTTCAATTCGAGGCAGCTGCGTTTCCGTTTACACTTAGATTGAACCGGTCTGGAAAAGTAGATGATTTTCTGTTAAATGCATATTCGGGTCCGTCTGCATCAGATCCTGTATACAGTAACCCAGATACCTTTATGGAAAAAGACGTTGTAATAGGAGAAGGAGATTTTGCCCTGCCTGGAACCCTGACTGTGCCCAAAGGGAAGGGACCTTTTCCAGTAGTTGTCCTTGTTCAAGGATCAGGAGCAAGTGATAAGGATGAAGCAGCGTATGCGTTAAAGCCATTCCGTGATTTGGCGTATGGTCTTGCCTCAAAAGGAATTGCTGTACTGCGGTACAATAAACGGACATATGAACATTCAGCAAAAACAATGGCAGATCAAAATCACACAGTTGATAAAGAAACAACAGATGATGCTCTTCTTGCAGCACGTTTACTTGAAAAAGAGAAAAACATAGACGATAAGCAAATTTATATTCTTGGACATAGCCAAGGTGGTATGATGGTGCCTCAAATGATCAATAAAGACAAGAGACAAAATATTGCAGGAGCGATCGTGATGGGCGGACCAGCACGAACGATTCAGGATGTTGTTCTTGATCAATTTGGATACCTTCTTTCAATTGGCCAGCTTCCTCCGCAGGAATATGAGTTTTATACTAGACAATTTGAAATGTTAAATGATCCAGATTTCTCAGGAGAAAATCCTCCTAATGAATTTCAGCTTGGTCAGGCAATGTTTTGGGATTCTATAAATGGGATTAGAGCAGCAGAGATGGCAAAGGCTCAAAATAAACCATTGCTTATTATTCAAGGCGGACGGGATTACCAGGTGGTATCAGACATTGAGATTCCTATATGGAAAGAAGAGCTTTCTCATCGGGACAATATTGAATACCGGTTATATCCAAAATTGAATCATTTCTTTACAGAAGGCGAAGGAGAAATGAGTATGCCTGAAGAATATCTTATCCCAGCTAACATTCCAGAATATGTAGTCAATGACATAGCTGAGTGGGTAAAGTCTAAGCCATATAAAAGTGAATAAAAAACCTATTAATCACTCATTTTTGGTTCAGGATGGGTGATTTGTTTTATGAAAAATATCGATAGCCCCCATTCAAACAACGGATACATGTTACGGTTGGATGGCTAGGCAATTTCCTTGGACACCATACCAAACTCATTATTTCATTGGGAACCCAAATCGTTAGTTTGAAAGTCATCTAGAGTTAATGAGAGAAGTCTATCATTTAAAAGGTGATGAAGAATAAAAAAGAAGCATCTGCCCATTTTTAGGGCAAATGCTTTTCAGGTTGAGGGGGAATACAGTATAAGATTATGTCCAAGGATTAATAGATTTATACATAGAAAAACAATTTTTTAATAGAAGCGAAGCCGGGGAGGCTCTCCATTGAGCAATGGTGGATGAGGAACATAAACATTTTAGCAGTTGCTTCAGGATTCCCTTAATCTATTGCAGGGCGGATAGAGAATGTTTGAAAGTCGATCTAAGTAAAGATTTAAATCATTAATTAAAATATGTCATGTTGTTATGAACAATTATGTTCATTTTAATATACAAGTGCAATCACTTTTTACGTTAAATCCAATTCAAAGCAGAGTTCCTCCTGCTGTGTATCATCAAACCACTTCATTCCTGCCGTAGCCATGCCGATTTTCGATAAGACTTTCCCTGAAGCGGGATTTGCTGGATCAACAGCAGCGATGATCTTCCTGATTCGCGGATTATTGTTTCTTATGTCGGTTACGCAGGCGGCCGCAGCCTCTGCAGCGTAGCCTTTTCCCCAGTGGCGCTGATTAAAATGATAGAGAAGCTCGGCTTCTTCTGTATTTTCTCCAGGGTTAAATCCGCAAACTCCGGCAATGGCAAAGGCTTCTTTCAGTAAAACTGTATAGACGGAGTAGCCTTTTTCAGCCTGTAAACGCTGGTAAAATTCGATAGAGCGCTGGATTCGTTCTTTTGTACTGGCACCGCCGCAATATTTCATTACCTCGGCACTTCCCCAAATCTGAAAAATCGCGTCCAGGTCATCTGTCTGCATGGTACGGAGAATGAGGCGTTCGGTTTCAAAGCGTTTTAACATAATGGCACCTACCTCGTGGTTTCTTCTCTTATAAGAATAGTATAAGATAGAGGCAGGAAAAAAGTTTAGGAGATTTTTTATGATGTCCATACTCTATAAATCTATCGTTCTTGGGATTGCAGCTGCCATTCAGGGTCTCGCAATGACGTTCTTTTTATTCCCGCATTTTATCCCGTCTGGCGGTGCCGCGAGTTTAGCTGTGTTATTAAATTATGTATTGGACACGCCATACTCGGTTACCTTATGGGTTCTAAATGCCAGCCTGCTGCTGGCAGCTGCCAAGTGGCTGGGGAAAAGCAGCGTGTTTTGGACCTTGTTTTGTGTGTCTGTTACTTCGATTACAATCGATTTCCTTACTCCGTTTGTAACAGGGCCTCTGAATCCGGTCCTCCTTGATCTTTTGCTGGGGGCTGTTGTGTTTGGAGTGGGTGTAGGAATTCTATTCCGGATGGGGGCTTCCTCAGGCGGTATGGATATTCTCGCTTTAATCATCTCAAAAGCCAGGGGATGTGCGCCTGGCAGAACGCTGTTTTACATAAATGGGAGTTTGCTGCTGCTTACCGGGATTGTCGTTGACTGGAAGGTTATTGTATATGCGGTTATCTGCCAGATGATTGGGACGAGGATCATTGATGTGATTTACAGATTGGAACTTCGCCTTAAGATGACAGAAAATCATAAAGTTCACTGAAAAAAGGCCGTTTGAGACGGCCTTTTTTCATCATTTAATGACTTTTTTAGCTTATATCAAGTAAAACAGGTTTAGTAAATCTCCCTGTTTCGGGATATATCGGTCAAACACTCATTTTTATCGGTCACTTCGCGTCGTATCGGCATTTCAGCAATGGCCAGGTGGAAATAGGAGAAAAGCTGGAAGCTTAAGCAGCGCCGTCCTATTGGATCTTAGATCGGTGAAAGAAGAAGGGAATGAAAGCCTTGCCCGAAAATAAAAAAAGCTTGTAAAAGCAAATGCATGCTGGAACAAGCTTAGGAGAGATCCTTCTATGATTTAGTTTTGTTTATCTAAATTCCTATCAATAAAATCATCTTGCCATGCTTTTAGCTTCTCCATACTATTGGATAAATGGGTATGCATCAGTTTTTCTGCACTTTCATGATCTCGAAGGGAGATAGCCTTCAAAATGGATTGATGTTCTTCATAGACCTGTTTCTTTTTCCCTTTAATTTTTGTATTAATGGTTAAGGTGGCTTTCAAAGCTCTATAGTAGATTTCAGATAAGTTTTCTAAGGTTTTAATGAGAACTTCATTTTTTGTGGAGTAAAGAATAGAACGATGGAATAGGAAATCTGCTTCATCATTAATTTTATCCGGATCATTCAATTCTTTAAAAAGCATTTCCTGGGCTTGGTATATTTTATTCAAATCGTCTTGGTCATGACGTTTTGCAGCTAATGCAGCTGCTTTTGTTTCAAGAATAATCCTTGTTTCAAGTAGCTCCATTATCTGTTTGTACGATATTACCTCTATTAAAGGCTGGTCTAAAAGTTTTTCTATTGGCTTCGGGCGAACCCAATTTCCGCCTCCGTGAACGGATTCAACTATACCATGTGAAGATAATGCACTTAATGCTTCTCTTATAGGGACCCGGCTCACATTAAACATTTTGGCTAATTCATTCTCTGAAGGCAGTTTTGAATTAACTGGAAATTCACCGGATTTTATTTTGTTTTTAATTTCTTCAATAATTTGATCAGACACACGTTTCCTGACTATCATCATTGATTCTCCTTAACTAGAAGAGCCTTTTATTTGTTAGTATTATACCATGAAATGGTTAACAACAATGATAAAAGGCTCTTAGTACTCTTAGCTAATTTTTTTTTGGCTGATGTTTCCCTTATCACTGAGGCCCCATAGGCCCAAATATTTATGGACAGCAATAATGAGAGCACCTATAAGGAGAAGAGCAATTGGCATTATCCAAGGTGATCCATTGGAAACAAGTATAGGCGAAAATGTGATGATAGCAATTTCAACGGGGACCATACCAATGTATGCAAGCGCATAATCGTCCATTGTTTTACTTTTCAGCTCAGGGTCAACGATGCGAAGAAGAGCTAATCCCATTGCAACAGTTCCTGTACTCCATCCCCAGCCAAATAAAGATTTCTCAAACCAGAAATTTTTGAAAATGTTAGGTCCAATAAATCGGAAAATAAGGTATGCCCAAATGATTCCGAAAATAAATAGTAAAATTAATGGCACAGCATAATCCATAACAACTGTAATATTAATGGATGCAATTCCGATTGCTACTAAATAATCGGTTGCACTTCCGCCGATTCTTTCCATGATTCGCTGATCCACATAAGAGTCGGCTTTTATTTTCCTGATACTATTTTGGAAGAGTAAGGCTACGATAAAGCCGACACTAAATAAAGGGACTGAGATTCCCGGCAAAATGGATTCCAATAATCCTGTTACCCAATAGGAAACACCTACAACAAAAGCAATGATTGACAGGTGCATCACTAATGGATCAATGGAACTTGGTGAAACCGTTTCTTTTCCCATTGCAACTCGTTTATCCGGCTGCATCAATCCAGAGCGCAGTTCAGCAGGTAAATCCTTATAATTGGATATAAATTGTGTATGCCCTTTTTCTGTATTACTTTTAACCAGAAACAATCCGCCTAAAACCGCTACTAAGATTCCGACTGTAGCAGATGTCATGCCGAGAGTCATTGCTTCATCCCAGCCATATTTGCTAAATCCTTCGCCTAATGCAGCTGCTGTTCCGTGCCCCCCTAAAAATCCAGCTCCCAGCATCAAGCCAAATCCACTTGGCAAGTCTTTAAATACTTGATTAATAGCGATTAGACCAAAAAGGGCACCACCGCCCCACATTAGTACTGTAAGCAGCATGGAGTAAGACCACATTTCTCTTACACGGTGAATAATATCCCTTAGGTTAGCTTTTGCTGCTCCAATTGGAATGGAGGCAAAGATAACGGCGATTAATAATCCTGGATAGGAGGATAGCTGATCAGAGAATGGGAGTATATCTGCTCCACTCGGACCTAAGGCTAGTCCTATAAAGCCTGCGAGCATACTTGCAGGTAAAAACAGCGATTGAATCCATTTTATTTTTGCACGCAAAATCGTTCCCGCTAAAAGCAATCCAGAAATAATACTGATGTCCACCATTAAAGACCAAATCGAAAAATTGTTCATATTTCTCCCCCTTATGTATAGTAAGCGTTAACATTGTATTACAAGTATACAATATTTTTCGAAAATTACAATTATCTATTGAAAAAAGTTCGTCAAGTAGTATACTTGTATTACAAGTTCTTTGATTAAACGCTTCCATTTTTAAATCATTAATTTAAGAGGTGAATAGTATGTTAGAAAAAAAGGTAGAGTTTTATAGTGATGGATTAAAGTTGAAGGGAAGCTATTATTTCCCTGATCAATTTGACGATCGGAAACAATATCCGGCTGTAATCATTAACTCTGGATATCAAGGCTTTAATGAATTTTATCCGAAACTTTTTGCGGAAAAATTAACACAAAAAGGCTACCTTTGCTTTGGTTTTGACTATCGCGGTTTTGCTGATAGTGAAGGGGAGAAAGGAAGAGTCCTATTAGAGGAGCAAGTACGGGATATCCAGCATGCGATTAGCTACATATCGGCTCACGAGAGCGTAGATACAGGAAAAATTGGACTTATTGGCTGGGGAATGGGGGCTTGCAACGTCATCCATGTGGCAGCGAAAGATAAAAGAGTTAAAGCAGTAGCTGGGTTAAATGGATTCTATAATGGAGAAAGATGGCTGAAATCGATTCATTCATATGTAGAATTCGCCGAAATTGAAAAAGTGCTGGAGGAAGATCGAAAATTAAGGGCTACTACAGGAAAATCCCGATTAGAAGCAACCTTTATTCACTATCCGCTTGATCCTGCCACAAAGGATTATGTCGAAAATGAGCTGTCTTCCGTTTATGGCTTTGGGCATGAGACACAGTTACTATTTACCGATTCTATTTTAGAGACAAATGCAGAGGATGTTGTCGGGAAGATTTCTCCAGTGCCTTTATTTATCGGCCATGGAAAAGATAATCTTCTGCATCCAAAGTCAGAATCTGTTTCGCTTTACCAGCAGGCGAACTCTCCAAAAACATTCTATTGGATTGACGGGAAACATAATGATTTTATGTTTGGAGACCATGCTGAGTTTATCCGCTTAAACGACCAGCTCGATAAATTCTTACAAGAAGCGTTCAAAGGTGGTAACTGTATACATGAAAAATCAATTTCATCCCTTGCTTGAGGGTGCTTATGAATTCCATGTTCATAGTGCACCAAGCATTTTCAGCCGAAAGCAAACGGACTGGCAGCTTGTAGAAGATGCGAAGATGGCAAAGATGGGCGGATTAGTCTTAAAAAGCCATGAGTCATCAACCGTTGAGCGCGCCTTTCTTATAAAGGAAAAAGAACCCTCTATCCATGTTTTTGGAGGAATAGTTTTAAACCAGCATGTAGGGGGACTTAATCCATATGCGGTTGAAACAGCTTTGAAAATGGGGGGAAAGGTTGTATGGTTTCCCACGCTTTCTGCCGGACAGCATCAGCAGTACTTCAAAAAGAAAAATACGAAACTGTTCAATGGGAATCCCCTTTTGTCTGAAAAAACCGTATCGATTGGGGATAATGGCCGCCTGATTGATGAAGTAAGAGACATTTTTCAGCTAATTAAAGACTACGATGCGGTATTGGCAACAGGTCATTTGTCTTTAGAAGAGCAACATGAAATCGTCCGGGCAGCTAAAGAAGCAGGTGTGGAAAAAATAATAATCCAGCATGCGGATATGGGAATATCGAAAATTCCCCTGGAGGATCAGAAATATTTTGCCTCGCAAGGCTGCATAATCGAAAAATGTTTCTTAGCCTGCAGTTCGGATTTTCACGACTTAACGATAGAAGAAATGGCAAAAACGATTGAAATAATCGGATATGAGTCCTGTATTTTAGTCACTGATTATGGCCAGCCGCATCATGAGGCTCCTGTCCATGCCTTAAACCGCTTTGTAGAAGAACTTCTTTTACATGGAGTAAAGGAAGACCAAGTAATACGAATGATCAATGAAAATCCACGAACCTTATTGGGTGTTGATAAAAATGGGTAAGATAAATGAACAAATCCTGAATGAGCTAAAGGGAATCGTCCAAGACAAAAGGATTCTTACCAAGAAGACCGATTTGTATTCATTTAGCTTCGATGCCTCATTCGGTGAATATTTGCCTGATGTTGTGCTTCAGCCTCAATCCAAAGAGGAAATAAGTAAAATAATTATGCTGGCAAATACCTATCAGATTCCTGTCTATCCTAGAGGATCCGCTACTTCTTTAAGTGGCGGACCTTTACCTACTATGGGGGGAATCGTTCTTGATATGTCTCAGTATCCCAAATCCTTAATGATCGATAAAGAAAATATGCTCGCCATTGTAACACCTAGTATCATTACCTCAACGATACATGAAGAGGCGGAAAAAGAGGGGCTATTTTATCCTCCCGATCCAAGCAGTTCCCATGTATCCACAATTGGCGGGAATATTCTCGAAAATTCCAGTGGGCCCAAAGGCTTAAAATACGGGACAACGAAGGAATATGTCATTGGATTGGAGCTGGTTACGCCAACGGGGGAAATTGTCCGCACAGGCGGCAAAACCGTTAAAAATGTGACAGGCTTTGATTTGACAAGACTAATCGTGGGTTCAGAGGGACTGCTTGGAGTCGTCACTGAAATCACTTTGCGCTTAATACCGAAACCAGCCCACAAAATGACCTTGCTTTCTTCCTTTCAAAGTGTGGTGGATTCCGGAAAAGCCATAACCAATATTTTATCATCCGGGGTTCTGCCGGCAGCCATGGAGCTCATGGATAAATACTGCATTGAAGCAGTTGAACATTACCAGCCTTCAGGTCTTCCACTGGATGCTGAAGCGATTGTCATTATTGAATTGGATGGTCATGAAGCATCTGTAAATGAAGAAATCGATAAATGTTCAAAAATCTGTCAAACCTTCCCTGGGGCAAAGGTAAAGGTAGCCAAGTCAGAAGAAGATCGGGTAAAGGTATGGAAGGCACGCAAAATGGTGTCTCCGGCAATTACCCAATTAGGCCCGACGAAAATCTCAGAGGATGCAACCGTACCGCGAAGCAAGATTCCGGAAATGATCGAGAAGCTGCATGCGATTCGTGAAAAATACGAATTGAATTTAGTCGTATTCGGGCACGCAGGAGACGGGAATTTGCACCCAAATATTATTACGGATAAACGAAATATAGAGGAAATGAAAAAAGTTGAGCTTGCTGTCGGGGAAATTTTTCAGGCAGCGATTGATTTAGGGGGCACGCTTTCAGGCGAACATGGCATCGGAATTTTAAAGGCTCCCTATATGCGTAATGAGCTCGGTTTCAGCTTGGATTTAATGAAAAAAATAAAGGAAGCCTGGGATCCAAATAATGTCCTCAACCCTGGCAAGATGTTTCCGAAAAAAGGGCAAAATAAGGTGGTGCTGACGCATAATGCTTAATGCAGAGGCAACAAAGGCAAACACGCTTTATGAGAAAGCTTATGATGAAGTCAACCAATGTATCCAATGCGGCTATTGTCTTCCAGCCTGCCCTACTTATGCTTCGATGGGAACGGAAAGTGCCTCCCCCAGAGGAAGGATCAACTTAGTCAAAATGGCTGCTGAAGGAAAAATTGATATCTTGGAAGATTTAAAGGAACCAATTGATCTTTGTTTAGGCTGCCGAGCCTGTGAAGTGGCGTGTCCTGTCAATGTCCCATACGGTTCTATATTGGAAAAGGCGAAGGAAACCATTCACGATATGGAGGTCAGTGTTAAAGAAAACCATGTCTTTAAGGATTTTGCCTTAAGCCAGCTGTTTATGAAGCCAAAAAGGATGAAGCTTTTAAGCAATTCCTATTACCTCTATCAAAAAAGCGGTCTTCAGAAGGCGGTCCGGTCCGCCAATCTGCCAGAGAAAATCGTTAAAAAGATCGGAAGCTTTGAGAAAGCTCTGCCTGAAGTGCCTGCAAAGAAATACCAGATTAAAAGAGGCAAACTATATAAAGCGAAAACGGAAACGGCCAAAAAAACAGTGGCTTTATTCCTTGGCTGTATTAATGATGCGGTCTTCTATCACGTAAACTATTATACACTCGAGCTTCTGCGGGTTTCCGGATGTGATGTATATGTTCCGGAAGAACAAACTTGCTGCGGAGCCCTTCATGCTCATCAGGGCCAGATGAAGCAAGCACGGCAATTAGCCAAGGAAAACCTTAAGGCATTTGACCGATTCGACGTGGATTCGATTATTTCAAATGCAGGAGGCTGCGGGGCACTCCTTCAAGAATACGACCATTTATTGGAGGAAGAAATCGGTACAGAATGGGAATCAAAGGCGAAGAGCTTTTCGAAAAAAGTCAAAGACATAACGGAAGTTCTTTATTCCCTGGATTCACTGCCGTTTACTGAACCATTAAACAAGGTCGTCACCTATCAGCCCTCTTGTCACTTAACGAATGTACAAAAAGCGGGAGCTTACCCGGAAAAGCTGATTAAACGTATTCCAGGAGTCCAGTATATAGAATTGCCAAGCAAAAACTCATGCTGCGGATCAGGAGGCGTCTATAATATTCAACAATACGACGAATCCATGAAAATACTGAATGGAAAAATGAGTGAAGTCAATCAGATTAAACCGGATATTGTTGTAACATCCAACCCAGGATGCCTGATTCAAATGACACATGGCATCAATACCTTTGGTGAGGCGCAGCCTGAATCCATTCATCTTGTCGAATTGCTGGCAAGAGCGTGCGGAATGACAGCTGGGACCTGATACTCTTAGACATGGCTAACATGAATAAACAACTTAGAAAAAGCTTTCGGACATGAATAATGTGTAAATGTCCGAGGCTTTTTTTCATGATGTAAATACCCCCCAGGGCAAAAGTAATTTCAATAACAGAGGGAGAGTAGTTATATGAAAGGCACAAAAAAGGTTTTTCTGGTAATTGCATTTGTTTCATTACTTATGTTAATAGGTTGTACATCCAACACATCCAAAGAAGAATCAGCTGAAAAAAATTCGCAAATGGCTAAACCGTTTCAAGTTGCATCCATTCAATTTAATCCAATCTTAAACGAAAGAGAGAAAAACGTAGAGGAGCTATTGAAAGTAGCTGAAAAGGCATTTAAAAATGGGGCTAAGCTTGTTGTAGCACCAGAGATGTCCACAACTGGATATTATTATGCCGACCGGGAATCCATTAAACCATTTGTCGATACCATTCCAGGCAAAACAACAGAAGAATTTGAAAAATTAACAAAGAAATATAATGGATACATGGTATTTGGAATGCCCGAAGTAGATGAAAAAACCAATATGTACTATAACTCTGCAGCTCTCGTTGGACCTGATGGCTACATAGGAAAGTATCGTAAAACCCAATTGTGGGAAACGGAGATGCACTGGGCTGCCTGGGGAGATCTGGGAGTGCCTGTATTCGATACAGAAATAGGGAAAATCGCCATAAACATTTGCATGGATTCTGCTTATTTTGAGACAGCAAGATTAGCTGGAATTGCAGGTGCTGATATCTTAGCTTTTCCTACGAACTCATCCGCTCAAACCATTTCGGCTTTGCCTGCTCGGGCACAGCAAAATGGGATGTATATTGTTAGTGCGAACCGGTCCAATACTGAAAAAGATTTTCATATGATCGGCGGAAGCGCAGTCTGGTCGCCTAATGGCGAAAAGCTTGCAGAAGCACAAGTGGTCATGACAGAAGAGGAGGACATAGATGAACCCACAATTACCTATGCCGAAATTGACCCTAAGCTTTATAACAATAAAAACAAAGAGTATTTATCCAATAGGAGACCGGAAATTTATCAAGAGCTAATGCTTTATATTGAACCATGGGATTATACTAAAAACACTGATTCGAAAGAAATTGTCGCAGCACCCTTACAATATGAACCTATAATTGGAGATAAGGAAAAAAACAAGAGGAAAATTTCTAAATTACTTAAAGAGGCTAAATCGCAGAATCAAGACTTAAATTTCGTTGTGCTCCCTGAATTATCATTAACAGGACCAGTAGATGGAAAAGAGGTGACTGAGATAGAATCGCTTGCAGAGGATTTAAATGGAGAATCTGCTTCATTTATATCACAGCTTGCAAAAGAATATCAGGTATCCATCGTATTTGGGTTAATAGAAAAAAATAATCATAACTTATATAATTCTGCCATTCTTGTTTCAAAAGAAGGGAAACTTGCAGGTGCCTATCAAAAAACACACCTTAGTGAAAGTGATCGAAAGTGGGCAAAAGAAGGGAATTCCTTACCTGTATTTCAAACAGAGGATCTGGGGAAAATCGGAATGATTATCGGAGAGGATGCCCAATATCCTGAAGCAGCAGGAGTATTAGCTGTGAAACGTGCTGATATCATCGCAATTCCTTCTGCTTGGCATGGTCAGTATGGAGGAGAAATGGAAATTAATAAAACGATGTCAGCAAATAAATATCCAGATCGCGCCATGGTGACCTGGGATGCAGTCGCAATCGGTGCGCAAGCTTATACTGTAGTAGCAAACTATGTGGGGACAGAAAATAACTATTTAGGCGGCAGCAGCCTATACACTCTAGATCCTTTGTACGGACTTGACCAGCCTGTAGCAGCATCTAGTGATAAAGAGGAAGCATTGGTGGCTGAATTCAAAACTCTACAATCAGATTGGTGGTTTAACCAGGAATTATTGCTTTTATCCCGCCGGACCCCTTATTTTTTGCCGCTGATTGAGACAAAGTATAACAAGGAATTGAGGTAAGTGGATTTTTTTCCTCCAAGGATTTATTTTAAAGCGGGTTTATCAAGAAAGTGAATGAATCCCCAAATGTTTCATGTATGAAGTGTAGATGAGTTATCCTAAAGTTTGTACTATTAAATATTGGCTAACAAAAAGGAATGGGCACGCCAAGGGGTTGAAGAATGAATTAAAAGCCTTGAAAGTCTGTATGAAGGACATTTTATCTGTTCTTCTAATCCAATATGTCCTTCAACCCCTTTATGAAGGACATTTCATTTGTACTTCTATTCCATATTGTCCTTCATCTCCCCGATAAGGGAAAAGATACAGGAAAGTAATATTCGGTTAGCTGATTTTTTAAAAAAAGAATGGATTTGAACTGATAGCGTGCCTTGATTGTATGCGAGAGGGGATTTGTTTAAGTTAAAAGAAAATCCGATATAACAATTTTCTCAATTTATCGGTCAAAAACTCATTTTTTTCGGTCCCTTTTCCAATAGATCGGTCCCTTCGCGTCATCAGCATTTCAGCAATAGCCCGGTGAAAATAAGGGAAACGGCTGAAGTAAGAGGATGTTCGCCCTAAAAATATCCCCCTTTTGCATTTTGAAAGTATTTGCCAAAATGGTGCCTTTTTTGTTATGATTAATTCAATTATAAGTGAAATGGAGGTTTTCCTTTTGACAGCATCAATGAGATTAAGATTCCCGCTTTTCATTCGTTAATTTCATACGTTTGAGGGCTCTGCCTATGTTCAGAGCAACGGGATTGGTCTGTCTATTTTTTAAGGAAACCTTTATTTATCGGTTATTTAAAAAAGAGGGGATGAGCTTCCCCTCTTTTTTGCTGTCTTTAAATATAGAACGGTTTGATGTATGAATGTAGGTAAAGCTTATTTTTATAAAATTTAATAGAAATGAGTTGTTAGTCAATGAATACAGTAAATAACAATCTTAAGGAGAATTGGTTAAAGAATATTATTCTCTTTTTAAGCAGTCAGACGATATCACTTTTTGGATCGTCCCTGGTTCAATACGCGATTATGTGGTATATCACTTTGACGACGGAATCCGGTTTGATGATGACGCTGTACATCATTTGCGGTTTTATTCCAACCTTTCTTTTATCACCGGTTGCAGGAGTTTGGGCGGATCGCTATAACCGAAAAATGCTGATTATATTAGCAGATGGCCTTATTGCGCTGTCAACACTGATTCTTGCCATTCTCTTTTTAATGGGATATGACGCGATTTGGCTGCTTTTTGTAATGGCAGCAATTCGTGCTCTTGGGACAGGAATTCAGACACCTGCTGTCGGTGCCATTTTACCGCAAATTGTACCGAAGGATAAGCTGACAAAGGTGAATGGAGCAAATGGAAGTATTCAAGCTGTCATTATGTTTGTATCTCCAATGGTCAGCGCCGCACTATTAGCGATGGCATCCATTGAAATCATCTTTTTTATCGATGTTATTACCGCAGCGATTGCGATAGTCACATTGTTAGCCTTTTTAAAAATCTCTGTGCATGAGAAGGCTTCAGAAAAACAAACAACGAGCTACTTCAGTGACTTTAAACAAGGTTTGCAATATGTCAATAGCCATGGTTTTCTGAAGAAATTCTTCCTATTCTTTGCAATCTTTTTTGTTTTGATGGCCCCTGCAGCCTTTTTGACACCGCTGCAGGTTACACGCAGCTTTGGCAATGACGTGTGGAAACTGACCGCAATCGAAATTGCCTTTTCTATAGGCATGATGGCAGGCGGGGGAATTATTGCTTCCTGGGGAGGCTTTCAAAATAAAATTAAAACGATGACATTCGCAAGCCTTATTATGGGAGCCTGTACATTTGCGCTTGGCATCGTTCCAGTCTTTTGGATCTATTTAGTTTTCATGGCTTTATTCGGTGTTGCCATGCCAATTTTTAATACACCGACAACCGTATTATTACAGGAGAAAATCGAGGAGAATTATTTAGGAAGAGTATTTGGCGTAATGGGTATGATCTCGACTTCGATGATGCCAATTGGCATGCTTATTTTCGGCCCAATCGCTGATGTCATCGCCATCGAATGGCTCCTTATTGGAACTGGGGCATTTATCATCATACTAGCCATTTTATTAGGGCGCGACCAAGTGCTTGTCGAGGCGGGAAAACCTGTATTGAATGAATCATGACTTGATGGGACAGAGGGCTGTGCCCTCGTCCCATTAGCATTAGAGCTGTCATTGCGGCAGCTCTTTTTTGTGCTATAAAAACGGAAGAGAAAATGGGAAGTTTCCTGGCTTATGACCCATACTTCCAATTATTTTATGAATATACTGAAAAGAACGTATATCAGGAAGGATACACCATCTAAATATTGCAGCTGCAGAGCAAGGAAAGATAGTCTGAAAAGGAGAGAAATATGGAAAAAAAGAAAATTTATTATGATAAGAAAAAAGGATGCCTAGTCGCACCTAAAGCTGGATGGTCACGAATGAAGGAATCCTTCTGCATTCGGCTTATGTCTGCAGCAGCCCATTTGATTACACCTCCCATCGATCATCCATGCAACGGGGATGAGGAGCGATATCCAGCAAAGATAGGGAACTATTCAAAGGGACTGCCGCATAATTCGCTCGGAGAGGCAGATATCCCGGCGTATAACAGTTATATCCAAGCCTTAAAGACCGGCAATCCGGAAGATTTCGAATCCATACCTATTGGAGGAACAGTTAAACTTTCAAATCCTCAAGCTGCTTACGCTTATGATCTTACAGGACAGGATTGTCAGCAATTGGATATGCCAGTGCCTCCAGCATTCAGCAGCGCCTGGCAAGCAGGAGAGATGGCTGAGCTATACTGGCAGGCGCTAACTCGGGACATTCCTTTTCAAGAGTATGGCACGAATCCGCTCATACAGGAAGCAGCAGAGGAGTTATCAGGATTTTCCGATTTTCGCGGGCCGAAAGCCAATGGGAAAGTGACTCCTGCTACCTTATTCCGCAGTGAATTCGCCGGCAATCTCACTGGGCCCTATATCTCACAATTCCTTTGGAAGGATATTCCCTGCGGTGCCACAACGATCACTCAACGATACCGCACAACTTTGCCAGGAGCAGACTACTTGACCTCTTATGATAAATGGCTTGCCATTCAAAATGGGGCACCCTCATCACCATCCCAGACAGATCCTATCTCTCGCTATATCCGTAATGGACGGGATTTGGGGGAATATGTCCACTATGACTTCTCTTTTCAATGCCCGTTATCTGCGTGTTTAATCTTGCTTGGTTATGGGCGTGAGGCTCTGGATCCAAACAATCCCTATCATAAATCGGCTACACAGGGAGGGTTTGTTACCTTCGGTGCTGCACACATTTTGGACATGGTTACACGTGCAGGCAGGCTGGCTCTGGAAGTTGCCTGGTTTCAAAAATTCCTCATTCACCGGAGACTGCGCCCTGAGGAATTTGGAGGACGAGTCCATAATCAGCTAAGTGGTTCTGCAGGTTATCCAATCCACCCAGAGCTTCTTAAATCAAAAGCCATTTCCCATGTGTTCAGCAAGTATGGCACATATCTTCTGCCCATAGCATACCCGGAAGGATGTCCAACCCATCCTGCCTACCCTGCTGGCCATGCATGCATAGCTGGTGCCGGAATTACCATTCTTAAAGCATTTTTTAATGAGGCGTTTATTATCCCGGACCCAGTGGAGGCCAGTTCTGATGGGCTCTCACTTCTTCCTTATTCGGACCATCCTCTTACTGTAGGAGGAGAGCTCAATAAATTGGCGGTGAATATCTCCCTTGGGCGGGACACAGCAGGCGTTCATTGGCGTTCAGATGGCATTGAAGGTTTAAAGCTTGGGGAAGAAGCAGCTATAGGCCTGCTTCGGGATTACCGAGCAACATACAATGAGAAATTTAGCGGTTTCACATTAACTAAATTCAACGGAAAAAAAATTAAAATTAAATAAAAATATGACTCTGCTTGACTCTGCAATCTTTGGTCCTTTTGGAGTGAATAATGAACCTGAAATACATGGCATTGCCATGTATTTTTTATGTGAGAAAAAAACTCTTTTTAGTATTTCCTGGCGCTTTGGGCGCAGCAATCTTTTTCAACATACAGGAAGATGCCGCTGCGACCGTTAATGGTAAAATGCAGCAGGGAGGAGCTCTTGGGCACGCTGATCAGAAAAAGAGTCTGTTAAACTGTTTTTTGAACTAACACTCCATTCGGCAATATGTTCACTCAATAGAGAAATCTCCATAAATAAAAGGTGGCATAGGACTCCCAATTTTCCCATGCTGCTGAATACTTTAAAATTTCCTCTTTGGACGGTTTTTTTGAGGTGCCCAGGATCCCTTTGATTGAATTATGCAGGCCGACATCATCGATTGGAAATGCTGAAGGGAAGCGCAAGCACCGCATTAAAACATAATGGGCTGTCCATGGACCGATTCCGCGAATTCCTGTCAGCATTTTTTCAGCTGCCTTCATATCCCCAGCATTAAGTAAATCAGCTTTCGCAAGCTCGCCGTTTGTCATCTTTCGGGCAACGTCAATGAGGTATTCGCATTTTTTTACAGTCATTTTTAAGTCCGCAAGATCTTCAATGGATAAGCCGGCAATTTTTTCAGGTGTGGGGAAAAGCCAAAATTTTTTTCCGCGATACTCCAAGTAATCTCCATATTTTTCAACAAACCGCCGCTTTAGCGTATAAGCGTAGGCGAGGTTAATTTGCTGGCCGAGGATTCCCCAGGCAAGAGCCTCGAACAAGTCGGGAATCCCGAGAACTCTCAGCCCGAAGAATTGACTTGCAGGCTGATGCAATAATGGATCTTTTCGCGCCATCTCATAGAAAGGGGCCAGATTGGTGCCTAAATCGAACCAATCATGAATGGTTGCCGCTGCCCCCGCCTTTACTTGATGATTGCCAGGTTCATGATTGCCTAAAAAACGAATGGTGAGGAATTTGTCGGACACAGCACTTATTTCGAGCAGCAGCCTTTCATTTTCGATGGATAGGGCCCGGGTAATTTTCTGATCAGAAATCTCATAAAGACATTCATTTGCAGAGCGTGACAGGTAACGCAGGTTCTCTGAAAAGCTAAATTCTTTTGGTGTGAAGATGACCAGGCCATTTTCATCAACTTCCCATTTAATAGAGTGAGAGCTCATTTTTTATCCTCCTTTATGCCGGTTTCTTTTCTCTATTGTAACTCTTCAGTATTACGTTATCTTGCTTTTATATTGAGGAATGATTTTAATGGAAATGTTTTTGTGTATACTTTGTTACAGAGGTGAGAGCAGTGGCTTATGAAAAGACAGCTATTCCTGATGAGTTTTGGAAAGCAATTAGAGATTGCGACAAGGCTTATGATGATACATTTCTTTATGGCGTCAAAACAACAGGCATTTTTTGCAAGCCTTCCTGCAAATCCAGGCTGCCGAATATCGAAAACGTGACTATTTTTAGAAATGCCAATATGGCACTGAAAGAAAATTTCAGGCCGTGCAAGCGGTGTAAACCGGATGGGCTGATTTTGCCTGTGGAGGAATGGATAAAGCAAATGACAGAGTGGATTGACCAGCATTATAGCCAGCCGATTTCATTACATTCATTGGGAGAAATTTTTCATGGAAGCCCGTTTCATTTGCAGAGGCAATTTAAGAAGGTTACTGGTATATCGCCTGCTGAATATATTCAGAAAGTCCGGCTGGAAAGAGCGGTCCAAATGCTGGAGACGACAGAACAGACGATAGCGGAAATTGGATTGTCTGCTGGATTTGCCAGCACACCCTATTTTATTTCGTTATTTAAAAAGAAGCTGGGTACAACACCTGCAGCTTATCGGAAAAACTATTTGAGGAGCGGGGGGATTGATCATGAAACATAATGAAAAAACGATAGAATGGGCCTCTATGCAGGAGGGGAAGTGGAGTCTTTATATGGCAAAAACAGAAAAAGGACTTTGCTATATTGGTTCTCCCAATCAGTCCTATGATGAGTTTGAAGATTCACTGAAAAAATATTTCCCATCATTGAAGCTATCTGAAAATAAAGACTCACTGCTGCCGTATATCAATGAATTGCAAGAGTTCCTGCGAGGAAACAAACAAGCTTTTTCAATGCCACTGGATGTAAAAGGGACTCCATTTCAAGAGGAGGTCTGGGAGGCGTTAACACGAATTCCTTATGGCAAAACGGCCTCCTATTCGGATATTGCTGAGATAATTCAAAGGCCCCTGGCAGTCCGTGCCGCAGGAAAAGCAATTGGTGCCAACCCTGTATTAATTGCGATCCCATGCCATCGTGTTATTGGAAAAAATGGTGCTATGACCGGCTATCGGGGCGGAATCGAAATGAAAACATTTCTGCTTCAATTGGAAAAGCAGAACATGTCTGCAGCTTCAATTTTGGAAGGCTCCTAATTGCTTTGTTGAGGCAAAGTCTTCTGAGTAGTGATTTGAAAGTAACTGTCAATGAAATGCCAATCCGGGCTAGTTAAACTTTAGGGGGCTGGACGGCTTTTAAACAAATGGGTAAGGAAACAATGGTTATGGGTGATTTAGTTCTTACAGAAAACGCAGTTCAGCCTGTCATGAGCAAACTTTTTCATCAAGGAATTCAGGTTTCTGCACTACACAATCATTTTCTAGGTGAGTCACCTCGAATTATGTATTTACACATTAAGGGGCATGGTCATCCAATTAAATTAGCTATAGCGATTAGATCTGCATGGGAACTAACAAAAATACCATAGAACAACAAACTGCATAATGATTCGTATGCCTTTTCCATGTTAAACAGAAGCTTGATAAAATATTTAGACATAAAGGTACAGTAAGTGGCGGTGTTTATCCGTCTTATGATTTACCTTGCTCTAAATTTTTCACTATGCGGACATGTGCAGCACTTCCTCTATTTTGATAAAGAAAGATATGAACGAGTAAACAAGCTAATGCAAAGAATGCCAGTAAAATAAAGCCTGAGCTATAGCTTCCCGTCATTCCTTTTAAGAGCCCCATAACAAGTGGCGGGAAAAAGCCTCCAATCCCTCCCACCGCACTGATAATACCTGTAACGGCGCCTGTATTGTTTGGGGAAACGCTAGGAACAAGTTTAAAAACAGCGCCATTGCCCGCACCTAAAAATAAAGCCATCGAAAGACAACAAATGCTAAAGAATAGATAATCATTGATAAAATAAGCCATTAGGGATGATAAAAGGATAATCCCACCAAACAAAACAGTTAAAACCACTTTTGCTCCAAATTTATCAGCAACATATCCACCAAAAGGTCTGATTAAGGTCGCAACAATAACAAAACCTGCAACCTTCAATCCTGCTGTAACGGTCGATAGCTGGAAAGTATCTTGTAATAATGTCGGTAGATAAAATCCAAAGGCTACAAATCCCCCAAAGGTTAAGAAATAAAATAAGGACAATACCCACGTATCTTTATATTTCGCTACCGATAAAGCGTCTTTTATCGTTTTGGTTTCTTTCGGCTTAGGGAGATCCTTTGTTCCGAAATAAAATATGCAGGCCATGATTCCATTTACTAGGGCTAATCCCCAAAAAGCTCCGTTCATCCCCAAAGTATTTACAATAGAAGGAATGGTTAGCGAGGCAACGGCAGTGCCTAAGTTCCCAATCCCTAATACCCCAAGAGCAACCCCTTGTTTTTCTGCTGGAAACCATTTGGTTACATACGATACGGCGATCGCAAATGTCGTCCCAGACATCCCTATAAAAAAGGCCCAAAACAATAGAAATCCGTAAGTGTTTGAAAAGCTGATGGCTATGGTAGGGATAATCGTGAAAAGTATAGTTAAGGCATATACCTTCCTTGCCCCGTATTTATCGGCGATAACGCCCATTGGAATACGCATTAAAGATCCTAATATAACAGGAGTCACAATGAGAAGACTTTTTTCAGCGTCTGAAAATTGATATTGTTCTTGTATATTAGCAGCTATTGGTGAGAAAACCGACCAGACGGTAAAAGAGGTAATCATAGCTAAAGTAGATAAAACTAGTGCAGATATTTGTCCTTTTCCTTTCAAGAGGCCAACCTCCCTAAAATGATTAACTTATGTACTTTTCGCTCCAACTTAAAATCTAATTGGATGGCTTAGAGTTTGAACTTCTTGATGGTCTGCTATCCATTATAGCTAAGATCTAAAAACGCATCTACAAACGTGTTAGATTATCTAACATGAAAAATAAAAAGTATCACAAGTCCTACTTGATTATTTTGTGATAAACAGCTCGTTCGTAAAAATCTAAGGAAAAGCACGATGTCTATGTAAGGATCATTTATGTGATTCGTAAACATAGAAAAGAGCAGGAATTTGTATATTTCCTGCTCGCCAAATTATATTATTCCTTGTTGTCTTGTTTAGTTTGAACCTTATTTACTTCCGCTTTCTTCATTGCATCGCGCTATTGCTTTTCGGCTTTTTTTGCTTCTTCTTTTCTTTTTGCTGCTTCTGGTTGTTTTTATATATGGGGCAGGCTCGAACTAAAGTATATTCCGCGATCGGGCGCAATTTTGAAGCAAGAATTACACTCTATCCTTATGTTTAGGTTACGATTGTAGAGCAATACTAAAATGCATCTGACATAATAATGCCTGGTCGTAGGTGCGTTAATCAATTAACGTATCTACGACCAGGCACCAAAGATCGTCCCTCTATTCCTTCATACAAGTCAAGGCTGGATTCCAATAGTTTTCATTTCCGGTAAAGGATTCAGCAAGATTGAATCCAGCTGTACAATCATTTTCACCCATAACTAGTAGTCGAAACATCAAGTAGAAAAAGCTCATTCTCAACACCCCTTTTATATGATTACTATCATCATATAGACTAGTGAGTGATATTGCTATTGGTTTGTAAGCTTTTATGACACGGAAAATAAAAAGTATACTTAAGCGTTCCTAATGTAAAAAGCAGATCTACCTGAAAAGGTGAGCTTTTGTTTAAGACATAAACTTATTTTTTGAGGTGATCAAATGCTGATAAAATGGATTATTTGTGATGTTCCAGAGAATATAAGGCAGCTCAAGAAGAATACGGTGTGCCATGGAATTTACTCGCAGCCCATCATCGCGTAGAAACGCGATTTTCAACCATTCAACCATTCATCCTATGATTTCTCCCGTGGGAGCAACCGGCCATTTACAAGTGCGGCCATAAGGTCATATAAGAAATCTCCATTAGCAAGGAGCAGGCTAGACCACAATGGCCTGTCGTCACCCAACTTATCCGTGAGGGAAACCAAATATCGGGGAGTGTAGCATGTTGGGAAAGCCATAAGTTATCGAATTACCACGATACGACTGAATGGCAAGACGAGAAATTGTAAACAAGGATGAAAGCTAAACTGCCTGAACGACAGTCCGAGGGGGTTAATGGCCGACCTATAACGGAAGATAGTTATAAACGTTATACAGCCAAAGGAAACGAAATAATTGTAGGTTCGTTTTCGATTACACTGATTAATTGCACGTCAGTTGTGAAGTGGTCTAAGGCTGACCAATCCCAGTAAGGGAAAAAGGACGAACGTCGCATCCGACATTACAACGCGCTGGTTCTTATATGTGCTAAAATGATCTCAAAATAAATAACTGACTCAAAAGAGTCGTCGTTCAACGACCTTTTGAGTCAGCCTCTTTATTTACATGTTAAATTCTGTATTTAATTGGTATTTATAGCATTTAATTGATTTTGTAGTCTTTCTTAAACTCTGCAGCTTTCTAAAAACTTAGTGTAAAAGTATGGATATAATAGCTAGAACTCCATATTTATGAACGGGAGAAGATTTAAGTGCCATTGGGTCAAACTTAACTCTGTGTTTCCAAGAGGATTTGGATCCCAGTTTATCCTTCCTTGTCATCACCTATAGGTTTAACATATCTTCGAACTGCAACTATTCCCAACAAAAGCAGTGGAAGAAAAAGCCCAAATGTTAAAGCATAAGTTGTCCATATATCTATGATAATGCTAACTAAATAAACGATATTAGGACTAATTACAATGGAAAGCACAATAAGAATCATCCCTAAAGGAAATACTAGCATCCGATACTCTTTTAGGTTCAATATTTGGGCAAGACTTAAAGCAGATACATAAAAACAAATAGTCAGTTTATAATAGATAGCAATAAACCACATGATTGCTACGATGGCTTCTATCCTCTGTAAAAAGTTCCCTATGTTTATTTTTTGGGCCAGATAAAAGCTTGGATATAAATTTCTCGATGTGTAATCTGGACCCTCAACCAGGATAGCCAGAGCCGTCAGTAGGATTAAAATCACTCCCCCCATCCAAGTTCCCATGAAAAGAGCCTTTCCAGCTTCTTTTGGTTTATTCACGTAGGGGAAAATCATCAAGAAAATAACCAGCTCTAGGAAAGGAAAACCGATAAATAGAAGGGTACTACGCAGTATTGGATTTATTCCATCTTCAAGAATCGGCTGTATTTTTTCCACCTCGATTTGAGGAGAAGTCAAGAGGACAAGCAAAAGAAAAAACACGATAAACAATGGAAATAAAATTTCTCCAGAGCGCGCGATCGTTTCAAGCCCATGGCGTGTTCCCATCATGACAATGATGAGAAATATGATATGGATGGATTGGATCGGCGTTTCTGGCATGAATTGGGTTGTAATGAAATCTCCTATATTGCGAAGAACGAGTGCTGCCAGGAGAAATGCAAAAGTAAAAAACAAAAGAGAGACGGCTTTTCCTATCCATTTTCCAAGTATTTTCTCGCTATATTCAACCAAAGTCATATCGGAATATAAATTTCCGAGTGATTGATATAACCATGCTAATAATCCCCCTACTACCACTCCAAGTATTGCAGCTAACCAAGCATCCTGTTTGGCTTCGGAAGATAGCATGGAGGGGGCCAATAAGAGAGAGCTTCCTGTCGTAAACATAATGACCAATACTGTAAATTGCCTGCCATTAATTTTTCCTTTTTCCAGCATTCTCTTTCCCTCTTTCCATTCTACTTGAATAAACCAAATAGAAAATCACTAAATGGCTTATAAACAACATTGATCCAATCCAAAGGATTTGGGATATTTATCTGCAATCCCTGGGCGATATTTAACCCAGTCCCAAAAAGGAGCAGAATCCCCAATACCCATATTTCCCGTTTTAATCCTTTTTTCAACAGGGAAGGAACTTCAATAAGCGCAATCACCATAACGACTAAAAGAATTCCTAAAATTACAATCATATAGATTTACTCCTTTCCTTCTTTTAGGAAGGACTGGCCTACTGAACCTATGTGTCTTATTTTGACACTACATTCACATGTACGGGAAATTCCACAAATTTAAAAATTGGTAAAGACGAAAGTGCGGTTATCAGGCACGATGCAATCCTAGCCTTATGGGAATGTTATAGGCTCCTCTATAGGAGGAGCATTAGATCATAGTAAGTTAATCCATATTACTGCTGCTAAAAAGTATACGAATAGAAGCGAGGATGATTAAAAGCAATGGGATGGCAAATTCAAACAGGGGAAAGACAGACCTAAGAACCATTTTCCACTGTTCTGCATGCTCAATCGACCATGGAAGTATAAATAATCATCCCCCCTATAGGTAACACAAGCATGCGGTGATTTTTAACTTTGAATAAGTCGGCTGCACTTATCACTGCTGCATAAGCAAATACAGTTACCTAAAAAAGTCGCCAATAATTAAAACAGCCATCGTCAAAGCGTCCTGCTTTTGTATAAATCCGCCTATATTTACTTTTTCGACCATATCCAACAAAGGAAACACAGTGTTTGATAATCCATTTACACCAAGAACAGAGATTTCAAGCACAATGTTCATAGTTAAAATTAAACCGCTTAAAATAGTAGCAGCCATTCCTAATTTCATCCCATCAACCGGTTTAGTTAAGTATGGAAGAATCACAGTAAAACAAATTAATTCACCGTAAGGGAAAAAAACGCGATCAGGAAATGCAGTTGTGAAAACGGGGCCCCACCCATTTTCTAATACAGGCATCAAGTTCTCAAACTGAAAAATATTTGAACTAATCGATAAAAAAATGCAAAACCCCTATCGTTAAGACTACAACAATAAAGTCCCCCTATTCTTGCTATCACTTCTATTCCATGATGCAAAGCATAATAAACGAGCATTATCATTATCGCGCTCATTACATCCATGGGGGTTTCACTAAATTCGAGCAAAAAAAGTTCACTAGATTCCCTTAAATCTCTTGATGCCCCATAGATAAAAAATAAAAAGTATGACAAAGCTATTATCCAGCCTATATATTTTCTAAAAAAATTTTGGGTGTAACTTGTCAATAGCAAATTCGGAAAATGGTGATATAAGTAATAATATTGGAGCAATAAAACGATACCGCCTGTTAATCCTAATAATTCCGCCAACCAAGCGTCCTGCTTCGCCTCTACTCCCAAAGGGACAATAAGGGGGTTTCCAGCTCAAATAAAACAATTAATGAAAATAACTGCCAAGGGTTAATTTTTGATTTTTCCATTTTTGAGCCTCCCAAAAAAACCAACTAGGTATATTATGTAACAAAAATAAATTCCTTATTAATGCTTCAGTTAGTTCATGTCAGAATTATTAAAAAAATCCCAGAGCCCTAAATCCTTCAGAATGATATTTTTATTTTATCGGAATTTTGTGTCGCTTATATTTAGTCTGGTAATTTCATATTCCATTTTGTTTAAAACGGGATGGTCTAGAAAAATTTCTGCATGCAGTTAATACCTTATGTTTAAGACCAGCTGCCAAACAGGCGGCTGTTTTCTTTTTGAACTAAAGGGAGGTAGTGGAATAAGAATATAGTCTTCTTGTCAGGGGAAAATACCTTCAAAAACATTTTGTAGGTGATTTAATGAAAAGGTTACTTGCCATCCTTATCTTTGCTGTTTTAATGAATACAACAACTACCACTTATGCTAATTTAATTTATTAGAGGATGCAGTAATTGACCTTTTAACGCAACCAATGTTTGCGGCAGTAGATGATTATTACGGAACAGCCTTTAATATAGGTTCATTTTGTGAAAGGGTTATAAAAGTTAAAAAACTTCGTCACTCTGGTTCTCGGTATTTCGAAGTTATGATTGAATTCGTTACATTTACAGGTGCCCATAATTTTTTGGACATTTTCCAGTAACCTTAAAAAAAGATTGGGGAACAGAAGGTAAATGGGTAATGCAAGAATATCACGTAAGAAAATTTGACCCGAATGAAAAATAGGAATGTCGAAGTCCAGCCTAGTCGTTTCTAACATAAAGGTGCTTATGCTCAAGTTCAGCTGCTAAATTAGGCGCCTTTTTCTTATTTTGCTAAAGGGGTAGCTTAGTATAAGAGAATGTAGATATAAATACTTCAAAAGTCGCAGGTTAGTTCAAACTATGCTCCATCGTAGACTCCTTTACTAAATTGTATGCTATACATTATAAAAGGAGGGGAAATAGATGATTAGAGGATTATATGAAGCGCATTTACCAGTAAGTAATTTAAAAAAGTCGATTGAATTCTACAAAGGCTTAGGCTTAAAGTTAGCAATTAGGTATGAAAAGACAGCGTTTTTTTGGATAGTAGAGAATGATAGCTGGATTGGTTTATGGGAAAGTGACCAGGGTGTTAATACAAAATACCACCCATCCTTAAGACATATAGCGTTTAAGGTAGATTTTGAGGATTTAAAAAATGCAAAGCAATGGTTAAAGCAAAGGGGCATTGATATACGTGAAGAGTTCGGTTTTAAACCTGCTGAACCAATTGTAATGCCAGATCAAGCCCATGCTATGGTGTATTTTCATGATCCGGATGGAAATTCATTAGAATTTATCTGTAAACTCCCTTCAGAACCTGAGAACATACCAGATATGTACTTAAGTGAGTGGGAAAAACTCAAAGGCATTAATTGAACTAATTTAAGAGCTCCTTAAAATGGATGTTATATAATGCATTAAAAGTAAAGGGTATTTATGTTCAATATCAGCTACCAAACAGGGGAACTATTATGTTCAACAAACGGGGCAAGTTTGTGTAATAAGAAATGTTAAAAGAAGTGCAATTTGCACTTCTTTTCTTTAGTACTCTATTTTATGAAAAGATCTAAAGGTTCTTATGAATCTGAGATAAGTAAGGCAGTAACTCATTGGGAAAAGCTTTTCTTGGGCGTGGGTCTGTATCAGTTAAGACAGATCTATTAAGGGAAATGATAATTGTAAATCTAAAAGGTATTTTAACACCAGCTGCATATACCGTTTGTAAAACAAAAGAGGGAATGTTAACTATAAAGAAAACTCGTTCGGAATTGGTTGAATCAGGTAAAGAAGGTCTTAAGGATATTATATTAACGATAACTGGAGAAAAAGTGAAAAATTTTTATACTGATATAAGCACTCGTACAGGTGAACGAATGATGGTATTTAAATTATTTATAGCGAAATATCAATAAAAGAAAAAACGAGGGCATTGCCTCGTTTTTTCTTTATCAAAATGTAGTATATATAGGCGTCAGAACCATTATCGATTAATCCATATTCTGAATTAGAAGTTTCATTCTCCGAGAGTCCAAATAAACTCTCAATATCCAGATGGAACTAGGACTTGACAGTATCATGGAAACTGATTAGAATTTGAAAATGATTATCATTTGCAACTGAAGGGGAGATAGTATGATTAATGGAGGAAATAGGCAAAGACAGTTATTTTTAATTGCATTTATTCTAGTATTATCAACACTTTTATTTGGCTGCACAAATGCTAGCGATGCTTCTATGCCCAAAGGCGAAGATGACAACATATTAGTGATAGCCTGGCCTAGAGATGTAGGTGAAATGAATCCGCATGTTTATAATCCATCACAATTATTTGCTCAGTCGATGATGTATGAACCGTTAGTAAGCTACCAAGATGGAGGCGAGTTAAAACCGCATCTGGCTGAGTCATGGGAAATATCTGATGACGGAAAAGTATATACGTTTCATCTGCGTCAAGATGTGAAATTTTCAGACGGAACAAATTTTAATGCAGAAATTGTAAAAAAGAACTTTGATGCTATTTTAAATAATGTTGAATTACATAGTTGGTTAGGCTTTATTACGAAAATAGATCGCACGGAAGTAATTGACGAAAATACTTTTAAACTGACTTTAACTGAACCATATTATCCAACTATTCAGGAATTAGCTGTTGTTCGGCCAGTACGTTTTTTAGGTGAAGCTGGATTCCCTGAAGATGGTGATACCGCAAAAGGTGTCGTTGAACCAATCGGTACAGGTCCGTGGATTTTAGAAGAGCATAAAGCTGATGAATATACTATTTACAAACGCAATGAAAATTATTGGGGTGAGCTCCCAAAAGTAGAAAAAATCAAGGTGAAAATTATACCTGATGCGGAAACGAGGGTGCTTGCTTTTGAAAAAGGTGACATAGACCTTATTTATGGAGAGGGTGTCATCAGTATAGATGCTTTTAAACAACTAGAATCCACTGATAATTATAAAACTAGCATTTCTGAACCAGTCGCAACAAGGCAGCTTGTTATAAATACGAAGAAAGCCCAGCTTTCCGATGAACGCGTACGACAAGCGCTGCATTATGGTTTTAATAAAGAAGCAATGGTTAATGGAATCACTTCTGGATATGAAGAAAAAGCAGATCATATTTTACCAGCAAACCTCCCTTACACGAAAGACATTGATGTTAAGTCAATTGGATATGATGCAGAAAAAGCGAAAACGTTATTAGATGAAGCAGGCTGGACGCTTCCTAAAGGGAAAACTGTTCGTGAAAAAGATGGACAGTTACTTGAAATCGAGATGATGTATAATTCAGCAGAATCAATTCAGAAAGTAATGGCAGAAACACTTCAATCTGAGTGGGCAGCCATTGGTGTTAAATTAAACATTGTTGGGGTTGAATTAACAGAGCAAGTTCAGCGATTCAAAGATAATAAATTTGATATCAATTTCTTTAGTAACTATGGAGCGCCTTATGATCCCCATACGTTCTTAAACATTGTTGCTTCAGAAGGGTTTGGATTTAATGAGGCAATTTCAGCATACCCGAACAAAGATGAATTACTCAAACAAATGGCAGAGGTCCCCCAAACAAGAGATGAGGAACAACGTCAACAGCTTTACTCGTCTATTTTAAAATCAATCCAAGACCAAGGAGCGATTATTCCTATTTCTTATCTTAAGAAAACAGCAATTTATCAAAAGGATATTACGAAGTTTACTTTCCCTGCTAATCGTGACGAACATCCATTCACAGGAATTAGCATCGAGCATAAGTAGCAGGAGGTTTTCATGGGCACCTATATAATGAAACGAATTATGTCCATAATTCCGGTTTTTCTTTTGGCCACATTCTTAACGTCTGGAATGATTCATCTTTCACCGGTGGACCCAGCTGAGGCTTATTTAACAGCAGCCCATATCCAGCCGACCGATGAGATTTTGGCTCAGAAAAGACATGAGTTTGGTTTAGACGAACCATTCCTTATTCAATATGTAAATTCTATTATTAAGATATGCCAACTTGATTTTGGCATATCTTATGTTTCGAATAAGCCAATTTGGGACGAGGTTACATACCGAATGCCAGCTACCATTCAGCTAGCTCTTGGGAGTATATTAATAGCAGTGTTCGTAAGTATCCCTCTAGGCTTTCTTGCTGGAGTAAAGAAAAATAGTTTAATTGACCATTTTAGCCGTTTTCTTTCGTTTTTAGGGGCATCCATCCCCTCTTTTTGGCTAGGTTACATATTCATTTTTTTCTTTTCTGTTAAACTTGACCTTTTCCCAGTTGAGGGAATTGGGACATGGCAGCATCTTGTTTTGCCTTCCATAACATTGGCTCTTCCCTTAATCGCAATGTATACAAGATTGCTGCGTGCCAGCGTTCTTGAAAATTTGACAGAGCCATATGTATTATTTGCACGAACGCGAGGAATTAAAGAAAAGACCATTATGGCGAAACATGTTTTGAGGATTGCGATTTCTCCGATGATTACTGGACTTGGAATGAACCTTGGGAAACTTCTGACGGGAACGATTATTGTTGAAGCGGTTTTTTCTTGGCCCGGGTTTGGCCGGTATTTTATTGAAGCTATTTTTAATCGTGATTTACCTGTCATTCAATGCTATGTATTAATTGCAGCTAGCTTATTTATTATTAGCAGCCTTTTTGTTGATCTTATTCAAATGTGTATTGACCCGCGCATTTCAAGGAAAGAAGGGCAGCAGTGATGATCATAAGTATACGAAAGATATTCAGTAGCCAAATAGTGATTCCCATATGTACCATGATATTAGGTATTCTTTTTATCCTTGCTATATTTGCTCCCTGGATTGCTCCAAATGATCCCATTGCTGTTAATTTAGCTTATAAACTGCATTCCCCATCATGGCAATTTCCATTAGGAACCGATCATTTAGGCAGATGTATTTTATCACGCATCTTATATGGGACACGTATTTCGTTAGGCTTTGCGATGCTTATTTTCATTTCATCATTAGCCATTGGTTTACTTGTTGGAACCTTTTCAGGATATAAAGGCGGCCTAGTTGATCATATTTTAATGAGGTTTTGTGATGGTATTATGGCTTTCCCAAATCTTATCCTTATTCTTGGACTGGTTGGAATATTCGGACCTGGACTTCCGCAAGTTATCTTAGCGTTAATGCTTGTGCAATGGGTCTATTACGCAAGGATGTTCCGGGGAATGGTGCTTAGTCTGAAAGAACAAGACTTTATTGCAGCTGCAAAAATAAGCGGCTCATCTCAGTGGAAGATTATTAAAAATCATATTGTTCCAAATGTGCTCCCTCCACTTGTCGTAATGGGTACTTTAGAAATGGGCTGGGCCATTATGGATATATCAGCTATGTCGTTTTTGGGGTTAGGCGTACAGCCGCCTACACCAGAATGGGGAGCGATGATTCACGAAGGAAAATCGTATATTCGGACAAATCCAGAATTGATGCTCTATCCAGGTTTAATGATTATGCTCGTTATTATAACATTCAATTTACTTGGCGAAGCGTTATCAGAACGTTACGGTGTGAAGCGTCGATTTTAAAAGAGGATGAGAGTAATGGGAATTGAACAGTCGAATGTGTTAGAAGTTAGAAATTTACATGTAGAGGTAAACTCGATAAATGGTAGTACCACCCTCGTTCAAGATATCAATTTTGAACTAAAGCGGGGGAGAGTACTTGGTCTTGTTGGAGAAAGCGGATGCGGTAAAACCGTCACAAGTATGTCCATTCTTCAACTGCTTGATCGGAAAACATCAAATGTTGAAGGAAGTATAGTATTACAAGGACGCAAATTGAACGGATTGGACGAAAAAGAAATGCGCAAGGTCCGTGGCAAGGATATAGCCTTTATTATGCAAAACCCGATGAATGCTTTTACGCCCGTTTTTACTATTGGCCATCAATTTATTGAAACCATCCGTTCACATACGCAATGGAATAAAAAACAAGCAGCTGAACTTGCCATCGAGGCGTTGCATCATGTGAACTTGCCAAATCCCGCTAGGATTTTGAAAAACTATCCTTTTCAATTGAGCGGCGGCATGCTTCAACGGGTGATGATCGCTATTGCGGCATGCTTGCATCCAGCTGTCATTATTGCCGATGAACCGACAACTGCACTTGACGTAAATAATCAGAAGAGAGTGCTGCACCACTTAGATAAAGTTCGCTCTGAATATGGGTCAGCTATTTTATTAATCTCCCATGATCTTGGAGTCATTTCTGAAATGGCAGATGACGTAGCCGTCATGCAGAATGGCAGAATAGTAGAAAAAGCGGATGTGTTTCAGTTATTTGATAAGCCACAGCATGAGTATACGAAGAAACTATTAAATGCACGCTCAATATTACATTTAGATGAAACGATCATCCATTTGGCTTGATAAGGGGTGAACAAATGAGTTTATTATTAGTAAATGAAGTAACTCATAGCTACGGATCCCGAAAGGTTTTCAATTGGAAAGACCGTTCTAAAAAAGTACTTTCTGATATATCACTCTCTATCGAGGAAGGAACATGCTTAGGAATGCTGGGTACGAGCGGAGCTGGTAAAAGTACTTTAGGAAAAGTAATTCTTGGTTTGGAACGGCCAAAATATGGCCAAGTTCTGTTTCAAGGGCATGATATTTATACCGCTGATAAGCATGCTCGCCAAAAAATCCGCCGTGATCTTCAAGCTGTCTTTCAGGATTCATACTCATCGGTCAATCCCCGCATGACGGCCGAACGTATTATTGCAGAGCCGTTAGAAAACTATGAAAAGCTAACAGCAGCTGAACAAAAACGAACCGTTGTTGAATTATTGGAGAGGGTAGGGTTAAGTGAAGGGGATTTAAAAAAATATCCGCATCAATTTAGCGGCGGGCAATTGCAGAGGATCAATATTGCCAGAGCAATCTCACTCAAGCCAAAGCTGATCGTCTTAGACGAATCTGTAAGCAGTCTGGATATGGTAAATCAAAATCTTATTTTAGAATTATTAAGGGAGCTAAAAGAAGAGCTCGGGTTGTCTTATCTTTTTATTACACATGATATTAAAGCTGCCTATACGATTAGTGATACATTAGCTGTTCTAGAAAAAGGAGAATTAGTCGAGCTATACGATTCAAAAAATCAGTTTTTTGCTTCAGATCATCCTGTTGTTAAAGAAATGAGAGGCTCCATACTTGCCGAGCACCCGCGCTTTCGTTCTATTAGAACAAATGATTAGCAATACTTAAGATAATCGTATTTATTTTTATTCCAAGTCCCGATCTCTTCCTATAATCGGGGCTTTGGTTTTAGAAGGAGGAAAGTTGGATGAATCATCGTGCATATCTTGCTTTGGCGATCCCTCTAACGATTTCCACGATGACACAGCCATTATTAGGGGCTGTAGATACAGCCGTAGCCGGGCAATTGCCTAATCCTGCTTATATTGGAGGTGTTGCCGTTGGGACCCTTATTTTTAACACTTTGTACTGGGTATTCGGTTTTTTAAGGGTCAGCACATCTGCTTTTGCCGCACAAGCTAACGGGGCAAGCGATTCAACTCAAGAAGTACTTGCTTTATCACGCCCATTTTTATTAGCTTTAATTGTAGGGATGTGTTTTATTCTCTTACAATGGCCGATTGAATATACAACTCTCATATTGATTTCACCTGATTCTGATGTAAGTAAGTTTGCAGTTGAATATTTTCGCATTCGAATATGGGGAGCCCCATTTGTATTGATGAATTATGTTATTCTTGGCTGGTTAATGGGGATGGCTAAGATTAAAGAATCTTTATATTTACAAGTGTTAATGAATGTTTTGAATATGACTTTGGCTATTCTTTTTGTCCATGTCTTTTCTTTTGCCGTAAAAGGGGTCGCTGCGGCCACTTTAATTGCTGAAATTACAGCCTTCATATTAGGGTTGCTCATCGTTTTGAAGGCATCACCGTTAGAGTGGAGAATACCATCTATCCAAGTACTTATAGATACACAATCTATGAAAAAAATGTTTAACGTTAACAAGGATTTGTTTATTCGAACGATTTGTTTATTGGTGGTTATTAATATGTTTACAGCAAAAGGTGCTTCGTATGGTACTGAAATTCTAGCTGCCAACGCTGTATTATTTCAAATTCATTACATAATGGCTTATTTATTTGATGGATTCGCTAATGCCTCTAGTATTCTTGCTGGCAAAGCGATAGGATCCAATGACCATAAATTATTTAAAAAAACGCTTACTTTATCTAGGCAATGGTCGGTGATAACGGCTTTTGTTACAGCCTGTGTATATGGATTATTTCAAGAAATTATTATCGGGATGTTTACAAATTTATCTAGTGTTATCGAACATGCAGCTAAATATGGAGCATGGCTCATCATCTATCCGTTTGCTGCTTGTTTTGGCCTTGTTATTTATGGTGTCTTTACAGGAGCGACCGAAATTGCCCCCGTTCGAAACTCTATGATTTACGCAATGATTATCTATATCATTATACAAATTACAATAACCCCAATCTGGCATAATCATGGCCTATGGCTTGCCTTTATTATCTATACTATTGGCCGATCTGGCTTCTTGGTCATGTATATTCCTAAATTAAATAAGAAAATATGGCACCTAGAGGATGGGGTCTGAAAGTTACAATTTAGTATAGTAGATTTAACAAAAATTATACCAAACAAGGTCAAACATATAAGTCCTATCCAAATGGGTGCTATAGCCCAGGAAAAAAAACAGACAAAACTAAGACCATTTTCATGATTTCTTTAATAAAAACGGTCCAGTTTGCCATAACATCTCAATTTGTGCTGTTAGAAAGTCCATATGTGCAAGGATTGTTTTGAGCATCATCCGTTGATGAGGACTAATGTATCCTCGTAAGGCTAACTCAAGTTCATCCTTTTTCTTTTTTAACGTTTTGCGGGCAAAGCTGCAGGCATAACAGGATCACCTTCTCCATCCGCAATTGCACGAAGCATTTCCAAAGATGAAACACCCATAATTTCTGAAGCAACGGACCTAAGCTTGATGTTTGCCCCTTCCAACCCTTGAATTCGGTTCTGTTGTCTAGCTCGCACTTGTATGATACTTCGACGATAGCGAACTAACTCCCGTAACTCTCTTTGATTTCGGTCGGGAATAAAACCCGGTTTTAATAATCCATGACGAAGAAGTTTCGCAATCCACCCGGCATCATTGACATCTGTTTTTCGCTCTGGAACAGCCTTGATGTGTTGGGCATTAACTACTAAAAATTCAATCCTTCCTAGTAAATTCACAATCGGTTTCCAGTAAACACTTTTGCTTTCCATGGAAACATGAGTACAATCATGCTCTTTAATCCAGTCTAGTAGCTAGCTGAAAAGTTTACGTTATTTAATGATTACTGGAATCCAAGAATTGTAGGAGAACTCAATGATTCATATGTAAAGCTAGCGAAATTTAAAGGAGAGTTTGTCTGGTACCAGCATAAAAATGAGGACTCCCAGAAAGGCAAAAAACGCCTTCCCGGGAAGCTCGTCTTATGCTTGAGGCCCGCAGGACAAGGGAAGCTTCGTCAGCAAATTCATCGCACGACCAAAATCGGCTGCTTTGGGGATGACGCTGGGCATGCAGAGGCTGCCAGGGGACGTGGCGTTCATAGTCTGCGTTACTTGGGCAAGGCGCCTGCGTTTTTCTTAAGTATTTACCTGTATATGACATAATAAATGAAAAAATCTCTCAAAAAGGGGATCCACATTAAAATACAATCGTTTTATTCTGATGCACAATAATCCGGTCTTCTAAATGCCATTTCACTGCTCTTGCCAGTACGCTGCGTTCAATGGAGCGGCCGATTTTTTTCAGGCTGTCGACATCATCGCGGTGATCGACACGGTTTATGTCTTGTTCAATAATTGGACCTTCATCAAGATCGTTTGTGACATAGTGCGAGGTTGCCCCAATTAGTTTAACACCACGGTTAAATGCTTGTTCATATGGTCGTGCTCCGATAAAGGCAGGCAAAAAGGAATGATGGATATTGATGATTTTCTTTGGATTTGCCTCCACAAATGCTGGTGTTAAGATCTGCATATAGCGCGCCAAAATAATTAAGTCAATATCATACTCTTTTAGCAGATGCAGTTGTTTTTCTTCAACCTGTTCGCGAATATCCTTGTTTGCCGGTATATAATAGAAAGGAATATTCAATCCTTCGACAATATCTCTCGCTTCTTCATGATTGCTGATGACGAGGGCAATGTCTGTCATTAAATCGCCGCTTTGCCACTCCCATAAAAGCTCAAGCAGGCAGTGCAGTTCTTTTGACACAAAGATCGCTGTCTTTTTTACCTTGTACACATGTGTAAACGTCCAATCCATTGAAAATTCCTCAGCGATTTGTGTAAATTGCTGCTCCATGTCCTTTGCTTTTTCTTTTAATTGTGGGCATTCAAATTCGATGCGAATAAAGAATGTTCCGCCTTCAGGATTTGTTGAATATTGGCTTGATTCAATAATATTTGCATTATATGAAAACAAAAACTTTGAGATCGCTGATACAATCCCAGGCTGGTCAGGACAACTAACTAAAAGGCGTCCGCGATTTTGATTTCGTTCTTGAAATAGTGCTATTTGATTATTAATTGTGGAATTCATGTGATAAAAACCTCTCTATAAAGTAATGAAAAACATTATACAACAGTACGCTTAAATGGTTAAGGAATTTTTATTAAAAGCTTATCTGGAATTACTTTTATCACAATTCTATGAAATCTTTAAAAGGACACCCTAAAACTACTTAAGGATTTTTAGTGATTTGGGGACTTCTGATTTTCAACTAAACTAGCAATAGTCGTTCCTCAGTTATTCCTGAAATCTTGCCTATGTGAGTGTTCTTTAATAGTGGATTTGGACGGGTTATCACTTGACTTATCCATTATAAAGGACCTTTTCTTTGCGAAAAGCAGGAAAAATGAACAATTTGAGTATTTTTAATAGTGGAATTAATTTAATGCAACCTAGTGAAAAAATATCTATTAATCAGAAAATGCATAACTTCTAATAGGCAGCTCTAAATCATCTCTCCGCTATTATGCTTCGTTATTCCCCAAAAAAGTTCATTTCAATACCGTTATTCATTTATATAGGATCTATTGCAACAAAAATTTACTCCTATGCACTCTGGCATAGATTATGCAAGTGTGCATTACATATTTTGCATTGAAAATATCGTATTTTCGGAAAATTAAAAATAATCCCTGATTTGTAGGCTTGGCACAAAAATTGCACTCTACAATGGCAAAAGGGGGAGTGTGTTTTATGGAAAGCACCGTTCAGTTGAAAAGGTCTTTGAATTTCTTCCATCTTGTTTTGCTGGGGCTTGCGTATATGGCACCACTGACTGTTTTTTCGACCTTCGGAATTGTTGAGTCGGTTTCGAAGGGGGTCACGCCTGCCGCATATGTTGTGGCCCTTGTAGCCATGCTGTTCACCGCATACAGTTACGGAAGGATGGGAAAAGCCTATCCGATCGCGGGTTCGGCTTATTCCTATACCCAAAAGTCAATCAGCTCGCATATTGGTTTCATGGTAGGCTGGGTTATTTTAATGGATTATCTGTTTATTCCAATGATTAACTTTCTTATTATGGGTCTCTATTTAACAGAAAACTTTCCATCCGTTCCATTAAGTGTGTGGATTATTAGTATGATTGTTATCGTAACCGTATTAAATTTGATGGGGATGAAGGTTACCGTGACCATGAACATGATTCTTCTTGGCTTTCAATACCTTGTTCTGATTTTCTTCTGCATTCTAAGCATTAATGCCCTGCTAAGCGGTACTGGACAAGGTGCCCTTGTTTCGTTCGAGCCTTTTATGAATCAGCAAACCTCTATGGCGGCCATTTTTGCAGGTGCTTCCATTCTCTGTTTATCGTTTTTAGGATTTGATGCGTTAACCACGTTTGCGGAAGAGACGATTGAGCCAACTAAGACTATTCCAAAAGCGATTATCTTTGTTACCCTTTTTGCCGGAGCTTGCTTTATCGGTATTAGCTATCTTGCTCATTTAATTCATCCAGATTTTACTTCCTACAAAAATCTTGATACAGCTGCCATTGAAGTGGCAAAAATGATTGGCGGGACATTTTTTAATGCTCTCTTTATTGCCGCGATGGTTGTTTGCTGCTTTACCTCTGCGATGGCGTCTCATGCCAGTGTATCCCGCATCCTGTTTGCGATGGGAAGAGATTCGGTAATTCCAAAGAAGTTTTTTGCCTTTATTCATCCCAGGTTTCGGACACCGGCGAATAACATCATTCTTGTCAGCATTATTGCCTTAGCTGCTTTGTTTACGGATTTAGTAACGATTACATCCTTTATTAATTTCGGAGCCTTGTTTGCCTTTACTTTCGTCAACCTCAGTGTCATTGCCCATTATTATGTGAAAGGGAAGCGGCGGTCCTTCAAGGGAACGGTTCTGTACCTGATTCTGCCGTTGATTGGAGCGATGATTACCGTGAAATTGTGGAGTGATTTGGATAGTAAATCGATGCTTTTAGGGGGGGCTTGGGCTACTGTGGGCTTGGTTTATCTCATGTTTAAAACAAAAATGTTTCGGGTTCAGCCGCCGCAAATGGAGTTTGATGAAACCGGTAAGGATCTTTCAGTATAAGGAGGAAGCAAAATGTCATTTACAGCCGATGTTGTAATTAGCGGAAAGTCTGTTTTCACTGGAGTGACGGACGGTCCCGTTCCGGCATCTATAATAATTAAAGATAATAAAATTGTCGAAGTCGTAGATTATGGTGATTGTTCAAACTTCACTGATGAAAAAACAAGAATTTATGATTTTGGGGAGCAGTTGGTCATGCCGGGCTTCCATGATTTTCATATCCATTTACTTATGGGCGGCCTTTTGAATGACAGTGTTCGGCTGCATTCGGCCCGGTCGGCTCGTGAAGCTGCGCAGATGGTCAAAGCGTATGCAGATAAACGTGGGAATGACCCATTCATCATTGGGTCCAGCTGGGAACAGAACCAATGGGAAGAGGGGGAACCTCACCGGTCCTATTTGGACGAGGTGATTCCTGATCGTCCTGTGCTGTTATACCAGGCGGAGTTCCATAGTGCCTGGGTGAATTCGAAGGCATTGGAATTAGCGGGCATAGATAAAAATACCGAGAATCCTCTGTACGGTGAAATAGGTAGGGATAAACATGGAGAGCCTACAGGATTGCTGGTGGAGCATGCCGTGGGTCTGGTTACGAAAGTTCTTCCTATTAGTCTTGAGGTGAAAGAGAAACTGCTTGACCGGTTTTTGGCTGAAGCGGCGAAATTTGGGGTCACTTCTGTCCATGATTTACTGCGGGTTCCGGAAATGAGTGTAGAGGAAGCGGACTTATATGCATCTTATGAAGAACAGGGCAAGCTGACGGCAAGAGTTCATTTTGTTGCTCCGTTAACCGGGGATTTAACGCAGGCCAGAAGCTTGTGTGAAAAGTTCACGTCCAATATGGTGCAGTTCTGCGGTTTTAAGCAGTTTGCCGATGGGGTAACGACCAGCTATACCGCCTATCTTCTTGATGAGTATAGCAATAATCCCGGTGTTGTCGGAAGTACGGTATTTCCAAAAGAGGATTTGAAGAAATGGACAGTCGAGGCAGATAGAGAAGGTTTTCGAGTCCGGTTCCATTGTATTGGGGACGGTGCGGTTCAATTTGCCTTGGATTGCTTTGAGGCAGCCCGCCAGGAAAATGGGGCAAGGGACGCCCGACATTCCATTGAGCATGTAGAAATGATTCATCCAGATGATATTAAAAGATTTCACGAGTTAGGGGTTCTTGCTTCTGTTCAGCCGGAGCACATCAATGTTACCCAGCGGGCGGTCTATGAGGATTTAATTGGAGCCGAGCGGATGAACTATAATTTTTTACTAAAGACAATGATGGATCAGGGAGCAACGATGGTTTTTAGTTCGGATTATCCGGTAGTCGAGTTAAATCCGCTTCTGGGGGTACATCGGGCGGTGACGCGGCTGGATGATGAAGGGGTTGTATGGGGTGAGCAAGAACGAATTTCGTTAAAGGATGCGCTGCTTGCTTATACGGCGGCACCTGCCTACGGCTCATTCCGTGAAAAAGAACTAGGTACGATTGAAGCCGGGAAATGGGCCGATATAATTGCCCTAGACTGCAATTTGTTTACCGTGCCTTGCGAGGAAATAAAAGAGGCTAAGGTTGTTTTTACTATGGTGGATGGGAAGGTTGTTCATGAGATTGCCCATGGGGACCAAGACCAAGTCCAAGGGGACGGTTCTACCGGCCTTTTAATACAAAGGAGGTTTCGGTATGAGTAAAGTAAAGGTAGGGTTAATACAGTTGGCTTGTGATGAGCGGGTGGAAGTGAATGTGGAAAAGACAAAGGGTTATGTGAGGGAGGCGGCGGCAAATGGCGCTAATATCGTCTGCCTGCAGGAGCTGTATCATGCACAATATTTTGCCCAAACTGTTTCGGTTGACAATTATCGGCTGGCTATTCCTTTGGAGCATGAGGCTATTGCAGCAATGCAGGAGC
Source organism: Bacillus sp. J33 (assembly GCF_000518885.1). GTDB lineage: Bacteria > Bacillota > Bacilli > Bacillales > Cytobacillaceae > Cytobacillus. The sequence goes on along the minus strand of NZ_JAEL01000004.1, from coordinate 72,918 downwards.
TGGCAAAGGAACTGGGGATTGTGTTGATTGTTCCGTATTATGAATGGGCGGCAAAAGGTGTTTATTTTAATAGTGCGGCTGTGTTTGATGCCGATGGATCGTACTTGGGAACAACGAGGAAAAATCATATTCCGGACGGGCCGCAGTACCATGAGAAATATTATTTTATGCCGGGAAATACAGGGTATCCGGTATACGATACGAAGTTTGGCCGGATTGGAATCGGCATCTGCTGGGATGAATGGTTTCCGGAGGTTGCGCGGATTTTGACCTTAAAAGGGGCGGAGATTTTATTTTATCCTTCCGCGATTGGATCGGAGCCAGATCATCCGGAGCTATCGACCCGTGCGACCTGGACCAAGGCTATTTCCTCCCATGGGATTCATAATGGCGTATTCGTGGCAGCGGTCAACCGGGTGGGGCAAGAGAAAGATATGCACTTCTACGGCGGAAGCTTCATAAGTAACCCAATGGGGGACATTGTTCAATCGCTCGATAAAGAAGAAGGCATCCTCATTCAGGAACTCGATCTAAAAGAAATCGAGTTTGCCAGAAACCTGCTGCAATTCCTAAGAGACCGCCGCACAGACACCTACGGGGAAATACTAGAGAAAGAAAAGATCAAGTAAGGTAGGGTAAAGGGGGTAGTCCATAGTGAATTAATGCAGTAAAAAGGATTTATTCTTTATTGAGTTACATAGATTACAAAGCTGAAAGTGAGTATTAATCCTTAGGGGGTTAATACTCTTTTTATATCTTTATAGTCTGTTTACATTTGAAATTAATTTATATAATAAGTCATTGCTTAGGGGGGGTTAGGGCTGTACAAGCAACCATAACTTACTTACGTAAATCTGCATACCCCCGTATTATTAATTTATCATCCCGGCTAGGCTCATTATCTAAGATGTACAGTGGAGAAATTGCAAAAGGGAAGTTTCCGTATTCTTATCGGATTGCCAAAGCAGCACAAAATATGTTTATCAGAGCCTTATTCATACGGATTCCTGCTTGTTTTGATTTTAAAAACGCAAAGGAATAGTTGTTATAGAGGTTATAACTTGCAATTTAAATCATATAAGTTATATATTTAAATCGTAATGATTCCTATTTAAATGAAAGGAGGGAGCGAATGAATCTCAGCGAATTTTATAAAAAAGTGATTCTTGACCATGCAAAAAACAAAAGAAACCACCGTAAAATGGATGCCTTTACACATAAAATTCATTATAAAAATCCTACTTGCGGAGATGTTATGACGATGTATGCCAGGATTAATGACGAAGAAACCCTGGAAGATGTCTCGTTCATAGGCGAGGGGTGCTTTATCAGCATGGCATCCTCATCCATGTTTACAATAGTCGCGAAGGGAAGAACGGTGAAAGAGATCCAGGAATTATCTTTACTTATGAATGAAATGATTTTGGACGGGAAAGAAACCGAAGATGAACGGCTGGAGGATATGATTTGCTTTAAAGATATTCACAAGCTGCCTGCGAGGTATAATTGTGTATTAATGCCATGGCAGGCATTAGAGAAATTGATCAAAGCGGAGAGAACATAACCTATAAATCGTAATGATAACGATTATCTGGAGGTGTTGGAATTGGCAACATGGGATTTAAGCCGAACCATTCATCATGTTCTAATATGCAACGGCAGCAGCTGTAATAATGCCGGCGGTGAAGAACTAACTCAGGCAATAAGGGATGAAATAGCCAATCGGAATTTGGATCAGCAGATTCACACAACAAGGACACGCTGTAATGGAAGATGTCAGGATAAATGTGTGGCTATCGTCTATCCAAAGGGAAGTTGGTATCGCGACTTGAAGCCGGAAGATGCTTCTCTTTTTGTTGACTCAATGGTTAATGATCATGATCTGAAAGGAAAAATCAGCCATATTGCGGGCAGTGAAGGATTTATAGTCCAGCCGGGATCCGTAAAAGGAGTGAAAAAAGAAACAGAGAAAGTTAAGAAAGTGTCTAAAAAGAGCAAGTTTTGATACGGAAGCTAAAACCTCCTGTTAATATGGAGGTTTTTTTGGGGCTTTAATAAATATGGATTCACATACGAATCTATACAAGAACCGATAAAACTCATCATCATACAATCTTCCATTTTTTGGACTTACTTATAAAGGGGTTTTTTTACAAAAAGAAACTTGAACAAACATATTGTGTTATGCAATTCCATCTTTACTAAAGTTTACACTTTTTTAACATCCAGTTAAGAATATTCTGGTAACTTATGAGGGGTGGAAACGGCTGTGAGTGACAAGCTATCCATAATTATTTAGGTGGAGGTAGATTGTATGAGATCGAGCAATGGTGGAATGAACAGACGCGACTTTTTGAAGGCCGGAGGAGCAAGCACATTAGCAGTTGCTTTAGGAGCAACGGGTGTCTACTCTTTAGGCGGCATTACAAAGACATTGGCTGCATCACCTGAGAACAATCCTGCTAGCGGTTTTGGCGGATACGGCCCATTAGTGAAAGATCCAAACGGAATTCTTGATCTTCCTGAAGGGTTCCATTACAAAATCATTTCCAAAACGGGCGATAAAATGTCGAACGGTGACCTCGTGCCTGCAATGTTGGATGGAATGGCTGCATATAAGGGAGAGAAAAACACGACCATTCTTGTGCGAAATCATGAAAACAGCACAAATTCACAATACCCTGTAAACGGAAAAAACCCTTGGAGCAAAGGTGCGGCAGGAGGCACAACCGCATTAGTCGTTGGCTCAGACCGGAAAGTTATTAAGGAGTATGTGACAAGTTCCGGGACAATCCGTAACTGTGCCGGAGGAGCGACAACTTGGGGCACTTGGTTAACGTGTGAAGAGACACGTGAAATGGGACATGGTTTTGTGTTTGAAGTCAATCCGCTTGACCCGGAAAACGAAATGTCGAAAACACCAATCCGCGATATGGGTTACTTTTCCCACGAAGCCTGTGCGGTAGATCCTGCAACAGGTATATGGTACTTAACAGAAGATGCAAGCCCAAGCTTCCTTTATCGGTTTACACCAAATGACCGCTCCCAGACCCTCGGTTCCCTTCAGAAAGGCGGGAAATTAGAGGCATTGGCAATAGATGAACTTCCGGCATCTAAAGCAAGCTCTTTTGAAAAAGGACAAAAGTTTGGTGTCGTGTGGAAGGAAATCAATCCTGAACGCGCACAGCAAGATGCGAAAGATAAAGGCTGCATTCAGTTTAGCCGCTTAGAAGGTGCGTTCTTCTCTGCAGGAGTGTTCTGGTTTGACGATACGAGTGCTGGTGATGGAAGCCTTGGCCGTGTTTACCGTTACTTCCCATCTACGAATACATTAGAGCTATTCTATGAATCCACTGATAAAAATGATTTGGAAATGCCGGATAATATTTGCATGACTCCTTGGGGTGACCTTTGGATTGCTGAAGATGGCGGCGGGAATGACAGAATCATTGGCCTGACGCCTGAGGGAAATGTGTATACCTTTGCTGAAAACACGTTGAATGGCTCTGAGTTTGCCGGACCAACATTCTCACCTGATGGAAATACGTTCTTTGTTAATATTCAAAGCCCAGGCATCACGTTTGCCATTTGGGGACCATTTGCACGGCGAAATGCTGCCCGCCAAAGGGCAATGGGACATGCGGCTCCACCTGCCACCCTCGGCCCGGTTGTGTCCGACAAAGTGGCAGCATTTGCCGAAGAGCAAGGAATGAGCTTACTGGAGGTTGCTGCGTTAGAACGTCACGGAATGCCGATTTTATAATTACTATATAAATATCAGTTGTTGGAAATTGTCTGGAAGGTGATTGTTGCCATCCGGATTTTGGAGGTATAGGATGCTACAGAATATTGGGATACCTGGGCTCATTCTAATCCTTGTGATTGCGCTGATTATTTTTGGACCTTCAAAGCTTCCAGAGATCGGACGAGCCTTTGGAAGTACGTTGAAGGAATTCAAAAAATCAGCCAGTGATTTAGTAAATGGGGATGAGGAGAAAAAAGAAACGAAACAGCCGGAAAAGAAAACTCATTCAAAGTCGGTAGAAACAGAGCAAAGCAAGACTGTGAGTTAACCGCCAAAAATACTGTTTTCAGAAATTGGAACTTTTGCAGAAGAATACGGGGAGGCAGATAGGGTTAGCCTTCTTACCGCTCCCTGAACATAACATGATTAAACTGCATCAACTGCTGTCTAATAAGAAGGGAGTTTTTTCGGTGATTGCCACAAGTCCACTCAAACGAACGGAAGAAAACAAGGGAACCCCACGCCAAAAATCCCCTTGCACAAAGTGCTACACCTGCCGGCTCTGTTCTAAAGCAGGCAAGAAAATAGCAAAAGAGACTAAGGCTGTCCCTAAAGGTCGTTGATTACGAACTTTTAGGGGCTAGCCTTTTTATTTTTGGTGATTTTTAATAAGCATTTAGTAGTGCAGGTTAGAATTTTATTTGGCGAGAATCCCATTTTTAAAAATGATGGGCAGATAGGGCGGACCTTATATTTCGGCTTTACAATTATCTATTTAATCTTTACGCAAGGTAAAAATTAAATTAACAATCCATCTGTATATTATTAGTTGTATACAAGTTGAATACCATGAGAGGTGAGAGCAAATCCCAATCTCTATTTTAAAAAAGTAAATGCAGCTAGCAGGGTGTTTAATGAGTGGCGTTTTAAGATTTTTAGTGTCCAGCAAATTCCAGTAGCTAATCCATCTAATGATTTTTAAATTAACTCTAAGAAGGAGACAAACAAAATGATGAAAAAATTATCAAAATTCTTTCTAACAGTAGGACTTATTACCATTTTGGCAGCGTGTGGAAATGAAGCGAGTTCAACATCCTCCAAATCCGTTGGAACAGAAAATAAGGGGTGGCCGGAAGAATTGACATTGGTTCAAATGCCAAATGAAAACAATCCAAATGCAGCTTCTATGCACACAGCTTTGAGAGATCATCTTTCCGGGGAATTAGGAATGGAAGTGAAAGAGTTTGAAGGCGGCAGTTACGCTGTTGGAATTGAAGCCCTCGCAAGTGGGAATTTAGATATTATGCTTGCTAGTCCAATGAGCTATTACCAAGCTGACAAAAAAGCAGGAGCGGAATTGTTAGTTACTCCTCAAGTAGAGGGCTATGAATATTACACTGCTTTTATTACAAAAAAGGATAATAAAGAAATCAACAATATGGAGGATTTAAAAGGAAAGAACTTTGCATTTGTTAATGCCGCTTCTTCTTCAGGCTATCTTTATCCAAAGGGAACCCTGGTTCAAGAGTTTGATCTAGATCCAAAGTTAGTCGAGCAGTCTGGATACTTTTTTGAAAATGTTACCTTTTCCGAATCCCACGCAAATAGTGTCATGGGTGTAATAATGGGTGATTTTGATGCAGCGGCAGTGGCTATTGGTCAGCTGGATAGTATGATTGAGGCAGGAACCATTAAGGAAGATGACTTCAAAATTATCGGACGTACACAGGATATTCCTGATGCTTCTTATATTATTCGCGAGGATTTACCAGAAGATTTTAAAAAGGCCTTAAGGGATGCGTTTGTATCATTTGAAGATGAGGAATATTTTGAAGCCGTCCATAATGATCCAAAGGCTCGTTTTACAGCGACTGAACCAAACTATTATGATCCTACGATTGAAATGCTGGATGCTATAAATGCTTTAGAGGAAGAGGCAAAATGAATCCATTATTATCAATAAAAAATTTAGTTAAGGTCTATGGTAAAGATACACTAGCTTTGAATGGAATTTCTTTAGATTTCTACCCGGGTGAATTTATTGTTGTCATCGGTCCATCTGGTGCTGGAAAGTCCACCTTTATCCGATGCATTAATCGCCTTGTGGATCCTTCCGGAGGGGAAATTATATTTGACGGGCAGCATATCGAGAAACTGAGCGGCCGGAAATTGCGGAAAGAAAGGTCCAAAATCGGGATGATTTTCCAGCATTATAACTTAGTTGGCAGAACAAATGTGATTAAAAATGTTCTCCATGGCCAATTAAGCAGCATTCCATTATACAAGAGTTTGCTCGGACTCTATTCCTATGAAGATAGGAAAGAAGCCGTTGAACTTCTTAAAAAAGTAGGGCTCCAAGACCAAATTTATAAACGGGCAGATGAGCTCTCTGGCGGTCAAATGCAGCGGGTTGGAATTTGCCGGGCGATCTTGCAGAGACCCAAGCTGCTGCTAGCGGACGAGCCGATCGCGTCACTGGACCCGCTCTCAGCCAATATTGTCATGCAGCAGCTTCATTCGATTTCTTTAGAAAAGAAATTAACATGTATTGTAAATCTCCACCAAGTGGACTACGCCAAAAAGTATGCTACACGGATTATCGGAATAAAAAAAGGGGCGGTTGTTTTTGATGGAGCTCCATCTCAATTAACGGAAGAAATGATTCGAGATATCTATGAAGGAAAAGAATCGCAAATAAAGCATCAGGGTGAGAGCGGATATGCGTTCGGAAGTCAGTTGAAAAATGAAGGAAACAAGACAATGCCATTGGCTGTGGGACAAAACGATGAATAATAAAACCATTCATAAGATTCCGCTCGGTCAAAGAGATTCAAAAAGAACCTTTGTTATTGTGGCCGCCATCTTTGCTGTGCTGACTTTTTCGGTTTATTATTTAGAGATTTCCTTTATAGAGATGCTCATGGGCTTACCAAGCTTTGTGATGTTTTTCTTTGAAAAGTTCCTTCCGCCGAACCCAGAGAATTTAAAACAATATATTCCAGCGGTGATCGATACACTTGGCTATGCAGTCATCTCCACCTATATTTCTACGATTATTGCGTTTGTATTAGGGGTTTTAATCTCGAAAAATACGAATAAGTTTAAAACATTACGGGTGATTAGCCGCGGTTTTGTATCAGTTTTACGAAATATCCCTTTTATTATTTGGGGAGCCTTATTGGTTTATATTTTTGGACTAGGCGGTATTGTTGGCATTTTGGCTTTGATTCTTGTGACGATTGGATTTTTAAGTAAAAGTTATGCAGAATCGATTGATGAAATTTCTGGGGATAAGCTAGAGGCGCTGCGAGCGAATGGTTCCTCTTATTTTCAAATCTTGTTTCATGGAGTCATTCCTCAGTTTGTTCCAGCCTGGATTAATTGGACGTTATTTGCCTTTGAAATTAATGTCAGGGCTTCAGTTGTTTTAGGTCTCGTTGGGGCCGGCGGGATTGGCGTCTTAATTGATACAAATATTAATTTGTTTAAATACGGAGAAGCTATTTCCATTATTGCCGTAGTCGTCATGATTATTTTATTAACGGAGTTAGTAACCAATTCGATTCGTAAACGTTTCGTTTAATTAATGTAAGGGGACTGAATACAAATGGAGCACATTCGAGTCACTTCAAAAGGCAGTGTGGGCAAGTCGATTCTTCTTGTTCTTATATTGGGAATGGTGTTTTTTGCAGCTGTGAAACTTATAAGCTTAGATATTAAAAAATTTTATGATCGGTTGGAAAATGTTCCCGACGTCTTAAGCAGAATGATGACTGTTGATTTTTCAATTGTACCTGATGCTCTTTTGAATATTGTGACCAGTTTAGCATTAGCTTTGTTAACATTGGTTGCGGCTGTTCTTTTAGCCATGCTTTTAAGCTTCCTGGCAGCATCGAATATTGCACCAAATCGATTGCTGGCCATTTTTATTAAAGGATTTTTTGCGATCATTCGATCCGTTCCTTCACTCGTATGGGGGCTAATGGTGATTGCGAGTCTGGGTTTTGGCAATGTGTCAGGCTTTGTTGCGATCTTGATCTCTGCTGTCGGCTATCTGACCAAAACGTTTACAGGGAGTATTGAAGAGACAGGCAGCGAGATTATAGAAGCGATGAAGTCAACGGGAGCCTCTTGGTTCAAAATTGTTTATCACGGATTGATTCCGCTTTGTATTACTGCTTTTGTTGCCTGGATTACCGTGTGTTTTGAATCCAATATTTCCGAATCAATCGGTTTAGGGATTATTGGCGTCGGCGGGATTGGTCTTTTATTAACACAAGCGATTAATACGTATAACTATGGACAAACCACTACGATTGTCATTATGATCTGTATACTTATGTTTGCCGTTGAACTGGTAATGACGAAAATTAAAAATAATATACAATTTGGGAACAGTTAACCTGAGGAGGACACTAAGATGATGAAGAATGCAAAATTAAATTGGGTTCGCTTGCCCATTGATAATCTGGAAAACTGTCGGGAGTTAGGTGGGTACAGTACAGAATATGGACAGCAAACAAAGTGGCACACCTTTTTAAGATCAAGTGATATGAGCAGGCTCTCCCGAGAGGACATCGTCTTTTTAAAAGAGTATGGGGTGAAGACTGTCATTGATCTTCGAGGAGAAGATGAAATCGAAACCCATAAAAACCCGCTTGCAGAAGAGGATTTTTGCGAATATTATAACATCCCGTTTATTACCGAGCGGGTTTCAGATATTACGCTATCAACATATGAGATTTCGATGGGAGATTTTTATATTGATTTATTGGAGCAAAACGATGCGGTGAAGAGAATTTTTGATGTGATTGAACAAGCTGAAGAAGGCTGCATTGTCTTTCATTGCCAGGCCGGAAAAGACCGGACAGGTCTCTTAGCCATGCTGCTGTTAGGCTTAGCGGGAGTGGAAAAGAAAGATATTGTCTCAAATTATGAAGTAACCTACACTAACTTGGAGTCCATGCATCAGAACGAAAGTCTGTATGGAAATATTCCAATGGAGTTCTTGTATTCAAATCGGGACTATATTTTAAAAGCCTATGAGTACATTTATCATACCTATCAGAGTTTCGATCAATATTTGATGGCAAAAGGTGTGGAAATGGATGTGATTGATCGAATAAAGCGCCGGTTTTTAGGTCTGGGTGAAACTGCTGCTGCTTCATAGAGACTTTAGAAGGTGTTAAAAGAGAAGTGTTAAAGCACTTCTTTTTTCGTTCTATTAATAGGTAAAATTCACTAATAATAATGTCATGCTGCTTTCAATACTCTAATTTGATAAAGGTCATTTATTAGGTGAATATGATATACTTGTATGGATTAACTTTCCAATAGCAAACGAGGGAAGTCATGACCTTAGGTATATTTAGGATTTAGGTGTAATTCTGCTTGAAAGGAATTGTAAAATGACCCAACACTCACTTGTTGACATAGCCTATATGAAAATCCATGAAAATTTAATTAATGCAAATTATATGCCAGGACTGCTTCTATCGGAGAATGGATTAGCAAAAGAACTAAACATGAGCCGTACCCCAATTAGAGGTGCACTCTCCCGTTTAGAGTCAGAGGGATTTGTCACATCCATTAAAAACCGTGGAATTATGGTGAAAGACATTTCTATGAAAGAAATGCTGGACATTGCACAAGTAATTTTATTTTTACAAGAATTTTCTGTAGATGAAGTAGTGGAAAAAGGCCGCTCCTTCGATGTTGATAAATTGAAAATGTATTTAGATCAGCAAATTGAAGCAGAAAAGAGTATGGACTATTATAAATATATTCAAAACCATATTCTTTTTACTCGCTGTATGATTTCCTCTGCAAACAATAAAACCATGTTAGAATTCATGGATTCATTGAAAGATAAATTTATACGAATGGCTATGGTTAATTGGAAATTAACCCCAAACCAGAAGCATTATTCTGCAAATCAATTAAATAAGTTAATTTATGAAGCGATTTGTTCGGAGAATTATTTAAGCATTAAGCAGATTTGTAAAAAATCATTCATAGAAAACCGGGAAAGAATCATTATGTCCGAAGTATTATAAAACTGTTTTGCAGCAAAATTTGGATGTGCAAAAAAGGATAGATAAAGACAGTTATTCTTTCCTGTCAAAATCTATCCTTTCCTTTTGGTTCTTTGCTTCAATCGATACGATCTCATAACAGCCTGAATCATCATATCCGTACGTATAGATTAAGCATGTTTGCGGCAGAAGCACATTTAATGATGATGCCCCTGTCCCGGTTCCTGTTTGCCTGTTCCTTTTTTGAGGAATTCCTTGTCGCTTTCCGATAGCTCTCCAACGATAAACTGTTTTTGCGGCATGATCAGGCTATCGCCTTGCTGGGCGTGTACTTTTACAAAATATAAACCATCCTCGTCAAAGCTTTTGCTGATGCTGTAAATGCCGTTGCCCTCAGCGGCTGCTTCCTCCATACCATACTGGACAGTGCCATCCTGCTTCCAGATTTCAAAATGGACAAAATCTGCATTGTCCGCAGGCTTCCCATCTTGCGTTAGAATAGCCGTTATCGTTTCCTGCCCGCCGTCTGTAAAGGCTGACGGTGTGTTAATTTCCAATTTCAGCGGCGTTTCCTTCTTATATAGTTCGCCGGCATTCTCATCTAAGGAGCATGCACTCAGCAGCGATATCAATAGCAAAAAACATGAAAACACAAAATCCTTTTTCACGGCATTAGACACCCTCTATCATAAAATTAAGCATTTAAAAACCTTTTTAAGGCAGGTATTCTCCGAATGATGAAAAGATCCATTAGCCATACAGCGATTAACGTTAAACCGACTAATGGAAACAGGATCCCCAAGCCAATTAACAGAAGAAGGAATCCTTTTGTATTCCTTTTGCCAGATGCCTTTGGGGCACCCATTTCTTTTTTCGGCTTGCGCTTCAGCCATAAATAAAACCCGCTGACGGCTACAAGGATAATGCCCAGACAAATAAGCAGGCTGATTATTTGGTTCATCAATCCGAATTGTGTGCCTTTGTGAAGGGTTATTCCCCATGCGACCATTTTTCCGACCCATCCGTAGTCTTCATAACGGTAATCGGCCAGAACCGCGCCTGTATACTGGTCAATGTGCATCGTGATTTCATCCTGCGCTTTTGGAGGGAACGCTGATAGTGTGTAAACACCCGTTTTTTCTTGCGGAATATAGATAGAATAACTTGGGTGCACGCCTTCGCGGTCGGCAATGGACACAACATCATCAATGGACAGCGGTATAAAGCCTTGAATCTCTGAAGCTGGCACATCGAGATTTTCAGCTGCCCATGGAACATCGGCAATATCTTTTGTTTTAATGGTTGATTCTGGAGCGCTTCCTACCCAGATGGAAGGCGGGTAGCCTGTCCCCGAATTGGTGGCAATAGATTGGAAATTGGTGCCCCAAAAACCAGACCAAGGCAATCCTGTCATGATTAAAAAGAGCATCCCTGCTGTGACCCAAAAGGCGGGGACAGCATGCAAATCCCTTCTGAACGTTTTTTTTCCTTTATTTAAGCGCGGAAAAAGGACACCAGCCATGCTTTGTTTCTTTTTCGGCAGCCATAAATAGATTCCTGTGACAATGAGCACAATCGCCCAGCACGCTGCCAGTTCTACTATTCGGTCTCCAAGCGTGCCAGCCATCAGTTCGCCATGAAACTCTTCAATTTTATCCATGATCCGGTCTTCGCTGTTTAATTCCCCGAGTGATTCTCCTGTATAAGGATTGATAAAAACGGTAAGCGCTTCTTGATTGGAAAGAATGCTGATCTCGCTTGAGCGGTCGGCACTCTCGCCGGGACGGTATTTTGTCACCGCTGCATCCGGAAATAGCTTCCTAACTTCTTCAATCTGCTGTGAAGCGGGAATTTTTTCGCCTTGAGGCGTAACCTCATAGTAGTCCTGATATAGAACTTCTTCGATCTGAGGCTTAAATAAATAGATGGCTCCAGTTACAGCCAGAATAATGAGAAATGGCGCAAAAATAATGCCTGCATAAAAATGCCATCTCCAAACCGTTCTGTAAAGTGAGCTGTTAGGCTGGCTCTGTATGATCGTATTCTCTTTAACAGTTTCCACGTAATCAATGCTCCTTTTCTTCAATCTCCTATCGTATCTTAAAAGAGGAATGTGAGAAATAAATGAAGTTTTTCAAAAAAAATTTAGAAGGGAGTATAGTAATTCGTGATTCAACAGGGTGCTAAAATCAACAAAGCAGCTTTAACACAGCCTATATATAAAAGGATTAAAAATGCTTAGAGAAAAAATCTCTAAGCATTTTTTGTTATTAAATCCAATCAAGAAAGTTATCTGCATCTAGCTCCGGTACCCAGCCCCGGGTTCATAAGACAAAAAATTACTGAAAAGTAAAAAGCTTCGTTAGCGATTTCCTGCAAGATTAGAAGCGAGAGGCAATAAGGAGGATTTCTTGTGTGATTCGATGTCATGGGATGATCAGGTGCTTCCGCTTTTGGTCTTGCCGCTTGAATGCAGGCTCGCCCATTTTTTGGGCAAAAATATTTTCCTTTGACATTTTCCTGACACATTGGGCCATTAAAGTATGACTTGTAAGGCAATTAACGACTGATTCAAATTGAAATATATAAGAAAGAAGGTAAATATCATGAGTGATTTTTACGAAGAAAGCCGGGCTAAGAAAAAACCGAAATGGAAAGGATTTTTTTCTGCAGTCGCAGCTGGAGTTCTGGGATCGGCGCTTACGCTGACAGCAGTCACGTATTTCCAGGATGATGCTCCTCAGGCATCTGTTACGGAGGAAAATGTACAAACTGAAAGTTCAGCAAATCTGGATGTGACGCCTGTTTCTGCTTCATCAAATTCCTTGGCGGACACCATTGAGCAGGCATCAAAAGCGATTGTCGGTGTTGTCAATATGCAGCAGCAGAACAATCCGTTCGGCCAATCGGGTGAATCAGCAGAAAGCGGTACGGGTTCGGGCGTTATTTTTAAAAAGACAAACGACACTGCTTATATTGTGACGAATAATCACGTGATCCAAAATGCCAGTGAGATTCAGGTGACCTTGCATGACGGCGAAAAGGTGACGGCTGAACTGGCCGGAACCGATGCGCTGACAGATATCGCCGTGTTAAAGATCACAGGCGATGTTTCCGCATCTGTGATGGAGTTCGGTGATTCTTCCAAACTAAGGGCTGGTGACCAGGTGCTGGCAATCGGCAATCCGCTTGGCCTTGATCTATCAAGGACGGTTACACAGGGAATTGTGAGTGCGGTTGACAGGTCCATTGAGGTCAGCACTTCTGCAGGAGAGTGGAATTTGAATGTCATACAAACCGATGCTGCCATAAATCCCGGAAACAGCGGCGGGGCACTGATTAATACGGCAGGGCAGCTGGTTGGGATCAACAGCCTGAAGATCGCGGAGAACGGTGTAGAAGGGCTTGGTTTTGCCATTCCAAGCAATGAAGTTAAAGCGCTTGTGAATCAGCTGATTGAAAATGGACAAGTGGTGCGTCCTTATCTCGGAGTGGGGCTGGCAAGCTTTGACGAAGTGCCTCCTCAATATCTGCGTAATCTGCCTGAGGGTGTTACAAGCGGTGCGATTGTAGCCAATATCGATCCGGATTCGGCAGCAGGCAAGGCCGGGCTTCAGGTGGAGGATATTCTCATTAGCATAGGAGGCAAGGAAATTAAGAATTCCGGGGATTTGCGAAAGCATTTATACAGTGATTTTTCGATTGGGGATAAGGTGAAAATTAAATTTTACCGCGAAGGCGAATTAAAGACAGCTGAGGTTACACTGACAAGCAATCAGAAAGCGAATTAGGAAAGGGGAACATGATGAAAAACAAGAAAATGCTATTTTGGGTATTAGGCAGTATGCTGACAATTGGAGCAGCCGCAGCCATCTTTTTCACTATACAAGCGGATGCTGTTGCCACCGTGAACGGGGAAAAAATAAGCGAGGATGAGCTGCATGAGCGGCTCGTCGCCCAGTACGGGCAGGAGCTTTTGGACACGCTGATCACCGGCAAAGTAATTGAACAGGAAGTAAAGAAGGAAAACATAAAAGTGACACAAGAGGAAATTGATGAAGAAAAAGCAGCTTATGCGGAGTCCTACGGCGGTGAGGAAGCTTTAAAGCAGACACTTGAAACGAGCGGCCTGACCATGGCGGACTTTGAAGAGGATATCGAATCCTATCTGGCAACGAAAAAGCTGCTTGAACCAAGAATCGAGATTACAGAAGAGGATATGAAAGCCTATTTTGAGGAAAACAAGGACAGCTTTGCACAGCAGGAACAAGTAAATGCGAGCCATATTTTAGTAGAAGATGAGGAAACGGCAAAAGAAGTCATCGGGAAGCTGAATGATGGCGGGGACTTTGCAGAATTGGCGGCTGAATACTCCATAGATGAAAGCAACAAGGACGCGGGCGGAGATCTGGGGTTTTTCGGCAAGGGAGACATGGCCGAAGAGTTTGAAGAGATCGCCTTCTCGCTGGAGCCAGGAAAAATCAGCGATCCTGTCAAGACGGAGTATGGCTACCATGTCATAAAGGTAGTTGAAAAGAAAGAAGCCAAAGAAGCGGTCTATGAGGATGTAAAAGAAGAGATCCAAAATAGGTTATTGGAAACAGAAATGCAAACAGAATATACCGCATGGCTGGAAGAAAAGTTTGAAGAATATGAGATTAAGAACTATTTAGAGAGCTGAGGAAACTGATATGAATTTTTTGAAGCGAGCACTTTTAAGCGTGAAGGCGCGCAAAGGGAAGAGCATTTTGCAGATTTTTGTGTTCACGGTGATTTGCGTATTGGTACTGGCAGGCTTATCCATCCAGACAGCGGCCAAGAAGTCTGGCGATCTCGCAAGGCAGAAGCTTGGGGCTGATGTTACGCTGCAGGTCGATATGGAGAAGATGCGAGAACAGGCGATGTCCCAGCAGGGTGAAGGCGGAAGGGTACGTTTCCAGCCTGCACCAATACCTGTAGAAACAGCGGAAGAACTCACATCCTATGAGCAAATCAAAGGCTATAATATTTATTCCTCTACAACAGGATTAGCTGAGGGTTTTGAACCAATCGAAAGTGATTCAGCGGGAGAGGAAACGGCAGGAGAAGAGAGTGAAGGACAAGGCCCCGGCAGAGCTGCAATGGGTGGAATGATGCAGGGGGATGTTACCCTGCAAGGGGTTGCGTTTACTGACTCTGCTGCGGAATTCATGGATGGAACAGCAGCCATTGTCGAAGGTAGCGGGATAACAGAAGAGAACATCGGAGAAAATGTTACCCTGATTGAACAGACGCTGGCAGAAGAAAACGAATTGGTTGTTGGCGATAAGATTACAGTAAAGAGCAATCGGGATGAAACTGCTGAGCTGGAGCTTGAAATTATCGGAATCTATCAAACGGCTTCTGCGGGCCCTGATCAGGCAATGGATTTTACGGCATTGAACCCATATAACAAGCTATACGTTCCCTATACAGCGGCAGCTGCATTGAAAGGTGCGGACTATGAAAATACGATTGATAGCGCCATCTACTACATAGATGAACCTGCCGATATGCAAAGCTTTATTGACCAGGCTAAGCGCGAGAGCAGCATTGATTTTGAAACCTTTACACTTGATGCGGATGACCAGCTTTATCAGCAAATGGTTGGACCAATCGAAAATGTAGCGAGCTTTTCCAATCATATTGTGTACTTGGTATCTACGGCTGGAGCAATCATATTGGGTCTGATCGTCATGATGTCAATCCGTGAGAGAAAATATGAAATGGGCGTTCTTCTGGCCATTGGCGAAAAAAGGTGGAAGCTCGCCGGCCAGTTTATTGCAGAAATTCTGGTTGTGACCGTGCTATCGTTTGGCATTGCAGCAGCAAGCGGCAATGTAGTGGCGGGTCAGCTTGGCGACCAGCTCTTGAATCAGGAGCTGGAGTCAGCGGAACAATCGTATACCCCGGAATCTTTTAGAGGAAGAGGCATGGGAGGCTTCTCTCCGGGAATGATGCAGGCTCAAGCTTCAGTGGAGACAGTGGATGAGCTTAATGTCCAGATGACAGCAGAAGATCTTGGCTTCCTGGCACTAATCGGGCTGGTGATCGCGGCTGTATCAGCATTATTGCCTTCTCTTTCCGTTTTGCGCCTCCAGCCAAAAGCCATTCTTAGCAAGCAAGATTAAAAGGAGATGAAAAACATGAGTTCATTGCTGGAATTCAAAAATATCAGCTATTGGTATAAACACGAAAACAAAAAACACGATATCTTGAAAAATATTAATGTCAGCTTTGAGAAAAGCCATTTTTACAGCATCATTGGGCCATCCGGTTCCGGGAAAACAACGTTCCTTGCGCTGGCCAGTGCCCTGGACGTTCCGAAAGAGGGAAAAGTTCTGTATGAAGGGAAAGACATCCGGAAAATCGGGATGACCAGGTTCCGGAATAAATATGTCTCAATTGTCTTTCAATCTTATAATCTCTTGCCTTATATGACAGCATTGCAGAATGTTTTGACCGCGATGGAGATAACAGGGGCTGCTAAGAAGAACAAAAAGGCAATAGCTTTGGAGATGCTGCAGCGGGTTGGA
Organism: Bacillus sp. J33; assembly: GCF_000518885.1. Taxonomy (GTDB): domain Bacteria; phylum Bacillota; class Bacilli; order Bacillales; family Cytobacillaceae; genus Cytobacillus. Next base: position 56,584 of record NZ_JAEL01000004.1, on the reverse strand, counting down.
ATTTCCGAGATCCAGGCCAGGCAAAAAGTTCTTACCTTAAGCGGAGGCCAGCAGCAGCGCGTTTCGATTGCGCGTGCCCTGTGCTGTGATGCTGAGCTGATAGTTGCGGATGAACCGACCGGGAACTTGGATGAAGATACGGCGCAGGAAATCGTCGGGCTGCTGAAGGCTCTCGCCCATGAAGAAGGGAAGTGCGTCATTGTGGTCACCCATGATCCAAGTATTGCACGGGATTCAGATGTGACGGTGAAGCTGTCGAAAGGAAGCATTTCGGTTTCTTCCAAAGAGCTGGTTTTGAGCTGAAAAAGGTGCCATTCCCAGAATGTGGGAGGCACCTTTTTTCTTAAAACAACGGTGAAATGGGAAGCTGCGCATAAAATTCAAAAGTGGTGCATATGTTGAGCAAAACTGAAGCATAAATCGAAAAAGTGAAGCGCAAATCTAGGAAAGTGGTGCATAAATGTTAAGTGCCTCTATTGTGCGCCAATCATACTGTTATTGCTCTCTATACATACAGTCCGCCGGTATACATGCTTGTCAGGTTTACAATAATATCCTCCATCTTGTATTTATCCTCATTCAAGACCAGCTCCCACATGAACATTTCATTGGAGTAGAACCAGCCTCTTGCGGTAAGGGACGGGTCGAGATGCTGTTTGGCAAGCTTTTGCGCTTGGGCATAGCGGATATCCACTGAAATCCGCTCGATGAAGCGTTCACGGATCCTATACCATTTATGGTCAATTTCAGGAGAAACGCCGATCGCTTCCTTTACCACCCTCATCATATCCCGCTCATCTAAAGCCAGCTGCAGGAAAAGGCGGACCTGCTTTTTAATATTTTCATAGGCCACATCTTTTGACTTCGGTGTAAAGGGCATCTCCGCCACTTCGTAAAATTGGTTCATCAGGTCTTCCATTAAGGTGATGAAAAGCTCATCTTTATTTTTAAAATAGACGTACGCCGTTCCGTAGCCTGTTTTGGCTTTTTTAATAATTTGCGAGATGGTGGTTTTTTGAAAGCCGTTTTCGAGGAATACCTCTTTTCCGGCTTTCAGGAGTCTGCTGCGGGTCTTAAGGGCTTGCTGCTGCCTTGCCGGCAATTGGTCGATTGAGTTTGTCATGGTTTCATTCCTTTGCCAATTTGCTTTTATGTTTCGGATACTGAAGTATTTTTAATAAGTTTAATTGGTTTTGAGTTTTCTGACAACCATACTGACATTATATCATTGACATAGTGTCAACCAAACAATATAATTTTCGTAAATAATAAATATTCTGAAAGGTTGGTTGTCCATGAATTACTCACTTGAATATGCAATCGGACAGGATGGACAGGATGAACTGGCATCTTACCGGAAAGAGTTTTATATAAAAGAAGACGGAATTTATCTGGATGGAAATTCTCTTGGCCTGCTCTCCAAGCGAGCGGAAAAATCACTTCTCGACTTGCTGGAATCCTGGAAGCACCATGGAATTGACGGCTGGACAGATGGGGACAACCCTTGGTTCTATTTATCTGAAACACTTGGAAAAGAAATGGCGCCAATCGTCGGGGCAAAACCGGAGGAAGTAATTGTAAGCGGTTCCACAACTATAAACCTGCACCAGCTGGTATCCACTTTTTATAAGCCTTCAGGAAAAAGAACAAAAATATTGGCGGACGAGCTAAATTTTCCGAGCGATATATATGCGCTGCAAAGCCAGGTTAAGCTGAAGGGCTATGATCCTGCTGAGCATCTTATCAGGGTGAAAAGCGGGGATGGCCATACATTGAAGGAAGAAGATATTGTGGCGGCAATGACAGATGAGATCGCGCTGATTGTCCTGCCGGGCGTTTTATACCGCAGCGGCCAAGTGCTGGATATGGAATATTTGACTGCCGAAGCACATAAGCGCGGCATCGAAATTGGCTTTGATTTATGCCATTCGGTTGGATCAGTGCCGCATGCGCTGAGTGACTGGGATGTTGACTTTGCATTCTGGTGCAATTATAAGCATCTGAACGGCGGACCGGGATCCACAGGCGGACTGTTCGTAAACAATCGCCATTTTGGCAGAGTGCCAGGCCTTGCTGGCTGGTTCAGCTCCCGAAAAGACAAGCAATTTGATATGGAACATGAGCTGACTGCTGCGGAAGATGCGGGCGCCTATCAAATTGGAACGCCGAATATTTTTAGCATGGCGCCGATTATTGGGTCGTTAAGCATGTTTAATGAAGCAGGAATGGAGAAGATCCGCGCAAAATCTCTTAAACTGACAGGCTATATGATGGACCTGATCCATCATGAGCTGGATGGCCACGGCTTTATTCTGCGAAATCCGCTTGATGAGAAGAAGCGCGGCGGACATATTTACCTTGAACATCAGGAAGCGGCCCGGATATGCAAAGCGCTGAAGGCTGAGGGGGTCATTCCTGACTTCCGCACACCAAATGGAATACGGCTGGCTCCAGTGGCTTTATATAATACGTTTGAAGATGTGTGGAAAACAGTCCAAATTTTAAAAGGCATTATGGAAGAGGAAAAATACAAGCAATATGAAAATAAGCGAGGAGTCGTGGCATGACGAAAAAAGGATGGATTGATATTTCACAGCCATTAAGCAGTGAGATTGCACACTGGCCTGGCGATACGCCATTCAGCTATGAGACGGCTTTTACAAAAGAACAAACTGGTTCTGTAAATATTGGGCGGATCACAACCAGCCTGCATACCGGAACCCATGTTGATGCACCGTTCCATTTTAATGACGAAGGCGAGAAGATTAGTGAATTAGATATCGAGCTGTATATCGGCCCTGCGCGGGTGATTGATGTGTCTGCTTTTGATCGTGTGGATGCTGAAATTCTAGGCGGTTTTGATTTGGAAGGTGTGGAGCGTGTGCTGCTGAAAACGGCTGTTCCGAATAATCCGGAAGTATTTCCGGAAAGGATTTCTGAATTGACGGCGGACATGGCGGAGTACTTGGGCAGTAAAGGCGTACGCCTGCTGGGTGTTGATGTTCCATCCGTCGATCCGCTCGACAGCAAGGATATGGAGACACACCATGCTTTGTATCGAAATGGAATTCATATTTTGGAAAATATCATGCTCGATGAGATAGAAGAAGGAGATTATGAGCTGATCGCGTTGCCGCTGCCGATTAAAGAGGCGGATGGGAGTCCGGTACGGGCGGTTATTCGGCCGATATAGGAATGGGGAGTATTGAAAGCCAGGTTCCGTTTTACCTTATAAAGTTACCAGACTTTAATTGCTGGCTAGTTGATTTTTTAGATTTCTGGCTTCGGTGCAGCAGCAGTAAAAGAAAAACCGCCAATTATTATAAAATTACCGGCCAAATTTCATAAAAAGCCGGCCGAACAGCATGATTTGGCGTCCCAGCCGGTAATTTCGTACTTTGAGATGAACGTCATCTACCGTTTAACGGCCAATTTGAAAGATTTATCGGCCAAAATCGGATATTTAACGGCCAAACTAGAAGGTTTATCGGCCAACTGCCCAAGTTTATCGGCCAAAAGCCGATTTTTCGGCTTTCCGGCTTCGATGCGGCCGCAAAAAAAACGGCCAAAAATTTTGTGCAGGCCCCAGATTCATAACAGCTTGCGCAATCTCATTTACCGGTCAATTATTGACACATATCCACACCAAAAGCCAGAACCAATCAAAAGGAGGATCCACCATGATCAACGAAAAAAAACATCAAGATGTGAACGCGACAACCTCTGAAAAAAACATCCATACAGATTTTACTAACAATATGACATACGGCGAGTATCTGCAGCTGGATAAGATCCTGTCTGCGCAGAATAGGCTTTCCGGCCATCATGATGAGATGCTGTTCATTGTCATCCATCAGGTGAGCGAGCTGTGGATGAAGCTGATTCTTCATGAAATGGGTGCGGCTATCGAATCCATCGAAAGCAATGATTTATCCACAGCCCAAAAGCGACTAGCGCGTGTTTCGAAGACGCAATCGCAGATTATCCAGGCTTGGGATGTACTGTCCACATTAACACCGTCCGAGTATATGGAGTTCCGCGGTTCTCTTGGCCAGGCATCTGGCTTTCAATCCTACCAGTATCGTATGGTAGAATTTGCGTTAGGGTATAAAACCGAGCATGTTCTCAAAATCTATCAAAAAGATCCTGTGCTTCATGCAAAATTAACAGAAGCGTTCGAAAAGCCAGGCCTCTACGATGTGGCGATTCGCGCTTTGCATAAAGCGGGGCTTCACATTGATGAAGATATTCTAAACAGAGATGTCACAAGAACATACAAAGAAAATGATTCTGTCCGGGCGGCTTGGATGACCGTTTATAAAAACCCGGAAAAGTACTGGGAACTTTATGAGCTGGCAGAAAAGCTTGTGGATATTGAAGATTGGCTTCAGCAGTGGCGCTTCCGCCATATGAAAACAGTGGAGAGAATCATCGGCTTTAAAATGGGCACAGGCGGATCTTCAGGGGTCGGTTATCTGAAAAAGGTGCTGGATCAGCGCTTCTTCCCGGAACTTTGGGATATCCGCACTGAGTTATAAAATGAAATTTTTTATCTTTGGGTGCGCTATCCCCAAATGGTGAGTGGTGCCCCACAGTGCGCGGGTTTCGCAGGAGTCGCCACAGGGCGTAGCACTTTTAGTCTTACGGGCATTACGGGCGGTTTATCCTCCGCTTATCTTACCTGTATTTCCTTAATATATAAAAGTGGGGATAGTACTGACCGTTAAATCTGCGATAAAATAGAGAGACTAATAGGGGGGTACTATGAGTACAAATCGAGAGCAGTGGTCATCTAAATTTGGCTTTATCATGTCCTCAGCCGGTGCAGCGATCGGCCTGGGGGCAATCTGGAAATTCCCTTACGTCACTGGAACAAGCGGCGGGGGCGCATTTTTGCTCATGTTTATCGTGTTTACGATTCTGATCGGGCTTCCCATGCTCATTTCGGAATTTATTATCGGGCGGGGCGCTCAGAAAGAGGCGGTTTCTGCCTATTACAAGCTGGCTCCTAATAGCTGGTGGACAATCACCGGAAAGCTAGGCGTGATCGGCTGTTTCCTGCTGCTTTCCTTCTATGCGGTCGTAGGGGGATGGGTACTGATATACAGTATAATGGCAATTGGCGGACAAATCATTACGCCGGATGCCGCTTATCCGGACTTGTTTGGCAGCGTTACGTCAACAGCTGGTTTGACGCTTCTTGGACTGGCTGCCTTTTTACTTATTAACATTGTGGTTATTACGTTCGGAATTCAAAACGGGATTGAAAAAGCAAGCAAATATATGATGCCGCTTTTATTTGTCTTTTTTATCGTGCTTGTCGTCCGCGCTCTTACGCTGGATGGAGCGATGGAAGGGGTTAAGTTTTTCCTGAACCCTGACTTCAGCAAAATTACCGGGGAATCCGCCCTTTACGCACTGGGGCAGTCGTTCTTTGCACTGGCAGTCGGCTTTTCCTGCATGGTTACGTACAGCTCTTATCTGGATAAAAAGGTGAGCATCCCTGCTTCAGCAGGTTCCGTTGTCATCATGAATATTTTTATCTCCATCCTTGCTGGATTGGCGATTTTCCCGGTTGTCTTTGCATTTGGTTTTGAGCCTGCAGAAGGGCCTGGCTTGCTGTTTATCGTTCTGCCTGCGGTGTTTTCACAGATTCCAATGGGCGAACTTTTCCTGGCGATCTTCCTGCTGCTATTCTTGTTTGCAACATTAACGTCATCGTTTAGTATGCTTGAGATTATCGTATCTGCTTTTATCGAAAACGGAAAGCATTCACGGAAAAAAATCTCGTGGATCTCAGGTCTCGTTGTCTTTGTAGCCGGAATTCCTGCCGCCTTGTCGTACAGCTTGCTGGGAGACTTCACTATTTTCGGGAAAAATGTCTTTGATGCCACGGATTTCCTTGTCAGCAACATCCTGCTTCCGCTGGGCAGCTTCCTGATTGCGCTGTTTATTTCATTTAAAATGAATAAGCAGCTTGTGAGAGACGAATTCACACTCAGCAATACCCTTTCACCTGCTCTCTACTCAGCCTGGAGCTTCCTGATGAAAATAGTCGTTCCGATTACGATTATTGTTGTGTTTATGAGCACATTAGGTTTTATTTAATTAGAAAGCGCCCTTTGCGGCGCTTTTTTTCGTTAAAATGGAACTTTTTCTATAGATGAAATGTAGAGAAAACTAGATATAAGAGCGGGGGGATTGGGCATGTTTAATATTAAAGTGAAAAAGATCGATGACAGCATTTTAATTAAATGGCAATTGAATAAGATCAAAATTCCGATTGCTGAGATTGTCGATATAAGCATTGATGATACCTATGCAGGTGAAGACCCTTCAGCCATCCGGATTGGCTTTCCATATGGCACAGTTGAAAGGGTACGGATAAAAACAAAGAGCTCCAGTTATTTATTGTACACAAACTCCTCAAGCCTAAAAGGCAAAATTTCATCGCTTTTGTGAGGTTAAAGTTTTATAGGAGCAAAATAAGAGTAATAACACTATTGCGGATAGGGAAATTGATGTGATTGTCCACTTCAAAAGATCTTGAGCAGCATCAAGATGATGGGGTGCAAAGCTGTCCTTACCGGCTTGCGCGCTGAACTTGTCCGCAAAATGATACTTGCCGGGATTACGTTCGAGAACCAGGCTGAAACAAAGGAAGCTTTGCAGCAGACATTATTGGGAATGTTTAGTGCTGGATTCGAAATAATAAGTATACATACACGAGCTGCCTGACACTGCCACTGGACTTTTCCATGAGCAGTACCAGGCATTTTTTTAGAGAGGAGGCACAGCATGAAAGAGTCATATTTTGATGAGTTGCTTAATATCCAAACGGTCGGTGAGCAAAAGGGGTTCCACAATTCTTTTCACTATCATCGATATGAGCCTACCCCTTATGCGGGATTGGAAAAATTGTTTGCAGAATATAAGCTGAAAAGCAATGACCGGCTTGTGGACTTTGGCTGTGGAAAGGGGCGGCTGGCATTTTATGTTCAGCATAAGTTTCGCGCATCCGCAGCCGGAGTAGAGATGAGCGAAGATTTTTATAATGAAGCTGTTGCCAATTTACAGAAGTATAGAGGAGATAAAGAGCAGATTGAATTTCAGCGCTGTCTGGCTCAGGAATATGAGATTGTGCCTGAAGACAGCCGTTTTTACTTTTTTAATCCGTTTACTGTGCAGATTTTTATAAAAGTCGTCAACCATATCCTGCAGTCTGCTGAGGAACATCCGCGGGAGATTGACATCATTTTGTACTATCCTTCAGAGGATTACATTTATTATTTGGAGAACAGCACAGCTTTTGAGCTGGTGAAGGAAATTGAGTTAAGCGAGCGGAATGAAAATGAGCGGTTTTTGGTGTATCGGCTTCATCACTTTTGTTGAGTTGAAGTGATGGATGCTATTCTGTTATTTTGATATCCAGGTTGGCCAACGGCTTTGCCATTATGCCAGTTTGGGTTTTTTATTGTATTTTCTCTTTAAGAAATATACTTAATAATAATGGAGAGCTCAAGGTTACAATGGGTGGGTTTTTTTTAGGAGAGCAATCAGATCAGGCAGTAGCGGTTCGTACAGCTGCAAAGTGCGATCAGTCATCTGCCCTCCCGCAGCCAGGAGGATAATAGCTGACTTAGATGTACTTATTTGCCTTGTTAAGGGAACGATCAATCAAGAGATCGCCAAGAAGCTGTATATCAGTGATAAAACATTTAAATCCTTAAACTGAAGTGAAAAGCTGCTCGCAGGTTGAATCCATGCAGTCCGGAAGCAGGTCGTGCCAATTCCCACTGGTTTACTGCATTTACTGCTCCGGACTATCTCCGGCGATTTCACCAAAACTTTTTCTGCGACTAAACCAATGAGCAATCATAAATAAAGAAAATAAAATAAAAAAAGAGTAGGTATAAGCCCAATCTACTTTTTTGTACAAATGAATCATAGCCATCAGAGGCATGCCGATATAAGCACTAAAACCAGCAAACAGAATAGCTTTAATAAGCGGGTTGAGGTGCGGCTTATATTGAAGAAGGAACATAATTGTAACAGGAACCATGGAATATCGAAAAGAATAGCTTAAAGTTGGAAGCGGAATGACTTTCACCGGATAGGCAAACTTGCCCCTATCAACCCCGTATGAGTCTAGAATGGAAGAAAGAATCATGACAATGAACCCTGCAAAAAGTAGACGGGAGGAGCTGTCCTTTTTGCGGAAGACACCCCAAAGAATCCAAGGAATCACTAACATGCCCAGTGCTATCCACCAGTTCCAGGTAAATAAAAAAGCATTATAGGTTGCTTCTGTAATCATCTTATTTGCTTCCGTAATCATCTTATTTGCTTTGTCTATAAGATTTAACCCATCCTGAAAGTTCATCTTAACACTACCTTATAGATATTATGGCACTTATATTTCCTCCAGAGTTTGATTTTTATACTTAATATCTCTTAGAAAACATAACCGGATTGACGGGATATGACTATCCTTCATGAGGTCTAAACTTAAAGGATAGGCTCGACTTAGCTGAATAAAAAGATTTTTCCTAAAATAAAGGGTGCCCTCATCAAAAGGGCACCCTTTCCATTACTTCATGCTCAAACGTCTAATACGCTCATCCAAATCCGGATGTGTGGAGAACAATGAAACTTTGCTTTTATTATTAATTTTCAAAGTAGAAATCGATGTCTGATCTTCGCCTTGAATGCGGTTTGTGTAAGCCTTCAGCATTTGCAGGGCATGTTTCATTTTGTCCTTTCCAGCAAGGTCTGCACCGCCGCGGTCCGCATGGAATTCACGATGGCGGGAGTAGGCGAAGACAACCAGGCTTCCCAGAATGGAGAAAGCGATTTGGAATACGATTACGGCAATAAAGTGTACGATCGGTGCCATTTCTTCTCTGACAAAACGGGATGCCACCCATGCTGCAATTCGTGCAAGGAATACAACGAATGTGTTGACGACACCTTGCAGAAGGGTCATGGTGACCATATCTCCGTTTGCAATATGCGCTACTTCATGGGCGATAACGCCTTCAATGGCATCGTCGTCCATTTCCTGCAGCAATCCGGTTGACACTGCAACAAGGGAACGCTTTTTAGATGGCCCAGTGGCAAACGCGTTCACTTCAGGGGAATGATAGATTCCCACCTCAGGCATATGCGTTAAGCCTGCTGCTCTTGAAAGGCGATGAACCTTTTCAACAACATCGCGTTCTGCTGGTGATAGGGCCCCATTTGGATCAAGCACCTGGACATTCATCATTTTCTTTGCCATCCAGCGTGACATCAGCAATGAAATGAAGGAGCCAGAGAAACCAATGACAGCACTAACAACAAGCAATGCGCCGAAATCAATGCCACCCTGGGCATTGATATAATTTCCTCCGCCGATCAGCGAGAAAATGATGCTGATCGTCAATAGAACAAGGACGTTTGTTAATAAAAAGTAGAATATACGCTTACCCATTTTCTCACCCTTATTGTAAAATTTTTATTTTAAGGTCTTATGAACTTGTCATCTGACTATATTTTATAATCTTTCTAAGAAAATTACAAGAATTAAATAAGGGCAGCCATGGTTTTAATGTAATTGGACATTGACTGTTAAATAGGAAACAATTAGGATGGAGACATCCAATAGAAGAACGCAGGGGCTGATAACCTTGGAATTATTCCAGCTATCGAGAAAAAGCATGGCTGATTTCCTTTTGGCGCTAAAAGGGGCAGGGGTATATACACCGAAAGAAATTCTCCAGAATGCATGGGCAGCTGCACATCAAAAGAGCGGAAAGCCAATGGAGGCTTTTTTAGATACAAAGATGCCGGCCATTTTTGAAAAATTGCTAAGAGCTGATTTGCAGAAAATCGGCTTTTCCATAAATGAAATTGTCGCGCTGGGAAACCAGATCGAGTTTACGAATTTATCATCAACTGCGGTGCAAAACTGGGTGAAGAGAGATGTGAAGGAGCTGATTGGCAGTCCTCAGAATGGAAAGAAGTATTCTGTCGACCAGGCCGCCATGCTTTTTATTGTGGAGGATCTGAAAGCGACACTCGATTTTGATTCCATTCGGAAAATCCTTGCTCTCCTTTTCAATGACCTTGATGACCGCACAGATGATGTGATTGAGCCGATCCCTTTTTATTCGGCATACGCAGCCATTTTTGAAAAAGTCCATCACCATAATGTAGTAAGCGAAAGCATGCACGAGGAAATTGAACAGTGCATCAAGAAAGAAGCTTTAAGGACCTTGGAGACTTTTCAGGATCTGACCGGACAGCAGAAAGACATTGTCTCCAGTATCTTGGTCACCGCATCCTTAACTGTCATTTCTGCATACTATAAATCACTGACCAAAAAATATGTCACCGCCACCCTATTTTTAAATGGGTAAATGGAGAAAGTCTTAAAAAACGGTAGTTAATCTACTCGATTAACGCCGAAGAAGGCAGAGGGAAAGAAAAAATGGTAGTTAATCCACTCGATTAACGCCGAAGAAGGCAGAGGGAAAGAAAAAACGGTAGTTAATCCACTCGATTAACGCCAAAAAAGCAGAGGGAAAGAAAAAATGGTAGTTAATCCACTCGATTAACGCCGAAAAAGGCAGAGGGAAAGAAAAAATAGTAGTTAATCCTCTCAACTTTCTTTCTGCTTGTTGCCGAAAATGTATAAAGAAAAAACATCGCCGGTTAGAACCAGCGATGTTTTCACTATTATACCTCTCTCCTCATCGCCTTCAGCACATCCACTTGCGTAGCGCGCTTGGCCGGACGCCAGCCGGAGAAGATCGTGACTGTCAAGCAAATGGCGACACTGATCAGCGTAAGTGTCCATGGAATGTAAGAAAGCATAAGTCCTTCAGGAGGGGATTCCTCAAATACCCTTTCAAGCACGAGCGGAAGGGCCAGGTTTACAGCATAGCTGATTCCGTAAGCGGCAATCGTTCCAAACAGGGCTCCAAGCAGGCCGATGTAGCTGCTTTCAAGGACGAATATCCGCTTAATCGTTTTCGGATGGGCGCCGATCGCTTTCATGATGCCGATATCGGGGGCCCGTTCCGTGACAGCCATGGTCATCGTGTTATAGATGCCGATGGATGCAATGATTAGCGCAATGGTTCCGATAAAAAGAAGGCCGATTTTTAAAATGGTAAAAACCATATTGATCTGCTTCATCTCGTTCACAATAGAATAAACCATATAATTGCCGTCTTTCAGTTTTTCATTGATCGCTGTGACTGCCTGGACATCTTCAGCGTAAATGCTGACGGTGTCGTATATCCGGCCTTTGTCTTCAGGAGTTCCTTCCACTGGCTCCGGATTGCCGCCGTGTGTGCCAGTGAAGGCCTCAACTTCCTTTAGCACTTCTTCAGAAATATAGACACTTCGAATTTGCATCCATTCTTTTGAAGGCTTTTTCGTGATCCCCGTTATGGTCAGGGGAATGGACTTTTTGACTTCCTTGCCATTCTCCATTTTGACGACTTCCATTTCAATCGTTTTTCCGATTAAATCACCTTTATAGGCATATTTATCTTTTACAGTTCCGTCTTCATTAAAGGCATTTTCCCCTTCTTTAGGTTCCAGTGAAAGAGCATCCAGAAAGGAGGAGCCAACGACGGCTTCATTCTCTTTTTCAGGAAGGCGTCCTTCTGATAGCTCGAAGCCAGCTTTCACTTCTTCCGGGAAATATGCAGCGACTGCATCAGATTGAGCAGAATACTCCCCTGTTTTAAAAGTCGGACTTTGCTGCAGCATTTGCCTGCGGGTAACTGCTTTTACCTGGCTGTATTCTTCAAATTTCTTGATATCTTCATCTTTGATGCCCTGGAAGTTTCCTTCGCCAGCTTCCTTTCCATGAACCTGGACTTCCGTTACAAGGCGGTCTTCCATCACATCCTGGATGATCGATTTATGCAGCCCGAATCCTACAGAAGCGAGTACAATCAGAAAGGTACATCCGATGGCTGTAGCTAAAATGGTCATAAACAGCCTGGTTTTATTCTTTTTCATATTTTGCCTTACAAACCTGAATTGATCTTTAAATGTCATGCCAATACTCCCTCCATTATTTTTCCATCTGCGATTTCGATGCTCTTATGGCCGATGGCTGCCACTTTTTCATCGTGGGTAATAATCAGAAAGGTGATGCCCATATCGTGATTTAACTCTTTAATGAATTGAAGGAGTTCACTTTCCGTTTCACTGTCCAGGCTCCCTGTCGGTTCATCAGCCAGAATGAGGGGAGGATTGACCACAAGCGCTCGCGCGATGCTGACCCGCTGCTGCTGGCCGCCTGAAAGCTCACTTGGGTAATGATCCTTATATTCAAGCAGGCCTACGCGCTTTAACGTTTCTTCCGTTTTCTGCTGCCTTTCCTTTTCGTTCATCCCTTTCAGAATGAGGGGCAGCTCGACATTCTGAAAAGCTGTCATGCTCGGGATCAGCTGAAAGCTTTGAAATATAAAACCGAGATTCGCCAGACGGAAATCAGCAAATTTCCCTTCGTTAAAGTCACTGACTCTCTCGCCATTTATCCAGACTTCACCATGCTTTGGTTTTATAAAACCGCTGATGATATTCAAGAGCGTCGATTTTCCGGATCCGCTCCTTCCCACAACGGTGACAATCTCACCTTTTGCCACTGAAAAAGAAACACCCTCTAAAACGGGGATAACCGTCTTCTTATCTTTCTTGCCAATCTCAAAAGCATGGCTTAACTCTTTAACCTCTATCAACTTTATAACCTACTTTCTTATTAAAAGTACCTGCCACCCTAAAAGACGAACCAAAAGGCACTTTCAGCTTCAAAAAAATGAAAAGAAATTTTTTGGTGCCGGAAATCACGCAATATTTTTTGTTTCTCTATTTGAATATTTTGAATTATGGGGCGGGAAAAATTAATATGTTAATAGTGGTTATAAAACTTGAAAAAGGAGGAATAATTAGTGGAGCAGACACTTATCAAAGCCGATGATTATATGACATTATGGGGAATCATTGTCGTGTGGGCTTCAGCGAGCATTTACTTGGAGCAGCGCTATAGCTGGGCTGCTAAAATTTCAGGTGCGATTGTGGCGCTTATCGGAGCTATTATTCTATCAAATACCGGTATTATTCCTACAGAATCACCTGTTTATGATGCCGTTTGGACGTTCATTATTCCTCTCGCCATCCCGCTGCTGCTTTTCCATGTGAATTTTAAGAGAATTTGGCAGGAAAGCGGACGGCTGCTGATTATCTTTCTGATCAGCTCCATTGGTACGGTTGCGGGTGTTATTATCAGCTTCTTTTTATTGAAGGATCATATTCCAGTCCTCGATAAAATAGGCGCCATGCTCAGCGCGTCCTATATTGGCGGTGGTGTGAACTTCGCGGCCATGGCGGCTAAATTTGAAACACCTGGCGAAATGGTTTCTTCCGCGGTTGTCGCAGACAATTTAATGATGGCCATTTATTTTGTCGTTCTGATGATTATTCCGGCGATGAGCTTTTTCAGAAGCCGTTTTAAAGCGCCGCATGTTGAAAAAGTGGAGAGCGGGAGTGCAGGGGAGGAGGGGAAAACACTGGCGGAAAGCTTCTGGAAACGGAAGGATATTTCGTTGAAGGATATGGCTTTATCCGTTGGTACCGCATTTCTGCTCGTCATCGTTTCTTTTAAAATTGCAGAATTCCTGGACGGATTCATTCCTTCTGGCGATGAGACTTCTTTTTTTCTGAATTTGCTGAATGGGCTATTTGGAGATAAATATTTAATGCTGACAACTTTGACATTCCTGACACTGGCCATGTTTCCAAAGTACTTTGAATCTATTAACGGAAGCCAGGAAATCGGCACTTTCCTGATTTACCTGTTCTTCGTCGTCATCGGCATCCCGGCATCCATCCCGCTGATTGTGCAAAATGCCCCGCTTCTGCTTGTGTTTGTCTTCATCATTGTTGTAGTGAACATGGCTGTGTCACTAACTGCTGGCAAACTATTAAAATATGATCTGGAAGAAATTCTCCTTGCCAGCAATGCGAACGTCGGCGGCCCAACAACCGCTGCAGCCATGGCGATCGCAAAAGGGTGGAAGGACTTGATTGGACCGATTCTCGTAGTCGGAACGCTTGGCTATATTATTGGCAACTATATCGGAACCACGCTTGGTCTGTGGTTTTCCGGTTTTATGTAACTGAAAACCAAGCCCGCAATCTTATTGCGGGTTTTATTATGCTAGTATCAGCATTGGGATGTGAGAAGATTAGACAGCCTGAGGGAATAAATTCAAGATTTTATAATGAAAAACTAAATTAATGGGAAGATGAACATTTATTTCTGTATAAAATTACCATAATCAATCACTTTAATTATCTGACCTTTGGATAATGCTAAATTTTCCTTCTTAAAGTCTATCGGTATAATCCCATGGCTTCTAAATTTATTTTTTAGCTGCATCATTTCATGGTTAAATCGGTTATTATCAGGCACTTTAAAAGGAATTTTTTCCATTATGATCCAGCCGTTTCCGTATTGTATGACTGGGCACAAGTGTTTTTTTATATCAGGCGGACTATGGGTGAAAATTTCAAATTCAGTTTTATTGCATTTAAGGCCTAAATTTGAAAGGGCTACTTTTAAAACATAGTTATTCCCTATATCATAACAATCCTGGTATATCCTTTACCGTACAGCTTATACTTTAACCGCAAAGTACTTTTTGCCATAGAAACCTTTGAAAAACTACCTTTATTTTCCCATTTTTTCATGCTGGAAATCCATAAATGTATCGAATGCAGATCGTTGGGAGTCAAGAGGTTTGGTTTAGAAACATTCCTTTTCTTTTGAGACACCAATCTGCCACATCCCTATCAAAAATTTTTAACACTACATTATATTTAAAAAGGATGAGCTTGGCCGTGCTTATAACCAGTTTCTGAAAGTAAAATGGCTCCAGACTGTTTTTAAGGCATTTTACCTGGAATGACAATTAGAGCAGTCCTTATGCACAGAGGGGAGGGATGAGAGCCTCTTCGGCTTCGTCTGTTTTGGACCTCCCATCTCCATCCCACTGGACATTGGAAAAGCATCCCCGTCCTAAGATGCTTTTTCGAGGGTCAAGTGTCCCCCGCTGCAATAACTAAGTTGGTTACTTTGTTAGCCCTGAAAACCAACAAAGCGTATTCGGTCCGTTGATTATATACCGGGCTTTTGGCTATATGGAGAGTAAGTTCGGACACCTTAAACCAATTTCCAGTTTTCTTCAAGTGAAATCCAAGGAAATTTATCAGCTTCTATATTATAATAATAGCTGGTTTATGATTAGAGCTACGAAACTTTTAGATTGGAAAGCGGTGTTTGCAGCATGAATAAGCGGTTTGGGACTGTAACGATATTTTCTTCCGTCCAGTGGCTTTTCTTTATATTTGCGAATACAGTAATGATCCCGATTTCAGTGGGGACTGTATTCCAGCTGCCAGGTGAAACCATTGCGATGATGCTGAGGGCTTCGCTTGTGTTTACAGGGCTTGCATCCATTTTTCAGGGATGGAAAGGCCATCGCTATCCCTTGATGGAGGGCCATTCAGGCTTGCTTTGGGGAGTCATCTTAAATTTGGGCTTGTCGGCATCCTCGCTGGGAATGAGTTATACGGAAATTGGAGGCGGAATCGCGACAGGGGTGCTTTTGGCCTCAGCTGTCACACTCATTCTCGCAGCTTTTAACGGAATATCACTATTAAAATCCATTTTCAATCCGATGGTAATGTCCGTTTATCTGTTTCTATTAACCTTCCAGCTGATTTTTATCTTCTTTAAAGGCATGATGAAAGTCAGCGAGCAGGGTACAATTGATGTTCCGGTCACTTTATATTCCTTTGCACTCGTTATTTTTGTTAGTTTACTAAAATTAAAAGGGAACACCACCATAAGCAATTTTTCAATTCTTATAGGATTACTGGCAGGGTGGATCGGCTATGATTTGCTGTTCACAAGTGAAGCGCAGCAGGGGGCCCCAGCCGGAGATATGAACTTTACGCTGTTTCCGCTGGGACAGCCTAACCTCGAGATGGGTATTATCGCTGTTGCCTTCTTTGCAGGTATGATGAACCTGAGCAACACAGTCGCATCGATCAGTGCAGGTGACCAGCTATATAAAAAGGAATCAGGGAAGCGGGAATATCGCGGCTCCATTTTTATAACAGCTGTCTTTACCGTGATCGGGAGCGGATTTGGCCTGGTGCCGTATACGCCATTCACTTCATCCATTGGGTTTTTGCAAAGCACCCGGATCTTAATGAAGACACCATTTTTCCTTGGGGGTGCGCTGCTGGCTGTGATTGGCCTAATCCCGCCATTAGGCTCATGGCTGGCAGGCATGCCGGTAACAGTAGGGAACGCAGTGCTGTTTGTGGCGTATCTCCAGCTGTTCGGAACAGCTTTCAACAGTTTAAGCGGAAAGGTTTTTAACTCAGATACGATCTTCCGTTTGGCCGCACCAGTGCTTATCGGCATAAGCCTTATGAATACGCCGCCTGCATTGTTTTCGGATTTGCCTGTCCTAATTCAGCCCTTTTTATCAAACGGGCTGATCATGGGTGTGCTCATCTCAATTCTGCTGGAAAAATTAGTGAACTGGTCTTCATTTGAGCAATTCGAATTAAAGAATAACTAGAAAAATCCCCTGGATAAGGGGATTTTTTAATAGATGGATGTTGCATCCGCCGGCAGATTCCTGACATGCTTTAAAAATGCTGTCACCCGTTTATCGTCTTCAAAAGGGTACTCGAATTGCAGTTTCTCTGCGACTTCGACAGCATTTTTTCTGAAAAGGCCACACATAGTGAAGAGAGCATTCCAAATGCTGTTAAAATCTGCATTAGAATAAGTGGCCTCGAATTGTTCCCATTCCTCTCCAGCAAGAAAATCCGGCATATACTTGCCAAACTTGCCCGCACTTTTTGAAAAATTTGTCTCGATGCCAATCTTCCACTCCATCATTCTAATCAGCACATTCCGGTTGATCTGCTCATGCATAAACATTGCGTACGGAAGCTCCTTGCGCCAAAGCCCTTTGCTGATGTTCATGCTGATCCACCAGAATTCATTGCACAGGTCTGCAAACTCTTGGGCAGTAGGCTTTTTGATCCAATAATCCCGGTCAGTTGAAGGCGGCATGGAACCTATGAGTCCATCTTTATCAAGAAGCAGCACACTCAAGCTGTCGTGTGCCAGCAGCTTCTCCATTTTTTTAACCGGAATCAAGGTCAAATCAATCCGATTCCCATCCCTAAACTGCATCAGATAAGGGAAACGGCCGGCCCCATCAGCAGGAGGCAGCACCTTCTCCTCCGGAAGCTGCATCATAATCCGATCGCCAAACACATCCACCCAGCTATGGTCGCGGGTAAAAGACCCGATATCCCTCACAACATACACAATATCGTAGTCTTGAAAAATATCTTTCTTCACCTTTGGATTGGCGCGCGAGCCATTCATGATGACAGCACGAATTCGTTCCTCGTTTTGGGCTGTTGATAAAATTAGTTCCATCATTTCGGTTTCAGATCTCATATGGCCTCCATGTATTTTTTTTCTTCTCCTACTAATATACTTCGTCCATTAGGCATTCCCTGCCGATTACAAAATATATGCTATTGGAGAGGGGGGCGCCACAAATTTTTATGAAGCAGCAAAGTGTACGGGGCAGTTTTAAAAAGGTTATCATGAGGGATTCATGGAGCCCGGAAATAGCATCAGAGAGCGAAAAAAGGTCGCCATGAAGAGTTCATGAAGCCGCAAATGAAATCAGGAAGCGAAAAAAGGTAGCCATGGAACGTTCATGAAGCCGGAAATGGCATCCGAGAGCGAAAAAAGGTCGCCATGAAGGGTTCATGAAGCCGCAAATGAAAATCCGAGAGCAAAAAAGGTCGCCATGAAGGGTTCATGAAGCCGCAAATGAACTTCGAGAGCAAAAAAAGGTAGCCATGAAGGGAACATAAAGCCACAAATCGTATCCGAGAGCGAAAAAAGGTAGCCATGAAGAGCCCATGAAGCCGNNCAAATCGTATCCGAGAGCGAAAAAAGGTAGCCATGAAGAGCCCATGAAGCCGGAAATGAAATCCGAGAGCAAAAAAAGGTCGCCATGAAAGGCCCATGAAGCCGGAAATGAAATCCAAGAGCAGAAAAAGGTAGCCATGAAGAGTTCATGAAGCCACAAATGGAATCAGAGAGCGAAAAAAGATCTTCTTAAACCCTTCATGGCTCCCCAAATAAATCCGATAAGCGAAAAAAGTCTTCATAGCCCAATAACAAAACAGGGACCAGGCGGCTGCTCCGCATTCTGATCCCTTCATCCAAAACCCGCTATTATGAATAAACCAATTTCACCTGCTCCTTCAAAATCTTCCCGCTCGCATTCCGTGGCAGCTCATCGACAAAGGAGTAGATACGGGGACATTTAAACTCAGCCAGATGTTCAGCGGCAAACGCACGAAGCTCATTTTCTTCAACATTCTTCTTAAGCACAACGACCGCTTTGACGGTTTCGCCCCATTCTTCATGAGGAACACCAACAACACAGGATTCTAAAACGGCATCATGCCTGGCGAGGACTTCTTCGATTTCCCGCGGATAGATGTTGATGCCCCCTGAAATGATGATATCCTTTTTTCGATCAACGATGTAAAAATATCCATCTTCATCGCGATAGGCAATGTCTCCAGTATACAGCCACCCATCCTTGATGGCAGCGTTCGTTTCATCCGGGTTATTGTCATATTCCAGCATTAAGCTGTCGCCTGTTAAAAGAATCTCGCCATACTCGTTTGGAGCGGTATCGGTCCCGTTAGGGCGAACGACCCGAATTTCCATATTGACGGTAGGATGCTTGCCGATACTTCCGGCTTTCTTCAGGTGTTCTTCCGGATATAACAAAATGCCGTTTGGCCCTGCTTCGGTCAAACCGTAAACCTGGTAGAAGTTTTCATTCTGGAATGCTTTTTTAACATGATGATATGAAGCGAGTGCAAAAGGGCCGCCTCCGTAAGCAAATACGCACATGCTTGATAAGTCATAAGATGCAAGCTCGGGGTCTTTGGCAGCAAGCAGATAAGCAACTGGTGCTGCGAATGAGAAAGTCGTTTTTTCCTGCTGGATCCAATTCAAAAACCCCTTTGGTGTAAAGTCCCCAATCACATGGGAAGCTCCGCAGTATAAGCCGCTCATGAAAAAAGTATTTAACGGAGCAGAGTGGGAGAGCGGCATCAGAGTGAGCATGGAATCTTTATGGGAAAGGCTGAAATTAACGGAAACAGCCGCAGCAATCGCGAGAATGCGTTCATGGTTAAAGACGACTCCTTTTGGCGTTCCGGTCGTGCCGGAAGTGAAGAGAATTTCGCAAACATCACCCGAATCAATAGGCATATTTAAATTCTCGCCTGAAAAATGGGCGGATGTCCCTACACTATCCTGAATGGAAAAATAGTGCTTCAAACGGCCGCTTTCTTTTAAAGCCGTAACGGTTTCAGATAACTCATTCTCATACAGCATCCCAGCTGCATTTGAATTAGTAAAAATCGCTCCTAATTCCTTCGGTGTCAAACGGATATTCATCGGCATCGGAATGGCGCCAATTTTCATACAGGCGAAAAAAGCATAAAAGAAGTGCTCATTATTCCGCGACATCACGGCAATCCGGTCGCCGCGCTGGACTCCCTCATCCTGCAGATATTTTGCCAGCCTGTTGCACGTTTTGTTCATGTCCCCATATGTAAGCCTGTTTGCAGCTGTAATAAATGCGTCCTTTTCAGGAAACTTTCTTGCGTTTCTTTCCAAAACTCCGTGAATCGTTGCTCCCACTTGGCTCAGCCCCTTTTAAATTTGATTTTTGGCTGTCTTTACCTGGCTGTTTTCATACTTTTCTTTGTACGTCAAAATGTCTTCCCGCAGCATTTGCAGCTGCATGATTTGTTCCTCGATTTCCTTCAGCTTGCTGTCTGCAAATGCAAGGATTCTGCTTTTTTCGGCTTCTCCTTCAGGGTTTAATTCATAGAGCTCGATCATTTCTTTGATCTCCTGGAGGCTAAACCCGAGCTTTTTTCCGCGCAAAATCATTTTCAAGCGTCTCCGCTCTTTATTCGTATAGCTGCGCTGTTTAGTCAGGCTATCCCGGTTTTCGGAAGTCAGCATGCCAATTTCCTCGTAATAACGGATTGTCCTTGAACTGATATCAAACATTGCTGCAAGCTCACTGATGGTAAAAAGTTTTTCCTCTGCCATCTCTGCATCCTCCTAGTTGACGTTAACGTTAGCTTAGTTTTATAATAATTCTGAAAATAACATTTTGTCAATTAAAAAAGGAGTGATTTTTCCATGAACTTAACTTCCCAGGACCAGCAAACAAGAGGAAAGAATTCATACACATTTGATGAGTTTTTGGAACTGCGCAGCAATCTGGATTGGTATAGAGATGATTCTTTTTTGCAAAAGGCCCTAAAAAAATTTGCAGGCGCCAATTATGAGCAGTTACATAATGAACTGCTGCGTTTTTCTCCAGCAGTCTCGTCCAAATGGAACACGCTTGCCGAGAGAGCGGCAAGGCCCGAAGTCCGTCCGTATATGCTGCACTATGATGCATTCAACCATCGGATTGACCGTGTTGTCCGGCCAATGGAAACTCATCAGCTGGAAAAAGAAGTTTTTGGTGAAGGCCTATTTTCAAGCAAAATGCCATCCTGGGAAAGTTTTGTGAAACGGATGCTGATTCATCAGCTGGGGGAAGCTGGTGTCGCCTGTCCGCTGACATGTACGATTGGATTAATTGCACTCCTTGAACAATATCCAAATAAAGATCATCCTGAACTTCAGGAAATTTTACATCATACAAAAGAAGGAATAGACGGGGACTTCGCAATCGGTGCCCAGTTCATGACTGAAATCCAGGGCGGTTCTGATTTGCCTGCCAATGTGCTGGAAGCTGTTCCAGACGGGAAAAACTATCGCCTCTATGGAAATAAATTTTTCTGCTCAGTTGCCCACGCCGACTATTCAGTGGTAACGGCGAAAATTTTCGGCACTGATAAAGTATCGACATTCATTGTTCCGTCCTGGCTGCCTGGTGATAAGGAAAAGGAAAAACGCAATGGCTATGAAATCAACCGGATCAAGTGGAAAATGGGGACGGCCGAGCTGCCGACCGGGGAATTCCAGTATGATGGAGCGTTAGCCTATCCGGTTGGGCCGGCTGGAAAAGGCGTGGCGGTTGCCGTTGGCATTGTTCTAACATTATCCCGCCTTGAAATCGGCATTGCCTGTGCTGGCTTTATGCTCCGTGCAGCCCGGGAAGCAAACCTTTATGGCGATTTCCGGACAGTCTTTGGGAAAAAGGTAAAAGACTATCCCCTATCCGCCAGAACCTTGAAGCGGCTTGAAAACGCCGCCCATCGGACAACGGCAGGCGCTTTTAAAATCTATGATCTGTTCCTGCGCCTCGACCAGCCGCTGAATGCCGGAATTCCAGTTGAACAGCCGCTCCAATTAAGGAAGCAGCTGTTCAATCTAAGGGAGCTTGTCCTGCTCCAAAAAATCTGTACAACATATGAAGGAGCAGAAGTTCTGCGGGAGGCCATCTCCGTTTTTGCCGGCCATGGTGTCATGGAGGAATTCTCCTCACTGCCGCGCATTTTCCGTGATGTGGTCGTAAATGAGCAGTGGGAAGGTCCGCGCAATCTTTTGCTGACACAAATTTACCGGGATATTCAGCGAGTTGCTGACTGGTATCCGCCAGCTGATTTTGTGGCGAATGTGCTGGAAGGTGCTCCACAGGAAACGATTGAAAGATTTGCCGATCAGCTGACAGACCTGCTGCAGCGCCCGGTATGCGGGGAAGTCAGCGAAGCTTCCATGGAAGCAGCTGAAGAGTGGGATCAATTCTGTGATTCATTTTTTAAAGCGTATCAGACGGTTGCGATTGAAGAATTGGAATAAAAAAGTGCCTGGCACCTTCATCTAAAGGCTGCCAGGCATTTTTTCTCACTTGATCGCGGAAATTTAGATATTTCCGCGAAATTTTCAATATGTCGCCGAAAAAAAGCGAAACCGTTCAATGCCTAACCCTATAAATAATCAATGCAAGGAAATTGGCCAGAAAGAAGATTGGGTTTCCCTGCATGTTTTCGTGAAGTGCCAATTCTCCAGCTCCCATGCTGTCATACATTTCTCCCTGTGTATTGCCCCTGCTCTTGTTTTCGGCTTCCTCCTTCTTTAGGGCAGCCAAAAATCGATATTGCAAAGGCACGAAGAAAAGTGAAAGCAATACATATAACCCGAGTATCATCCAAAAAATGGTTAATAGCATTTTTCCCTCCCAATCTGAGTTTGTCTATTAATTCCATTTTACACCAAATTATTCATGTTGAGTGATCTGAATAAATTAAGAACGAATGTTCTGTATATATGCATATCCCTGCCATCCCTGTAATAAGATGAAATATCATCCAAGAAAAGAGGGGATCCATGTGGCAAACATGATTACGAAGGATATGCTGGCCCGATTTGAAGAACTGAACCGCAAGAAGAAGGATTTGGAAACTGAGCTGGATAAACTCAAAGACTTGTTCCACCAGTATTTCGATACCGCAGTAGGAAAGAATGAAAAAGGGGAAGTAAAGATCAATAACTATAGATTACAGAGACAGATTAGAAGAGCAGAGAGGTTTGACCCGGTACCGACTGTCAGTAAATTGGAGGAACTGAATCTTATTGACCTGATTCAAAAGCGGCCGGATGAAGGGAAAATTAAATCTGCACTGGATCTTGGATTGCTTAAGGAGCAGGATTTGGAAGGATGCAGAATTTCAAAGACGACCGCAGCTCTCCTGATTAAAAAGATGGATTAAAAAAATTTAATAAGTTTTTTATCAAAAGTGTTTGACCTTCACGCTGCGTAAAGGTGTATCGTAATAAACAGAAAGTACTTTCTGCTTTTCGAAAGGAGGAAATGATCGCATGGAATACACAGTGCAGAAGCTGGCTCAGCTGGCTGGGGTCAGTTCAAGGACTCTAAGGTATTACGATGAAATTGGGATTCTTAAGCCGGCAAGGATCAATTCATCGGGATACCGGATATATGGCCAGCCGGAAGTTGACAGGCTGCAGCAGATTCTATTTTATCGAGAGCTTGGGGTCAGCCTGGATCAGATTAAGGAATTCATAACGGCACCAGCTTTTGATGCCGCCGATGCACTGAGAGAGCATCGCGAGAAACTTCTTGAGAAAAGAAAGCAGCTGGATTTGCTTATTGCGAATGTAGAAAAAACCATTATGTCAGCAGAAGGGAGAAGGACGATGTCAGACAAAGAAAAGTTTGAAGGATTTAAGAAGAAAATGATTGAAGAGAATGAGAAAAAATACGGGAAAGAAATCCGTGAAAAATATGGCGACGAGACTGTTGATCAATCTAACGCCAAGCTTATGAATATGACCAAGGATCAGCATGAGGAAGTAACGAAATTAGCCGAAGAAGTGAACAGCACATTGGCTGATGCCATTAAAACAGGCGACCCCTCAGGCGATCTGGCACAAAAAGCAGCTGATCTCCATAAACAATGGATTACGTTTTATTGGAGTGAATACAGCAAGGAAGCCCATGCAGGCCTTGCGGAAATGTATGTGGCAGATGAAAGATTTAAAGCGTATTATGATAAAATTCATCCAGGTGCTGCCGAGTTTTTAAGGGATGCCATCTTAATTTATACAGGGCAAAAATAGGGAATGGATAGCGGTTGGCTTCGGCCAGCCGTTTTTTGTGTTTTATATTTTACTAAAACCATCGGCTTACTGTATGTAACTTCTTGCATGGGGAATGATGATAACAAACGATCAACTCGCGCGGCAGGTGACGATATGAGCAAATTTCCCTCTTACGATGAAGTGCAAAAAGCAAGAGAAGTTTTAAAGAATGTTTCTTTTGAACATTGGGTGAAGGAAGATTTATTCAGTTTCAATTGGTGGCTGTTAGTTGCTTCCGCCATTCTTCCTTATTTTATTTGGTGGAGGCTGGTGGACAAGGAGCGCTTTTTTGAAATCCTTGTTTTCGGCTTAACCTGCGGAATTGTTTCGTGTTTCCTGGATGTATTGGGAGTGGGTCTTATGCTGTGGGGTTACCCGGATAAATTGTTTTATTTTATCCCGTCGTTGATCCCGGCAGATTTTGTTGTTATACCTGTTTCAGGGATGCTGATTTATCAATATTTCCGCACCTGGAAAAGCTTTTCTGCAGCAGCGATTATCCTGGCGGCGATTTTTGCCTTTATCATTGAACCGTTATTCAGCTTTTTAAATATATTCGTAATGATTCATTGGAAGCATACGTATTCGTTTATCGGCTTTATTCTCTTGTTTTTGGGCGTGCGTTTGCTGATCAGAGGCTTAAATCGGATGATAGGCAGAACAAAGGCATATCAGTAAAAGAAGTGATTAAAACGGCTGCAGAGGTATCGGAGAAAACTTTTAGCGTGAAGATTGCCACCCGCAGGCCGGGAGATCCGGCGGAATGGATTGCCTCATCAGAAAAAGCCCAGGCAGTGCTGGGCTGGCATCCCAAAAAATCATCCATCCGCCAGATGGTTCAGGATGCATGGAGATGGCACAGCTCTCACCCTGACGGATACAAAAGTAAGAAGTTATTGATGAATTTGCTTTAAATATAGTAATAGCTTTTCTTTTAGCTCTGGCCTCTGCAGGGCGAAATCGATCGAGGCTTTTAAAAAACCGAATTTATCCCCAGTATCATAACGATTGCCTTTAATTAAATAGGAATAGATTCTCTCACGGCCGAGCAATGCATGAAGCGCATCTGTCAGCTGCCATTCTCCTTTGCTGTCAGGCTTGCTGTTTTCAAGCATTTCAAAAATAGCCGGGGTTAGGATATAACGGCCAATAATGGCATGGGCAGATGGGGCTTTTTCAATAGGCGGTTTTTCCACAAGGCTATCAACCTTATATAATTCCTCCCGCTGCTCTGAGTATCCGACGATCCCATACTTATTTACTTCAGAAATTGGCACCTCATCGCACCCGAGAATACTCGTACCCATTTTGTTATACTGCTCGATCATTTGAAGCAAAGCAGGCTTTTCGGCATCAATGATGTCATCCCCAAGAAGGACGGCAAAAGGCTGGCTGCCAATGAATTTTTTGGCGCATAAAATGGCATGCCCCAGTCCGAGCGGCTCCTTTTGCCTGACATAATGGATATCGGCCAAATTCGAAATTTCACGTATTTCCTCAAGCATCTTGACCTTTCCATTTTTCTGAAGCAATAACTCCATTTCAACCGATTTATCAAAATGGTCTTCAATGGCTCTTTTGTTCCTGCCGGTTATGATGATGATATCCTCGATCCCTGAAGCGATGGCTTCTTCCACAATATATTGAATGGCTGGCTTGTCGACAATTGGGAGCATTTCCTTAGGCTGGGCCTTTGTAGCCGGCAGGAAGCGCGTTCCAAGTCCTGCAGCAGGTATGACCGCTTTTTTAATCATAATATCCCCCCAAGCTGTTTCTTGAGCACTTTTCTTTGAATTCATCCACAGGCCTATATGCGGTTTCTCTTTATTTTTATGTTGCCGGAAGGTTGTATTATCCCCTTTATCATCTTGGAATGGCTGTTTAGGAATATTTTGCAAATGTTCGTAAACCCTAATCTGTAAATAATCTTGAACCTAGAGGTGTAAAGATTGCTTTTGAAAAAAATAACAGCCGAGAAAAAACTCCTTGTCTTAGCCTTTATTGCTTTGGCTTTGTTCGTGTCCCCGCTATACCTATTAGGTGAAAATGCACATATTCGCGTACATGATAATTTGGATTCCAATCTTGCATGGTATAAAGTTCTTGCCGAGAGCGGCCAGCTGACAGGGCCGATTGATGCGGCTATTCCGCAAATTATAAACGGTAATCTGTCCCGAAATGCATTTGGCTCTGAATTTACCTTAATTGTTTGGCTATATGCACTCTTTCCAACGATGATGGCCTATGCTCTAAGCCAGACGATTACAAGGGTGTTTGCTTTTATCGGCATGTATTTGCTTTTGAAAAAGCATTTTCTTAAAGAGGAGAAATGGGCGCCTATAACGATCGGGACAGCTCTGGCATTTGCCTTCACTCCTTTCTGGCCTTCCGGTATGCTGAGCACGCTAGGAATGCCGCTTGCACTTTGGGCTTTTTTAAATATAAGGCAAGGGGAAAGGTCCTGGAAAAACATTCTTGTCCTAACACTATTGCCCCTGTATGCGAGCATTGTCCTGGGATTTTTCTTTTTCCTGAGCGCGATGGGGATCTTCTGGCTGACAGATGTGATCAGGAAGCGAAAATGGAATTGGCCTTTTCTGCTTTCGATCGCCTATATGACCGGGATATTTCTTATCGTGGAATACCGGCTTGTTTATTCCTTTCTGTTTGATGATGAACCCAACAGCCGTGATGAATATTTCCATGCCAGGTTAACCTTTTGGCATTGTGTCCGCTTAACCTTTAAAAACTTTGCTATAGGACACCACCATGCTGCTACGATCCACACCCTGGTTATCCTGCCGCTTATGTTTGTGGCCCTTTTTATGATCATCAGGCAAAAGAGCTGGAAAAATGAAAAAGTGTTTTTGTTCCTGTTTGTCTTAAACTTTGCCTTGTCGGCATGGTATGCCTTCTGGTTTTACAAAGGCTGGCTGCCGCTGACAGAGCGTTTTCATGTACTTGATACGTTCAACTTTGCCAGGTATCACTTTTTAAGGCCGCTGATTATTTATGTTCTCTTTGCCTTGTCTTTGAAGATCATTTGGTCCAGCGATTTGTTTTGGAGGCGGCTGGTTCCCGTTTTTTTGCTGGCTCAAGTGTTTGTGGCTTCCTTTTTTAACGAGGAAATTCTTTTCCAAGATAAGCCTACTGTCAGGCAATTTTACGCAGAAGAGCAGTTCTCGGATATTAAGGAATACATTGGGGTCCCGCAGGAGGAATACCGTGTTGCAAGCATAGGCCTTCACCCTGCCATTGCCCAGTATAATGGCTTCTATACTTTAGATACGTATAATAATTTTTATCCCTTAACATACAAATATCAATTTCGGAAAATCATTGAAAAAGAACTGGAAAAGAACAAAAGAATCCGCGAATATTTTGATGAATGGGGCGGAAGATGCTATGTATTTACGGACGAGCTGGGAAAGCATTATATGTTTAAAAAGCGGACTAAGAAAAGATTGGAAAATCTTGAACTGAATACAGATGCATTCAAAGCCATGGGCGGCTCCTATATTTTTTCATCCGTTCCGATCGATAATGCGGGGGATAATAGGCTTCGGCTTGAGAAGGTTTTTGAATCAAAAAGCTCTGTCTGGAAAATCTACCTTTATAAAGCCATATAATGCAGGAGGAAATAGAATGAACAACCCAGTACTTACCATCGTGGTTCCTTGCTTTAACGAAGAGGAGGTACTGCCGGAAACCGTTCATCAGCTGAGCTATTTGCTGGATGAGCTTGTGCAAGACGATTTAATTTCAGATAAAAGCAAGATTCTGTTTGTGGATGATGGAAGCAAGGACCAGACCTGGCAGATCATATACAGACAAAGCTTAAATAACGATAAGGTAAGGGGAATAAAACTTGCCAAAAATGTGGGTCACCAGAATGCCCTGCTTGCCGGTCTGACAGCTGCAGAAAAGGTTTCAGACTGTGCGGTTTCCATCGATGCCGATTTGCAGGACGATATAGGAGTAATCCGGGAGTTTATCCTGAAATTCCGGGAAGGATATGAAATAGTCTATGGGGTTAGGAGAAACCGGGATGCGGATACCATTTTCAAAAGAAGCACTGCCCAGGGCTTTTATAAGTTAATGAAGAAGATGGGAGTCGATCTTGTTTATAACCATGCAGATTTCCGGCTGATGGGCAAGCGTGCATTGGAAGAGCTGCAGCGATATGAGGAGGCAAATCTGTTCCTGCGCGGGATTGTGCCTCTGCTTGGGTTTAAAACAGCCAATGTGTACTATGACCGTAAAGAAAGGCTTGCAGGGGAATCCAAGTATCCGCTAAAGAAGATGCTTGCCTTTAGCTTTGAAGGAATTACCTCTTTTTCTGTTACACCGATTCGGATGGTCATGGCATTAGGGATCAGCTCATTTTTTGTTAGTCTTTTATTTGGCATCTACTTCCTTGGGCTGCGGTTTTTTGGTGAAACAGAGACAGGCTGGACCTCTTTAATCACCTCCATCTGGATGCTTGGGGGGCTTCAGCTGACGGCGATTGGCCTGGTGGGAGAATACATTGGGAAAATTTATAAGGAAACAAAACGGAGACCTAAATTTTCAGTTGAAATTGATGGTTTTAGTTTGCCTGTATCCCGGCAGCTGATTTCTGACGGAGGCAATGAAAATGAGTTCACGAACATTAATTTCAGGAAATTATCTGAAACGAACTAATACCATTATTCGTTTTATGCTTGTTGGGGCAGTCAATACGCTGGCAGGCCTATCCATTATGTTTGCTCTTTTAAATTTGCTTGGAATGTCTTACTGGGCAGCAACTTTTATCGGCAATAGCACGGGAGCTGCCATCAGCTATTTTCTTAATAGGACTTTTACTTTCCAAAGCAAAGCAAGCATTCCAAAAAGTGCTGTCCGTTTTCTGGCTGTCGTTATATTTTGCTACTTTCTTTCTTATACAATAGGCCGTTTGGCTGCCGGCAATATTCAGGACCTTATTTTTGCCGGGTATGATCTTTCCCGGGAGGAGCTTGCCGTTTTAATGGGGGCAGCTTTTTACACATTAACCAATTATATTGGCCAGAAATATTTTGTTTTTAAATAACTGCAGCAGGATATGCAGCGCGATCGAAAAGGATTTTGTCAAAGGCTCCTTTCGCATAGATTGTTGTTTTAGTTTATCAATTTTGTCCGTTGATTTCAGCACGGGACACTTGCTTTCCGCGAAGGAGCGATGCGAGCCTCCCCGGCTTTTCCTGCGGGGTCTTCCGCTTACCTCTTTTCTGAGCAGGAGTTAAGTGCCCTCCGCTGCAATCAGCTCAGTTGGGTAAACTGCGTTCGCCTTCAAATAGCAACAAACCTTACGAAAAGAGCCTTATCAAAAAAAGCAGGGGGCCCCTGCTTTTTTTGATGGCTTGTTTGCTTTTACTCTAGCAGCAGTGGCATGAGCACTTCTTATGAAAGGAATGGTGAAAGTCAAGGGAGCATTTTTTGCAAGAGCAGTGGTGGAAATCAGGGAAGCATCTTTTGCAAGAGCAGTGATGGAAATCAGGGAAGCATCTTTTACATGAACAGTGATGGAAATCAGGGAAGCATTTTTTGCAAGAGCAGTGATGTTTGTCCTTCTTTATACAGCAGATTATCTTTTTTTCAATACAATTGTGGCACATAAGATTCACTCCTTTCCTATTAATTGCTATCAATATATGATTGGAAAATCAGAAGGGAAGAGTCCTTGTCCCTAGTGCTTGAAACATCCGCGCATGCCTAAAAAAATAATGCCCCCTCAGCATAGAGGGGGGACTGAAAAGGATTATTTCACTGTATCAGGAATTGCTTTTACATCGTCATGTTCTTTTTTTCGCTTCTTCTTTAGCCACCCGAAACGAAGGCTGGAGGTAGTGAACAAGCGGTATACTGCCGGAATCAGCAGGAGTGTGATAAAGGTTGCGAATAGCAGTCCGGAAATAATGACAGTTGCCATTGGTGCCTGATAGTTGCCTGATGTTCCGGATGCTAAGGCTAAAGGAAGCATTCCGCCAGCTGTAGTCAGCGTCGTCATAAAGATCGGGCGGATCCGGTTTTTTCCAGCCTCCAATAGGGAGTCTTCCACAGATAAGCCTTCTGCACGGAGCTGTTTCGTCCGGTCGATCAGCAATATGGCGTTGTTTAGCACAATGCCTATCAGCATTACGATACCCATACCTGACATAACACTAAGCTCCATTTGCGTTATGAACAAGCCAAGAATAACGCCCACAATTGTCATTGGGATGACAGACATGACGATCAGCGGGTGGCCGAGATGGTTAAACTGGACCGCCATCACCAAGTACACTAGGAAAATGGCAATGGCTAACACAAACGCCATATCCATGATCAATTCCTGCTGCTGCTCTAGATCACCGGCAACGGAGACTGTATAGCCAGCAGGTGCTTCAAAATCGCTGATGAGCTTTTGGACATCACGGTTAATGGCACCAAGGTCCTTTCCCTCTATATCCGCAGAAATCGAGATAAATCGCTCTCCATCACTGTGCGAAATTTCATTTGGTGCATTAACACGATTCAATTTAATAAAAGAAGATAAAGGTTTTTCTCCATCAGCTGTTGGGACTCTTAAATCCAATAAAGCGGTTTGGGAATCTGTCTTTTCAGCCCATTTCAAAGCTAGCGGCATATTTTCATCATTTATAGTCACTTCACCGATAGGCATTTGCAGGAAGGCCTGTTCGATAAACTGTTTGATTTGCGGCTGTGTCAGTCCTGCTTTTTCAATCTTTTTTTCCTTTAGAACAATAACCTGCTCCTCGGAAGTGCGTTCCATCGAATTTGCAATACCAGCAATCCCATCGATGCCTTCAAGTTTTTTGGAGAAATCGCCGGCAAGCGCCTGCAAATCTGCAAATTCCTCACCCTTAATATTCACCTGGATTTGAGAACCCCCGCCGCTTGACATGGCGCTCTGGACATTTTCAACGGGAAGCGTATCCGACAAGCCGCGGAGTTCCCTCATAATGTCTTCGTTTATTTCTTTTTGCTCCCTTGTGATATCTTCGCCCTTTGTCATGTTGATAATGGTGTAAAACATGCCGCCATTATCCATGACATAATTGGACTCTACATCTTCAATGGATTGCAGTTTTTTATGGATCCCCTGTGCAATGGCTTCTTTATCTTTAGCAGAAACTCCAGATTCCAGGTCAACCATCAGCTCGGTATACCGATTGAAAACATCCGGCATAATGGTCATTGGGATTTTTGTCACAAGTGTTAAAGAGCCGGCAAACAGCAGGAAAAAGACGGCAATGACAGCAAAGCTGTATCGTTTTTTCTTTACGGTCCATGCAACGGTACGGCTATACAGGCGCATGAAAGGTCCTTCTTTGCTCTCTTTCTCCGGTTTGCGGAGCTTTAGCAATTTTTCAGAAAGAGACGGAATCAGTGTGAACGAAATGACTACAGAGCTGATCAAAGTAATCGCGACAACTGCTGTCAGCATAATCATAAATATTCCGACATCGCCGCCAATCAGCCCGATCGGAAGAAAGACCACAATCGTCGTCAGCATGGATGCAATAACAGCTGATGCCACTTCCTTTGTTCCTTCCAATACTGATTCCAGCTTGCCAAAGCCCTGCTCTTTCTTTCGGTAAATGGATTCCAATATAACAATAGAGGAATCGACCATCATACCAATTCCAAGACCTAAACCAATCAGGGTCAGGATGTTAAAGCTGTAATCAAACACCCACATCGCTGTAAATGTCAGAAGAATCGAGGTTGGTATCGACAAGCCGATGATAAAGGTAGCCCTTAGATTTCTTAGGAAAACGATCAGGATCGCAATTGCGATAATGCCGCCAATCAGGATATTGCCGGTCACCCCATCAATCGATTCCTGGACGTAATCAGCCTGGGCGACCATTTCATTTAATTCAAAGCCTTTTACTAAACCATCTTCACGAATGTTTTTAATTTCATCGCGTACGGCTGCTGCCATCTCAATTTGTGTGGCATCTGCAGCACGTCCTGCCTGGACAAAAATAAAATCTTTTGTGCCGTTTTTCCAAACAAAGGATGAGCTTTCAAGCGGCTGAAGTGAAACATCTGCCACTTCTTTTAAATCAATGTATCCTCCTTGTGAAGGAATTTTAATATTTTTTACATCCTCCACGTTTTCCAATTTCGTGTTCCAGCGGAGGGAAGGAGAGTTGGAATCACTGCTCAGTTCCCCAAGTGTTGCCTCGCTGTTTACCTGCTGGATTGCACCCATTACGGCTGTGGCATCCAGCCCTTTTTCCGCTATTTTGCTGCGGTCCATTTCGATTGTCACTTCATGTTCCTGAACGCCTGCAAGCGATACGTCACGGACTTCATCTAATGCTTCCAAACGCGGTTCGAGGACATTTTTTGCAAAATCAGTCATTTCCTCCATGCTTCCGCCAGATACATCCATGTAAAATTCATAGCTTTGAGCAGTTCCATACTGACCTGAAGTGACATCAGTGATGGCTGTATTTTCCCCCTTAGCCGCATTTGCAATAGATTCTACCTCTTTAAAAAGGTCATCGCCCTTGCCCTGTTCAAATGTAATTTGAAAGGAGCTTCGCCCAATGGTTGTTGTTGAGTCGATTTTTTCTACTCCATCAATCCCCCTGATTTGCTGCTCCAAGGGGGTGGTGATCGATCGCTCCACTTCTATTGCCGCCATTTCACCGGCACTGACCTCTACATAAGCGCCGTCCATCGTAACCGGCGGCATCAGCTCTTTATCCAATTCAAAAATAGAAAAGCTGCCGATGGCCAAAATCAATACGGTCATTAGTCCCACCAGGATTTTTCTCTGTACAACCAATTTTAATAACTTCATAACCAGTCTCCTTACTCCCTAATAGTGAAAATTTGTATCCAAGATCTAACTATGCACAGTTTAATAGGCATAAATGACTATTATTTGGTAAAAAATCCAATAATTTAGGCGACCTATTCCGGCAAAATCAGACCTTGTCTGCAGGAAAAACTTAACAATTCTTACAAATACCATCTTAGCTTCGATCCGCTGGTACCATAACGAGCCAGAGACATATCTTTGTCTCGGACCTAAGGCTGAGAAGGAAAGGATAAATGATTTAAAGAGAGGGCTTAAGGACCAAAAAAGGGAAGGAGGGGAAGTTTTGGTAGTTAATCAGCAGAATTAACAACCAAAAGTGGAGAGAAGGAGGTCAAATGGTAGTTAATCAGCAGGAATAACGGCCAAAAGTAGGGAGAGTGAGGAAAATGGTAGTTAATCAGCAGGAATAACGCCCAAAAGTAGGGAGAAGGAGGTCAAATGGTAGTTAATCAGCAGGAATAACGCCCAAAAGTAGGGAGAAGGAGGGAAAATGATAGTTAATCAGAGGGTTAACGACCAATAGTGGAGAGAGGTAGAGAGAATGGAAGTTAAACAGAAGGAATAACGGCCAAAAGTGGAGAGTAGGGGAGAAAATGGTAGTTATTAAGAACGGTTAGTGACCAAAATGGGGAGTGGGAAAGAATATGGTAGTTAATCAGCAGGTATAACGACCAAATATGAAGAGCGGGAGGGAAGATAGTAATTATTAAGAAGGATTAGCAGCCATTAAAGAGTACTTCCGTATACGAAATAGTTTGACAATTGGTTCGTTTAAAATCATGATAGTAATAAAAAATAAAGGAAGGTCGGGGGCAGGAATATGGGATTGCCGGAGGAGAAGCACAGAGAGCATCATTCAAAGGAAAAATTACTTAAGCATTCCATGGTCAAGGATCTGACAGGTGAAAATCTTTCATCGGGCATTATTGCGAGTACGCTGGTCATGACAGGGCCGGCCCTTATCATTTTACAGGCAGCGGCGGCCGGAGGATTTACTGACCAGCAGACAATCAACTGGATGTTTGCTGTTTATTTTTTCGGGGGCGTATATAGCATTCTTATGCCCCTTCTCTATAGGATTCCGATTACCGGGGGGCATTCGATTACAGGGGCTGCTTTTTTGGCGACGGTCACAGCCCAGCATACTTATCCGGAATTGATTGGCGGGTATGTGATGTCGGGGGTGCTGATCTTTCTGGTAGGCATATCGGGCCTATTTACAAAAATTATTGGCTGGGTGCCTAAAGAAGTGATTGCATCCATGCTGGGCGGGCTCGTAGCCGGCTATGTGGTGCAGCTCGTTCCGGCGATACAGGAAATGCCTCTTGCCGGATGGGCCGCTTTAATCAGTTTTTTGCTTTTTACAAGGTATGTAAAAAAGTTCCCGCCGGTATTAGCGGCAGTCGCTGCAGCCTTTGCGGTTTTATTTTTTACAGCCGAACTCACCCCAGCCAAAGAGATTTCTTATTTCCTTCCTTCTTTACAGATACCTGAATTCACCTGGATGGGACTGGTCACGATTGCATTGCCGCTGGCCATGCTGATTTTAAGCAATGACGCTGCACCGGGGATAGGGGCGCTTGAAAGTGCGGATTTCAAGCCGCCTATTCGAAAAATTGTATCATCGAGCGGTGTTTTCTCAATAGTCACAAGCTTCTTTGGAGGTCAGTGTGCCAATATCGCAGGAATGATGAGCGCCATTTGTGCCGGGCCAGATTCAGGGCCAAGGGAGAAACGATATATGGGTGCGGTGGTTTCTGGTGCCATCACGATTATTTTTGGAATTTTCGCATGGAAAATCGTCCCTTTTATCCAATCGCTTCCGGAAGCCTTTGTTTCGCTGCTGGCTGGCTTTGCACTGATCGGTGTTCTGCACTCAAGCCTGCAAATGGGCTTTTCTGGGAACCGCTTTCGATTAAGCGCACTCGCCGCCTTCATTGTCACTTTATCAGGCATCAGCTTTCTCCATATTAGCGCGCCAGTTTGGGGACTGGTTGCCGGTGCAGTATTGTCCCGGACGATTGAACGGTAGGGAGTGCCAGTTATTATAACGAAAACCCCGGGACTGCCAGGTTTTTTGATAATTATTGAAAAAGAGGTGTGAATTAATGAAGGAATTGCAAAACTTTATGAGAGATTACCAGAAAGAGATGGGCTGGGAGATCAGTGAGAAGAATTATGCTGAGAGCCGGGATTCTCTATTGAATAATTACTTGCTGCTGACGACCGAAGTGGCAGAGGTGGCGGAAGAGCTTCGGAAAGCTTTCAATCTTGTCCATGAGTACACTAAAGAAGGAATGGATGAAGAAAAAGCCTTTGAATTGGCAAAGGATCAACTGAAAGAGGATATAGGAAAGGAGCTCTCAGACTGCCTCGCTTATTTAATTAAATTCTATAATTTCTTCTCTATTGATATGGAGGAAAGTTTTTATGGGAAGATGGAGGAAGTAAGGAACCGGAAGAATAAGGATGGAAGTCTAGTAAAAAAGTAAGAGAAAGGGGACAATCTTATGATTCGGCACATAAAACCATCCGACGCCGAGGCCCTGGCCAACCTGATCAACCAGGTGGAAAGCGAGTCAGAATATATGCTTTTCGAACCTGGCGAAAGAAGGACGACACCGGAGGCGCAACAGAAACGAATCGAAGCAATCAAAAAAGAAGATCATTCAACCATCATCGTAGCGGAGAAGGATAGCCGATTGATTGGCTTTCTAATGGCTATGGGCGGCTCTGCAAGAAGAAACAGCCATTCTGCCTATCTGGTTGTGGGCATAGCCAGGGGACACAGGGGGCAAGGAGTGGGCACCAAGCTTTTTGAGGAACTGAACAGATGGGCCTTTAACCAGAACATCCGCCGCCTTGAACTAACAACCGTTGTTAAAAACGAAGCTGGTTTGGCTCTATACAAAAAAGCCGGATTTCAAATCGAAGGCATTAAAAAACGATCCCTCTTGATCAACGGCGAGTTTGTGGATGAGTATTATATGGGGAAGCTGCTTTAAATGAAAGACCATTTTCTTATTTGGGAAAATGGTCTTTTTTATACCAAATTTTGCAAATATCTATTTTTCTTAAAATCTTATACAAGGGAAAGAAATAAATGTAAATAAGCATGAAATAATAATGAATTTATCCTCCGACTTTGCATAATAAAACAAAAAATTAGAATTTTCATTGAATTATAAA
This sequence comes from Bacillus sp. J33, assembly GCF_000518885.1. GTDB lineage: Bacteria > Bacillota > Bacilli > Bacillales > Cytobacillaceae > Cytobacillus. The sequence continues at coordinate 20,762 of NZ_JAEL01000004.1, read as the reverse complement.
TCCATAATGTTGTATGCTTGTAATACAAGTTCAAAAAACCGCTTACATTCATCGGAAGAGGAGGAAGGTCTATGCTGCAAAAAAAGTGGAAGATTATTATATCCATTTTTACATTAGTGTTTATTGCGATTATTGGAGTGCGTACTGCTGCAGAAAACAAAGACAAAAAATTTGTTTCTGTCGCTACTGCATCAACAGGAGGTACATATTATCCAATCGGAGTAGGAATGGCCAATGTATGGAGCAGTCATTTAAAAGATAAAAAAATCCAAGCGAGCGGTCAGTCATCTGCCGGTTCTATTGAAAACATTGAGCTCCTTCGTGAAGGGGAAGCTCAGCTGGCAATTCTGCAAGGGCTGATTTCATCCCAGGCATATGCCGGAAACGGTTCCTTCGAAGGGAAGCGCTACGAGGATCTCCGTACGATTTCCATGCTCTGGCCAAACGTGGAGCATTTTGTCCTTATGAATGACAAAGTGAAAACAGGCACGATTGATGATATTAAGGGAACAGGTTTCTCGGTCGGCCCGCAGGCAAGCGGAACAGAACAATCAACTGTTGTCATGATGGAGGGGCTTGGACTAACGAAAAAGGATATTTCTCCAGAATACCTAGGCTATAGTGATACCGTTTCAGCGATGAGAGATGGAAGACTGGACGGAGGTTCGCTTCCTGCCGGTATTCCGATTTCAGCTGTAACGGATATGTATGCAAGTAATATAAAAGCATCCATTTTAGAGGTGACTGATGAACAATTAGATAGCATCAATGCTATTTCGGACAGCTGGTACCGCTATGTCATTCCAGCAGGCACATATCCGCGCGTAGATAAGGATATCAACACCATTGCCCAGCCGAATTTATTATCGACTACAAAAGAAATGGATGAAGAAACCATCTACATTCTGACAAAAACACTTTATGAAAACCTGGATGAAATGTATGAAGTGCACAGCTCCGCCAAAGAAATGACTTTGGAGACTGCCTTGGATGGAGTATCCGTTCCATTGCATGCAGGGGCCTATAAGTATTTTAAAGAAGCCGGTTTGGATATACCGGAAAACCTAATACCGCCGGAAGCGAAATAAAGGAGGGTATACTATGACAAAGCCATCTAGTGAACATGTAATCAAACCAGCTGATTTGGATAAGGAAGCGGGCGGCGGCATGCGCTTGCTGAACGGCCCATATAAAAAAGCAGCTGCCGTTATCGCTGTGATGTTTTCTGTTTTTGCCATCTATTCAAACGGATTATCCAATATTCAAGAGATTTATAGAAACCTGATTTTCCTGGGTTTCCTGCTGGTTATGACTTTTATCCTTTATCCTGCCGGGCAATCTTCTGATCAGAATCGAATTACCATCCCAGATTATATATTTGCTGCCCTTTCCATTGCCGGTCTTGGCTATTTGCTATTAAATTATACAGCCATTCATGTGGACAGAGGCTCCCAGCCAATTATGATTGACTACATATTTGGAGCGATTACGATTATTGTGTTATTGGAGGCTTCGCGAAGAGCAGTGGGAATCTTTATTCCAATCCTTTGCGGGGGAGCGATCGTGTATGCTTTGTTCGGAACGTACTTCCCATGGATTTTCGGCCATGCCGGTTTTTCATTGGAACGCCTTTTATATCGTCTATATATGACAACAGAAGGTGTCTTGGGGCTGACCCTTTCGACCGCTTCTACTTTCATTGTTATGTTCGTCCTATTTGGAGCTTTCCTGTCAGTCAGCGGTGCAACACAGCTATTCAATGATTTGGCGCTGGCGATTGCAGGAAGAAAACGGGGAGGTCCTGCACAGGTAGCTGTTATTTCAAGTGCATTAACAGGTTCTTTAAGCGGAAGTGCAGTTGCCAACGTAGCTACAACGGGTGCCTTCACCATTCCTTTGATGAAGTCTATTGGCTTAAAGCCTAAATTTGCAGGGGCTGTTGAAGCAGCTGCTTCAACTGGCGGTATGATTATGCCTCCGATTATGGGGGCTGCCGCATTCATCATGGCCGGTTTTCTTGGAATCTCGTATACAACTGTCATTTTGGCAGCGATCATTCCAAGTTTTCTCTATTATATCGCGCTGATTTTTGCCATTGATATTGAAGCGAAAAAACAAGGCTTAAAAGGAATCAGCAGGGAAAACATTCCAAATGTTGTTCAGATCCTAAAGGAGCGCGGCGTTCTGCTTATTCCGATTATCGTTGTCATCACAACATTATTAATGGGGAAAACAGCCCTATTTGCCGGTTTTGCCGGAATCGGGTCTGTTATTTTAGCGAGCTGGCTGGCAAAAGACAAATCTTCAAGAATTACCATCTCAAAAACAATCGAAGCATTTATTGAGGGCGGAAAAGGAACCATACAAGTAGGGATAGCCTGTGCTGCCATCGGAATCATTATTTGTGTCGTAACCATGACTGGTATTGGCTCTACACTGGCTTATAATATTGTTGAATTAACAGGCGGAAATCTGTGGCTTATTTTAATCGTTGTTATGATCACTTGCATTGTGTTAAGTATGGGGCTTCCATCAACAGCGCTTTATATTGTGGTTGCTGTTACAGCTGCACCAGCCCTGATTGAGGCAGGCGTTAATCCGGTCGCAGCACATTTCTTTGTGTTCTGGTTCGGGGCATTATCCAATATCACCCCTCCGGTAGCTTTAGCCTCCTATACCGCTGCTGGATTGGCCGGTGCCAATGCAATGAAAACGTCATGGGAAGCTCTTAGAATCTCACTGCCGGGTTTTATTATTCCATTCATGATTGCGTATAATCCAAATATGCTTCTGCAGCCTGCAGAGGGGGAAAGCTTATCTTTTGCATCTGTAGCGCTGGTTTTAGTCACAAGTACCCTTGGAATTTATGCTCTGGCATCTGCACTTGGAAACTACTTAAATGCAAAACTGACCATTGCCGAAAGAGTATTGATGATTGCAGGAGCTCTAATGCTGATTAAACCAGGCATGATGACGGATATCGCAGGGCTTGTGCTTTGTGTGTTTGCAATTTTCTTCCATATCATAAGAGTAAAGAAAAGCAGTTCAGTCGAAATCACTATATAAGGAGCTGCAAGCCAATGAAAATTGAACGTAAAAAAATATCGGCTCAAGTGCTGGACCAGCTTAAAGAAATGATAAAGGAAGGCAAGTTCCCGCAAAATCAGCCAATGCCATCCGAGAATGAACTCGCCAAACTGTTTGGCGTCAGCCGTGCGCCTGTTCGGGAAGCATTGAGTGTTTTATCTGCCAGCGGAATTATTGAATCAAGGCAAGGCGGCCGCAGCTTTGTCAAAGAGGTTAATATGGCAGAAATGCTTGAATCTTTAGCGATTGAATTAATTCCAGTGGATCAGGTTTTTGAGCTTCTGGAAATGCGGATCGCAATGGAGACACAGGCCGCAGCTATTGCTGCCTTACGTCGTGATGAGGCTGATTTGAAAAAAATGAAACAGGCGCTGGATCAATTCGAGATTACGCTGACGAATCCGGAAGCAGTAGGAGATCAGGCAGACGTTAATTTTCACAAACACCTGATAGGTGCCACTAAAAACAGATTCATGATACAAGTGATGGAAAACATTGATGATCTATATCGAAAAGCCATCTCTTTTTCACTTCAGAAAAACGTGGGGCTGCCGGAAAAGCGGGAACAAGTTTTTCAGGAACATATGAGTATTTTCTCAGCCATCAGGGAACGGGATGAAATTGCGGCTGCAGACGCTATGAATATTCATCTTAAAAATGTGAGAAAAAAATTGAAAGTAAACGAAGCGAACGGAAATAAGGTGCCGCTGTAATCACGGAACAAGTTGTTGGCCAGCTTAAAATAAAACCACTATTTTAAAAAAAGAGCCTTAAAGAAATAGAAAGGGTGGAGGATCATGTATGATTACATTATTATTGGCGGGGGGATTGTCGGCCTATCAACAGGGATGGAGCTGCTGAACCGGTTTCCGGCAGCTAAGGTAGCGATCCTCGAAAAGGAAAGCTATGTTGCAGCTCATCAAACAGGCCATAACAGCGGGGTCATCCACTCGGGGATTTACTATAAGCCTGGAAGCTATAAAGCAAGGCTTGCGAAAAAAGGCAGTGAATCCATGACAAAGTTTTGCCGGGAACATGGGCTTGAAGTGGATATTTGCGGAAAAGTGATTGTAGCCAGCGAGGATTTTGAGCTTCCGCTTTTGGAAAATTTATATCAGCGAGGACTTGAAAACGGTCTGGGGATCCGGATGATTGATAAAAGCGAACTGCATGAAATTGAACCGCATGTGAATGGCAAAAAAGCCATTCATGTTCCAATGGCGGGCATTGTGAATTATAAGCAGGTTTCCGAAAAAATGGCTGAGATTATTATGGAAAAAGGCGGGGACATTCTGCTGAATCATAAAGTATTATCTATAGATGAAACGGCAAAGGAAGTGATTGTAGGAACAAGCAAGGGCGAAATAAGAGGATCCTGCTATATTAACTGCGGCGGACTGCATTCAGACCGGATTGCCAAGTTTGCCAAATTAAAAACGGATGTGAAAATTGTCCCTTTCAGGGGCGAGTATTACATGCTGAAGCCAGAGAAAAGCAGCCTGGTCAAAAACTTGATCTACCCTGTGCCAAATCCCAACTTTCCATTCCTTGGCGTTCATTTTACACGAATGATTAATGGATCAATCGATGTTGGTCCAAATGCGGTCCTAAGCTTTAAACGTGAGGGCTACAAAAAGACAGATATCAATTTGGCAGACCTGATGGAGGTTATTTCATATAAAGGCTTTTGGAAGCTTGCAAGCAAGTATATAAAAGAGGGAGTGGATGAGATGGTCCGCTCTGCTTCCAAAGAACTATTTATGAAAAATGTTCAAAAACTAATGCCTGATATCCAAAAAGACGATATTGTACCCGGTCCTGCAGGCGTAAGAGCTCAAGCATTAAAGGACGATGGCTCCCTGGTAGATGACTTTTTCATTGTGCCAAGCAAACGCTCCATACATGTCTTAAATGCACCATCCCCAGCAGCAACGGCGTCTATTGAAATCGGGAAAGAAATTGTGAAGAAAATGGAAGGGACATTTAGACTGGATTCTGCAGTTTAATTATTTTCACCGTTATTTATGGATACCAGGAGTTTATACATCGCAATAACCGTTAAGCAAAAAAGCCGCCCAAAATTGGAGCGGCTATAGTCTATTTCAAAGCAGATTAGCATTTCCCATCATGGCATTCAACCCCGATAACCCGGAAGCCATTTTCGTCCATTTCCTTTTTAATTTTATCCAGGGTTTGCTTGGATGTATCCTTTGGCAGTGTGAAAAGAACCCTGCGGATTAGGCTGACATGGGAGCTGGAGGAATCCAGTGAGATGACGCCTTGAATATCGCTATACTTGCTGATGATACTGGTCATCTTTTTCAGTGTTCCTTGCGTTCCGTAGCTTCCTAATGTAAGGGTATAGCTGCCCCGGTTCAATCCCCACGCCTCTTCCAGCAGCTCCAGTACGGCAGCATGCGTCAGCAGGCCGACAAACTGATCATTTTGATTGACGACAGGCAAATAAGGGTATCTTTTTAGTGTAAAGAAGGCCTTCATAAAAGAGTCATTTTCTTCTATCACAGTCTCCTGGTCGGTGGCCAGCACCGTAATGGGGTCATTCAATGAATGATCCTCTTTATATTCTAAAATATCAACTTTGTAAATATTTCCGACAAACTTTGTATGTGTCCGATCCAGAATTGGAACACATCGATAACCTGTTTCATTTAAAAACTGCAGTGCCTTTTCCAAATTAAAGGTTTCATCACAGAAACGGACGTCTCTTTTCTCCACCATCTGATGGCGAATCAGCATACCAGCATCCTCCTTTACCCCTAACCCAATAAAAAATCTTTAAATTTGAACTTCAATGACTGTCTGGCTCCGGCGCCTACCCACTCAAGGCCGCAAGCCAAGCCTTTCAGTACGTAAAGGGATATGCTCGGCTTGTGCATGTCGAGGGCGGGCAAGGCGCCTCCGCTTTTCTCTTTAGGGTTATAATCCTCTATTTTATGCCGGACTGTTCAAAGGAATGATAAGAATTTCAGCAAATTCGGATTCATAGAAACCTTCTGCAAAAACTTGTAAAATAAGAGAAGGCAATCATCATGAAAGGTGCTGAAAAACGTGGAAAGCATTACTGTTGTTTCGCTCTTGGATGTTATTGGGGAGCTGTTTTCCGATGAGATTTCCATCGCGGTTTCCAATACGAAGGAATATATTTATTATCGGCCAAGCAAGCGGATTGATTTAAAAATAAGGCCGGGTGACATTGTAAAAGAAGGGACCATTGCCCATAAAGCTATTGGGACACAGCAGCGGGTGTCTGAGTTTATTGATCGGGATGTATTTGGCGTGCCCTATCACGGAATGGCAGTGCCATTTTTGCATGAAGGGAAGCTCGAAGGCTGTGTAACTGCCATTTTTCCAGCACTGACAGACGGCAAATCCGTTGTGACAATGAAAACGAATGATGGCTGGATCCCGATTCCTTTTTCAGAGGTAGTTTATCTTGAAGCAAAGGACAAGAAAACGTATGTACATACAGGCAGCAACTGCGGCACACATAAATACTCCCTTCAGGATTTTGAATATTCGCTGCCGAAGGATAGTTTCATCCGCTGCCACCGCTCTTTCATTGTGAATGTGAATCATATTAAGGAGATTTTTCCTGATACCCACTCAACTTTTTTGCTGGCTATGAAAAATGGGGACCGGGTGCCTGTCAGCCAATCCTACTCAAGTTATTTCCGAAAATTACTCGGTTTTTAGAAAATTCATCCTGGTTCAGTCTAAAAATTTGCTGTTTTATCGGAATTTTCCGTAATATAATCCAAAAATCCTGGCTCCCTCTTTTTCGCGGGTAAAATGATTACATATATCAAGATAGAGGGGATGAGCATTATGGAGAAACATTTAGACAGGATTAGAGATACGCGTTTGCATGACCGGATTGTCACACCTGAGGAAGCGGCATCCTGGATTCAGGACGGGATGACGCTTGGATTAAGCGGCTTTACACGTGCGGGTGACGTGAAAGCGGTGCCATTTGCATTGGTCGATCGTGCCAAACATGAACGCTTTAAGGTGAATGTCTATACGGGGGCTTCACTGGGTTCAGATGTTGATAAGCTTTTTGCTGAAGCCGGAATTTTAGGAAAGCGCCTGCCATTCCAGGCAGATCCGACAATGAGAAAAGGGATTAACCAGGGTGACTTCCTGTTTGTGGACCAGCATCTATCCCATACAGCCGAGCTGGTTCGCGCTAACGTCATGGACCCTGTCGATTTCGCTGTTTTGGAAGCGGTATCAATTACGGAAGATGGGATGATCATTCCATCTACATCAATCGGAAACTCGCTATCTTTTGCAGAAAATGCAAGATCTATTATTATCGAAATCAATCTTGCACAATCCACACAGCTGGAAGGCTTGCATGATTTATATGACCCGGGAAAGCAGGGGGAACGTGATCCGATTCCTTTAACAAAAGCGAATGAACGTATTGGAACGCCGGGAATTGAGGTTGACTTGGAAAAAGTGAAGGGAATCGTATTCACGAATCAGCAGGACTCTCCTTCTACGATTGTCTCTCCCGATGACGAAACCGTTTTGATGGCTCAGCACCTGATTCAGTTCCTCCGCAAGGAAATTGAATTAGGCAGGCTGACTAATAGCCTAGCGCCGCTGCAATCCGGAATTGGTTCTGTAGCAAATGCAGTGCTGCATGGAATGGTAGATTCGGAATTTGAGAATTTGGAAGTTTATTCTGAAGTCCTTCAGGATGCCGTGTTCGATTTGATGGATGCCGGAAAGGTGAAATTCGCTTCTTGCTGCTCGATCACTCTATCAGATAAGAAGATGAAAGAAGTATTTTCGAACTTTGACCGGTATAGAGACCGCTTAATCATGCGTCCGCAGGAGATTTCAAACCATCCTGAAATCATTCGCCGCCTCGGCTTGATTTCGATTAACACGGCACTGGAGCTTGATATCTATGGAAACGTCAACTCCACTCATGTCCTCGGAACAAAAATGATGAACGGAATAGGGGGATCCGGCGACTTTGCGAGAAATGCCCGTTTGGCTATTTTTGTAACCAAATCTATTGCCAAAGACGGCAAGATTTCAAGCATCGTGCCATTCGTGTCACATGTTGACCACACGGAGCATGATGTGGACGTAATTGTTACGGAGCAGGGTTATGCCGATCTTCGCGGTTTAGCACCAAGGCAAAGGGTTGAATTGATTATCGAGAATTGTGCACATCCGCTGTATCGGGATCAGCTCCGCGAATATTACCGGGAAGCTCTTGCGCGAGGCGGCCAAACTCCGCATGTTCTTGAAAAAGCACTCTCCTGGCACACTGACTTTGCAAAAAGAGGAACCATGCTGAAAGAAAAAGAAGCAGCCGCTCCGCAGTGGAGCTTTTGTTAAGCAATGACCGAACTCTGGGCTTTAAGGAGCCTGGAGTTTTTATATTGGAATAGAAAAATTCGAGTTTTAGAGGACGATTCCCTGCCATTTCTAAAGGGGAAAAGCCTGCTGCAACATAAAGCTTCTGTCGAATGATATCCTGAACTCATCGACAATCCTCCCATTCATTTCCCGGGAAAAAATCAGGCCGCATTATGGGTGCCAGCCCTTTCAATCAAACGTTTGATTGAAAATGACAAATAGCGAATAGCAGTGAAAGATGGCGCTTTGCAGGTGACAGGCACCTATACCACTCGGCCAGCTGGTATAGGTACCAGGTACATTTAATGTTACAATGGTAGCTACACTAACAAAACGATTGGGTGAACATATGGGTAAATCGATAAAATTAACGGCAGCGTCCAAATATAAAAAGAATTTTCAAGCTGGATATCCGCTTGTGACAGAAGAGTCTGTTCAGCGGCTTCCGAAGGGAATAGAAGAGGGGACCATCATTGAGCTAGTAGATGAGAATAACAGGTTTATTGGCAAGGGCTATTATGGCAGGCAAAACAAAGGCAGAGGCTGGGTGCTGACACATAATCAGCAGGAAGCGTTTGATGAAACGTTCTTTGTTAAAAAGTTTAAAAAAGCGCTGGAAAGGAGAGAAGCCCTTTTCAATGATCCAGATACAACTGCTTTCCGGGTCTTCAATGGAGAAGGAGACGGAATCGGCGGCATAACCATTGATTATTATGATGGGTATTATGTCATCAGCTGGTACAGTGAAGGGATTTATGCCTTTAAGAATATCGCTGTGAAGGCATTCATGAAGACGGCTGATGTAAAAGGACTTTATGAAAAGAAACGCTTTGCAGTAAAAGGCACTTATATTGAAGATGATGACTTTGTAGCCGGTGACCGGGCGTCATTTCCTCTGATAGTAAAGGAAAACGGCATCCATTATCCCATCTATCTGAATGAAGGAGCCATGGTCGGCGTGTTCCTTGATCAAAGAGATGTAAGGAAGACAATTAGGGACAAGTATGCTGAGGGGAAGCGCGTGTTGAACACCTTCTCCTACACTGGGGCTTTTTCAGCTGCTGCCGCTTTGGGAGGGGCTTTGAAAACAACCAGTGTCGACCTTGCCAACCGGAGCAAAAGCAAAACGATTGAGATGTTCAGTGTCAATGGCATTGACTATGAAGCACAGGACATTATCGTTGAAGATGTCTTCAACTACTTTAAATATGCCGTCCGAAAAAAGCTGAAATTTGATATGGTTATCCTGGATCCGCCAAGCTTTGCGCGCTCCAAAAAGCATACGTTCAGTGCCAGGAAAGATTATCCGGAACTGCTCGAACAGGCGATTCAAATTACAGGAAAAAACGGCATAATTGTCGCTTCCTCAAATTGCAGCACATTCAACATGAAGAAATTCAATGAATTTATTAAAAAAGCATTCAGTCAGACAGGAGACCGCTACAAAATCCTTGAAGAATTTACCCTCCCGGAAGACTTCCGCACCATCAAGGAATTCAAAGAGGGAAATTACCTCAAGGTAGCATTTATACAAAAGCTCTAAAAAGTGAGTGCCAGATGCCTATACCACTCCCGTTAAGTGGTATAGATACCTGGTACTTTCTTTAAGCAAAATTCCGAATGTTATAAAACTTTTTATGGTATGATAATTCTTAAAAAGCGCCGGACATCTATTCGGGTATGCACAACTGGTATCGGTGCCATTCGCCAAGAAAGAAGGTTTACATCATGCAGCGTTTTAGGGTTCATTACGCGTGGGTGATTTTGGTTTTGACGTTTGTTGCTTTGCTGGCGGCACAAGGAGTGCGGCTCTCGTTTGGGGCGTTTATGACACCGTGGGAGAGTGAGTTTTCCACAAATCGCAGCGTCATTTCGCTTGTAGCGTTTATCAGCTATATTGTTTTTGCCATTTCACAGCCTTATGTGGGAAGGCTGATTGACAAGTATGGAATCCGCCATATCCTCTCGTGGAGCATTTTACTGATTGGATTATCGACAATTCTCACCTTTTTCACAACCGGTCCATTCCAGCTGATGATTATTTATGGGGTGATCGCGTCTGTCGGTTTTGGAGGGGCCTCCAATGTAGCAGGAACAATTGCTGTAGCAAACTGGTTTGCTGATAAAAAGGGGATGGCCATGGGGCTCATGTCAGCCGGAACAGCAGCCGGACAGCTTGTCCTTGTTCCCTTGTCTTTGTTCCTAATCGACCAGCTAGGCTGGAAAACAACCGTCATTGTATTAGGCAGCTTTCTGATTTTCATTGTGTTTCCGCTGCTTCTCCTGTTTATCCGTTCCAGCCCGTCAGACTTGAACATAACAGCTTATGGTGCAAAAGAAGAGGCTGAAAAAAGCCTAAACGGCCAAAAGGAAGTAACGGCTAAGGAAACGCTCTCTATTTTCCAGCTCATGCGGCGCAAAGAATTTATGTTTCTTATGCTTCCTTTTTTCGTCTGCGGAGTCACGACAACTGGCCTGATGGATACACATCTTATCCCTTTTGCCCAGTATTGCGGTTTTACTCCTGGCATAACAGGGGCAGCTGTCAGTTTGCTGGCCGGTTTTAACATTATGGGGACAATCGCTTCAGGCTTTCTTGCTGACCGGTGGAATTGCAGAATGATTTTGGGATTTTTGTACGGAGTGAGAGCTCTGACAATTGTGATATTATTAATCATTGTGAATGATGCTTCCCTGTTTGGTTTTTTCATCTCACAATCACATCTATTAATTATGTTTGCGATCAGCTTTGGGGTGGTTAATTTTGCAACAGTGGCACCAACGATGAAGCTGGCAACTGAATACTTCAAGCATTTGTCAGTCGGGGCAGTAATCGGCTGGATCTATTTAAGCCATCAGCTTGGTTCGGCGCTGGGTTCCTTTGTTCCGGGTGTTTTATTTGACCTGACAGGAAGCTACGACAGTTCCTTTATTGCCTCCATCGTTCTGCTTGCCGGCGCTTCTGCGCTAAGTATCCTGCTTCCTAAACCAGGTGTCAGCTATCAGCAAAAGGCTGGACAAATGGCTGTAAAGAATAGTTAAAAAATGGCTGAAAATCGACACTTGTATTTTCTTCAGTTAAAATATGAATAGAATCATTTGAACGGTAAGGGGAGTCAGGGATGCACCGCAATGATGAATTATATCAATTTTTATTGAAAAAAACGTGGCAATTAACTGAAGACTGGTATGCAAATTTGGATAAGAGCGAAAGTGGCGGAATCTACACTTCCGATGATCCTGCAGTTATTGAAGGTGTCAAAAAACAAAATCATGAATTTCACAAGCAATTCTGTGAGGTTTTTAATAAAGATGAAGAGACCTTCTTTAATGATTTTGAAAACTGGATCGTAAAAGTGGCACAGGATGAAGATCATTTGCGTACGCCTTTACAATTGATTCTCCATGAATTCTTCAGAACACAGGGCCAGTACTTGGATTTAATCGATGAATTTATTGAAATGAACAATGGCCAATATGACTACAGCCAAATTTCAAGATGGCACAGGATTGTTGTAAGAACGTTCGGTGAAGTTGTCACATGGTTCACAGAAGAATATAATAATCATTCCCAAAAAAGGCTGGAGGCACAGCAGGATTTAATTCTTGAATTAAGCTCTCCGGTCATCTCTTTAACGAATGACATTGCACTTCTGCCGCTCGTTGGGGATATTGATACGGCCCGTGCTAAGAGCATGCTGGAAAATACCCTTCAGCAGTGCAATAAATTGGGGGTGAACCAGCTATTCTTGGATCTGTCAGGTGTTGTCATGATCGACACGATGGTAGCCCATCAGCTGTTCCAGTTAATTGAAGCACTGAGCTTGATCGGAGTAAAGACAACGATCTCCGGGTTAAGGCCGGAAATCGCCCAGACTGCTGTCCAGCTTGGACTTTCATTTGATAGCGTATCGATCAAGTCCACGCTTTCCAGTGCGATTAAATCAGCCAATTTAATACCAAGCTAATAAAAACACGATGAAGGCTGCCTTCATCGTGTTTTTTCGCTGTGCAGGAAATTATAAAATCCAAGTATGTGAATATCTTTGTCAACAGTTGTCTGCATCTAGCACAAGCACCTGGCCAGTTTTCATCCCGAATAGGCTCCCTTGAATATCTTGCGAGGAGCATGATTCGGAGAATGATGCTTCGAGCAGCTTCTTTTGTTCCTAATCCAGTCCTTCAACTTTCATTTCCTTAACAGGCAGGAATACCTCGCCAGTACCCAGATACTTCACGCTCACCTTATCGCCTTCCTGCAAATAGATGGCCATCGGTACTGCTTCAGATGAAACTACATAACTCTGGCGGTTGTCGAGTAAAAACGAGACAATTGTGAAATCACCGGACTTTTCTTTATAAACTCTCAAGACAGTGCCGCTTATCTGTTTTTCCTCTGCCTTCGAGCTTCCGTCCACTGTGCCGCCGCCTCTTTGAAGTGCGGTTTTATAAAGCTTTAACGCATCATTTGGCGTTGTGCCGTATGCGGAAATTTCCGGATTGGCTGCCGAAACAATAAAGTAATTCTGCAGGAATCCATTTGCGTCGAGAACTGGAGTCAGCCAGCTGGCTTCGCCGTAGAAGTTATAAAGAACAGGCATTTCACCGCTCCATTTTTTCTCAATAAACTTCTTCTCGATGATTTGCAGGGCTCCCTGGGAATCCATATACGACTCCTCCAGGTTGCCGGTAAAGAAGGTCGCTTCTCCTGTTCTGGAGTTTGTCAGTGAGTAGCCGAGCATTGAATCCACGCCTTCTTTCGGGCTTGTAAAATCGGTAAAATAGTACATGTCGCCATTCTCATCAAAAATGGGGCTTACATTTGCTTCGGTACCTTCATCTGAAGGAAGCCTTACATCGGTCTTGCCAAATTTGCTGTTCCAGAAGCCGTGAACATAATTTCCGTAATAGCTGTTTTGCAGGCTGACCGTTTCCGGCGACACGGCCCCATCAATAAAATCGGGAACATCTTGAAGCTTATAGGCCTTCGTTTTTCCATTCACCGGATCGACCATGACCATTCCCTGAACGTCAAAGCCATTTCGGGCAGAAATAAACTCACCGAAAGAGCGGATATAATAAGGCTTGCCGTCGTCATCCACCTCTAACTGTACATCTCCATAAAAGATTTGCTGAGGATACTGCATCCGGATATGACGCTCAATGTTTTTATTAAAATAGGACGATGGCGTGTAAACCATATCCGACTTCACAAATTTCGGATTGGCAGTGGAATCTGTCGCACTGATGGTAAAATACCCAGGTGTTTTGTCTCCATTCCACCATTTGAAAAATCCGGAAAACTCAACAGGCGCAATGTACACATACTCTCCATCGACCTTCTGGATCTGCAGGCTGCCGAGTTCATAATAGCTCGTGTTCGGCACCTGGCCAAAAGCCTTTTTCATCTTGTTGCGCGCAAATTGAGGAGGTACGCTGGCTGGCGTTTCCGTTTCGTCAAATGTCTCTATCTCCGTTTTCTCTTTCATTTTCGCACTTTCATATTTTTCATCAGCATTAAAGAGAAAGGCAGTTAAGAAGAATATACCGGCAATAAGGCTTCCGGCAAATAAAGCTGCTTTAATCATTCGTTCTTTCCCGGCCGCGAAAGCAGCTCCGCCAAGGGAAGCGATAATTAAAATTGGCCATAAGCCCGATAAATTCCGATCCAGATTGCTAAAATAATAAAACCCAAAAACAAGCAGGACGGTAACGATAAGAGTCCCAGCCACGATGCCTGTTCCAAGCTTTTTGCCTTCCTTCTCAGACTTGGCCATATGGCTAAATGGCATCAAAAGGACTGAAATTGCAAGTCCGGCAATCAGCGAAAAAATAAAGATGTTTCCCATGATTATCTCTCCTAATCAGTTCGTTACATTTCTTTACGGATGGATCATGAAAAAAGTTTCGTAAACTTTGCTGCTTTTCGGGCGGAACTAAGTTTAATCAGCGGACCAGAACTTATAAAGCAAAAGAGCCTTATAAAAAAATGAACGATTTCTGCCGAAGTGTCAGACATTAGCCAGCCTCTTACAGCTTCTCTTAAATTGTCAACTGAATCGAAAAGGATTTTCAAAGGCTTAACGCGAATAGGACTACCAATCTATTTTTAAAGGAGAATACATGTGCTTAGATATGAAGAAAGGGTTCCCGAAATGGAGCAAATATACCGTTTATATGAGAATGACGGCTGGAAGGATTTTTTAAAGCTTCCAAAAGAAACGCTGCATAAAGCGATGAAGCAGAGCTGGATGGTCGTAAGTGTCTATGATGGAGAGCGCTTAATTGGAACAGGGCGGCTTATATCTGATGGAGTTATCAATGCCTATCTTTGCGGATTAATCGTTGATCCTTCCTATCGCAGCAAGGGGGTGGGAAAGGAAATGGTGCGTATGATGGCAGAGCGATGCACCGAGGCGAAGCTCTACCTTCAGCTGCTCGCCGAGGAAGATAAAGCAGGTTATTATGAGAAGCTTGGGTTTGAAATGTTTACTTTGGGCTTTAAATACAATTCTTAAAACATTCAGACTAAAGGTGTAGCCAGTTTTCATCCATTCCGGCGATTTAGAAAGGGACGAACACCAATAAAATGGATATTGTAGCCAGCTAATGAAATGGAGGAATCATAATGGAAAAATATATTTGCAAAACGTGCGGAACACAATTTCCGCCTTCCGATCACGAGCCTGAAAGCTGTCCAATTTGCCAGGAAGAACGTCAGTATGTGGGACTGGGCGGCCAGGAATGGACCACAATGAAAGAAATGCAGGAATGTCATGCATACAGTAATGAAATATCCCAGAATGAACCCAATCTTTATAGCCTCACAACTGTACCTGAATTTGCAATCGGCCAGACAGCTTATTTGGTTCAAAATAATGGCTTCAATCTTTTATGGGATTGCATTACTTATATAGATGAGGCAACCATCCAAACGATAAAGGAGCTTGGCGGAATCCAGGCTATTGCACTTTCCCATCCCCATTACTACTCCTCCCAAGCGGAATGGGCGGAGAGGTTCAACGTTCCCATTTACATTCATGAAGATGACAGGGAATGGGTGATGAGGGACAGTAAGCACATCATTTTCTGGAGCGGAGAAAGTTTAAAGCTGCACGACGGCCTGGAAATCTGCCGCCTCGGCGGCCATTTCAAAGGTGGTGCAGTGCTCCACTGGCAAAATGGGAATAATGGAAAAGGTGTATTGCTGACAGGCGATATCATCCAGATTGTTTCCGACCGCAAATGGGTCAGTTTTATGTACAGCTACCCGAACCTCATTCCTTTGCCGGCCAAAACCGTTGAAAGAATGGCCGGTAAAATAAAGGCACTATCCTTTGACAGGATTTACAACGCATTTCATAGAGTCATAGAAAAAGAAGCAGGCCAAGCCGTTCAGCGTTCCGCAGATAGATATATAAAGGCAGTCAGCGGAGAGCTTTTTCAGACGTAACGAGTGTGCACGCATGCTCGTTATTTTTGTTTCCTATTTTTTTATCAGGCAGCATTGCTATTTTCATTGACATTAGCAAAGAATGTACAGATATTCAGTCTTGAAAGGTGACTGGATAAAATTTTTTTAGTAAAATTAGGTAAAAGAAAAGGGGTGGAAGCCATGCTGAAGAAACCAGAAGCAAACGAGTATGCACCATATTACAAAGCATATGTCAATTCCGTGCCTGAAGGTGATTTGCTGGAGATTCTTGCTGGGCAAAATAAGGAAACTGTTAAATTGCTAAAAGATCTGGATGATGAACAGGCTCACTTTCGGTATGCACCGGAAAAGTGGACGATTAAAGAAGTGATTGGCCATATCACGGATACTGAGCGCATCATGGCATACCGCCTGCTTTGCATCAGCAGAGGAGAAACGGCGATGCTCCCAGGGTACGATGATAATGAATATGTGAAAAATGCGAATTTTAACCGCTTCCCTATCAACGAACTTTTAGAGCAGCTGTCCATTGTCCGGCAAAATACAATTACTCTAGTAAAAAGCCTGGAGGAGGAAGCTTTGCTTCAGCGGGGAAACGCGAACGGAACCGAAGTATCCGCCAGGGCAATCGCCTATATTATTGCCGGGCATGAGCTTCACCACCGCAGCTTGATCATTAATCGGTATATGAGTGCTGAAAGCTATAGCCAAGGTGCAGGAAAATGAAAGGAATTGATGTAAAAGGCTGGCTAAAATCGCTCCTGTTCTCATTGGGCATAGCAATGATCATTAGGGCTTTTCTATTCTCGCCTTACTATGTGGAAGGGGCTTCGATGGACCCTACCCTCCATGACCAGGAAAAGATCTTTGTAAATAAATTTGAAGAGCTGGATAGAGGCGATATTGTGATTATTAAGGGCCAAGATAAAAACTATGTTAAAAGGCTCATAGGATTCCCTGGTGATGAGATAGAGATGAAGAATGACCAGCTATTTATTAACGGAAATCGGTGGGATGAATCCTACCTGTCTGAAAATCGCAAAGCAGCTGAAGGACTTGTGAATAACCTGACAGGTGATTTTGGGCCATTAATCGTTCCTGAACATCATTACTTTGTGATGGGGGACAACCGGCTGAAAAGCCTTGACAGCCGCAACGGCCTTGGTTTTATCCCTGAAGGGCAGATCATTGGTGTCAGCAAGTTTGTTTTTTATCCTTTTGAAAATATACGGGTAGTAGATTAGTTGCCTGAGAGCGGTGTGTTTTAAATTCCGCTCTATTTGCATATCTTTGAAAAATAAAAAGGGTGTTTCCATGGAAATTCTGCTAAATATAGCAATCTATTTTATTTTTGCTGCAGGATCTATGTATTTCTTTTTCGGCGGGGTACGGAAACCTGCTGGGAAAAATGGCATGAGGCATATTTGCCTGATTTTCTTAATTAGTTTTATAGTGTTGAGCGGGTATTATTGGTTTGGATTATAAAACGGTGTGGGGAGGGGTTAATTACGCTTATATGCATTAATGCTGAAGGAAATCCTCCCTTTTAATAGAAGGCTGTTTTCGTAGTTTGCTGCTATTCAGCGTAAGTTTAACAAGTTGAGTTGATTGTAGCGGAGGGCATTTGGCTCCCGCGTGAAAGCTAAAGTGCCCCGTGCTGTAATCAACGGGCAGAATTTAAAGTATAACAACCATTTTGGGAAAAGAGCCTAATTGAAACATCAATTGAAAATGGAAAGGACGTATACAAATGACTAAAATCGGTTTGATCAGGCATGGCGTTACACCATGGAATAAAGAGGGCAGAGCACAGGGCAGTTCGGATATTCCCCTGCATGAAGAAGGTATGGCTGAGGCTGAGCTATTGGCTGAACGGCTCAGAAATGAAAAATGGGATGTGATTTATTCCAGCAATTTGTTAAGAGCACGGCAAACAGCAGAAGTCATCAAAGAAAAATTCAGTCCTATTCCTATTCATTTTGACGCTAGAATCAGGGAAGTCGGAGGCGGCCTAATTGAAGGAACAACCGAAGCAGAGAGGCTTGAAAGATGGGGCAGCAGCTGGCGTGAAATGGACCTGGGATTCGAGCCCCGTGAAAGCGTGAGTGAAAGGGGAATGGAATTCATGAAGGAGATTGCGGCCAAGCACCAGGACGAAAATGTGCTTGTTGTCAGCCATGGTTCCTTTATCCGCCATATTTTAAAAGAACTGGTCCCGCATCTTGATTTGTCCAGCCCGTTAAAAAACACATCGATTACGAAGCTTTTTATAAAGGAAAGCCAGTGGGGATGCGAGCTGTATAACTGCACAAACCACCTTGAGAAGGAGCAAATTAAATAATCATGGGGAAGTAATTCGCCTTCCTAATTTATAAATAATAAAAACAGCAGGATGATCAATCCATGCTGTTTTTTTATGCTTTATGCTTTTTTATATCGGGTTTATAAGACGGGAAAGAAAAAGTAAACACAGTTCCTTCATCAATTTTGCTTTTTACCTTAACCGTGCCGTCCATTGCCCGCACGATGCTGAAAACAACCATCATTCCCAGCCCAGTACCTTTTGAACCTTTCGTTGAATAATAGGGTTCGCCAAGGCGCTGGAGCTGTTCCTGAGTCATTCCGACACCCGTATCCCTTATTTCGATTGTAATGTGGCTGCTGCTATATTGTGTTTCTATGTATAATTGTCCGCCGCGCGGCATCGCTTCAATTGCATTTTTAATAACGTTTAAAAAGCATTGGTGGAATTTCTGGCGATCACCTTCAATGGAACCCAGCAGGGCGAAATCCGAATTAATCTCAACAGAATTCTGGTTGGCGGTTGGTTTTAATATATTAATTACTTGCATAAGCTCTTTTTTTACATTTATTTCTTCTATCTTATCTAAAGCAGGCTTGGAAAAGGTTAAATAGTTCTGGATGACCTGCTCGGCTGATTCCAGCTCTGATTTCACAATGGTCAAGTATTCCTGCCGTTTACGGGGCGGAAGTTTTTGCTCCTGCAATAATTGCACAAATCCGATTGCTGCTGTTAAAGGATTCCGGATTTCATGAGAAATGGCAGCACCCATTTGCTCGACAGCTTCTAGCTTCTCGGCCCGGACAAGGTTTTCGCGGATATCGAGATTTTTCTTTGCAAACTCTATCACATACGAAATCATGCCAGCACCCAATGGAGGGATTACCAGGTAGGCAAACCAGGCGTCAAAGCGGTTTTGCGGCGGAATGGCTATTTCCATTGTAATCACGGTCAGGACACTTGTAACCACAGCCAGCATTATGGCAGTTCGAATTCTCTTTCTTGCAGCTTGCCTCCAAAACCATGGATACAGCTTCCAGAGAGTAATCCCCAACGGCAAATATAAAAGGATATTGGTATAAAAGCCGGGTTCGATGCCATAAAAGCCTCTCATAATAATAAGGGAGACAGCCAATAGCGGTCCAATCCCGACATATAATCCACCGATAATGATTACAATGATTCTTAGATCGTAAAAATAATGTGGGTCTGGCTGATAAGAAAACTGAAAGCAAATCCACATCATAAACAAAAACCAGATATAGGAGCAGCCTTTTGAAAAACGGAATTTCGAGCTTTTTTCCGCCCATACGAGCACCAAAAATAAGATGACGATCAAGAGCGATAAATTAAAGAAAAAATGCTTCGTGATTTCCACCGTTTCACCTGCCCCATAAAAAAGATGTTATACAAAAATTCTATATTGTTTCTTTTTATTGATTATAACTGATTTAAATTTTAGCACATTTTAGTGAAAATTGTCAGAAAAAATAAAAAGTATGGTAAATTAAGGTCTTTAAGAATTATATTAAAATAAAGGAGGGGGAAAAGATGAAATGGAATATTATGGGAACCGGTGAAATTGGAGCAGATAAAGTAATGAATTTCTTTACAACCCATTGGGGCACCCCCGAAATGGTCATTTCAAGCGGTGTGTTTGACTGCAGCAAACTGGATGGCTTTGCTGCAATCGATGAAAAGGAAGAATTGGTAGGTCTGCTGACTTTTATCATAACAGGTCATGATTGTGAAATTATCTCTTTGGATAGCATCAGAGAAGGCAAAGGGATTGGCACTATGCTTGTTGAAAAAGCGGAAGCTGCTGCAAGGGCTCATGGCTGCAGCCGAATTCATCTCATTACAACTAACGACAACCTGAATGCACTAAGATTTTACCAAAAAAGAGGATATACGCTTTGCAGACTACACAAAGATGCTGTCAAAGAAGCGAGAAAAATCAAGCCGCAAATTCCGCTGGCCGGCTATGATGGAATTCCAATACGAGATGAAATCGAGCTGGAAAAGGGTTTATAGGGGCAAGAGATGTGATATGAGGTTGCTATTAAACTGATATCCTTCTTTTCCGATTTTTTTAATCGTAAGTGTGATGGCCATGTCCAATCCGAAAATGGCCTTGGCTAACACGCTGCTGATTGTATTTCTATTGTTATTAAAAATTGGCTGTGTTAAAGCTTATTGATAATTTTAGCATCCTGTTGATTGGGTAGAAGGTGCGATCTCATCGAAAATGCTACCGCATTTCCTTACGACGAGGTGTTTATTCAAGGATGCTAATTCAATGTCCTGCGTGAGAAGCGTGTCAGCGGGAGACCCCGAAGGTGCGAATGCACCGGGGAGCGTCAGACAGCCCGCTGAACGCTGGATTGTCTTGGCGGCACAGGAAAAGAGATAAAGAGATGCATGCCTGCCCTCATGAACTCTACATAGCGACCATTTTCCAGGCCGCTCACCGATTTCCGTCCTCATGAACTCTACATGTCGACCATTTTCCAGGCCGCTCACCGATTTCCGTCCTCA
>NZ_JAEL01000003.1:87991-161048 GCF_000518885.1 Bacillus sp. J33 | reverse complement strand
GCTGGACCAAATTCCGGCTTCATGAAGTCTTCATGGCGACCTTTTTCTCTCTGCTGGACCAAATTCCGGCTTCATGAAGTCTTCATGCGACCTTTTTCTCTCCGCTGGGTTAATTTCCGGCCTCATGGAAGCTTCATTGCATATCTTTTAGCTTACGATAAAGTGCAACTAACAGATCCCCGTAATTGCACATATCTGCTTTATGATTTTATCCGTAGTTTTACGTAATTCAATAGCATAATACATTCCTGAAAGCTTATTCGTATACTTTTTGTTCTTCCTCGATAATTCCCCTTTTATGGAACATAGTTTGAGATTCAGTGTGAAGAACGGTATTTATCAGCAGGTAAACACCTTAGTAATATTGAATATCCACCTTTATAAACTCAATATTGTCAAGGTTTCTGTATAGGTTTATACTTTCACGATACATTTTTACATAGGTATTCCTTTTATGATATAGATTATTTATTGTGTAAAAATGTACATAAGTGTAAGAAAATATGGAAAGTTTGCTATATATAAAGGGGGGCTCGCCAACATTTTGACGGTCACCCACGCTAAGACAGTTTTCACCATAAAAATCCCAGAAATCTTATGCTAAGGCAAATTTCCGGGATTGTTTTTTATTCAAAGTCTTTTCTATGGTTACCCATTATCGGTATTGCTTATCAAAAGTAATTTCAAGATGTTTGGTGATGTTGTTAAGTGAAAATAAAGTTGTTTCCTTTTGACGGTGTAAAGCCGCATTCTTCCATTGAAAAATGCGGCTGTTTTAAAGGATAGTTCTTTACTTTTCTCATTCGTCCGACCAGTACATACAAAAATTATGATAAAAAAGTTCTTTACCGTTATGTCACAATCGCGCCCTTTAATTGAACAAAAAGACTATAAGACTTCTTCGATTTTCATACTATTTTAAATTATGTCCAACAACTGTGAGAAACGCTAAAAAATACAATACAAGAAGCTGTAGAAAAGCTTACACCTGTTCTTTTAAAATTTGACAACTAAGGTACCTTTTTTATCCATTTTACCTTTTTGTCAATTGATTTCGATTCTCAACCTGTGGCGGTTCTTCCATCCAACCATTTTTGATCATAATTTTCCCGCCTTGTTTCGCAAAATCAAAAATATCTTTTGCAAGGAATGCCATTTTCGCCGGTAAATCACTTCGTAAACTAAAAGCACCGCCAAGTGCATTACTTCCAAGTCCAAATGTGGTTAATATACTGGTATTATACATCATTAATTTATCAGTGAATGGAGCAACAGTCGAATTTGTCGCTTTTCCTGCATGAGTAGCTGGTGGTTCAATGTAATCTTGCCGTAAAAATTCACCTAGTGATGTTTCGACTTTCTTTGACAGTTCCATTCCTTTAACAAAATGGTTTCGTACCTGTTGATCATGTGCTACTTGTGCAAATCCGATCATTAATTGCATTCCCGTAAGATTTGTCTCAATGGCATGATGTATAAGAGAAATTTCAATTGTATTTAAGGACCTTTCATTACTGAACCAATTAAATCCGGTCATATAATTTTTATTATGTACAAACTTCACTTCTTTTGGCATCGATACATAAGGGGGACGAGAAAGAACTCCTGCCTCTAAAAGAACCTGTGTTGCTTGGTCATACGCCTCTTGCGCTTCCGCTGTTAAACGTCTGAAAAATTGTCTTATATCTTGACGGTAAGACATAGTGGAATAGAGCGCGTAAAGATTCGTTCCTATTTTAGCCATCATGTGCAAATACATAACATCATACATATAGTCGAATAACTTGGGAGCCCCTTTATTCACGTCTTTTTCAGTAAAACCCGTTGGAATAACTGCACCTTCCTGTTGAAAAATATTGGTTACAAACTCTACACTTTCTGCAGCACGTCCATAATAAGACTGTAGAATTTGCCGTGTTTCCTCTTTTTCAACGTGTTCAAGAAAGTATTCCAGAAATCTCATAATCATTGTTTTGTCTTGATACGTCATCCACAAGTTCGCTAATTCTGAAGATGTAATTGGTAAACGATTTGAACTCCCCATCCAAACCCTCCTAATCTCATTCGTTTTCTTAACTTTTCCAACTTTAAAAAGTTTTATGAATCAGCCTGTGTTTTTTAGTATTAAAAAAATATAAAAAAGCACAAAGCTCACGGTGGCATGTATTGGATATTTGTGTTGAGAACACCGTTATTTTTAGGGGGCAGTAACCAAAAGCAAAACAAAGGGCCATTGATTATAATACACTTTTCATCAGTCATCCTTACTCTTAATCTGGCCCTAAAATGAAATATGAGAGCCAATTCTTGTTTAAGAATAGCACCCGATTGATGAAGAACGGATTAGTGAATATTCATCTAAAATCTTTCCAAACTCCATTAGGAATCTTGAATTACTACAATGGGAGGACTTATTTTCAATTAGTTTTTTCGTCTAACCCTCTTAAAGACTAAAATACCTATTACCCCACCCAACGTATTTAAAATCAAATCATCAATATCAAATATTTTTTTCATATGATTCATTTAATGCAAATTTTAAAACAGCCAGTGTGAACTAACCCACACTGGCTGTTTTAATAATTCAGTTTCTGCATGTTTAGCGTTAATATTACGGACTTCCACACATTATTGGATTGACGTTTATTCCACCTTTACCTGTCCCATCATGCCGTTGTCTTCATGTTCAAGAATATGACAATGGAACATATACACGCCCTTATGCTTAAATTTTATAGCTATTTTTACTCTCTCATCTGGTTGTATGGAAATACTGTCTTTCCATCCTCGTTCATTTTCCGGTGGCTCTTTTCCATCTCTAGAGAGTATTTTAAATTGCGTTCCGTGAATGTGAAATGGATGAATCATTCCACCCATCATGTCCGGTTTATTGTAAATTTCCCATACTTCAGTGACCCCTTGCTGTTGTGTGAAATCAATTCTTTCCGGATCAAATTTCTTTCCATTTATCGTTACCTGGTCCATCATCCCAAAGAGTTCCACCTTCTTTGTGACTGGCAAGTCCTTCTCTTCTTCTGTTATCGAAAAATGATTCATCTCTCCCGGAATCTTACTAACCTCTCCGCTATGATCAGAAACCTCAAATGGTAAAAGGATAGATTCATCCTCATTTATTAACGCCAAGTCATTTGCTGTATTAAGCTGTGAAAAATCAACAACTATTTCCGCTCTTTCGGATGGGGTCAGTGTAATTTCTTTCAGTGTCACCGGTTTATTCAAGAGGCCGCCATCCGTTGCAATTTGAACAAAAGAATCCCCGGTATTCAATTTAAATGTGTAATTCCTCGCATTAGATCCATTTAATAAACGAAGACGTACTTTCTCTTTATTTACAGTCAATTTTGGATTCAGTGTCCCATTGATCAATAACGTATCGCCGATTGTTCCGTCATCATTCATTGCAGCGCTGTAATTCAATTGCTTATTATCATCAAAAGTTTTATCTTGAAAAATCAAGGGAATATCATTCTTCCCATAATCATTTGGCAATCCCAGACCTTTCGAATTGTCATCCTCGATATATACCAATCCTGCAAGTCCATTGTATACCTGTTCAGCAGTCATACCTTCAGGATGGGGATGGAACCATAAAGTTGACGCCTCTTGTGCCACTTTAAATTCAAT
The DNA here is from genome assembly GCF_000518885.1 of Bacillus sp. J33. GTDB lineage: Bacteria > Bacillota > Bacilli > Bacillales > Cytobacillaceae > Cytobacillus. Next base: position 157,403 of record NZ_JAEL01000003.1, on the reverse strand, counting down.
CACCTTTTCTTCTCCCGGTTTAAGAGGATCATGCGGCCCACCATCCGCATCCGCCGATACTTCAAGCCCATGCCAATGAAATGTTGTATTCTCTTCAAGCTCATTTATCGTTCTAATTTTCACCTTTTCACCTTTTTCAAGACGAAGCACCGGTCCTAAAAATGACCCGTTATATCCATACGTTTTCGTTTCAGTACCATCGAATATTTCCGTTTTCCCTTTTTGTGCTCGAACAGTGTATACGATTCCTTCATCATTATCGCGTTCAAGCATGGAAGGAATTTCCAATTCATTTTCCCCTGTTGAGTCGTTTAAACTTACCACCTCATCATGACTCATGTGACCATTCTCCATCGTGTCATGATCCATTTCTTCCATATCTTCATTCATAGCAGAATGGTCCATTTCTTCGTCAGGTTGTGAATTGTTACTGCTGCAGCCACTAATAACCAATAGACTAATCATCAATGCGGTCATCTTCATTTTTATTCCAATCATTTGTTTCCTCTCTTTTTTTTTGATTATTTCTTCTTTAAATGTAACAAAAGAATATGAAGAAAATATGCATATTACTGAAAATATAATCGTTTCTGCTGCTTAAATGGAGTACAGTTAGGAAAACCTCGCATTTACAATATTATGAAAATCCCCATATTAAAAACCCCATTTCTCAGCATCAAAATTGAGAAATGGGGCTTTTAATATGGCCCTTTAAAGGAAAAAGCACTACCCTAATTCAAGGATAGCGCCTTTTCTTGAATAAGATTTAAGAATACCTTAGGTCTTACCGTTCTGTTAACACACTTTCTGTAGTTGTCCACACACATCCAGCTATATTTGCCCCTTCGATCGCTATCTCCCCAGCTAAATCCGGTTTGCCCTAAATGTAAATGGGCAGTGTCATCTGCTCTTATATTCAATATTATGCTCCCTTTCCAATTATGTTTTTTACATTGTTTTCTCATCTATTAAAACTGATTTACGTACCTTCACAAACCTATAACATATCCGAATAATTTCTATGACATCCGATTCTTTTTACAATTTAAGGTGTATGATAGTTTATCAGCATACTTTTATTGTATGTATTCCAGAAAAACATTTTGCAGCTAGGAGGCCCGTATCATGAGTAAGAAACGTGAATCCTATTTTGACAATGCTAAATTCATTCTAATCTTTCTTGTTGTGTTTGGACACTTCATAAGTCCACACAAAGATAATAGTGAATCTTTATATACTGTATACAACTTTATCTACACCTTTCATATGCCTGCATTCATTCTTATAGGCGGATTCTTCTCAAAGGGCATTATGAAGAAGGGCTATTTAAAAAAGATTTTCAGAAACATATTGATTCCTTATTTCATTTTCCAGCTTATATATTTCGTAATTCATAGAATCTGGAACGGAAAGGAAACCTTGACTCTTTTTGATCCATACTGGACGCTCTGGTTCTTATTGAGCATGGTGCTCTTTAATATCCTGCTTCTTCTATTCATCAAGCTGAAGCACCCAGCGATCATGATGATTGCAGCATTGGCAATCGGTGTTTTTGCAGGTTATATCCAAGATATCGGAACCTATTTCAGTCTATCGCGAACCTTTGTATTCTTCCCGGTCTTCCTTGGCGGCTACCTGTTGAGAAAAGAACACTTTACCAAAATCCTGCGACCTGAAATACGGATTGCAGCGGGAATGATATTAGCAGGCATGTTTGTAAGTTATTTCTTCTTTTTCCCGCAGGAAGCGAAAGATTGGTTGCTTGCATCATCCTCTTATGAAGAATTGGGTGTTGAATTAGGGCAAGCATGGTTCATCCGTCTTTTGATGTACGGACTGATGGCTCTTGCTACTTTCAGTTTCATGGCTATCGTTCCGAGAAGGAAAATGTTCTTTACCCATCTAGGGACGAGAACGCTTTATGTATACTTGCTGCATGGATTCATCGTGAAATTGTTCGAGTTTACACCGTTTTATAACTTAGTGGATGAATCTGGAAACTACTTTGCCTTATTAGTCCTGGCAGCGATTGTAACCTTGACTTTGGCATCAAAACCGATCATTACACTCGCACAACCGATAATCGAATTGAAGACCCATCTGCTCCAGCGTTATATGAACAGAAAAACAGCGGATGTATCATAGATTTAAACACAATCCGAAAATCACCAGTGACATATTGTGTAATTCGACTTTAAAAGGGCTGCCATTTACATGAATAATCCCCTCATACTAGACAGAAAAGAAAGCACATTAGTCTGTCTGGTATGAAGGGGATTTTTCTTTTGTTCTGTTCTTAATGTAGATTAGATGGCTGAAAAAAAGCTTCATAAGCTTTTCGCGGATCCGCAAACCATTGTGCCACTTCATCTGCGACCTTTTGATTTTCTGCGCCCGCTGACAGGATTTGAACAACATGCTGAGGCAGTGCCTGAGTCATTGCATTTGTCCATTCTGTTACTTCTTTTACAAATGTTTTTGTTCGATCCCAATATATTTCTCCAAGTTGGATGTCCCAGTTTGAATTTCTATATTGAATCAAAGTTTCGTACAATTGTTCAGCACAATAAGAAGAAAGATTACAGCCTTGGCCAGTAATCGGATCATTAAGAAAAACACTATCTCCACAGCCAACTGCTAGTTTATTTTTAAAGGTTGCGTAAGGTTTTCTAATTACAGGCTTAATGGCAACTTGAAGGAAGGCATTATCATCGGAAAGAGCAAAGATATCTTGTTCAATACGTTCGTGGATGTCTTGGAAATATTTTTGTGTAACTTTTTTCATTTGATTTGTAAATTCTTTTCCGTGCTTAATTTCTTTAAATACATCTAGCTCTCTGCCTGGAATTGCCATAATGAACAATATAGTAACAGTCCCGTGTTCTGTGATTGCAGGAATCTCAAACATTTCACCTATTTCAGGCAGAACGGTTACGCTTACACCAAGAGGATTATTTGGCTTTACCCCAAAAAAATAACCGACGATACACTTTCGTTGAGGCACTTGGAAAGGAGAAAGCTCCTTTTCAATAGGAAATGGAAAGAGAGGGCCCGATTTTCCAGTACAATCAATCATTAAATCAAACTCATCTGCCAAACTTTCCAGATGATCTTTATTTACTCGTAAAAGCCGGAAAGAGACACCCTTGTTTTCAAGATCCTTCAAACAGTGTGAAAAGTAGAAACGCTGGTCAACAGATAATGCCGGCTCTTTTAGCTTTCCAACAAAGAGTTTTTGATTGCCAATCGTCATATGGATACTTTTAAGAAGAGTTTTATCTTCCCATTTTGGCATTTTAAAACGATTTTCTCGGGTTCTTGTTGAACCAAAGTGTACTTGGGTAGACATAATTCGCCCATTTCGGATCTTATCCGAAGAGTTTGAATGGATAACAGTCACATCAAATTCTTCTTTAAGAGAATAAGCCAGCTGTATACCTNCTGTGCCACTGCCTATAATACATATTTTCTTTCTCAAGATTCTCTCCCCTTTGTTATTTGATAGCCGCAAAAATAGTGAAATAACATTGGTAATTTTCTGACTTTTATAGTCTAAATAAAACAAAGAGTGATGTAAATGCGTCGATTTATTTAATTTCCATATTATTGGTGTCTAAGTCATACGATCACTTTTTCCACCTTTTCATTAAGAAAGACGCTTTCTTTTTATCTCCCTCCTTTTTTCACTTTTTATTCAAGATAGAACCAGCACTTCGACAAAGCGCAATTTCAGAAAAAAATGGTAATAACTTAGCCTAATGTCTTATGTTTTTGCTACTGTTCGGCTTTATCCTTAATTTCAATTGGCTGCAGAAGCCAACTCCATAATGTTTTTCTTCATAAACACGAACAATTTTTTTCGGCCAAAATTCCGGAATTAACCTAAAGCGGGGTAGTACCAGCGAAGCTGTCACAGTTTATACTCGCTAACGAGCCTCCAGGTTACTATTTTTTTTAATATTAAAAACCCCCACATTTTGTGAGGGCCATGTAAGACATTATTTCCTTAGGAAGCAGGCGGCAGGATTAAATAATAAACACTTGAAAAGAATATAAAAGCAATCATAACAGCACCATACGCCTTCCATGCTTTCAGTTTTTGGGTTATTTGTATAAAACGCACAGAAACAAAGTACATCCATAATAAAGAGATTGCCAGAAGGATTGCTAATATCATTGATAGCTCTTCACCATTGCTTAATGCAGCAATAGAAGGCAAGCCAACAATAGAAGGAACAAGGGCAAACGCGGTAAGCCGGTTTATGATGCCCATAACCCCCGGACCTCCAAATGCTTTCCCTCCTGCCCACAATAATAGAGTAAGGCCCAGTCTGGTGAGATACACCATCCCTGTTCCTGCAAGAAGAAGGAATAGGTAGACAGCGGATTGCAGAATAGAAGAATCGAATGTAATATATTCTTCCGGCACTCTCAAGTAGATTGCCGATCCATAACAGGTGCCCACGACAAATGTAAAAATAAATGCCCATTTGTTATATGTTTCATTGGACGCAAGCTTTTCAGCCGCTTCCTTATCTAAGAAAATTGCCTGAAAAATAGATGATAGCTGCCTCATTTATCTTCCTCCCTTTACAGAAAAAGGAGAAGGAAGGAAAAGCCCTTCTCCATTATGTTAGTATTGCCAAGGTGTCAAGGCCCATATCAAGGTCAATGCACTTGCGATTACAACAATAATAGCTCCAGTCAGGCTATTATACCTGGCTGGATTCACATCGCTCCATCCGTGAATTCGTTCAATCAATTTGTGGTCTTCACGTGTTGTTAATTTATTTTGCAGTGAAGGCATTTTGTTTGTAATCATGGAAACTCCCACTAATATGATAAAAGCAATTGGCACGCAAAGCATCGCTCCCGATAAGCCCAAGCTGTCTGTCAGCCCATGGCCGCTCACAACAATACTTGGAAAAACAAAAGGAGAAACAATGACATAAATAGCTCCAGATATGACTACAGATGCAATTGCGCCATATTTATTGGCTCCCTTCCACCAAACTCCCATCAGGATAATCGGGGCATTGGTAACCGCTGCAAGGCCAAATGCCCATAGAATACTCACTACAAGAAAGGCAGGCGGTTTTACGGCAAGCAGAATGCTTGTTATTCCTCCCAAAGCAATGGCTGCGTATCCCAAACGCACCTTTGTTTTCGAAGTAATATCCGGTTTTAATGTTGCAAAAATATCTTGTGATAAAAGAGCTCCAATTGCTAACAGGTTTCCGCTTAAGGTGGAAACACCTGCAGAAATGGCACCGGCAATAACCAAAGCTGTCACCCATTCAGGATTATATACAAGATTAAGAATGATGGTAAGTTTGTCAGCGTCTGCAGCTGAAATCATATTGCCGTTGGAGCTGTTAAAGAACACACCTGCAAACCCCATTGTATAAGTGGCCGAGAAAACAAACCCAAGAACTAAAGCAAACCAAATCATTGCCTGGCGTGCACTTTTCAGACTTGAAGCTGTGTAGATGCGCATGGCCAGATGCGGCAAACCTAAAGAACCAAGCGTCATAGCAGGGATGATGGCAAAATACCATTTCGCATCAAATTGATAATCAAAAAAGTCTGGAACCGCTTTCAACATTGCCGGCACCATATCCGCATATAATAGCGGCGGGAAGAACCAGCCAGAAGAGCCCATCGCCTTCATAATTGCACCCAGCGGTATGACAAACATGAGAGCAATGATGACCATCTGGACTGCGGCATTGTTCGTAGCCCCTCTCATTCCGCCAATAGTTACATAGCCTGTAATCAACAGCCCGCCGACAAATAAACCTGTCATATAAGGAATGCCAAATAGCATTTCAAACGTCTTGGCAATTCCGATCATTTGCCCTAATGCATACATTATGGAAATTAAGATCATCCATAGAGCAACTATGACAGCTGCGGATTTTCCATATCGTTCTTTAACAAAGTGTGCCGGTGAAAAAGCGCCCATTCTTCTTAGGCTCGTACCATAGATGATTGTTATTAATGGGATTGCCAATATTAATTGAATCCATAAAAATACGAATGGTGCTTTTAAATTAAGAATCAGTCCGGTTACTCCCAGGAAAGTCGCCAAGCTCATATATGTAGCAGCCATTGCAAGGCCGTTCGTAATTGCTCCCACTCCGCCTCCTGCTACATATAAATCTTCAACAGATTTGCTTGTTCTGTTTGAAATCCAGCTAATAGCATAAAACAAGATGAAGGTAAGTGCCACAACAATAAGCCCAATGATCGGATTTTCCAATTGCCAGGTTGTGCCCATTTACCCAACCTCCTTATCCGCACGAGCTTTAAGCTGCAGGTTCTGCTTATCCTCTGCTTCAATTGCCGCATCAATTTTATTGCCGATTTTACCTGCAACAATTGTTAACAGCACAACTCCAAACCAGCCTACAACAACAGGAACAATATACATGATTGGGAAACCAAACCAATTTCCTTCAACAGGAAAAATGGAAAAGATTAGCCCCATGTTCCCAGCCAATAAAAATAGCGCAGACATTCCAATCGTAAACCAAACTTCTTTTTGATAAGCCCCCATATAATTCCTCCTAGCTTTTTTATTGTGAACGAACGCTCAATCGTTTTTCGCTGCTAAACGACCTCCTTTCCAGTTAATTTCTGATGTATAACAAAGTTGTCTAGTTGCGAATATTATACAACAAGATTTATTGGAAAATTTAAAAATTTTTATTTTTTTAGATAAAATGCATAAAAATTATTCGACAATTTTTACTAGCTAATTATTTCCCGATCTTCATCTTGTCATTAACGTTTATTCACAAGGAATTTAACATAGAACCTTTATATATTTCCCAGAAAGTCTCAATTGTTATTTTCAATAACACCCCATGACCTTCTTTTCCTTTTTTTTTATTATTATGATAATAATTCCATACTAAAAAGGTTGGCGACCGCCAACCTTCTTTTAGTATTCAGACAATGTAAAACATGGAGAAGCTAGACAAATACCAAATTTATTCAACAACCAAAAGAAAGAAGAAGACCAGCAGGCTAAAATTGTTTTTTACTGGTGGGATTGAGTCTAATAAACTGTAAGTGAAAAAGTAATCCTCTCGAATTTCACTCACCAATTATGCTCGATTGTTTGGGAGCTATTTACAACTCCTTCAATAAAACTTTTCATTTACTTCCCATGATTCCACTGTTAGGTAAGCAGTTTGGGGATCCATCCCCTTCCCCATCAAATAGGTCATTGCAGCAACTTCTTGTAAGGCATGCTTATAGGTAGTTGCTTTCGCTTCATTCAGGCCATAATTAACAAACGGAGTAATTTTCTTTAATACTTTATGCTTTAAATGTGGATATAACGGCTGCTTTGTCACTTGTTCTGCCCATATTTCCGATTGCGGGTATTGTGGAAACTGCCGAATTGGAAAGCAAGGCATACTGTTTGGATATAAATAACTCATCTCGTGGACAACCTCCCTTTTTTATTCCTGTATTATCCTATGTTAGGTGATTATCTTAAGAATAGACGTATACCCAAACCTAAACCATATGTTTTAGAAAAGCACTCAGGTTTTAATGAGCAGCTTAAACTTTGAAGCATTTCCATTACAGCCAGTATATCTAGGGAATACAGAACAAATATTATAACTATGAAAGCCAAAAGGAGGTGGCCCCATGAATGCACAGCGAGCACAAGAAATTGCATCTTCATCCATTATGGCTAATGTAACCTATAATGGAGAAAATATTTACATTGAGCACGTAGATCAACAAAATGGAACAGCTACAATCCATTCTCTTAATGATCCAAATAATAAGCAAAGTGTTTCTGTAACCAGCTTACAAGAACAGTAAATTGTCGAGTTTTCCCAATCCAATCATAAACCTCCACCTTCGGGTGGTGGTTTTTTGCACCTGTCTGCTCCTGCCTGAACATGGATTAATCCATTTATTCCCACGCACTTCCCGATACCAATCCAAAGACCATTAACTGTCGCTCTGCCGCTAAAAACATGGATAAGCATCATCTTCTTAAGCGTTGCATTTTTTCTGAATGTCAGAGTGGCATTCAGTTAGGAAAGTGGCCTCCGAATCAGCATAATGGACAGTCTTTATCCTGGAATAAAATGGAGTTATTGTTAAGCGGGGAGGTGGATTGCGTATACTGATTATTTACGGATTAAAACATAGTACAATGATTTAATAGGAGTATGGGATCCCGTCAGTATTCATTGACAGAACCCCTAGAAATTTTGATCTTACCTCTCTGCATGATTTATCCGCTCATTTTCCCGTCTTGATTCTGCCGCATCCAAAATCGGTGCTGCGAAATGGAATTAATGAATTCCTCGGTAAAGGCATTTAAATCTATCGTGTCACGAATGGTTACAATCCCTAAAACAATTGCCCTTAAGATTCTGAACCAGCTATCGATAGATTTTGTATGTCGGATGATATTAGCAAATCTATTCCTTCATTCGTGGCCCCACCAAAATCACCACCCAATTATGACATTAAAAAAATCCCCTCTGCATGGTGACAATTTATTTTCATAAACTGCCGGTGCAAAAGGGATAAATTCATTTATTTTTGATTTCTTATAGAAATATTTTAGCAACTTCTGTTTTTATCTTTGAAGGTCAGGGTATTGCCAGATTCCAGAAGTTCTAAACAGGTCACGGCAGATTACAAAAATTTCATCCTTAGATACTTCGTGTGCTTCCTCAATGGATGGGTAATCTAAATAGACAACATTGGTAAAGTTTCTTTCGCTGCTTTCACCTGTCATTTTATCATAAAAGTCGCTAGCTTCTTTAAATACAGTTAACGCTCTTCTCATATGGCTTGCACTTGTTACAAGAGTTACATCTCTTATTCCGTCTTTAACAAGCTTTTCTGTAGTGAATAGAGCATTTTCAACAGTGTCTGTTGATTTATTTTCGAGAATAATTCTATCCTTTTCAATTCCCTGTGAGATCAGCCAGCTGCTCATAGCGTCAGCTTCTGTGATTCCTTTTTTAGGAACTCCGCCGGTTACAATAATTTTTGAATTTGGATATTGTTTCGCAATAGCAAGGCCTGCTTTTAAACGTTCAATAAGAGGTTCTCTCATTGAGCCATCATCTGCAAGAGCATAGCCAAGTATAACAATTGCATGATCTTTTTGCGGTAAATTAGATGGAGCTGATGTGTTTAATTTTTCTTTTATAATAGATTCTGTCGTTTCTAATTTTTGAAGATACTCGTTTGCCTTTTTCGCATCAATCTGTTTTAATTTTGAAATCGCCTTTTTATATGAAGCATGGTCTCCGTTTACTTTTGAATAAACTCCATAAAGAAGATTTGCATTAAAATGATTGGGATCCAGATTTAAGATCTGGTTATATGTTTCTAAAGCTTCTGCTGTTTTTTTCTGGATGATTTGTGTTGATGCAAGTGAAAATTTCAAGTCAAGATCGTAAGGATCCAGTGATGATGCCGCTTTAAATGCATTTTCAACTACATCATATTTTCCTTTAAGTGTGATCCCCTTAAAAATCTCTTCTTCTGCTTGTTTTATATCTCCGCCATGCCAGTAATAATACATGGCCATTTCTTTATATTTTTCAATTCTATCAGATGTAGACTCATCATTTCTTATCGAGTTTACATGAACATCAGCTGTTTGAGCAGTTTCTGGTTCCGATGTTGCATACGCTGTTGCAAAGGTTGCAGTAGACAGAGTTAAAGCTAGAGCTAAACCAAGTTTCTTTTTTAAGTTATTCATGACTTCCTCCCCAAAATATTTGATGTGTATTAGAGTGGCTTACCATTTTAAAATAACATTGGTTTGTTTACATAATATGAATAAATGATTAATGTTATGTAAACAAGCACAGTTCATAAATTAAGGCCCCTATTCTAAAATGCCCATATAAAATAATCCATTTTAACTAAGAGTTGAAATTACTTTTATCACAGCCATGACCATGGCTATGTATTCCAGGAAAGTTATTGTTTAAACCAGGAAAAGGGTTTGTATAACGAAGTCTTGAAGGCAGCCTTTTGCACAGCATAATGGATAACCGGGAATAACAGCATAAACAACTTTCTTTTTGAATGTAATTCTTTGAAAAACAGAATAATTTTTCTTTTTTGCACTCTATTAATTCCCATGGAATTTTTGACGATATAAACTTTGCATGCAGAAAGGGAGAATTCACAATGAACATATTTAAAAAGGTATCTTTTGTAACAAAATCTATCATTACCACAGCAACTTTGATCCTCCTAGTCGGAGTCGTCCTAATAATCTTAAGCTTATCTATCCAAAACGGCGTTTTAACAGCAGAAATGGAAAAGCAAGCTATTCAAATCGCTAACAGCTGGGGAGAAAAACTTGATAAGGAATTAGTGGAAGAAGCTTCTAAAGCATCAGGTTTCGATGCTGAGGCAGACCAGGAATTAACAGCTTACTTCGATAATATTTCTGCAACTAACCCAAACGTAGCTCAGGCTTATATAATGGGAACTGATTTAAACGAAAAAAATCAATCTGCTGTTATTGCAACACCTACACACATTAAAAAAGCCTTACAAGAAGACGGAAAAAACATTGGTGATTTATACGAACACCCAGAAACGATTGCTAAATCGATTAAAGAATTAAATAAAACAAAAGAAATTACAACTTCTCAAGTATATGAAGATCAATTTGGCACTTGGGTGACTGTACTTTATCCAATTCAAGATAGTGCAGGCAAGGTATCTTCTTTCTTTGGCGTCGATATAGATGCAAGCATGGTTTCAAATGGAACGGATAAATTTCTATTTAGTTCTTTATTAATTTTAATTCCTGCAATTATTATTATTGTTCTTTTCCAAATATTTGTTATCCGCAGAAGTTTCAAGCCGTTAATACAGTTGCAGAACGGAATTAACGAGATGAAAAATGGCAACCTGGATATTAAATTACCTGCACGAGAAGATGAATTAGGAAAAATCAACGAAGCCTTTAATGAAATGGTCTCTGAATTATCATCTATGATTGTAAAAATCAGAAAAACGTCCGAAACTGTATTGCAATCATCAGAATTAGTTTCTAAGGCTACAGGCCAGTCAAAAGAACACTCTGTAAAGATTAGCGAAAATATCAAACAAATGACGGCAGGGATACAAGCACAAGAAATATCGGTTACAGAATCAGCGGGAGCCATGGAACAAATTGCTGCTGAAATTAGTTCTATTGCTCATTCTTCACAAGATGTATCCTTAGTATCTAAGAGAATGGAAAATTACGCTATCGAAGGTTTAGAAGCAATAAGTGACGTTGTTTCTCAAATGGAAACCATTAATGGTGCCGTTAAACAATCCAGTAATATTATCGGCTCACTAAAAGTACGCTCAGATGAAATTACAAGTATTCTCGAGGTTATTACAGGTATTTCTAATCAAACCAACTTATTAGCACTTAACGCAGCTATCGAAGCTGCTCGCGCCGGTGAACATGGAAAAGGATTTGCAGTAGTGGCACAAGAGGTTAGAAAGTTGGCGGAAGAATCTAGTCAATCTACAGAGGAAATCTCAAAAATAATTGATGAAATCCAATTTGAAACAAACAATGCTGTTTCTTCAATGGATATCGGTACAAAAGAAGCTGAAAAAGGAACAAAGGTCGCTCAAACAACCGGTGAACTCTTTTATAAAATTAAAGAGATTACGGACCAAATTTCAAATCAAATCGAAGGTGTTTCAGCTGCAACTCAAGAAATTTCAGCTGGAACAGAAGAAGTGACAGCTTCTGTAAATGACCTTGCAGCAATTGCTCAAAGTAACTCTAATTTTACCCAGGATATTAAAGAAAGCACTGTACTACAATTAGATTCGATCAACCAATTATCTGAAGCCTCAAAAGAATTGAATGCTTTAGCAAACGAATTACAAGGAATGATTACTAAATTTAAAGCATAATAAAAATCGACAGGGATTCTAATGCCTGGTCTTGCCCCTGTCAAATTGACAGCATAAAATAACTATGCAGCGAGCGCGTTGATATTTGCGCTCGTTTTTTTACAGCCTCATGGCAGTTCAAAAAAAGCTGCCTAAAGTTTGGCAGCTTTCATAAAGGAACGTATCCATTACCCTCAAATTAAATACCACTTCTCCAACCTTATATTTCTTGTTGACCATTTAGTTTTCCAGAATGCGAGCGAAGGCTGAAAGAAGGAAGAAACCAGCCTTCGCTGAATTAACCTCATTTAGCGGACCAAAGGAACAGTAGGGAAAAGTATTTTATAATTTAATAATTGCAGTATCAGTCATTAAATGAGTATGGGATATAAATAACGATTTTATCAGGTTAACAGGAAGTCTTTGTCCATTATATGCGCAAACTGAAAGCAGCTTCAGCGAAGTCACACTTTCTTGGGCTGCCTTTTCAAATTGTGATATAGCATCCTCTATATCATCTATCTGTCCCAACTCCACATGTGCCCATGTTCTTACTGGTATGTTTTTTTTCAGGAAAGGTTTTAGGATCTTTGTAAAGTTAGCAATGATTTTTGAACTGTTAAAGTTGCCCGCAGACCAATAAAAATCATAATTGTTAATATAGTGTATTCTTTCCATTTGAGTTGAACTTAACCTTAATTTTAATCTATTAAAGATAGTAGAATAGATTCGGTGGTTTTCTATGAGTATTATATGATTGCCATCTTCTATTCCAAGAAGTAAAAAATTTACAGCATTGTCAATATAACATTCCAGGGTCAGGTAGAAATAAAACAAATGACCACCTGGTAGATTAGGCAGAGCTTTAATAGGATTGTTCAATTTTTCCATTTCGACAGTCCCCTTCCTTTAAGTGATGGTGAAATACCAATAGGCTCCTCCTTTCGTAATGGCTTAAATTCTAAATTTATGTTAGTAATTACCAACATACATTATCACTTAAAGGGCTTTGGCATACTTCAAGTAAGAGGATTGAATGTATGCCCTTCAAAAGTGTCATATATAGATTCCATTTCGGGCTTTATATCCGATATGCCCGTCCAGTAATTTATCCATAGACTTTTTATTGTATGTCTGTCCAATTGTTTTTCATCATATAACAGTGTAAAAATGGCGCCATCTATTAGACAAAAATAGCTTTTTATTAATTCAGAAATAGCTTGTTCTTTTATATCCCCTTTTTGAATCCCTTCAGAGAAAAATACTGCAATCTTATCTTTAAAGTAGTTTTTGATCAGTAAATTATGAATTTCTTGCAGTTGTTTTTTTAAATGTTTAGGGGGAAAAATAACAGCTCTTTTCCAAAACTTTGATATTGATATATCCTTTTTTATTGTATTTATATATAACTCAAAGGTGATTCCCAGTTTTCCTTGTATGGAACAATTCATTTGCTCTAGAAGAATAAAATGCTCCCTCATGACTTTCTGATAATGGTTAGCAATATCCTTATAAATACTTAGGAATAATTCATCCTTATTTTTAAAGTGTGCATATATCGAAGATTTTCGAATGCCGGCTCTTACAGCGATATCGTTTAAAGAGGTTCCTTCAAACCCATACTCTGAAAAAAGCTGAAAAGCTCCTTTTTTTAAAGTCATATATTTACTCATTTATTCCTTTACCTACCTATCGTTCGTTTATTTGATAATATAATATCATGACAAATGATATTATTCTATCCTTTTTTATGTGAATAGTCCCAAAATAAAGAAAATTTTTCGAAGATTGATAGGTAAAAACGATTAGGGGCCCTATTTTTTCGAATTGATTGACTTCATTCCCAACTCAGCTATAAGACGATCGGTCAATAAAAGTTACAGGCCAAATAATTGCACATAAGGTTGCGATAGGTTCAAGAATAATAACCAGGCTGAGCGAAATGGCTAAAAATTTAAATGATGCCCCATCAATAAAAGCGACAAATACTATTTGCCGCCTTTTTGGTTATTCCTATTTGACCGATTTTTTCACTTAAGCCAAAACCAGTGATTTGCTATGAGCATTGATATGTTCTTTTAAGAAAGAAATATATCTATTTACATCTTCAATTGTGGTATATGGAGAGATTGAGAAGAATTTATGTGCATAAACTGCTAATCTTTTATCACAGTCGCGTACATTAATTAATCTTTGTTTAGAGGTATTCCCAAAGTATATACAATCCCTTTCAATACCAATTAATTCAGCAAATTCGTCATTATACTGATTAATATCAATAACCTCTTCTCTGGTTAGTTTCCCCTCTTTTTCTTCTTTCCAAAGGACTTTATCTGGATACAACCTAAAGGTTGTAACTGGAGAGACTTCGTTAGTAACTGCTGCATTAGGTAATTCCTTTAATAAGGATTCTCTAAAAGCAATGTTTACAGAAATATAATTAGCTAATAAGGATTGATACCCCTCTATCCCCATTGATAGCAGCGCAGCATAAATAGGGATGGCACTGCCCATGCGAGAGCATTCCAATGTATAGCTAGTATGATAACTTCCATAACCTCTGTTGCCGACATAAGGTGTTTCAGAAGAATCTAAATCTACATATCTCAAATCTTCTTTGTTTTTCAATAAGAACAGACTGGTTATATAAGGTGTTTGACCTAACTTGTGGAAATCAAAGACCATACTGTCAGCGAGGTGAATGCTTTTAAATTTCCGCTGGTAGTTCTTCAATACGGAACAAACTTCTTCTTCAAAATTTAACGGGTTAACCTCAAAATCATAATCGTTAAAGAATGTATACATGCCTCCCATTGCAGAATCAGCATGTACATAGATAGGCTGTAACTTATATTGGTTCTCTAGCTCGCTTGTAATCTTCTTAATACGATCGATATCATCAATTCCAAAGGTGTCTGTTGTACCCATAGTCGCAAGGACATACACAGGTATTCCTCCATTGGAAATAACTTTTTCCATTTTTGATTTTAGATCTTCCAAGTCCATAGAATGATCCTCATTTATTTTTACTCGAATCATATTGTTGATCCCTATACCAGTAGCTTCCGCTGACTTATAAAGACTGTAATGGGATAATTCCGAGCAGAAACAATATATATTATTAGGAATCCCTTCCTTATTTGATTTCGGGAATTGGCGGGCTATCGCAATTCTCAGCGAGTTAAAAACTGCTCCTTGGCCTCCCCACGTTGTATAACCTGCACTTGTATTTTCGTCATACCCAACAACTTTGGACAACATACTAGTCACTTTAATTTCCGCTTTAGCTGCTCCTGACCCTTCAACGTCCCATAAAGCATTACCATTTAGCAAAACCATTACTAAATGCCCTAAAATACTAGCTATATTCGGAAGTGGAGCGGCATTGGCTACATAATTACTATTAACAAATCGATGTCCCTTTGCAAGATCCATCAACTCTTCGATTGTGACATCCATTGGTAGCCCTTTTTTAGGAACAGCTGCTTCGACAAGCAAACGATTATAATAATCCTCAGTATAATCAGGCATTCTCCCTAAGGTTAATTTTGAGGGATCCTTTAATTCATCCATATTTGTGATAATAGTATTAATATACTCTAAAATTTTTCCCCTTTGCTGACCATTTCCATCAGCGCTAGGAAATAGTTCTTGAAGCTCTTTCATTGTTGCCATAAAAAAATCCTCCAAATCTATCTATAAATAAAGCCTATTTTTGATTTCCATTGTTCCTGCTTTGATATTTTCACATTCCTTTCTGCACAAGATTCGATAGTTGTTATGTCCGACAACTGTTTTACTTGTTTTATAATCAAGGTGCTCCCCTTTATTCATTTTTAATATCGACTAAAACGCTCCTATCATTTACTTTAAATACAATTCCGGTATGAATCATATCTTTTCTCTCAAAAGAAACCCTATCACCAATTCTTGCTTTTATTCTTTTCATACTTGTCACTCCTGCTTAGTAGTTACAAAAAAAAGGCCCAAAATAAAGAGTCGCATAAACAACTCAGTATTTTGGGTTAGCTGACTATGTAGCGCAAAATCAGCACTGCACCATAGAGATAGAACTGTAATATTTAATAAAGGAAGTTATTTTTTTAGAGTTTTTTTGAGGGGTTCGTTTTTTTAATAATGTTTTTTTTATTTTTAAATTTAAAAAATTTTAATGATAATTTTGATAATTTTTTATTAACTTTATGTACAGACATTCTTATTCCTCCCAATGCTGCTCATGATATTAATAATGTATTTCAATGGCTTTGTTTTAAACTGCTCTCCCCGTTAGGACAAGAAGAAATCCGCCATATGCTGACTTTAAATCTTGACCCATAGGTCAAAAGGACCAATAATAGGCATCAACCCTTCTTGAAATCAGCGCTCTGGTTTGATATTCAGTTGGTTTTTAAAATTGGTTTCTTATTGTTGTAATGATTTAAAAACAAGCTTTGCTGGCTGTACTCTAGTTTTTTATTTTGGTGTATAAGAATTAGAACATCTAATTCTTGGCTTAATTGAATGGTTTTTTCATGTGAAAGCCCATTATGCTTAATACTTTCAATCATTAAAAGCCTGGTTTTTTCAATTTCTTGTTTTAGTAGTTCATTCATATCTATCTGTCCCTTAAGATATCGCCTACATCTTGTCTCATTGTTAAAGGAGATGCCGATGTTGGACTTCCTATCCGAACAAACATTTGAATGGTGTATCCATCTTTAGCATATTTAGCATGGATTTTTTCGTATTGCTCTTTCATTTCAGGGTATTCTTCCAAAACTTGACTAGGCGGTTGGACAACTATGCCTAAACTATGAGACTTTAAAACAAATCGACTATATAGCCTACCTGCTTTAATTTGACTCACTCGACTATTATCTTTTGAAATAATCATTGCATAGGCCGGTGTGTGGTCTACAGCTGTTTGAGTTGACTTTACAAACAAATCAGCAGAGGTCTTTTCACTATTAATAGCCGGGAAAAGTGTGATTAACCCTTGCATAATATGCTTTTTCATTCCGGATATACCTTGCCCTTCAACTGAATAGCCATATCGATATTTATTTTTCTGGTATTCATTTGCCCGGAATAAATTCGCGGATTCTTCATTTATTCTTTTAAGACTGGACTCAATCTTTGCTCCATTTACAGCAAACTCTCCTAGGGTCTTACGGTCAGAATCACTTTGGAATATTTCCAGCTTCAAGTCCGGTTCGTTATTAATCTCTTTTAACGTTTTGATCTCTTGGGAAGTTAATTCTTTATCCTTATAAGGAGATCGGTTAGTATCAGGCTTAAATAAATGCTCGTAGAGTGGATTTTCCTTAGACTTATCAGGCTGAATAGATATTTTTGCAACTGGTTTTGTCTTCATGCTGGTTTTTAAATCGTTTTCATCATATTCACCTTCTGGAAACAGTTCAATTTCTAATTTATACCCTAATCTTTCTCCTGCAGCCTGAAGGTACTCGAGAAAAGTTCCTTGTGAAATTAAAGTTTGTCGTGCCAGTGGGTCAGCTAAAGGCACTAGTTTATTTGGATCGGAGTATAAATAAAATATTTTAGGGTCTGGGTCAAGACGCACCTGCCATGGCTGCATATTATGACCGCTTGGAGCAAGAATTCCATGTGCAGCCAATTGTACCCTAGGGTCACTATACCTTTTATAATAAGAGTTCATCCAAGGTTCTGAGTATCGATCTTTCATGAAAGCACCACTTGAAATAAGTAAAATGGAAAAAAGAACTAATAAGAGAGCAATGGCTGAAATGATGATAATTCCCATTCTCTTTTTCACCTTTTTCATTTTTATTCTTCCCTTCACTATCGTTGGATGGAGTGAATTAATACATCATAGGTCCTATGAATTAAATCTTCCGGATTTCTATTATGGAACTTCCTAATGTAATTAGCCTTTTTCTTGGCGATAGTAAAGGCACCTATTGTACTTGACCATAGAACAAATGCAGTATCCAGAACATTTAGTCCTTCTCGGATACTTCCATCCTTCATCCCCTGTATCAGTGAGTCAGTCAAAAACGATAGCACCTTTTCGCCCTGTTGATAACATTCATCTCTCGAATGATCCGGGATTCCTTTTTCAAAATCTTTTTCTCCCGTTTCATATTCAACAATTGCCTCAAAATAATTGGGGTGCTTGTTTTTAAATTTAATAAGTGTTATTCCTATTTGCTTAACCCTTTCTATTGCACTTCCCACCCCAAGTTGACTTATATCTTCCTCGAGCATGGCAATCAATAGCTTATAACCCTTTAACATAATCTCAAAATAGATTTGCTCTTTACTATTGAAATACAAATAAACTGTCCGCTTGCTAAACTCGGCTTCCTTTGCAACGTCGTCCATTGTGGATGAAGTATATCCTTTTTCGAAAAAAACTCTTTCGGCTGCCTCTATTATGTCATTTCTCTTCAGTTCTTTTTCTCGCTGTTTTCTTTCAAATGCACCCAATCCTACCATCCTTTCATTAATACGCAATAAGGTAAACTCTAAGTTTACTTAATTACATATTAATGCATTTATAGTTCTTTGTCACTACTAAAATGAAATAACAGGAGATTTTTCCGATCCAAAAGATGGAGTGTTAACACTACTGTTGCGGATTCCTTAAAAATCGGGTATGTAATCATACCTCTCAATTCTTTTCAACAAATTTGTGGAGTTACTGGCACCAAACATTATAATGAGTGGTCCGATGAGTGTTTTGAATCCGTTCCTTGCTTTCTGAATATCACCAAACCGCCTCCTGCTATGAAAATCACTCCAAGCACCTGTGAAATACTTGGCACCTTATGCCAAAATATCCACGATAGCATGAATCCAAATATAACTGAACTATACATCAAGGATGAAACCATATTGGGATGCATATATTTTAGTACATATGATAAAAGCTGCTGTGATCCAACACTCGTTAATGCGATCCCGAGTATTAACAAAATCCCTTTAAAACTTATATATTCTATTCCGTTACTGATCATATAAAAAAAGGAAATCACTGTTGAAAACAAGAAAAAATAAAAGATAATTGTAAAGCTATCTTCAGTTCTCCTTAAGGTTCTTATAAGGACGTTTGAAGCAGCTGAACAGACAGCCGATAATAATGCTAAGATGGAAGCAAAGTTAAGATAGTCAATGGAAGTCGGATTAATTGTAAAATAAACACCTAAAAAGCCCAGAGTAATTCCTAAAAGGACAGTCTTTTCAATTTTTTCTTTAAAGAATACAAGTAAAATGATTGGAATAAAAAAAGGATAGGCAGAATTAAGTGCCAAGGCATTCTCTACCGGTATAAATTGTAATGAGATTGTATACAAGGTAAACATTAGAAAACCAAAGAAACCACGTAATAAATGAAGTAAAGGGACTTTCGTGCCAATCTTCGGCTTTCCGCCGACAAAGTAAAGAGGAACCAGGATCATAAGCGATGAGAAAAAGCGAAAGAAAGTAACGGAGGATTCATTTGCATATCCATTAGCCATTTTAATCAGTACAGACATTAAAGAATATAAGAAACCTGCTAAAATAGTCATTATGATATTAAGCAAATGGCTCACTCCTCATACAAATTTTTGATTTATATGAGTGTATATCATAATGCGTGGTTATGTATAATACTCTTTGCTTATATATACATAAGTTTTACTTATATTTAGGAGGTCAATAATGAATCTTGAGCAGATGGAATACATAACAGAAGTATCAAAGACTCAATCTATTTCGCTTGCTGCACAAAATCTTCATGTTTCACAAGCGGCTGTTAGTCAATCCATTTCATTGTTAGAAAAAGAATTAGGGCTGAAATTATTTACTCGTTCTCGTTTAGGTACAATTCCAACTGATGAAGGTAACATCATTATAAGGAAAGCATTTGAAATCATGAAAAAAATGGGGGAAATTAAAGAAGAGGCTAAATCTATAACATCGTTGTATACGGGAGAATTAACTATTGCTGCTATACCTAGTTTATTTTTGACCTTATTGCCTAAAACTCTATCTAAGTTTAAGAAAGATTGCCCTCATGTGACCGTTTCCATCAGTGAAATGGGCGGGAAAGAAATAATTGATGATATTAGGCAACATAAAGTTGACCTTGGATTAATCGTATTAAATAAAGAATCTTTAATTGACTCACAAGAGACACTTATCTTTCAATATCTGTTGCAGGGAGAAATGAGAGCCTGCGTTCACAAGCACTCTCCTCTGGCTTTAAGTAAAAAATTAAGAGTCCAGGATTTAATTGATTACCCCTTTGTCCTTTATAGTGGCCATAACTGGGAATCAGCCATCCAACAATTTGAAAAGAAATATGGACCTCTCAACATCCTTTTTACTTCAAATAATTCAGAACTAATAAAGAAAACTGTATCAGAGGGATTGGCTATTAGCATATTATCGAATTTTATGCTGAAAGATGACCCATACATAGAAAGCGAAAATATTATCACAATACCAATAATTGATTACAAACCCACTCCAATTTCGTTTGGATGGGTATATTCAAAAAGTAATCCAAGAAAAAGTAATATTAAAAAGTTTTTACACTATTTACACGACTATGTGCAACAACTATAAAAAAGCAAATTATTGTAATAAGCTAGCGAATAGGAAATATACATTTATTCTGATTTAACATTTAGACTAAAAAAAGCAATCTCCTTCGCTGATAATTTTGCTGGAGAAAGTGGATCCAATAACTATAACGACTATACTTATTATCTGAAATTCCAGTAGACCATAGAACGGTATTTCTCCTGGATCATCTCCCCCAAGAGTGTTTTTCGCAGATCAATATAAGGACCAACATAGACTTAAACAGAAGGATTCTTACAGCTAACTATTTTCATGACTCTCTGTTATCCTTTCTCGATTCTTCTTCGGCATACAGCCACTGCTAACAGTAATAGAGGAAGGAATAACCCGACAGTTAAAGAGTAAGCCATTCCTGTTTTTAAATCCCACTCTTGCATATATGCGACATTGGGATATACCACAAGGGAAAGGACAATGGCAATCATTCCTAAAGGTAAAGTAAAAGGGCGAAATTCTTTAATGTTAAGTATTTGTGTAAACCCTAAAACAGAGGCGTAAAAATAAACAACCAGCTTAAAATAGATGGTAATCATCCACATTCCAGCCATAATAGCTTCAATTCGTGTAATAAAATTGCCAATATTAATCCGTTTCGCCAACTCATAACCTGGATACACTAGATTTTCTGAAAAATAGGGACCAAGAACCAAAAGGCTTAATAAAGTGATGATGATCATCACCAGCCCGCCAATTACAGTTCCGATCAAAAAAGATTTTTGAGCTTTTTCCGGCTGATTGACATCAGCAGGAAAAATCATCAATAACACCACAGCATTTATTGTAGACGTGACAACAAGAAACAATGTTCCGTGAAGTAATGGTTTAATCTTCACTTCAAACATAGGCTGAAGGTTTTCAATCTTAATCTCGGGTATGACAGACAACACCAGGCAGATTAAGAAGAAAAAGAAGAGCAGGATAAAAAGCTCTGCGGAACGCGCAAATGTTTCCAGCCCCTGTCGCACTGCCATCACCATAATGGCACCCATAAGAATCACAGTAGCCTCGAGTGGCGTTTCCGGCATTATTTCTACAATGAAAAAATTACCGGTATAAAATAAAAGAGCAGAAGAATATAAAAATGCCAGCGAAAAAAATAAAAGAGAAATCGATTTGCCCAGCCATTTTCCTAAAACCTCTTCATTCATTTGTACAATTGTCATCTTTGGAAACATAAGACCGAGCTTGTTATATAGCAGGATGATCAGCAAACTGAATCCCACACCGAGGACGGCTGCAATCCAAGCATCTTGTTTCGCCTCGGTCGCCAGGGCTGATGGTACAATTAAAATAGATGTACCAATGTTAAATAAAATGACTAAAACCCTGAATTGACGGACCGATATTTTCTCGCATTTAAACAACGCATCACCTCCTTTTCCATTGAATGTAAAAGTGAATATAAAATTAACATGCGATTTAATAATGACGCAAAATCTAAGTTTATATAATCCTCCAACCTTTTCGGCAGCACTTCAAGAAAGTGTAAATGCTTTTTCCAGTATAACTATCCTACTCTTTTATATTTTCCAGCGGCGAATTTCCAATTGTGCCTGTCCGTCGAAGCTTTATATCTATTTTTACTTCTATTGGCATGTTAGTGAATTTCTCATCCCATTCCTTCTTTGCCTTTTTCCAATAGTCAGGATTCGAACGATGAATCGCCTCGCCAAAGCCAAAAACATCAACGTTAAATTCTTCCTGTGTTTTTGCTATACTCGATTCAATTATTTCTTTAAGTGTTCTTTCCGCTTCCTTTTCCAAATCATCTATCGTTTTCGTTTTCGATAAATCCAGCTTCCGGCATTGAACATCTCCAACATTTCCTTCTAGCTGAATTTCAACAGTTCCTTTTGGTGATCCATTTTCAACATTCGCTTTCAGATCCGTTTTCGTACTAATGACCTCAATTCCTACCTTCCCTTTTTCGTCAGGGCAAGACACTTCGCCAATCGTACTTTTTACATTGCCTAGAATATAATTAACCGTTTTACTTTCATCTTCGTTCAGCCAGCCGATTAATTTATCCTCTTTAAACACTGCTAAACCGCTATATTTCAATGTAACATCTGGGGCAATTTCTTGAACATGTTCGCTCTTTTCTGCTTTTTGGATATCCCCCGATATCTGGAGCCCGGTTAATTGTGCCTCTTTTCCCTCAGCCACGATATCCCCTATCAGTTCGTCCATGGTCACTGCCATTGAAGGGGCCCATGCTTTCTCAGACGTTTCAAGTGATTTAAATAGCTTGCTGGCAGGAATATTTTCTAATCCCGTCAACACTTTTAATACGTTCTCCGCATTCGTATCTTTCGCAATCACAACGTAAAAGTCTGATCGCAATTCATGATCCCTTGATAAAAAATCCAACACTTCACTTAATCCTTTTTCAGCTAACTCTTCACTTAATACCAGAATTCGAATATGCGGAAAATAAAGTTTTCTAGCCGTAACCGTTGTCATTCTTCTTATCGCTTCAAAGACAGTGTCTCCTTTTTCTTGATATGTAGTCACTGGTGTTTTCTGACCGCCTCCTTGTTTGGCAGCAACTTCCCCAGGATTGACGACCTGGGTTGTAATAATAAATTGATCATCTTCTTTATCTATCGCCATACCGACCGTGATCGCAAGATCATTCAATTCCTTCCGGTTCCAACAACCTGATAAGAGATTAAGCAACAGGAAAATCATAATAAATAAACTACTTTTTCTTTTCACATTGAATCCTCCCTTCTTGCTATAATGGCAATACTATTATCCGCCTTTTGAAATTTTGTTTATCGCTTTAAGTTTTCCTTTCTTGCCCCAGCTTCTAAGGTTAAACCTCACCCTGCTATTCCTGCTTCCCAGGCCCCTCTCCATCCTCTTTACCTCATTAAAGCCATCAATAGATCACTTAACGGTTTAAACATTGCTGCAATCCAATCGAAAGGATTGGGAATTTTCATATCCAAACCTTTCGCAATACTTAACCCGCTCCCGCAAAGCAGCAACAGTGAAAAAACCCCTAATTCTTTCATCTGCCTTTTCTCCAAAAGCGGCGGTACCTCCAAAACAATGATCATAATCGCTCCGAGAAGTATTCCTATAATGACCCACATATTGAACTGCTCCTTTAATTTTTCGAGTTCTACTGCATTTACCGCACTAAAGAATATTTAGTTCTCCTTACAGTTTCAAGAACGTCCTCTCATTATTATTCAGCCATAGCTTTAACTGTTCATTTACCTTTCCTCCAAAACCTACTTTTGATTGCGAGGATCTGGCTTTGGTAAAGGAGTATCTTCTCGTTTTATATTTTTCTGACTGATCAAGCGCGGACGCGAAAATAATCCCCAGCGAGGAAAGCGGAAAATGACATCTTTTTGATCTTCAACAATAAATGGAGCAAGCGGAGACATATAAGGAATTCCAAACGAACGCAAACTGCAAAGATGATTACTAAGAGCAATCAAGCTGACAATGATCCCGAATAATCCAAATGAGGCGGCCAATCCCATAAAAACAAAACGCAGCATTCTTACCGAAATAGACAGGCTGTCAGAACTAACAAGAAAGCTTGAAATCGCTGTAATTGCCACAACAATAACCATTGCTGCGGAGACAATACCAGCATCCACTGCGGCAGTTCCAATTACCAATGTCCCTACAATCGAAACAGCTTGACCAATGGCTCTTGGCATTCGAACACCGGCTTCGCGCAAAATTTCAAAGGTGACTTCCATCATGAGCGCTTCGATGAAGGCAGGAAAAGGAACTCCTTCTCGTTGAGCAGCCAGGTTAATAAGAAGCGGAGTCGGCAGCATTTCCTGATGAAAGGTCGTGACGGCAATGTAAAATGATGGACCAAGCAGCGCTATAAAAAATCCAATAAAACGAAGTATGCGGAGAAGAGTGACAATATCAGCCCGTTGATAATAATCATCAGCAGTTTGAAAAAATTGAACAAATAGTGAAGGGACTATAAGAGCATGCGGGCTCCCGTCAACAAAAATAGCGACACGCCCTTCCAATAAATTTGCGGCAGTTACATCAGGACGTTCTGTATGGAAAATAGTTGGGAATGGTGTAAAGGTTTTATCCTGAATTAACTCTTCAACATAACCGGTCTCTAAAATTCCATCAATATTAATTTGATCGAGACGCTTCCGAACTTCCTCAACCACTTTGTCATTGACGATGCCTTTAATATATGCCATTGAAACGTTAGTTTTTGTAACAGTCCCGAGCTTCTTCGTTTCAAACCAAAGATTTTGATCATTTATTTTCCGTCGCAGCAATGCTGTATTCGTCCGTAAGCTTTCTGAATAAGCTTCTTTTGGACCACGTACTGTATTTTCACTTGTTGCTTCCGGAACGCCGCGTTCCTTTCCGCCCTTCATACCAATTGCAAAACCTTGTGTATAACCGTCCAGTAAAAGAATGACATTGCCTGCTAACATTAAATTAAATAAATGGTTATAGTCTGTTAACTCTTTTAAATCTCCGACTGCCAAAACAGAATCCTTCAACAGCTGCAAAAGGTGATCCTTTGAAGCAACATTTTTGTCTATATCTATATCCTGTATATTGAACATGAGAGATTCCAAAACGAAATTTTGAATTGAGGCTGTATCAATTAAGCCATCGGTATAAAAAATTCCTGCCTTTAGCTTTCTTTCCTTACCTATGCGAAATTCCCTGATGATAATATCATCGCTGTCACCAAGAGTTTCCTTAACTTTTCTAATATTTTCGCTAAGGCTTGAATGTAAGTCGTTTTTCTGAGTATGTTCTTGATTTTGACTTTTTAGTGAAGACAAGGATTGTTTCCGACGATTTATTAACGATTTATTAAAGAATCCCATATTTCCCTCCTTGTCACTTCTTAAGGCTATAATTCCCTCCATTAGTAGTTCTTATTACTCAACTTAACTAATATAGGAAATTTCTCCAGACCATCCAATTATTGATGAATTAGTCATACGAAGACAACGAAGACAGGGACTTATTTACTTAAGGAATATTTGATAGGTGGTCCAGCATCTCCCTAATGGAAACGGTTTTGTTACTTAAAAAGGGGCTTGAAGCATGAAGAAAATGACATTTGGATTTAATCCGATATTTAGATGCCAGTGCAGAACATGATTAAGCCTCCTTTTTTCAGGGATAATTCCACATCTTCGGTAATTACCAATCTGGCCCTTTACATAAAGAAAACACTTTCCAATTTCAGAAAAGTGCCTGATTGTTGAAGATAGTATTAAAGACTCTAGGTTAGATATCCAATGAGTTGCTTTTACAGCAGCTTCTTCTATAAATGGAGTGAACTCACTTTATATCACTTTAATTAAGATTGAGCGACTTTACTCTCTCTTTTCTTTTCTTCAAGTTTCCTAAACCCTATATAAATTAAGCTGATACAAATTACTAACCCAATGATTGCAGGGACAAAGATTGATTTCCCTGCTTCTCCGCCAAATGCAACACTCCAAATCATTTTTCCTACAGCCATAAAAACCACTACAGATAAACCAAACCATAAACTACGCTTCCAGAAAGCCACTCCTAAAGCAATGAATGAAATGGGTATAAGAGATGTCATCAATATTTTGGCAAATCCCCAATCACCATTTAAATAGTCTTTTTCCATATCTAAGAATTGCTTTACTTGTTCGCTAATAATATCAGGCTTTGGAAACCAGAACATGCTAGTTAGCAGCAAAAAAATTGTTCCTAAAATACCAGCCACACTCTTTTTGTATGCAAAATAGCAAAAAGGAATAAGAAACAATGGTCTTATATACCAGCTTAATTGATTTTGATGCCGTTCATATGCCCACTCAAAAAAACTTTTATTAGTGAATGCTAAAATAAGGAATAAAATAGTAAGCACTCCAAAAATCACAGCAACAGTTTTATCATATTGTTTGATTTTTCTTTTCATGTCATTCATTTCTTCCTAATCCTCCGCGCATAAAATCAACGTAATAATCAAGGTTCTTTAACATTTTTTGAAGTTCAAAATCTTCTTCCCTATAAAAAATTTCATCAAAATGAACAAACAGGTAACTTATCGTTCTTACAAGAAAATCCTCAGAAAATTCCTCTTTGAAGTTTTTATTTTTTATTGCTTCCTTTATCATTTCTTCAAGCAATTTTTCTGTACTATTTCCTAACATATCTTTTGCCGCTTCGTATATTTTGTTGCCCTTTTCTCTCATGAACATCTTGCTTAATTGGTAATACTTTGGGAAAGCTGCAGCAAATTCTACACCAATTCTTGCCTGTAACTTAAACTTTTCAAAAATGTCCTTTTCCACATAGTCTTCTATATATTCTTTAGTCCTGTTACTCACATATTCCCATTTGGTTTTAGCAGAAGACTCCAAGACAAATAAATAAAGTGCTTGTTTATCCTGAAAATGATAATAAAAAGTACCCTTACTAATACCTGCATTTTTTAAAATGTGATTTAAAGATGCGTCTTCAAAATTTTTTGTTATAAATTCATCTAATGCTGCTTCAAATAATTGAGCCTTTCTTTCAAATGATTTTTCCTTCAATTTTTTATATACCTCCTGATTTTTTTATATACCTACTGGTTCATTTTTATAGACCACAAAGTCTAGACTGTGTGGTCTACACAGAATAACTCTTTTTACTTAAACTGTCAATAGTGTGTATAGCCGCTCTGCTATTAAGGAATTAGGATTCATTCACTCCACAAGCTGGTTCGATTGCGGAACAAAAAAAATCCTGTATATCGTACAGGACTTTAAATTAACCTTTATTATAAATATTTGAACCAATTTCTCATAAGATGGCTGGATTCAGTTGGCAGTCGAAAGTGAAATAAAACAACCGGCTATTCCCCATAAGAAAGTTGGAAAGAGGAAAAGTTAAATCCAATAAATGAGAAGAAGGAAGATGACAGCGATGCTCCCCTTCTAAGATAAGCCGGACATAAAATCGATTTTGTCAGCGTGTTGCGGAAAATCGACGAGAGGATTTCTATTTTTTTGAATAAGGAAGATCTCTTTGTTTCGATGTTTTTCATAAATGGATACCTTATAATGTCGATGCCAATTTAGCAGCATTTGAATGTCTTTACCGCTGTAGCGGGTAATTTCTCCCGGATATCTCAACAAAAAATACAATGTCGCCCTGGCAGCTGCACCTTTTCCGCTTTCGGGCTCAAACTTTCCCTCTTCGTATTTCCCGCAATGTGTTTTAATCGCTTCTGTCTCCATTTTGGGAGAATAGTCAGCGAAATCAAAATAAGGATAATTGGATCTAGTAGAATTACAATCTTTTTCACATGTAAATAGATGATGCAAGTCGCCTCTCATTGGATTTTCCTTATCAAACCAGGATTGAGGGACGACATGTTCACAATTATACATATTTTCACTTTCAATGGCTGCCGCAGCTTTCATCCAATCATCCTTGTTTTTGGGATTCCTTTTTAACAGCTTGTCATACCCTTCTTTTCTCTTTTGATCGGTGTCGTGATCTTCTTTTATGACTTGTTCAGGATCCTTTTGTTTTCCTGAATAGATGCTCTTGAGGGTCCCGTCCATATGGAGGTCAACGGTGGAATAGAGATAATCACGGGTTTTGGCGTTATAAGGGAGCTGATTTTCATGTGTATTCGTAATTAATTGATTTAGCTGTTTATATAATTCTGTTTTGTCCTCTTCATTAAAATCAATGTTCTGATAATAGTCATTGACGATCCGAGAATCCTCTTCTTCGTCATAATAATCTTTTGCATTTTTTTCAATCTTCTTTTTGTAATCCTTTAGCGCCAGTAATGTAGCTTTTAAATCTTCACGTTCATTTGTTGCTTTCCCTTGCATATCCTCCATGATGCTTTCCTATCTCCTTTCTTTTTTATATATGCTCTGTAAAACTTCTGCTCCAGGAGCTCAAGCTGTCAGCGGGCTGTCCGGGAGTCTCCCGCATGACATTGAATAAGCTTACTCAAATGAACACCTCGTCATAAGAAAATGCGTTAGCATTTTCGCAGGATTAGCACCTTCCGCGCCATTCAACAGGGTGCTTAGAATCTACAATCAGCTTTAACACAGCCTTTATATAAGATAATGGACTGAGAACAATTGCCTGTCCGTTGCTTGAGGCAACAGTTATTATCCGATATGCAGGAATAGTCCACTTCCGCTCTCTTGCAATCTAGTTATTTTGGCTGTTTATTATCCCCATCCATACTGGGAGCATTGATCCTATCATTTAATTGTTCAACTAAGTTCAGTAAGAGAAAGCCGTTCCCTTCAGCGCTTTTCCGGTAATTAAGCGGCAGGGTGCGCCTGATAAGCTGGGCATAGACCTCTGCTTCCATTAGGGGTCGGCCAAACTCTTTTTCACTTAAATTGATAATTAAGGCTAAAGCTCCTGCTGTATGCGGAGCGGCCATGGAGGTTCCGGACAGTTTTGCAAATTTATTATCCGGATACGTTGATAGGACATTTACACCTGGCGCTACAAGATCTACTTCATTATTTGT
Organism: Bacillus sp. J33; assembly: GCF_000518885.1. GTDB lineage: Bacteria > Bacillota > Bacilli > Bacillales > Cytobacillaceae > Cytobacillus. Next base: position 128,365 of record NZ_JAEL01000003.1, on the reverse strand, counting down.
ATTCGTAAATGGAGCAAGCTTTAAGTCCATACTCACAGCACCGACAGAAATGACTTCGTTATAAGCACCAGGATAGGCATACTCAAATGTATCCTCTTGGCCGTCCCCCTCATTTCCAGCAGCAACTACAACGGATACATCCTGATTAACTGCATTTTGAATTGCATTATGCAATTCAGGTACATCATGCGGACCGCCTAGTGACATGCTAATTACTCGAACCCGTTCATTTTTAGGACCGCGCCATTCAACAGCATATTTTATGGCATTTATAATCCATTCATAATTACCAGAACCTTCTCCTGTTAATGCCTTTAAACATAAAATTTGAGATTTCGGAGCAACCCCTACAACACCGTTATTATTAAGGCTTGCTGCAATGGTCCCTGATACATGTGTGCCATGACCGTTATTGTCTTCAAAATTGGAAATGTCGCCATTATGATCTGTTGTAAAATTCCTTCCGCCAATTATTCGATCCTTAAGATCCGGGTGATCGGTGTCAGCACCGGTATCAATGACCGCAATGACAATGCCTTCACCTTGATTGCTTTTCTCCCATATGGCAGGGGCCTGTACCAATTGAATCCCCTCTGGTGTTTCATTTGTGCTTTCTGCAATCGACTGAACGGTATAAGGTATCAATTTAACCTTTTTTTGCGTCATCTTTTTTATCCTCCTTCGGAAGTATTTTCAAGATATATATATGTAGCTGATAAACGAAAGTGTACAAGTTTCAATATATTAAAATATTTTTGTAATAAATTAAGTTTTATTTTAATTGGATGATAGAGAAGATATAAACTGCGTTGGGCTGTCTCTTTCTATTTCACTATTTATTGATATCATGCCACCTCCAAAACCGAACGTTTGTTCTTATCTTATCATAAGATGGAAGGCCCTGGCAATAAGTAAAATGTTATTTTTAGGGTATAACCTGTATATATGACAGATTCTTTTGAAAAGGATAATGATAAATATCCTAAAATATGCAGAAAGTATTGAACCTGTCCTATACAAAATTGAATTTATTCCATATACATGTAAAGAAGATAAATTTAATAGAAGAAAGGTGAGTATTGATGAAGCTTTATTTAGATCCTGGTCATGGCGGCTCAGACCCAGGTGCCCAGGGCAATGGATTGATGGAAAAGAATATTACTTTAGATATTGCTCTTAAAATACGTTCAATCTTAACTTCTCAATATGAAAATGTTGAAGTAAGGATGAGCCGAACAGCGGATACGGCCAAGAGCTTAAGCCAGCGGACAAATGAAGCGAATGCTTGGGGAGCCGATTTTTATTTGTCGATTCACTGTAATGCTTTCAATGGATCCGCGAGAGGATACGAAGATTATATCCATTCAAGCTTATCCGACTCTTCAGCAACCGCAAGATATCGGGATATCATCCATGCAGAGGTAATCAAATTAAATCAGCTGCCAGACCGGGGCAAAAAGAAGGCCAATTTCCATGTTCTTCGTGAAACCGCGATGCCTGCCCTTTTATCAGAAAATGGCTTTATTGATAATGCACAGGATGCAGCACTGATGAAACAATCATCATGGCGCCAAAATGTCGCACAAGGTCATGCAAATGGAATAGCAAAAGCATTTAATCTTAGGCGCAAACAGCAGGAGGAGCCTGGCACAGTATATAAAGTCATTGCCGGGTCGTTCAAATCAAGAGCTAATGCGGATGAGCGTGTTACTTTCCTTCGGTCCAAAGGGATTGAATCGTTTGTAGATACCGTATCTATCTCAGGTTCCATCTGGTACAGGGTACAAGCAGGAGCATTTTCGAGCCGGGATAATGCAGAAAAACGCCTGCAGGATGTTAAAAGGGCAGGAATTAGTGATGCCTATATTATTTCTGAAGGTACAGCAAGTCAGGAAGGATACTCCATTTCGGGCCAGACTTTTCTCTCCCCGGAACATATGAATCTATTTGTAAAAAACGTCAATCCAGAAGCGCTGGAGTTAGGGATGTATTATTTAACGTTTGGAGAATATTATGGAATCAGGGGTGACATTGCCTTTGCACAGGCCATGCATGAAACAGACTATCTCCGATTCACGGGTGTTGTGAAGCCTGAGCAGAACAATTTTTGCGGGTTAGGCGCAACAGGTCCGGATAACCCGGGCGCAAGCTTTAAAACACCAAGGGAAGGTGTGCTTGCCCATTTGCAGCATTTATATGCCTATGCATCTGCTAAACCATTGCCTGACGGATATCCACTTGTAGATCCGCGTTTTGATCTTGTAGAAAGGGGCTCTGCTCCAACATGGGTTGGTTTAAACGGAAAATGGGCTGTGCCAGGCACGAATTATGGCCAGGCCATACTTGGTATGTATGAAAGAATGATTAATAGTGCCAAGGAAAGCCTGGATAACGTTTTAAAAGAGGTAAAAGGCTAATCTTCTCTGGCTTTTTGCCCTTTTTGTTATTTGAATTTTTATCATTCCCGCTATTAAAATGTGCATAGATATCTTGTACAAAAATTTTAAGAGAGGAATGAATATCCCAGTATCCATTTACGCAAAAAAGCCAATCCGCTGCGGAAAGGCTTTCTTTTTTAAGATTTCTATAAATAGTTATCAGCTTGCGTAATACTACTTCATGTTTTACTTATTCATCTCCTCCAGCAAACCAATAATCGTCATTCTGCTTTCTAAATTTCGCAAAATCGAACAGGTAAATGATGAAAATGAAAGCAATGAATCAGCACCCCTTTAACCGTACAATTTTAACCTTTGTCCCTTCTATACCAGACTCTATCTCCCAATCCAGCTTCATGCCCTTCACCATCATATCGACGATGGATAAGCCGATTCCAGCCCCTTTTTCCTCAGAGCTGTTATTCATGCCTTTCCCATGGTCGATAAAGACGATTGCGTCATATTCATCCGTCGATTCGGTTCTCACCCCAAGATACTGGCCTTCCTTGGCATGGCGAAGCACATTTTGCAGAAGATTGTCCATAATGCGCCCCAGCCATATCGGATCGGCTTGCCATTTCTGCTCAAAGGGCTCTATATCAATCATGATTTTAAACCCTTCTTTTTCAAAAACCGGATACCAGGAAGCCAAACTTTCGCGGACAAAGCGGACAGCGTCCATCTCCTGCAGATCAAGCTTATGCTTGCTCGCCATTAACAGCGTGTAAGACATCAGGTTTTCAATTAACCTATCAATATTTACAATCGAAGTCTCCAATGCTATGACAGCCTGCCTTCCTTCCAGTGACAGATTTTCTTTTGCAATCGAATACGTTTGTGCATTAATCTTTGTCAAAGGGGTCCGCAGATCATGAGACAGGTTGGCGATCAATTCCCTCCGCAGCTGCTCTTCTTCCTCTTCTCGACGCTTGCTTTCCTTCAGTTCATCGACCATTTCATTAAATGTCTGTTCCAGCCGGCCGATTTCATCATTTTTTTGTACATCAATCCCGATTGGGAGATTGTCCAGATCCCGTCTTTGCATCGCCTCTTGTAAATGCAATAGCCTTTTGCGGATACCCCGGAAGAATAAAAATGAAACGATAATAAATAGGGAGAGAATCAGCAGCAAACCCAATCCTAAAAATAATCCATATTTCTCTGATATTTTTACTAAAGGCGGATTAAACAAATTCCTGGGAATTTCAAGAACAATAAAACCGTTTCTTTCATCACCGCCAATGAAACTGATCACTGTAAACGGCTCTCCTCCATAACGCTCTTTAATGAACTTGGCTGTATACACAGCTGTCCATTCAGCCGGAAGCTCTTCTTTTACATCCAATTCTTCCAGCAAGCGGCCATTTTCATCAATCCAAAACATCGATGCATCAGGGTACTGTTTTTTCCATTTAGAAAAAAGCTCGCTAATGCTTTTCCTTGAGCCACTTTCAAGCCTCTCCGCTTCAGCATGCCACCGCTCCTCAATTCTTCCCGGATCGTTTTGTTCCTCAGAAGCCTTATTTCCATGAAAGCCTTCCTCAAATCCCATTGCAAGAAAAGCAACTATTAAATAAGCCGCTTGAAAAAGAAATAAAGCGGTCAGGATAATCGCCATATACTTCGCCTGCAGCGATTGAAAAAACTTTTTCATCTTTTCACCCTGTAGCCAATGCCGCGAATCGTTTCTATAACCTTTGGCCGGGATGGATTCTTTTCTATCTTTTCACGAAGATAGCGGATATGGACCATTAAGGTTTTATCCCCCTCCAAATACTGCTCACCCCAAACACCTTCATAGAGCTGCTCTTTTGTTAATATCTGATTTAAATGGCGAATAAAATACTGAAACAGCTGATACTGCTTTCCTGTCAACTGAATTTCGCTGCCATTATCCCGATTAATGATCCTCAAATCTTTGGTATGTACGCTCAAGTGGTGCAGCTCCAGCACCTGATCGTTCTTTTGGAACCGCCTTAGCAGAACCTCAATCCTCGCAGCCAGCTCATCCGGCTGAAAAGGCTTTGTTAAATAATCATCTGCAAAGCTAAGGCCCTCCAGCTTATCCTCCACAGCCGTCCGAGCTGAAAGCATCAAAACCGGAAGATCACTCTTCTCCTTTTTCATGCGCTTACCAATCGAAAAACCATCCAGCCCCGGCAGCATGACATCCAATATTGCAATATCTGCCTCCGGCACATATTTTTCTGCATCTTCCCCAGACTTCAGCCAATATACTTCATAGCCTCTCTCCTCCAGATCATTCTTTACCCAGCTGCCAATATCACTTTCGTCTTCTATGTATAAAATGCGGACCATTTTCTCCACCCTTTACTTTTCGTTTACCAAATTGTTTTCGGATTATACTCAATGATCACCTGTTGAAATACGCCATCAACTCAGCCCAAAAGACTGGGCCGTTTCGTAATTGCCAATATGAATTTCATTTTTTCCGCCATTAGGTTATTCTCAACTTTTACAGATAATTCCTCCTATACTACGATTCTATTAGAGATAGGTTTTTTTTCAATAAAAAAAGACTTCAATCCAGCTATTATTTTAAAAAAGGCTGTTTTTTTAGATTGCTTCTTTTAAATAAAGTCCTTTTATATTATTGATATTAATTTCATATTTTTGGAAATCAATTGAAAGAAAAAAAAATAAAAACTGGGTTACTAATTATAATGGTACTAAGCTCTTTCGTATTATTTTTCATCGGGCACTATATGATTGGTTTTGCAATTGGTGGAGTTTTTATGGTTTTGGCTACATTTTTAGGTCAGTGGCCTTCCCATAAGAATGCGGATTATGTGCACAGGAACATACATAATAACAGTAATAAAAATGGTAGCGTTTGGAGAAAGCAACAATCTATACTAAAAGAACCATAAAAAAATCCAAATGAACCAATAGACTTGGAAAAAGATATATAACTTTTTAAACCAGAAAAGACTTTCCAAAGTTTTAGCTGCTGGCTAAATGATTATCAGCTTTTTTGAGATATATCCTTAACTTTTAGCTTATATATCATCAACTTCCGAGATATATCATCAACTTCGCTTATATATCGTCAACTTTCGAGTTATATCATCAACTTACCTCATTTATCGTCAACTTACCAAAAGCGAGACGAAAAAACTAGAATACTGAATTTTTACAGGGTCTCTTTATCAGTAAATCCTCGAATAAACAACAAACGATAAAAACACCGTGCAAATCAGCAATGTGGATAAAATATGGATAACTTCGATTGATGTTAATATAAAAAACTCCAGCTGCAGCCCAATGTTAAAGGCTATTAAATACATCATCATGGCACAGAACGAAGCGAACATTCCTTTTTGCCTGATTAGTTTCATCCGTTCATCCTTTTGTTTGAATTGAGGGTAAAGATAACTTAAACAAAAGCACATGACCGTCATCCCAACCATGATGTAAGAGCCTGATGGCGGGGCGGAATCTGCCATGATGCCTGCAAAAATGATAAAGCCGCTCAACGCCAAAAAGAATAATCCAAACATAAAATATGCAATTTGTAATTGATCTCTCAACATTGCTCCCCCTCTATTCGTAAGCCTAGTCTTCCTTCCCTTCATAGATGAATATTTCTTCTATTGCAGTGTTAAACGTTCTGGCCAATTCAAATGCGAGTGGAAGGGATGGATCATACTTTCCCTTCTCGATTGATATAATGGTTTGTCTGGAAACCCCGAGCTTATCGGCGAGCCGATCTTGGGACAAGCCATGCTTCTTTCTAAACTCGACTAAATTGTTTTTCAACTCTTTCACCTCATTCTATCTACTAGCCTAAAGTAAAGGCAGCTTTACGTAAAGGGAACTTTACATTTCTCTCAATAAAGAACGTCTGCCAGCAGACAGACGCTTTTATTATTTATTCAATTGTATGATAGCTTTTAGGGCAGCAGCCTAGTTTTCATCAGTTGTTTCTTCATTCATTTCCATATCGGATTCGGTACCTTCACCGGTGCCATCCATGCTGCCTTCATCGGCTGGAGCTTCTTCATCTGTGCCAGGGTCCTGCATTTCAGCATCATCTGTTGTACCCGGATCTTGCGGCTCATTCTCCGTATTGTTTTCTTCCATTTCATTCTGTTCCAATTCCACATCTTCTGTTTCCGGCGGCGGCTCCTGTTCATCGGCTCCGCAGCCTGCCAGCAATAATCCTGCACTTAATGGGACAGATAGCATTAACTTTTTATATTTCATGTATTGTCATCTCCTTTTCCAGTATTATGGTTCCATTACGTCCATTCCCGCTATGCTTTTGGGTAAACGAGTTTCCGGAAAAAACTGTACAAGGAGATGGTGTTTTCTGAATTAGCTAATATTTTTATTCTGTTCCGGACTTGCTGCTGCGTATTTCTTCTTTTTTGTAAACAGCGGAACCAAAATTGTCAGCAAGCTGATGATAATAAGCGTTAAGGCGATCGGCTTATCCAGGAAGATGGATAGGCTGCCGTTTGAAATCGTTAATGTCTGCCTTAAGGCTTGTTCCATCATTCCCCCTAGAATAAAGGCCAGAATAAATGGAGCTGCCGGAAACGAAAACATTCTCATCAGGAATCCGATAATCCCGAATGCAACCAGAAGGTACAAATCGAATGTATTAAAGCTGATCGCATATACCCCTATCAAACTGAAAATTATAACGAGTGAGATTAATAGCGGCCTTGGAATTCTCAGCACTTTTGCAATGTAAGGAATCAAAGGCAGGTTAAGAATTAATAAAAAGATGTTGCCGACATACATACTCGCAATGATTCCCCAGAATACTTCCGGCCGATCTTGAATTAATAATGGCCCTGGCTGTACGCCTAATACTAAAAACGCTCCCAATAAAACGGCTGTTGTGCCTGATCCCGGGATCCCTAAACTTAAGAGCGGCACAAACGCTCCGCCGGTAGCCGCATTATTGGCAGTCTCAGGTGCTGCCAGCCCCTTGACAGATCCTTTTCCGAATTCTTCTGGGCGCTTTGCCAGCTTCTTCTCCATAATATAAGCAATAAATGAAGCGATGGTTGCCCCTGCTCCAGGCAGAACACCAATAATAAAGCCTAAAAATGATTGCCTTGTCATCGGCCCGCTCATTTCCTTCATATCCTGCTTGGAGATTTTCAAGCTTCCTAATTCTTTATTATCGCTCATGGAATTGTCTTTTCTATTCATTACCAGTGTGCAAACCTCAGCCAAAGCAAATAGTCCAAGGGCGATAACTAGAAAGTCTATTCCTTCAAGCAAATTGGGATTGCCAAATGTAAAACGGCTTGTACCTGTTTGGCTGTCAATTCCGATTGTAACGACGATAAATCCCAATGTTGCAGAAATAAACGCTTTAATCGTGGATCCATCTGACAAACTGGCGATCGCTGTCAGCCCCATAAACATAAGTGCAAAATACTCGGCCGGGCCAAATGAAACTGCCACAGCTGACAGCAGCGGCGTGAACAGCATAAGCAGAATAACACTCACAGTACCGCCTGTAAAAGAAGCAATCGCCGCAATCGCAAGCGCTTTGCCGGCTTTTCCCTGCTGGGCCATTGGATAGCCGTCAAAAGCAGTTGCAACCGTTCCGGCGACACCTGGTGCATTTAAGAGAATCGAAGAACTCGATCCTCCAAATATCGCCCCGTAATACACTCCCGCCATCATTACTAAAGCAACGGTCGGATCCATGCTGTAGGTAATCGGAATCATGATGGCAATCGCACTGATTGGCCCGAGGCCTGGCATCATCCCGATGAAGGTCCCTACAAATACACCAATAAATACAAACAGGATTCCCTGCAAACTAAATGCAACCTGAAACCCTGACATTAACCCTTGAAATGCATCCATGCTCTTCCCTCCTCTTATAATGGAATAATGCCCGCTGGAAGATTAATGCGAAGCAAATAATTGAACAGCCCATAAATCGCCATCGAAAAAACAACAGACACAATTCCATTGGCAAGATGCTTTTTATACCCCAGAAATAATGAACAGCAGAAAATAAATAGCGTTGTCATAATTAAAAATCCAAGAAATTCAAGCAATGATATATAAATTAAAATAAATGCCAGTACAGCCAGCAGCACCAATACATTGTTTTTGCTTATGCTTCTCTTTTGCTTTTCCGCTTCCGTTTCTTCCTTCTTATCAAAAAATAACAGGATGGCGAAAAATAATAATAGGAACCCGAGCCCCTTAGGGACAACGTCAGCATCGATGATGGCATTCGGATATTTCGGCAGGCTGAAGCTTAAAATCAAGTAAACTCCTGCAATAGCTGCGAGGATGAGTGCCATTTTTTGATTAATTCTTGTAAGCATTCCATTCACCTCTTTTTATAGAATGAAAGATAGAACAGCTAATAGGTGTCCTATCTTTCTTTTAAACTTAATTTCGAGCCAGTCCTAATTCTTCCAGAAGGGCTTCCATTTCTTTCGCTTCATTCTTTAAGAATTCACTGTACTCTTCACTGTCCATATACAGCTCTCCCCAGCCATATTTTTTGCGGATTTCATCCCATGCTGGCGAGTCATTCAGCTCTTTGAATTTTTCCTCATAGTATTTTACAGCGGCAGGATCCATGTTTGGAGGTCCGAAGAAGCCTCTCCAGTTAATGAATGTTTCGTCAATTCCCTGTTCTTTGGCAGTCGGGAATTCAGATAAAACCTCGCCTTCCAATCTCTCTTCAGATGTAATGCCAAGAACTTTAATTTTGCCTGCCCGTACTTGTTCAATCGTTTCAGCTACCCCTGTTGTATAGACATCAACACTTCCATTCAGAACAGCCGTCAATCCGCCTGCATCAGGATCTGAGATATATTTAATCTTTGTAACATCCACTCCGGCTGCTTTGGCAATTTTGACAAATTGCATATGGTCCATGCTTCCTGGAGAGGAAGTTCCGATAACACTCACACTGGCCGGATCCTTTTTCATATCTTCAAATAATTCGTTCAGATTGTCCCATTTTGCATCCGCCTTCACAACGAATGCACCGTAATCAGCTATAACATTCGCAATGGGTGTAAAGTCATCATAGCCATATTCAGATTGTCCATTTAAAGGCACCAGCACTAATGGAGGTGATCCAACAAACATATGGTGCGGGCTTCCGTCTTTCCCGGCGACATAAGCCCATCCAATCGCTCCTCCACCGCCAGCCTTATTGACGACCGGCAAGCGCTTATCAATGATTTTTTCCTGTTCAAATACTTGTGAAACCATCCTTGCAGTTGTATCCCAGCCGCCGCCAGGTCCTGCAGGTGCCGTAATTTCAATTGGCTGTGAAGGTGCCCATTCCCCGTTTGCACTCGTATTTCCGCCTGATTGACTCGAACAGCCAGCAGTCACAAGCATGATTAAAGCAGCTGCTGTACCCAATAATTTTTTCATCCTTTATCCCCCTCTGTTTCATTCATTTTTCCATCCTTAAACGCTATAATAAGTCAGAAAAATAAAAATGTAATCGTTTTCAAAATATCCTGCATAAAAATCTTTTTGGCTATTTTGTTCATTTTGTTCACGGGGATTCTGTTTAAAAACAAAGGGGGCATTAATAAGAAAGCGAGAGAATGCTATAGAGATTTGAATCTTACAGCCATTTGAACTTAAGCTAATTTTCGCAGAAAAAGTTGAAGAACTAGAATAGATGAGGAAAGAGCTTTTATACAGCTTACAGCAATACTTTCACAGTGGTAAAAAAAGAGCCAGGGATCATTCGACCCATGGCTCCTGAAAGTTTATCCTTTTATTACTTCTAAATAATGCAATTGATGTCCGTCTTTTTCATGCACTTTAAACGTATAGCCTTCAATCTTTATTTCAGTTCCTATCTCTGCATCCATATTTTGAGTCAGGAACCATCCGCCAATTGTATCGACGTCTTCGTGTTCAAAATCCGTTCCCAACAGATTATTGACATCCTCAATAAGCAGCTTGGAATCCAGAATATAATGATTGTCGTTTAACTTTCTGATTTCAGGTATTTCGTCTTCATCAAATTCGTCCCGGATTTCTCCGACTATTTCTTCGAGTATATCTTCAACTGTGACTAATCCTGATGTTCCGCCGTATTCATCCATCAGAATCGCAATATGGGTTCGCTCTTTTTGCATTTTTACAAGAAGATCATGGATTGGAACCGTTTCAATTACTTGGATCACAGGGTTAATAAACGATTCCAGATTTAATTTTTCCAAGCTAGTTCTGCTTGTTAAGCTAGCTGTTAGGAACTCTTTTACATTAATAAAGCCGCGAATATTATCTTTATCTCCATCTACTACAGGGTATCTTGTGTAATTTTCGGTTTGGATAATATTCATGATATCGTCTAAAGTATCCTCAATCGAAATGGAAACCATTTCCGTTCTCGGCACCATGATTTCTTTAGCGATTCTTTCATCGAATTCAAAAATGTTATTCATATACTTTAATTCATTTTTATTGATTTCCCCGCTTTTATAGCTTTCGGAGAGAAGGATGCGCAGCTCTTCCTCAGAATGTGCCACTTCATGTTCGGAAGCTGGCTTTAAACCAAAGAGCCCAACAAGAACACGGGCTGATCCATTTAAAAACCAAATAAAAGGATACATAATTTTATAGAACCCGATAATCGGGACAGCAAACGCTAACGTAACAGCTTCTGCTTTTTGAATGGCAATTGTTTTTGGAGCAAGTTCCCCAACTACTACGTGAAGGAAGGTTACTAAAGCAAAAGCGATACCAAACGATAGTAGATGGGTAAGTGATTCATTTAGATTTAAATACTCGAACAAGGGGTGCAGCAGCTTTTCTACCGTCGGCTCCCCAAGCCATCCCAAACCTAACGCAGTGATCGTAATTCCCAGCTGGCAGGCTGAAAGATATTCATCCAAATGTGAAGCGACTCTTTTTGCCTGAACAGCTCCTTTTTTACCTTCTGTTATGAGCTGGTCAATTCTTGACATTCGCACTTTTACAATGGCAAATTCTGTTGCTACAAAGAATGCAGTTAAAGCAATTAATAAAGCAATTAATAATAAATTAACGGTTGTCAATGGGCAGTCTTACTGCGAGTAAGACATACACCTCCTAAAGTTTTAATCATTTAGCCTTCTTCTGCCTGATTTCCCTGAATGAAAATCATAACAAACTTAATTAGTTCAAATAAGGAGATAAGCGCTGCGGCAACATATGTTAGTGCTGCAGCATTCAGTACTTTTCTAACACCCTGCTCCTCATCGTTATAAAGGATCCCCTCAGCCAGCATTAAATTTCTGGCACGCTTACTTGCATCAAATTCAACCGGCAGGGTTATTAATTGAAAAACAACCGCTGCTGAGAAAAGGACGATACCAACCCCGATCACTGAATTGTGCCCCAATAGAAATCCCCAATGCTAAAAAGATCAGAAAATCCATAGGGTGAAACAACATATATCTTTCCTCCAGTGTTAACTAAATAATAAAAGTAAAGACTGTATTAACGATAAGCTCTCAGGTGAAATATTTTTTTTGAATTCCTCATATTTATCTGGGTCATTTTCTTTTAGCTGATTAAGAGCCTTTGTAACGTCTTTCTCCAATCCTTGAATTTTCAAGCGGAGTTCAAGAACATCCACCTCTTCAGAAAACCGGCCGATAACCTTCTTTTTAATTTCTTCAAGTGACATGCCCTCTTTTTTACATTGTTCAATGAAAGCAATTCGATCTATTGAGGAGATGTCATAATAGCGATAATTTGAAGAGGAACGTTCCGCTTTAAGTAACCCGAGGTTCGTATAATAGTCAATCGTCCTTTTAGTAACCTGCGCTTTTTCAGCTAACTCCCCAATTCTTAACTTCTCAGCCCCATTATCTCCCCTCCTAACTATCACGTGATACTTTAATTATACCGTTTACTAATACTTTGTTCAATAAATAAACTTAATGGGGTTTCTACAAACAGCTGTGCAATATACTCCCGATGAAGCGAGCTTCTTGACCGAAAGCCAACATGCTAATTTACCAGTACTAATAATACAGCTTTTCTTTTAATAGAGGACAGGGTTAGTTGAATCAGAAAACCAACTGGCATAGCTTGAACAAAAGAAAGCAAACTAAAACCGCGGGTGCCAAAAGCAGAGAAAGGGCATCTATGGAGATATGGCCTAACAAACGGCAAGGGTGGTGAAATCATGGCGAAAAACAAGAAGAATCAGTCTGACCAAAGGAACAAGGCACTTCCAAAAGATGTAGAATTTGCGGATGACAGAGAAAATGGACTTGAGAAAATAGCATTAAAAGCCCAAAGAGAACATCGAAAGTAAACAGAGCTGGGGCAGTTAACCTGTCCCGCTCCTTCTCTTTTAGGCAAAATATAAGGTTTAACTGATGGGTGTATAGGTCTAGTTGAAGGAATTATGAGCATAATTATAGTGTTCGGGAAATAAGGAAAGGTTTATTCCGGATCTGAAAATAGTTTAACGGGTATGGGCTATTTTAAAGTAATCAGAATAGCCTCCAAAATTAAATACAGAATAAAACCATTCTATTAGGTTAAATTAACTAAAAATAATGTCTTGTTGAGGGGGCCTTAATATGAATTATTTTGAAATATTATACGATACCTTTAAACCTTTTCTGGATGGCGAAAAAAAACCGTTAAATACATTAGAAGCAAGTAACATATGGTTATATGCAGGAATGGGTCAAAATACATTACGGCTTGAGGAAATTTGGGTAAACACGATTCAAGATATGGAATTGAAAAAAATAGTAATGAATGTATTCCGTGTTCATAAAGAAATTGTAAATGAGCTAAATGAGTTTCTATTGAATGAAGGTGTGCCATTGCCCAAACCTAGTGCACCTAAGCCAATAGGTGATTATCAGGCTATTCCAGAAGGGGCAAAGTTTACAGACCAGGAAATCGCTGATTTATTATCTTACAATTTGCTAGTTGCCATGACGCAAGGAATGAGAGTAATGACAGAATCAATACGTGCAGATATTCAATTTATGCTCTCTAAGTTTTTGCTCAAGCATTTGTCTGTTTCAATACCATTTAAACAGCTTATGTTAGAACGAAATTGGATTCAGGAAGCTCCTCCGTACATAAATAATGCTAAATCATGATTCTTTTTTTTCGCAACAGGGACTCAGGGCACAAAAGCAGAAACTCAATCCTTTTTAAGAGCATTAAAAAAGCACCTTACAGCAAAGGAAGGTGCTGTTAAATCAAGTAGTATTTCCGCTCAGGCCTGCCGACAATTCCGTATTCCAGTTCTGCTTTTGCTTTCCCTGCCGATATTAAATATTCAAGATACCTTCTGGCTGTTGTTCTGGAAGCGCCCAAATGCTCACTTAATTCTTCTGCGTTAATCCCATGCTGTAAGTTTTCCATCGTTTCTTTCACTTTCGTCAATGTTAAGGGGTCAATTCCCTTTGGCAATACGGCAGGGACTTCTCCGGCAGGGCGTCCGGAAAGGACTTGATCAATGACAGACTGATTAAATTCATCATCAGATGCAAGCAGCTCTCTCCGGTTCATTACTTTCTCCAAAGCAGACTTGAAGCGATTAAAATCAACTGGTTTCACAATATAATCAAGTACCCCATTCCGAATAGCGGGCTCTACTACTTTTCTCTCTGTTGAAGCAGTAATTAGAATGACATCAAGCTTTGGAAAGTTTCTTCTCAATTCCGGAAGGATCGAAACCCCGCTTCTGTCTGGCAGATAATTATCCAGTAATAAAACATCGATCTCTTCTTTTTCTAATAGGGCAAGCGCCTCAGACGCATTTAATGCTTTTCCGGCAACTTCCACACCATCTATTTTCTCTAAAAATTGTTCATGAATAGACGCAACACGGAAATCATCCTCTGCTATGGCGATTTTCATCAAAGTGTTCACCCCTTTGGCTGTTTTTTAGGCAAGTAAATGGATAGGACCGTTCCATCACCAGGATTGGATTGTACCTCTATCGTTCCATTAAAGTGTTCAACAGCTTGTTTGACAATAGCCAAACCAAAGCCTCGATTTTGTTCACCCTTAGTGGAAAAGCCTGTCTCAAATATTCGTTCAGCTTCCTGCTCTGGAATGCCCTGGCCATTATCATAGACCTCGATGACCAAATCCTCTCCAACATCTATCGCGAAGAATGTTACCTCGCCATCTTTTCTGCCTTCCACCGCTTCAAAAGCATTATCAACCAGGTTGCCGATAATCGAGATCACTTCTGAATATGAAAAATATTCCGGGAGAGCTTCCATGCTGCTATTTTCATCAATCATAAAACGGATCTTCTTTTCTGAGGCTTTGCCTAATTTCCCAAGCAGCAAGGCTTGAATTTTCGGGTCATGTATTTGCTCAAAGATAATTTTATTCTGGCTTTCAATTGCCGATGATTCAGCTTGAATCATCTTAATCGCTTCATCGTATTTTCCTAATTGCAGCAGGCCGGATAACACATAAAGCTTATTGGAAAATTCATGGGTTTGCGCCCGCAGGTCCTCTGAATACTTTCTCACTTCTGTTAGTGTCTCGACCATTTTATTTATTTCTGTTTTATCTCTGAACGTTGAGACAACGCCAATGACTTGATTATTTTCAATAATCGGAGTCCGATTGATGATAACGTCTTTGTTTCTCAGGGTAACTTCATGGTCCCGATCCGGTTCTCCTGTTTGAAGCACTTTGTAAACACCTGTATTGGGGAGAATCGTTTCAATTTTTTGATTCAATATATCATCTTTTACACCCAATAGATTTTTAGCTGATTGGTTGATCATTCGAATAATTCCGTGTTTATCAACAGAGATAATTCCTTCTTTTGTAGAATAAAGAATCGCATTTCTTTCCTGGTAGAGGGAAGTCATCTCATAGGGCTCCATCCCCAAAGTAGTTCTGCGGATATTCCTTGCCAGCAGGTAGCTTGCTGTCATCCCAATCAGTATAACGAATAACGAAATAAAGCCGATCTTTTTCCCCCGCTGAAATACCATCTCCTGCAAGTCTTCCATTAAATACCCAACGGATACAACACCGATAATTTGTCCTTCCTCATTCCTAATGGGCCCCTTCCCTCTGATGGACTTTCCAAGAGATCCCTTTGCTTTGGAAATATAAAACTCTCCTTTTAGTGCCTGGCTATTATCTCCCCCAACCATTGGAAGGCCGAGCTTCTTTTCATCCGGATGGGCATAGCGGACTCCTTCTATATTTCCGATTACGATGAATTCCGCTCCCGTTTCTTTTCTAATTCTATTAACCAAAGGCTGAAGAATCTTTGACGGCTCACCTTCCTCAAAAGAAGATACAACCGTAGGCATCGCCGAGACCGCAATGGCCAGCTGAAGAGCCTGATTGCCCATTTGTTTTTCCACATGCTTATATTCAATTACTAAAGAAATCACGAGAAAAATTAATATAATAAAAATCGTATTTAAGATATTTGAACCAATGATCTTTGTTTGCAGAGACATGGGAAGTTTCTTGGTTTTCATAGTCACCCCTAATTGAATGCAAAATTTATAAATCTATTAATATTCTAATAATATTTTTCTGCTTTGTCATCATGGTCTGCATTCTTATCCGCTATGGAGCCATTCTTTCTTTTAAATAAATTCTTATTCCACTAAAACCCCGTGAATTAAAATTTTATCCTCAAAAAGCATTTTCAGGTTATTTCCCCTATTTTCACAAATACTATTTCTGCATAAATCAGCGGAGGACAAATATGAAAGTACTTATTTTCATCAATTTATTTATCTTATTGAGCGTACCTTTAAATAGCAGTCAGCCTGAAGGAAAAGGCCATTGGGACAAACAAGGCCTTTCAGAGGATTACCATGGCCATATAGACGACCGCTCGGAATCCATAAATCCTCAAATCCGATTGCTGGGCATTAACGATTTCCATAGCCAGCTGAATGTAACCCGGCAGGTTAATGGTCAGCCGGCAGGACGGGCCGATTACCTGGCAGCTTACTTGCGTCAGCGTGCGGCAGAAAATGAAAACACAATCCTGCTTCATGTTGGCGATATGATCGGCGCAAGTCCTCCCGTATCAGCCCTCCTCCAGGATGAACCGGCCATTGAATTTTTGAACAGGATGGGATTTGAAATTGGTACAGTTGGCAATCATGAATTTGATAAAGGAACAGCAGAACTGCTTCGCCTTATCAATGGGAGAAAAGCCGCTGCCACAAATGGATTATCAGGTTCCCGATTCCCTTGGCTTGCAGCCAATGTCATCAGCAGGCAAACAGGAAAAACGATTCTTCCCCCTTATAAAATTTTGATAAGAAGCGGAATGCCAATCGGCTTTATTGGAGTAGTTATGAAAGAAACACCAAGCATGGTCGCACCAAGCGGTGTGGAGGGGTTAACTTTTACAGATGAAGCAGAAGCCATTAACAAATATGTCAGCGAGCTCAAACAGCTGGGCGTCCGCGCGATTGTCATACTTGCCCATATCCCTGGAAAGTCAAACGCCAATGGTAAACAGCCCTCAGGCCGGCTAATAGATTTAGCAAAAAGTGTGGACGACGAAGTGGATATTATATATGGCGGACATAGCCATGCCTATTTGAATAGCATTGTGGACGGAAAACTGCTGGTACAATCCTATTCATACGGAACCGCCTTCTCAGATGCAGAAATTGAAATAGACCGGAAAACAAAGGATATTGTCAGCAAACAGGCTGAAATTGTGACCGTTTATCAGGAGAATATCAAACCAGCCAGCGATATAACCCAAATGATTAAGCAATATGAAAAAAAAGTCGAACCCATTGTAAACAGAGTAGTCGGAACCGCTGCAAACCAGATTACAGCGGAGCGGAACAAAAGCGGTGAATCAGCCCTTGGAAATCTCATTGCCGATTCCCAGCGGACAGCCACGAGCACCAATTTCGCCTTCATCAACCCCGGCGGAATCCGGGCAGACATTGATGCAGGAAACGTCACATGGGGCAGCCTATACACAGTCCTTCCCTTCAATAATAAATTGATCAAAATGAGTCTGAAGGGCCGTCAAATCCGTGAAGTCCTTAATCAGCAATGGCAGCCAAACACAACAAGATTCCTGCAAATATCAGGCATCATCTACACATGGGATGACAGCCAGCCTGCCGGCAAAAAAGTAATGGACATCCACCTTTCTGATGGAACAGAGCTGGAACCGAACAAAACCTATTCGGCAGCCGTAAACACTTATCTGGCAGAAGGCGGAGACAATTTTACCGTCTTTCAAAAAGGGACAAATAGAGAAGCCGGGCCGATGGATATTGATGCGTTAGTTGATTATATAAAAAAATTGCCGAAGCCTTTCAGCTCGGAGATTGGGGGACGAATATCGAAAGCAAGACCCTAAAAAAATCCCGGGTACCTCATGCCAATTCAGGTACTCGGGAGAATTTCCTGCTTTATACCGCTTCTTTTTCCTGGTCATCAAAAGCTTGTTTCTTCTTTACGAATTTTGCAATCACTGGATAAAATAATGCTAGAACCGCCAAAAATAATATTAATCCTGAAATCGGCTGCGTTATAAAAGATAGATAGTCGCCTTGTGTTACTAACAACTGTCTCCTAAAATTCTCTTCCATCATTGGGCCCAGTACAAGCCCCAAAACCATCGAGGCGGGAGAGAAGTGGTATTTTTTCATGAAATATCCCAACACACCAAATAAAAACATCACCCAAACGTTAAACATGGAATTACCTACTGCATATGAGCCAACCATCGATAAAAGAACAATAAGTGTGCCAAGAATGGAATATGGAAGCTTTAAAACTGCAGCAAACGCTTTAACTCCTAAGCGTCCGCCAATAAAGACCGTCAAGCTCGCAATTAGCATAGAAAAGAATATACAGTATAGCATTAAAGGCTGTTCTGCCATTAACTGGGGGCCTGGCTGCAGGCCTTGCAGAGCAAGCGCTGCAAGGATGATTGCTGTTGTCGGACTTCCCGGTATACCCAGTACAAGAGTTGGTATCATCGCACCGCCAGCAGCTGCATTGTTTGCGGTTTCCGGGGCAACTACACCCTCTTCTTCCCCTTGCCCAAACATATCTTTATTTTTGCTTGATCGCATTGCCTCCCCATAGCTTACAATGGATGCGATGGAGCCGCCCGTTCCCGGGAGGATACCGATAAGCGTTCCAATTACAGCGGACTTAAGCATTACCCACTTATGCTTAAGCAATTCAATTAGCTTGATCGTTTCCAAAGAAACCTTATTACTCATGTTTAAGTTTTTATGGTTTTCTGTTACTTGATTTAATACTTCTGCTAACGCAAATGCACCAATCATGATTGGAATCATTGCAAGGCCATTCATAAGCTCAATATTTCCGAAAGTAAATCGATCAGCGCCAACAATTGGATCCATGCCAATCATAGCTATCATTATCCCAATCATCCCTGAGGCAATAGCCTTAATAGGTGACTTGGTTCCAATAGATGAAATGACCATTAAGCCCAATACAGTTAACGCAAAATACTCGGCACTCTGAATTTTTAGTGCCACGCTGGATAATGGAGGGGCCAGGAATAACATAATAAGAACAGAGAATATGCCACCAAAAGCAGAAGCACTTATAGCAAGGCTTAATGCTCTCCCCGCTTTCCCCTTTTTTGTCATTGGATATCCATCAAATGTGGTTGCCACTGCTTCCGGAGTTCCCGGTGTATTAAATAATATGGCTGTAATGGATCCTCCATAAGCCGAACCGGCATAGAGAGCAACCAGCAAAATAATAGAAGGCAAAATCCCCATGTAATATGTAAACGGCAGCATTAATACAATTCCCATTGAAGAACTAATCCCAGGCAGTGAGCCAAAAAACACTCCAACTAGCATCCCCACAAGTACAAATGCCAAATTAGCTGGAGTTAACGTTGTCAATAAACCATCTATTAATAGTTGAAAATCCATGGTATCCCCCCTTACTAATATAGGTAATAACTCATTTCTTTAATGAATCCAACTCCCCTTGGCAATGGAACAGTTAAAATTTTTCCAAACACAAGTGTAAATATAATAGCGACAATGATGGAGTTAACTGTCATCTTGATATACTTTTTTTGCCCCAGAAGAAAAAACAGCGAAAAACAAAAGATTATGGAAGACAGAGTGAAGCTAATAACTTCATTCAGCAAAATAAAGATGATAATGGAAAACAATAATCCAAAGTATGCTATATTCAAATTCAAAGGGGAAATTCCTTCGCTGTTCGATTTCATTTTCCGAATCGCATTAAACAAAGATACTATAAGCAATACTAAAATAATCACAATAATAAATTGCGGAAACCCTGCTGGTCCAATTGAATCAGCCGAACGGCCAGATGTGATAGTAAAAGATTCCTTGAAGAAAATCCCCATAACTAGTATTAATACAACATGAAATATAACTTCTCCCATCCCCTTGCCTCCTAAAACAGGCGGCTCACAAGCCGCCATTGAAATTATTTGAGTCCCGTTTTCTTAGCTACTTCATCAAACATTTTATAATCTTCTTCCATTGCAGCCCTGAATTCTTCAGGACCTAAAAAACCATCCCTTATATTTGTCAGCGACTCTGTGTTAAACTTTTTATACTCCTCTGTTTCTGATGCTTTTTTCATCTGTTCCAATAAATAGTCTTTAATTTCCTGCGGAGTATCCTTTTTCACAACAAAGCCTCTCCAAGATCCTATGGTTACATCAAATCCTTTTTCAACTGTGGAAGGAGTATCTTTTAGTTCTTCAATCTGTGTTACACGCTCATCATTTAATACAACAAGCGGCCTCATTTTTCCATCTCTTATATAGCCAACAGTATTAATCAATTTATCAAGATAAACATCAACTTCTCCGCCTATTACAGCTGCCTTTACTTCAGAACCAGAGCCATAAGGAATAAATTTCACTTTTACTCCTGTAGCATCCGCAAGAGCATTCAATGTTAAATCATCCAAACCACCTGGACTCACACCAGCAAAAGAAATTTCTTTCTCTTTACCAATTTCTAAAAGCTTATCAAAACTATCAATTTGACTGTTAGCGGGTACTGATAGGACGTAAATATCCTCTTGAATACGTGCAATCGGCTCGAATTCTTCTAAAAACTTCATATTCTTGCTCTTGCCAAGAACATCTGCTATTACGTGTGAAGGTGTTACCTCTAAAACCGTATAACCGTCATTACTTTGGCCATGTGCATATACCATACCGACAAGACCGCCACTTCCATCCTTATTAACAGGCTGAAGCGGTTTGCTCATATCTTTTGACATAATTTCAGCAAACTTCCTCGCAAAAGTATCACTGGCACTGCCCTCCCCAAAGGGGACAACAAGTTCAATTGGACGTTTTGGATAATCAATTTCTCCTGCAGCAGATTCTTTTGAACTGCATGCAGCCAACAATAAACTCGTAATTATTAATGCAAT
Organism: Bacillus sp. J33; assembly: GCF_000518885.1. Classification (GTDB taxonomy): domain Bacteria; phylum Bacillota; class Bacilli; order Bacillales; family Cytobacillaceae; genus Cytobacillus. The sequence goes on along the minus strand of NZ_JAEL01000003.1, from coordinate 107,522 downwards.
AAGCAAAAAGTTCTTTCTCATCTCCAACCTCTCCTTTTTGTAAGCGTTTTAAAAATTAGGCATACATTCATTATGATCCCATCAATTCAATTGGCACGAGTGTATTCCCCTCCATTATTCTTCTTGCCGTTCGGCCGATTCCCCCTTTTATTAGCCTATATGATGATCCATCTGATTCTACTTCTACATTTACAAGGATTGTACCAGTAGGATGGCCAATAATAATTTTGCTGGAGATATTTTTCGATATTAACGTATTAGGTATTGAACCAGGTATATTGCAGGCTACTCCTAAACCGATGGCCCCGCTTACTGCAAATGCACGATGCAAGGTTCCCATCGCAATATATCTTCCAATAATATCAATTTTGGATTTTAATATTTTCTGGCCAGTTTCATCAATATAATCCGCTGGCTCCGCAACAATAACCATCTTTGGTAACGCATGCGTCTCAGGACTAACGGTTTCATTTTCTTTATATATTCCTATTAACCTTCCGCACTTGACTCGAATATCTTCAATTGACTGCTGTATTTTGGAATTATTCATTTCTAATGAAAGCTCTGTACCTTCCAAATTTAAATCTGAAGCTTTAATAAATACCAATACATTTCCAACATCAATGATAGAAACTCCTATTTGATTATTTTTACTAAGATGAATGAAGTCGACCACATTTCCAGTGGGTAAAAGTTTACCAGTAAGGGCACCGCCAAAATCAAGAAAATTCACCATTATACAAGAGCCCGTACCGGAAACACCAGAGATGGAGAAATCACCATCATACACAATATGGCCATTATGGACGGGAATCTCAACTTCCATAATCCTCTTCGTGTTAGTGTTAAAGATCCTGACTTTGGTTGAACCTTCTTTTAACTCGACCAAACCTTCTTCGACTGCAAAAAGCCCTACCGCTGATGCCATATTTCCACAAGTAACATTATAATCAATTTTCTGATTATTCGTGCTAACCTGTCCAAAGGTGTAAAAGATGTCGCACCCTAACTTATGGGTTACTCCTACAATGGCCACTTTACTGGTTAGGGGAGTACCGCCTCCGATTCCGTCGATTTGGCCATTTTTAGAGCTGCCATAAATTTTTGCTATAACTAAATCCCTTTCATAAGGGTCTTTTGGCAAATCAACATCTTTTAGGATTAACCCCCTGCTGGTGCCTCCCCTCATTAAAACACTTGGTACTTTATACAACTGGCCGTGAATGTTCACAACAAAAACACCTCGAAAATAATATTGATACCATGGTATAAACAGAGTATATTGAACATTCAGAGATAAATAAAATATCAATTTTCTATTATCTCCCATAAAAATTTTTTATTTCTAAAAATATTAATATACGGAAATAACAAAAGAGGTGTAAAAGTGGATAATTTTGATTGGGATTTGCTCATTACTTTATTTGAATGCAAAAACATTACAAAAACGAGTGAAATTCTTAGGATTTCACAGCCTTCCATAACATACAGATTAAAAAGATTAGAAGAAGAGTTTGGAGTAGAGATTGTTCATCGGGGCCGTCGAGGGGTTGCTTTTACACCACAGGGAGAATATTTAGCAGAATACGCAGCAAAAATGAAAAAAGAATACCAAAAAGTAGGTGAAGAAGTTTCTAACTTTGAAAATAATATTCAAGGCATCTTGCGAATAAGTGCTTCAAGCATCTTTTCAAGATATAAACTTCCGCCTATACTTGGAAAGTTTAATGAGAAGTTTCCTTTAGTTGAATTTCATGTAAACACCGGGTGGAGTGAAGAAGTGATTAACTCAATTTTTAAAGAACAATCACAAATAGGTATATTACGGGGAAATTATAACTTTTCTCATGAAAAACAGTTGCTAATGGAGGAAAACTTATTAATCGTGTCCAAGAAGGAAATTGATCTAAAGAACCTTTCGAATCTGCCCAGAATTTATTACAATACGGACACTTCTTTAAAGACTTTAATAGATAATTGGTGGACAGAAAATTACGTTTCACCCCCGACCATTACAATGAGGGTTGATAACATGGAAACTTGTAAGGAGATGGTACTGAATGGCCTCGGCTACGCTATTCTCCCAAGTATTCTTTTAGAAGAAGATGAAGATTTATTTAAAATGCCGTGTCTGACCAAACAAGGCTCTTATGTAAAAAGGAAGACTTGGCTAATCTATAAAAAAGAGTATGCTGACAATGTTGTAATAAAAGCATTTTGCGAGTTTTTAAGAGAATGGGATTTTAAAAAATGATAGAACAAACTTATTTATATATTAAGATAACATATAGGGTTTCATTGGGCGTTACTTTTTATTTAAGCCCTTCCCGTCAATAATTAATTTCGGGTGCGCTTTTTATCGAAAAACAAACCAGCAATAATTCCTTTGAATAATGATTTATTGCTGGTTTGAACAAATAAACGCTTAATGAGCTTCCCGGCATTTTCTTATGTTTACAAGTGACACCCATTGCAATTATCCTCAAAGATAAGTTTAAACGCATTCCATGTTTAACGTATCCCAAATATATGGTTTAGTCTTAATTTTATTCATAAACCGTAAATTGCGGTTTTGTCGGGTGGTCAATGACAAGGGAGTCATTTGAAAACGTCAAGAGCTTTCGATATAAGGCAAGATCGCCCAAACAGCCTGCGGTCAGTAAGGATCCCAGAATGGATACAGCAGGCAAGTTCATCACAATACCCAGGACCAGGGGCAATAAGCCCGTCGGTACGAAGGGCAGCAATAAAACTTTTTTCATTTGCTGAACCGTGATCGGCCGTTTCGCGTGAGCATACGCTACACCCAATTTCAAATTGACTCCCCATGACATCTCTTTCCAAGGTACGCCGCCAATATAACGAAAACCAGCTAAATGTATTGCTTCGTGTAAAATAATGATCACAGCCATACCGGCTATAAATAAAAGAAAACCGCTGAAGGTAAAGCTGATTTCCCCTTCACTATAAAGCACCGTATGGATAAAGAGCACACCAACTATCATCGCAGCAGTTGCAATTGTTAAATACATTTGCAATTTTATCATTGAAAAGGAAACAACAGTTTCTTTCCTTTTACCCAAACCTTCACCCCCGCACAAATTGTTCTATCCTATATTTACGGAATAAAAATGGGAAAGTTTCACATATTTTCATCTAACGCAAAAACAGAAAAACCTGAATTTCCCTTACCGATTTAGATTAGTAAACCCTATAAATAAGCAAAATTCAGGAGAATGATCAATCAAATGATGTTCTGGAACAGGCAAAAGATTTTTTCCTAAATAAAATGGGGTTGAAGCTGAGGATTTGGAAAGGATAAAAAATAGAAAAGGTGTTTACTTGATGATTCCGTTAAGGGAAGATAAATAAGCCAAAAAAGACCTGTCTGTGATCTGCTAATAGCAGCTGTGACAGGTCTTTTAAATATGGCTAAGAATACAGCTCCACAAAATATCGAATAAAACATTTACACTTTCTGACCTTTCAAAAAAAGGGCAGCCTTATCCCTCATATGCTCTCTTCAAGAGATTTAAATCGATCTTTGTCTTCATTTGAAGCAATGCCTTCATAACTCTTTCGGACTTCTCTGAATCTGGGCCGCTAATCATTTCGCTTAAATCAGCGGGAACAATTTGCCATGATACGCCGAATTGATCCTTAAGCCAGCCGCACGCTTGAGCCTTCTTGTCTCCGCCTTCAGAGAGCTTGTCCCAGTAGTAGTTTATTTCTTCTTGATTGTCACAATGAACAATAAAAGAGATAGCTTCTGTAAATTTGAACTGCGGCCCTCCATTTAAAGCAACGAATTCCTGCCCCTCCAGTCGAAATTCTACAGTCATGACGGCTCCCTCTGCATTTCCTTCGGTTTCATGGCGTTCTCTCCCATAGCGGGTAATCCTGGTGATACTTGAGTCTTTAAAGATGGACGTATAAAAATTCGCTGCCTCTTCAGCTTCTGTATTAAACCACAAGTTTGGCGTGATTTTTTGAATTTTATTTTTCACAATGTCAGCTCCTTTTTCATTGCTTTCCTTCCTCCCCATCCTATCCTAAATAAAAATGGTTTACACGATACCCTTCTGGCATATCTACTTCCGTTGTTCCTTCTCTGCATGTTTCATATTTTACCAGTTTCTGACCATTTATACCTATTTCACAGGAAAAACCTATCACCAATAGCAGCATACTTGTATAATCAAGCCAAGGAAAAAAATAAAAAGGAAAGGAACGGATTAAACAAAGTGCTATACATTTGGGATATCGAAAAGATCATAAAGAACACGTTAGCTGAACACGGTCTGGGTATAACCTATGAATTTAACAATAAACTAAATGCTCCTATGAACTTTAACGTATCAACAAATACGTTAAAATTTAACTACCTGCAAGTGAACGGATACATAGCCAAAGTTAACTTCAAAATAAAAGAAACGGATGAGAACATTGTCAAATTGCTTGTTTATCATGAAATCGGCTATTATCTGGATTTTAAGAAAAACAAACATGATATAAAGACCCTAATGTACGGAGAAGATGAGGAAATAGAGCAGCTTATGGCTGAAATCGAAAGGAATTCGTGGGAATTTGGCCGGACATTGGTGCCTGAACATCTGGTCCATGCTTATGATCAATTACGGGAATTGGATAAACAGCTCTTAAAAAGCCATTAGGAAACAAAAGCGGAAGCGCCTTGAAATAGGAACTTCAGCTAAAAACCGCCACGTCCTATGGCGAACGCTGATGCCAGCACATCCTGTGCAAGTCCGGCAGGCATAAGACGAATCACGCAGGAAACCTCCCAAAGCTCGCTTTAGTCGGACGATGTATCGCTGCCGAAGCCTTCCTTGTCCTGATTTCTGGAGTGATTTGTTACGTTCCGAGCTGCTCGAAGCATCATTCTCCTAATCATGCTCCTCTCAAAATATTCAAGGGAGTCTATTCGGGATGAAAAATGGGCTAGGCGCTGGAGCTAGATGCAGATAACTTTTCACAAAGTTATTCACATGATTGGATTTTATAATTTCCTAAACAGGAACAAATGAAATGCGCCTCCTTTGCTAAGAATAGGAGGCGCATTTTTCTAAAAAACAATCCCAGCTTAACCTAAATACCGATGATACAAGTTTTTAGCCTGAAGAATATCCTTTACCCCATGAACCAGCACTCTTCCATCCCTGAAAACAACCAATCTGGCCTGATCGATTGAAAATGAGAGCAAATAAGGATTGCTCTCTACATGGATTCCTTGAGACACCAGGGATTTTTTCAGATATATAATATCCATATTCTGCAGGGCTGAAGGCCTGATTTGAACGGTATCCCTCCCGCATAGCAGCGCTGTTTTTGTCTGATTCTCATAATCAAGGAAGGGATAAGCTGGATGAATCCCGCAGGATAAGCACTCCGGATTTTTTAAGGAAGATACATTAATGGAACTATAATGATTTTTCCATAAATCAAAAGAAACAAGCGTCCTGCGTAAGGATTCAAAGTCTTCCGTTAATATCTTTAATGCTTCCGCAGACTGGTGAGCCACAACCATTTGAATAGCCGGCTGAATAACACCAGCTGTATCGCAGGTGACTCCTCCCAATGGCAATTTGTCCATCAGGCAATTCAGGCATGGTGACATCCCGGGCAAAATGGTATAGGTCAATCCATAGCTCCCCACACAGCCTCCATATATCCATGGAATCCTGTGCTTTTGAGAGATATCATTGATTAGAAAGCGAATATCAAAATTGTCTGCTGCGTCAATGATTAAATCTATACCCTCAATCAAATCTTCTAATTCCTGTACACCGACATCCATAATACGAGGAATAATTTGCACCTCTGAATTAATGGCATTCAATCGGTTAGCGGCGGCAATGGCTTTTGGCATTTTTTGAATAGCATCTTCTTCACAATAAAGCTGCTGGCGCTGCAAATTGCTCCACTCCACATAATCACGATCGGCAATTGTTATTTTGCCGACTCCTGCCCTTGTAAGCGTTTCAGCATTTGCAGCCCCTAATGCGCCAGCCCCTATGATTAAAACATGTTTTTCCCTAAGCCTTTTCTGGCCTTCTTTGCCAATGGGAGGGAATAAAATCTGGCGGGAGTATCGCTCATTCAACTAAAAACCATTCCTTCTGCCGGGCTGCTTGCTGATGCATAACGTTTTTTGGGCATCCTGCCTGCTTCATAGCCCAATCGCCCTGCTTCAATGGCCAGTTTCATTGCTTGTGCCATTTTAACAGGGTCTTTTGCAGAGGAAACAGCCGTATTTAATAAGACTCCATCTGCTCCCAGCTCCATTGCCAATGCCGCATCTGCCGGGCTCCCAATTCCAGCATCCACAATAATCGGGACTGCAGCCTGCTGAATAATAAATTGGAGATTAACAGGGTTGATAATTCCCTGCCCGGAACCAATTGGCGAAGCACAAGGCATGACCGCGTGGCAGCCCAGTTCTTCCAGCTTTCTGGCAAGCACAACATCATCAGAAGTATACGGCAGGACAATAAATCCCTCGTCTAATAGGATTTCCGCCGCTTTTAGTGTTTCTACCGGATCAGGCAAAAGTGTTTTGCTGCAGCCGATTACCTCAACCTTTATCATGTCACACAGCCCGGAAGCTTTGGATAGCCTGGCAATCCGCACAGCTTCCTCGGCTGTCTTTGCTCCGGCCGTATTAGGCAGTAATTTATATTTCTTTAAATCCAGCTTTTCCAAAAAGTTGGGCTGGTTCGCTTCGAAAATGTTCATACGGCGTACAGCAAACGTAAGCACCTCTGTTTCAGAAGCTTCTACAGCTTCCTTTTGCACATCAAAGTTTGGATATTTTCCTGTTCCCAGCAGCAGCCGAGAGTTAAATTCATATGGTCCAATTTTCAGCATATTATCCGCCTCCTACAAAGTGTACAATCTCGATTCGATCCCCATCTGACAGAATGGTTTCAGCATGCATGGATTTATCCAAAATATGCTGGTTTAGTTCAACAATGACTACCTTTTGCTCCAAATTGAAATGCTCGAGCAGAAGGGAAACGCGATTAACTGTGTCCGGAAGCTCCATAGCATCTCCGTTAATGACAACTTTCATAAAAGCACCCCATTTGACGTATGGACTAAAGATTCAAGGCGGGAAAGCTCAAACGGATTTGGCTGCTCCGTTTTTCCTTCGAGGATGTCTGCCATCAGTCCGCCTGTTGCCGGGGCAAGGAGGATTCCATTCCGAAAATGGCCGGCCGCAATATATAACCCTCTATAAACAGGATGTTCTCCTAAAAAAGGCTGGCCATCAGCCGATTGCGGACGAATTCCTGTCCAGGCCCGCTCCCATTCAGCCTTCGCTATATCCGGAACAAGGTTTTGCGCCTTTTCCATCAGCGAGGATATCCCCTCAAGGGTCACCTTCTCATCAAATGAATTGACCTTAACGGTCGCTCCAACTACTAATCTCCCAGATTGCTTCGGAACGATATAGCATCCATGTGAAAAGATCGTCCCCTGTACAAGCGGTTTTTCAGGTATCACCGAGAAGCACTCGCCTTTAACCGGAATAATGGGCAGCGAAAGGCCCGCTCTTTCAAGAACCTCCCTGCTCCAGGCCCCGGAAGCCACGATAACGGATTCTGCCAGGAATTCTCCCTGGCTGGTTTTGACCCCATGAACCTTTTCATCTTTTAAAATAAAATCTGATACGTGTGTATACTCATAAATTTCTGCACCGAGGGCCATTGAAGCTTTTGCAAAGGCAAGGGACAATTCATATGCCTGAACCTGTCCGTCATTCGGTATATACATGGCACCCAGCAATTTGTTTGATACGGATGGCTCACGTTTGATCAGCTCATCAATAGGAAGCCATTCAGCCTGCTCACCCGCTTTTCGCTGGCTTTCTATTAATCTTTTTAATTCCAGCTCCTGGTCTTTATCAGCCGCCACTTTATACATGCCCTTATTTTGGTAGCCAATATGTACTTGTGATAAATCTTCCAGTTCCGGGATCAGGCTCCGATACATGGAGCGGCTTTTGCATGCCAGCTGGAATAGCGGTCCGTCTTCTGCAAGCTCCGTTTGGGCCCCTAAAATTCCAGCTGCAGCTCCGGAAGCCTTGCCGGCTATTTTCCCCTTTTCCAAAATGGCCACTTTATAGCCTCTTTTAGCCAGCTGAAAAGCAATGGAACTTCCGTTAATGCCTCCCCCAACAACAACGGCGTCAAAAACTTTTCTCATACCCTATCCCTCCTCGTTTAGTTTCTTTGAAAATAACTTTGCTTCTTTGGCAGGGTCTTTTGCCTGCAAAATCCCAGACATTACAGCAATTCCATCTGCTCCTGCCCCCAAAACCTCAGGGACATTCTCTGGTTTAATCCCGCCAATTGCCAATACCGGGACATCAATTTCCTTTTTAACAGCCTCCAGTGCCTCTATTCCCCTTGGCGGGATCCCCTTCTTGGAATCGGTTTCAAATATGTGTCCAAACAGGATATAATCTGCCCCCTGTATTGCTGCCACTTTAGCTTCTTCAGGAGAATGTACGGAACATCCGATAGGCATTTCAGGAAAACACGTTTTGACAACATGGGCCGGCAGACTGTGAAAAGCAAGATGCACACCTGTTTTACATGCCCACGCAACATCCACCCGATCATTTATAACAATTTTATGAATGGGGATTCCCTCTTTAAGAAGCAGCTCTACTCCTGCATATAGCTCCCTTGAGGTTCGATGTTTTTCCCGCAAGTGAAACTTATCTGCAAAGGGTTCCACTTCACCTGCTATTTCAGCAAAAGCCTCCAGAGAAAGCTTTCCATCTGATATAACATGCAGCTGTTTCCTCATAGCGATAACTCCCCTGTTTTTTTATGCTTTTAGCAAATTAAAAACCACCTTCTAAATAGAAAGTGGCTGTACGGGGCTTATGAATATAGCCCCGATACTCCACTTCCCTACGCTGGTATGCCAGATCAGGTTCCAAGGGTTTTAAAGCTTTTGCTTTAATCTCAGCCTGCAAACGGCACCCCCAGCAGATATAATTACTATTAAATTACTAAAATACTATTTTTACTGATAAATACTTCCCCCGGTTTTTTTAAATTCCTCAGCTTTTTCTTCCAAGCCCTTCTGTATCGCTTCGTCCGTGTCAAGCTTATTCTCTTTTGCATAATTCCGGATATCCTGCGAAATTCTCATGCTGCAGAATTTTGGCCCGCACATGGAACAGAAGTGAGCTGTTTTAGCCCCTTCAGCCGGCAATGTCTCATCATGGTATTCCAATGCGCGTTCAGGATCAAGCGACAGATTGAATTGATCCCTCCAGCGGAATTCAAACCGGGCTTTTGACAGGGCATCATCTCTTTTTTGTGCTCCCGGGTGGCCCTTTGCCAGATCTGCAGCATGCGCTGCAATTTTATAAGTAATGACACCCTCGCGTACATCATCTCTATTTGGCAAACCCAAATGTTCTTTAGGAGTAACATAGCAAAGCATTGCCGTACCATACCAGCCTATCATGGCAGCCCCGATTGCAGAGGTAATGTGGTCATATCCTGGAGCTATATCTGTTGTTAGGGGCCCAAGTGTATAAAATGGCGCTTCCTTGCAGATCTCCAATTGTTTATCCATATTCTCTTTAATTAAATGCATTGGAACATGGCCAGGTCCCTCAACCATTACCTGTACATCGTGTTCCCATGCAATTTTCGTCAACTCCCCAAGTGTCTCGAGCTCTGCAAATTGAGCCTCGTCATTGGCATCTGCAATCGATCCCGGGCGCAGCCCATCCCCGAGTGAGAAGGCCACATCATAGGCTTTCATGATCTCGCAGATTTCTTCAAAATGTGTATATAAAAAGTTTTCTTTATGATGATGCAAACACCATTGGGCCATAATGGATCCGCCCCTCGATACAATTCCGGTTAAGCGTTTTGCCGACAGCGGAACATACCTCAAAAGGACACCTGCATGAATGGTAAAGTAGTCAACCCCCTGCTCAGCTTGTTCGATTAAGGTATCTCTGTAAACTTCCCACGTAAGATCCTCGGCAATGCCATTAACTTTTTCAAGTGCCTGATAAATTGGCACGGTGCCGACCGGAACGGCAGAGTTCCTGATAATCCATTCACGTGTGGTATGAATATTTTTGCCTGTAGATAGATCCATGATCGTGTCTGCTCCCCATCGAGTAGCCCAGGTCATTTTTTCTACCTCTTCCTCAATAGAGGATGAAACAGCAGAATTTCCAATGTTCGCATTAATTTTTACGTGGAAATTCCTTCCGATGATCATCGGCTCTGTCTCAGGATGATTGATATTGGAAGGAATGATTGCCCGGCCCCTAGCTATTTCAGACCGAACAAATTCCGGATCCATATTTTCCCGAATGGCTATATACTCCATCTCAGGAGTAATGATCCCCTTTTTTGCATAGTGAAGCTGGGTAACATTCTTTCCTTTTTTTGCTCTCAATGGCTTGCGGGATAAGCCAGGAAAAACTTTATGATTAGCACGCGGATCATGTTCATCGCGGTACCCATTATCCTCGGGCTTTATTTTCCGCCCATCATACTCTTCAACATCCCCGCGTTCATGAATCCACCGGCTTCTCAGAGCAGGAAGCCCTTTTTTTAGATCTGCCGTATATTGAGGATCCGTATAAGGTCCGCTCGTATCATATACGCGAACCGGCTCATTGATTTCCTCTCCAAAATTTCCGGAAGTGGGACTTAACTCTATCTCACGCATTGGAACCTTTATATCAGGCCTGGATCCCTCCACATAGACTTTTTTGCTGCCAGTAAAGCTCGACATAATGGAAATGTTCTTCTGATTTAATGAACTTGCCGTCATTGATATCTCTCCCTTATTAAAAATGTAAGGACGAGACCTAGAACCAAGGAAGTGCCAGATATGTTAAAAAGCCGGTCCACATAAAGATGGACCGGCTTAACCGCAGATGTTTTTGCACAAAAAATTCTTTTGCACATTCTAACTTCCCCACGCTGGTATGATCCAGATCAGGTCCAAAGAGTCAAGAAACTTAAACGCGTTTCTTTCTCAGCCCAAGCTATTGGGCACCCCCAGTTATTGCTATTAAATTCTCCTACAGTATACATAAAGCAGTAAAAAAATGAAAGGAATTTAAAAAATTTTTTCAATAATATTTTTCCTATTACAGCAAAGCACCCGCAAATATCTTTATGGAAGCCTGTTTAAAATGCAATTTTACTCATCAATTCGGTTCTACATGAACATGGACATCATAGACTCCATAATCCTGCATCATCACATTCTCCACATGTGTTGCAATATCATGGGCCTCTTTTATATCCAGCGTTGAATTTACGAGAATGACTACATCAATGACTTCATTGTTTCCATAGCTTCTCCCTTTAATATCTTTAATCCCTTTCACGCCATTCACTTTCCTAATAACACTCTGATAGCGTTTAATCTTTTGCTCATCAAAGCCATCTGATAGCTCATGGGAGGCTTGTCTAAAAATTTCCCAGGCTGTTTTGCAAATTAAAAGCCCAACGATGATGGCTGTCAGCGGATCAAGCCATGGCATATTTAACTGTGAACCAAATATCCCTACAGCGGTACCGATACTGACCCAGGCGTCTGAAATATTATCTTTTGCCGCTGCCATCACGGCTTTGCTGTTAATTTTAAGAGCCAATTTCCTGTTATAGCGGTAAACAAAATACATCGCCACTCCTGAGAAAAGGCCTGTAAAAGCTGCCATGATGTCAGGGGATTCCTGCACACCTTCAAACATGGACCTTATAGCATTCATTAAAACTTGCAGTCCCACTGCTGCCATAATAAAGGATGCGACCATAGAAGCGATTGTTTCACTTTTCCAGTGGCCATACCCATGGTTTTTATCAGGCGGACGCTGTGAAATCCGAAGTCCAATAAGGACAGCAACAGATGCAATAATATCAGTTGTATTATTTAGGCCATCCGCTTTCAATGCAGCAGAATCGCTCATATATCCAATAGCTAGCTTTAGGATCGAAAGGCATATATAAGCCGCGATGCTAATGACCGCAGCCCGCTCTCCCAATTTCAGTTTCTTGTACTTTTCGTCCATACTCTTGCCCCCTGTTTTGCACTTGATTATATTACCAAGCAGAAGACGGTTGGGTCTAGAGCAATCTTTTTGAGCACTTTTAACTAAATAGGCAATATACAAGTATGTTGAATGAGGGAAAAATAGAAAAGTGCATATCCGCCCTGCAAATATGCACTTCAAATCTATTCATACTTGGAAAAGTCCATAAAATAGCTGTAAACCGAGTAAACAACCATGGCAAATGCCATTGTGATAAATCCCCAGCCCAATGTAATCTGTTCAATGACCAAATAGTTGTTGCACAGCTGTACGGGTGACCAAATATACAGCCACCCCAGTGCCAGGAACAATACTGTAAAAAAGATAATAAGAGCATGTTTCCAGAAAGAACTTAGCTTAGGCCAGCTGTCCCGTAATGGCACTCCAGCTAAAAATGGCAGCGAGATGAATTTAAAAACTTCTACACTTGTCAGAGTCAAAGCTTCATCCATAGTCCTTGGAAAGGACCAATACACCATGATGATTGCAAACAGCAAGATTCCAGGCACACCGTTTTCATTCCATTTTGCAAAGAACGCCGGAAAGCGCTTCTGAAAAAATTTCGCCATCAGGAATCCCGCAAAAACCAGCAGCGGCATTTGCATATGCATATGGGTAATCATGATGGATTCCAGCAAATGGGCTACAGGCGGGAGCATCAAAGCAAGAAGCAGCAAGAAACCATAGCCTGATTGCTTCATCCCTCATCCCCTCCATTACGCTGCAGAACTTTCGTTACCCGATCCGCTGCTTCATCAACCAGTGTGTAATCCATTACTTCCACTAATCGTCCTTCAGGATTCACGAGGTAAAAAGCAGAATTATGAGCAAAGTTTCCGTACTCATCCGGTATGACGATGACACCGAACCGGTCTAATAGTGACTTTAGCTCCCGCGGATCCGGAATCCTGGCCATTCTCCACGTTTCCCCATCACTGCCAAATGCCTTTCGATACTTATCCAGTGTTTCAGGATCATCCCGCCCCGGATCAAAGCTAATGCTTAGAAACTGAATATCCTGGCCGATATATTCTTTCGGAATCTGCTTATACACTTCAGACATATTGACCTCCAGCTCCGGGCAAACCGTTCCGCATGATGTATATAAAAAAGTGATAAAGACATACTTTCCTTCAAATTCGGAGAAAGAATAGGTCCTTCCTTTATTGTCCTCAAGCGTTACATCCGGAAACTGCGGCTTGTCGTCCATCAGCTGATTCACCCTCGCAGTCTCAGCAGTAAAAGCCTGAAACCCGTCTGTGCCAATATAAAATAGGACAACGCCAAATATGAGGACAATTAGGGTAGATAATGCCGTTCTATTTTTCGGAAACATGATCTTCACTTCCTTTTAAAAGAAAGAGACAGCCCAGCCAGCCGAGCTATCTCTCCATCCTTACCAGGTCTTATATGGCGGTGAACCTGGAGGGGCATTGACAATGAAGTCTACCAATGGGATAACATATGCCATGCCGACAAGGACAAGCATGCACACAATCCATAAGCCCCAGCGCTCTGTCCATCTTGGGGTTGGCGCTGCATCCTCTTCCACTTCCGCAATCGGGAATTCAGTATTTCCTTTTGGAGCAAAGAACATTAGATAGAACACTGCATACACCTGGATTAGGACACCAATCATCAGCAGTGTTCCGCCAATAGCCAGGAAGAACAGGTATGGATCCCAGCTTAGAGCTGTTGCGTTATCAAAATAGGTGGAATATGACGTTCTTCTTGGTGATCCCAATAATCCAACCCAGTGCATGGCCGTTGACATGATCAGCATACCAATCGTCCAAATAATGGTTTGGATAACACCCAATTTATTAATCTGCGGAGTCAGCACTCTTTTTGATACATAAGGAACGAGCCAGTAGCTGATGCCGAAGAACGTCATGACTACGGACATTCCAAGGGTTAAGTGGAAGTGGCCGACAATCCACATGGTATTATGGACAACTTGGTTCAATTGGTTTGTGCTTTGAACAATACCGCCTGCTCCTGCAGGGATAAAGGCTGCCATCGCGATAAATGGTGCAAGGAAGCGGACATCGCCCCAAGGCAATTTTTTATACCAGCCAACAAGGCCTCTTCCGCCTTTCTTTCTGGCTGTGCGTTCAAATACGGCAAACATCGCATAAGCTGTCATCAGGGATGGAAATCCAATGGCTAAACTCATAAACACGTGCATATATTTCACTGGTTCAGAAATGCCAGGGTCAATAATCTGATGGTGAAAGCCTCCGGTAATATTCATCATAACTAATGCAATAACGACAATCCTTGTTAAAACATCACTCCATCTTCTGCCGCCAATGATCTTCGGCACAATGACATACCAGGCAGAAACTGCTGTTAAGTACCAGATGTTAACGAGTGTGTGCCCAAAAGCCCAAAACAAAGTACGTGCAACCATAACATTGATTGTTTCAACCCAGCCGAAAGCCCAAGGAATGATGGTAAAAACTTCAATTGCTACCGGAAGGCTTCCGAAGAATAAGAGAATAAACACTCCTGTTGCAAAAAAGGATAAAATCGGAACATGCTGCCCCGGATGGCGTTTTCTCCAGCTTGCCACATTGATAAAGGCACCGAATGCGCACATCCAAACCCCAAGGACAATGAACACCAACCCAATATAGAAAATCGGTGAAGCAGCCATTGGCGGGTAGAAGGTGTACATAACAGATGCTTCATTCATTAAAATGGGAATAACGGCTAATACAAATCCAAAAATCTTCATCCAAAAACCGATCCAGGCCATCTTTCTGACCTTAGGAAGCAGGCCGCCCAAAGTATGGGATAATCCTGCATAGAAATAGCCAATTGTAAAGAAGGCGGACAGTACGACAACCAACAGCAGGCCGTGGGCCGTCAGTACCTGGTAGTAGTTCAGCCAAGCCGGCAATTCCAGCAATCCAGCCCGGTTTAAGCCTTGCAATAAGCCAAGCAATCCGCCCAGCAGGATGGCTAAAAAGGCAACAGATAGGTATGATTTCGTTAATCTCGCATCCTCCAGGCTGATCCCCATTACTTTATTTGCTTTTTCTCTAAATACTTGCGATTTCGTTGTATTTTTTATAATGGTTTCCACTGTATATCCCCCCTTTTATTTAACTTTGATGGTCGTGCTCATCATTTGGTGTCCAGCACCGCAGTACTCATTGCACAGAACTAAATATTCGCCAGGCTTATCAAATTTCTGGGTGATCTTTTGTATATAGCCTGGAACCACCATCGCATTCAAGTTCGTTTCGGCAACCTGGAACCCGTGAACCACATCTTTAGAAGTTAATGTGAAATGAACGGTTGATCCAGCAGGCACTTCGATTTCACTTGGTGTAAAACTAAACACCTGCAGCGTCATAACCACTTCATATTCGTTCTCACCAATTTTTTTAATGCCTGGCTGATCAAACGGCTCTGTTTCATCTACTTTCTGAGGATCGATTCGCTCCCCATAGCTTGGAGGCCCCATCTCCAGCGCAAATGTCTGATAACCCGTGATAAGCATAAATCCGATAATCATCCCAAAACTTAAGAATAGCCATATCTTCTCAGAGCGATGCATCATTGTTTATCCCCCCTATAATCTGGCCATGTACAGGCCATACACAATTAAATACGTAACAAAAATACCTAATCCCACGATTGTTACTGAAAAAATGGTCCCCTTTAAAGTGCCCTGTTCCTTGGCTGCCTTGACGCCCTGGCTCACTTTTCTCGTTTCCACCTTTCATCATCCCCCCTACTTTTTCTTACTTACATCATAATTGAGAACATTTTTCACAAAAGTGAACTGAATCACACTTCTTTCACATTTTTTCTTTTTATAGCCAGTCCCTCATTTCCGAAATACTCAATATTAACAAGGCTTCGTCTATTTTCTCCGCTCATGTACGCCTCTTTGGCGTTCACAAATCATTCACAACTGACTTTTCTTTAATTTTCATCTCAGCTTTTGAGCTCTCATTGACACTCCTTCTCGGATTAGTTCCCTTCAGCCTCTCTTTGGTGCTCCCAGCGGCACTATTCAATCACGATTAGTTCCCTTCAGCTTCTCTTTGCTGCTCCCAGGGGCACTATTCATCACGATTAGTTCCCTTCAGCTTCTCTTTGCTGCTCCCAGGGGCACTATTCATCACGATTAGTTCCCTTCAATCTCTCTTTGGCGCTCCCAGCGACACTATTCATCACGATTAGTTCCCTTCAGCTTCTCTTTGGCGCTACCAGCAGCACTATTCATCACGATTAGTTCCCTTCAGCTTCTCTTTGGCGCTACCAGCGGCACTAATTCCCCTAGTCAGTTCCCTTTCACCACTTTAAAATCCGATAAGAGGAAACAAATAAGCCAAAAAAAAGCTTTTTAACAAAATTGATTTTCAAAATGGGGTTTTGTTCAATAGATGGAAAAATCGAAAGGAAGCTTTCGAGGGAACATTTAAAATGCATTTGCAAACGGGAATCAGAGGCAGCCATGAACATGATGGCATAGGACATGGTTTCAAAGGGGATAAAAACCAAAACATTTTTGAAAAATTACTGTTGACTTTTTTGATAGACGAAGCTAAAATTTAGTATAATTTAATAATTAAAAATCGAGAGATGGTTATTTTCACTTCGAACTAATAGTAGAACTTTAGCTTATTGTCAATGAATAAGATTGATAATGAGAAAAAGATCCTAACCCAATAAGAAGGAAAAAATAAAGATAAATCGGTATATTTTCTGGACTTGTGATTAGTCTGGGGAATATACCGTTTTTTGTTAGAGGGGGAAAAGCATGAACAAAACAAAAGGATTTATTGAATCAGAAATCAGTAAGGCTATCACTCAATGGGAAAAGGATTTCCTTGGGCGCGGATCTGTATCGGTAAAAACGGATATTCTGCGGGATATGATTATCGTCACCTTAAGAGGAATTCTCACACCGGCTGAATATTCAGTGTGCGAAACAAAGGATGGAATCTTTTCCATAAAAAAAATGCGATCTGAATTAGTTGAATCAGGCATAGAAGATCTAAAGAAAATTATTCTAAATATCACGGAAAAAGAAGTAAAAAGTTTTCATACAGATATAAGCACTCGCACAGGTGAACGAATCATGGTATTTAAGCTATATAGTGATTTGGAGAAAGATCTTTAAAAAAAGGGAGATTTTCAAAAAGCTATCGCAGCTAGTTGAGGATAAACCGGCAGCTTTCGGAATCTATGGCCCAACAAGGCCAGCTAAATTCTGAAATTGCCGGTTTTTTTATTGGAAAATATTAATTAGGGGAAATGCTAATGTCTGACATCATACTGCAAAATTTATTGTCACCAGTTGTTTTATTTTTTGTATTGGGTATTATTGCCGCCCTGGCAAAATCTGATTTGAAATTCCCAAATAGCCTAAGTGAAGGATTGAGTATTTATCTATTAATTGCCATTGGTATAAAAGGAGGAATTGAACTTTCTCATTATTCCATTGAATCTGTCATCAGACCCATTGCAGGTGCACTGTTTTTGGGGATTGCCATTCCGTTTATTACACTTTTTCTTATGCGATTGATTAAGATGGACTTGAAAAATTCGATTGGCTTAGCAGCTACTTATGGTTCCATCAGTATTGTTACCTATGGAGCCGCACTCTCATTTCTTGATAAAAACGGCACAAGTTATGAAGGGTTTATGAATGCCTTAGTTGTACTTATGGAAAGTCCGGCTATTTTGGTTTCATTGCTTTTATTAAAGATAATCGAAAATAAAAATGAGTGGTCGTCATTTACCTCCCAAAGGATAGGATTGATTCATCCTTCGGCCAATCTGATCGATAAAGAAGTCATAAGAGATAGTATCTTTGGAAAAAGCATATTGCTTTTAATGGGGAGTTTATTCATTGGGTTAGCACTTGGCGAACGTGCCGTTCCCATGGTAAAACCTTTATTTATGGACTTATATAGCAGTGTTTTAATCTTATTCCTTTTAAATATGGGATTGATGGCAGGACAACGATTGTCTGAGGTTAAAAAACATGGTTTAAAGCTGCTGCTTTTTGGACTAATTACTCCACTCCTTTTTGGGGTTTTGGGTGTTATAGTCGGGAATTTTGCAGGCTTATCCTTAGGCGGAACTGCTTTAATGGGAGTTTTAGCTGGGAGTGCCTCTTATATCGCTGCCCCAGCAGCTTTAAAAACTTCCGTACCAGAAGCCAATCCATCCATTTATTTGGGCCTGGCTTTAGGCGTTACTTTTCCATTCAATCTAATCATCGGAATCCCTTTTTATTATGAAATAGCTAAATTACTGCACTAGGAGGAATTATGAATGACAACGAACTCAAAGGCATTAATTATAACAGGGTTTAATGAAGATTTATATCAGCTCCTCCCCCTCATCCATTGCCAGAACTTCAGACTTCTGTCCCCCCCTGTATTTTTTCTTCTATATCCAGAAAGCATAAGTGAGTTTTATCCTTAAAAAAGTACAATAAAAAGCCAGATCAAAGAAATCCGCCTAAAAATCTTTTTATTTATAAGGCTCTGTTAAATTTGCCTGTTGATTTCAGCACGAGGTATTCGCTTTCCGCGGGCGGTCCAACTCTCCTCGGTGCATTCGCACCTGCGGGGTCTCCCGCTGACACGCTTCTCCCGCAGGACATTGAATAAGCTTCCCCGAATGAACACCTCTTCGTAAGGAAATGCGGTAGCATTTTCGAGGAGCTCGCACCTTCCGCTCCAATCAACAGGGTGCCAAAATCAAAAATAAGCTTTAACACAGCCATTTATAAAAAAAAACTAACCCGTATTGGATTAGTTTGGAATCGTATGTATAATAATGGGCCTAAGTGGACTCGAACCACCGACCTCACGCTTATCAGGCGTGCGCTCTAACCAGCTGAGCTATAGGCCCATATTTTGGAGCGGGTGAAGGGAATCGAACCCTCATCATCAGCTTGGAAGGCTGAGGTTTTACCACTAAACTACACCCGCATTTAGCTATGTTTGGAGGCAACACCCGGATTTGAACCGGGGATGGAGGTTTTGCAGACCTCTGCCTTACCACTTGGCTATGCTGCCTTGAAAATGGCTGGGCTAGCAGGATTCGAACCTGCGAATGACGGAGTCAAAGTCCGGTGCCTTACCGCTTGGCTATAGCCCAATAAAAAAATTTTTAAAAAGGAATAATGGGGCGATTGATGGGAATCGAACCCACGAATGTCGGAGCCACAATCCGATGCGTTAACCACTTCGCCACAACCGCCACTGTCCTACTGGCAGGGGTAGTAGGAATCGAACCCACATCAAAGGTTTTGGAGACCTTCGTTTTACCATTAAACTATACCCCTATTTAAATGGTGGAGGGGGGCAGATTCGAACTGCCGAACCCGAAGGAGCGGATTTACAGTCCGCCGCGTTTAGCCACTTCGCTACCCCTCCATAT
>NZ_JAEL01000003.1:0-87986 GCF_000518885.1 Bacillus sp. J33 | reverse complement strand
TGGTGCGGGTGAAGGGAGTCGAACCCCCACGCCTTGCGGCGCCAGATCCTAAGTCTGGTGCGTCTGCCAATTCCGCCACACCCGCAATATGAAAATGGTGAGCCATGAAGGACTCGAACCTTCGACCCTCTGATTAAAAGTCAGATGCTCTACCGACTGAGCTAATGGCTCGTATATAAAATGGCTGGGCTAGCAGGATTCGAACCTGCGAATGACGGAGTCAAAGTCCGGTGCCTTACCGCTTGGCTATAGCCCAACAAAATGGCGGTCCCGACGGGAATCGAACCCGCGATCTCCTGCGTGACAGGCAGGCATGTTAACCGCTACACCACGGGACCTTATGTTAAAAAGCCCATAAAATAAAAAAAGAAAGTGACCCGTACGGGATTCGAACCCGTGTTACCGCCGTGAAAGGGCGGTGTCTTAACCACTTGACCAACGGGCCATTTTGAGAATTTTCTGGCGGAGAAGGAGGGATTTGAACCCTCGCGCCGCTTACGCGACCTACACCCTTAGCAGGGGCGCCTCTTCAGCCACTTGAGTACTTCCCCAAATATGGCTCCGCAGGCAGGATTCGAACCTGCGACCGTTCGGTTAACAGCCGAATGCTCTACCACTGAGCTACTGCGGAATGATAATTTATTAGGTCGATCTCGCATATAACATCTTATCGACTCTTTACATTATAAGAACCTGGACTTTAAAAGTCAAGCTTGTTTTTGAAAAGATTTCATAGCCGCATTTCTTGATTTTGTCCTGCGACAATTACTAAATATAAAGCCTTTTTAGTCCTTTGTCAACTCTTTTTCTAACACTAATTTCCCCTTGCATTTTCCGCAAACATACCTCTTTGTATCAACAGCTCTTCTTCTCCGGTATATTTGATTGCATTCTTTACAAGCGTAAATAAGAACCTTTTTGGATTGACTTCTCATTGGCCGATCAGGCAAAGAAGAACAAAATCTTGGTGCTCCGACCTTCTTTAATAACAGTCTAAAATCCTGGTCACGATGCTTATACCCTCTGCCCTCCAAATGCAAATGATAGTGGCAAAGCTCATGCTTGATGATTCCAATCAGTTCATCCATTCCTAATTGCTCAAAGTATTTCTTATTTATTTCTATATGATGTGAGCTTAACATATACCTTCCGCCAGTTGTTCTAAGCCTGGCATTAAAGTAGGCCTGATGGAGGAATGGTTTGCCGAAGCTTTCTAAAGATACCGTTTCAACAAGATTTTGAAGATCTTTGTCATTCATCGCAATGTCTTCCCCTTTTATTGTAAACATGACAACCTATTATAGCATACATTATATATACCTTTTATGTTCATTTTTCGGATCTCATACTATTTCTTTGGCCTATGGATTTCATGAACATCCTAAAAATAGAACCTAACACACGGGAGGTAATTTGTATGCCTGTTTGGTTCCAAAACCAAATTCAACGTGCATTTTATGAAAAGGATCGTTATCAAATTAAACTTTTGAATCAATGCTGGTTTTTTTATAGAAAAAAACACTGCTCATAGAAAAGCGGAAGCGCCTTGTTCAGCTCCGACAAGCATAAGACGAATCACGCAAGAAGTCCTGATTTCTGAAGTGATTTGGCTTATGACTCGAGGAGCTAGGCGCTGCAGCTAGACAATATAAGCAGTGTTTTTCCCTTTAACTTGATGGATCTAGCATTGTGAGAGCGACTCTTCCCTTCTGTTTATCAACAGAGTCAACCCAGACTGTAACTACATCTCCTACTGAAACCACATCCAATGGATGCTTTACAAATTGGCGGCTAAGTTTGGAGATATGAACAAGGCCGTCTTGCTTGACCCCAATATCGACAAATGCCCCGAAGTCTACTACATTTCGCACTGTCCCTTGAAGCTCCATTCCCTCTTGCAAATCTTCAAGCTTTAAAACTTCTTTTTTTAATAGCGGCTTAGGCAGTTCGTCACGCGGGTCCCTTTCAGGCCTCATTAATGCATCAATAATGTCCTTTAGAGTAAGCTCGCCAATTTCAAGTTCCTGTGCGGTTTGCTTAATGTCCAATCCGGATAAAGCAACTCTTAACTCCCGAGACCCAAGGTCACTTGTCTTATAACCCAGATTTGCCAGCAGCTTGTTTACTTCTGCATATGTTTCCGGGTGAATCCCGGTCCGGTCCAGAGGTTCTTTACCATCAACCACTCTTAAAAATCCTATGGCCTGCTCATAAGTTTTCGCTCCTAGGCGCGGAATTTTTTTTAATTGCTTCCGATCAGCGAACTTCCCTTCTTCCTCTCGCTTTCTCACTATATTATTGGCAACCGTTTTTGAAAGTCCTGCAACATGCTGAAGCAATGAGGACGATGCTGTATTGACATTAACACCTACCTGGTTAACCGCAGTTTCGACGACAAAGGCCAGCGACTCGGTCAGCCTCTTTTGAGATACATCATGCTGGTATTGCCCAACTCCAACAGATTTGGGATCAATTTTCACAAGTTCAGCAAGCGGATCTTGAAGGCGGCGTGCGATCGATACGGCACTTCTCTCTTCCACCTGCAGATCAGGGAATTCCTCCCTTGCCAAGTCAGAGGCCGAGTAAACACTTGCTCCTGCTTCATTAACAATTAAATAGAAGATATCATCTTTCATATCTTTTAAAATATCCGCAATAAATTGTTCTGTTTCTCTTGAAGCTGTACCATTGCCGATTGCGACCATTTCTACTTTGAAGGAATTTAGTATTTGAGTAACTTTCTCTCTTGCCTGTTTGGTTTTCGACACAGGGGGGTGCGGATATATAACCTCGATTTTCAGCACTTTTCCTGTTTCATCAACAACAGCCAGCTTGCATCCTGTTCTGTAGGCAGGGTCAACACCCAGCACTACTTTCCCTTTCAATGGAGGCTGCAGCAATAATTTTCTTAGGTTTTCAGAGAAGATCATAATTGCCTGTTCTTCAGCCTTTTCTGTTAATTCATTGCGAATTTCGCGCTCAATGGAAGGCTGTATCAATCGCTTGTATCCATCCTCAATTGCTTCTTTTACAATTGGGGCAGCAAGAGAACGGCCATCCTTCACCCACTTTTTATTAAGGTAGTTTAAAATGAAGTCTGTATCCGGCTTAATATTCACCTTTAATATTTCCTCTTTTTCACCGCGATTTAACGCAAGCGTCCGGTGAGGAACAATTTTGCCGATCGGCTCCTCGTATTCATAATACATTTCATAAACGCCTTTTTCGTCGTTTTCTTTGTTTTTAACTGACGCTTCAATCGTTCCTTTTCTGGCTGTTTCTGTACGGATCCATTTTCTGCTGTCAGCTTCATCCGAAATCCATTCAGCGATAATATCCTTTGCACCCGCAATTGCCTCTTCAATTGTATTTACACCCTTTTCCTCTGACAAAAATTCTTCTGCTTTTACTTCGGGTTTTTCATTAAGCGGAAAGGTAAGCAGCCAATCGGCAAGAGGCTCCAGCCCTTTCTCTTTTGCCACAGTCGCCTTTGTACGGCGTTTTTGCTTGTAAGGGCGGTATAGATCCTCTACTTCCTGCAATTTCACCGCTTGTTCAATCCTGGACTTTAATTCTTCCGTTAATTTGCCCTGCTCTGCAATTAAGCGGACAACCTCTTCTTTCCGATGATTAAGGTTTTGTATGTATTGCCATCGCTCCATGATATCGCGGATTTGAACCTCGTCTAAAGCTCCGGTCTGTTCCTTTCTGTATCGGGCAATAAATGGGACTGTATTCCCTTCCTCCAGCAAGTTTATCGTATTTTTCACTTGTTTAACTGCAATTGATAGCTCCCCTGCAATCAGGTTTAGCACTTCATCTTGTTTATCCAGTAATTTCTCCAAGTTCATTCCTCCATCATAGAGTGTCATCTTCCATTTTAACAAAACCACCCTAAAGTTTCACATTTGCCATAGCAATCCATTTGATTAAAAAGAAGCTCCGTTATACATGTTTTCTGAAAATCTTTCCAGCCTTTCTCCTTAACATCGTTTCAAATCACCCTAGAATGAAAGCTGTTGTTAATTCCTGATCGGCAAACTGTTAAACAGACAAAAAAGCTTACCCTGTTTTTAGAGTAAGCTTCCAAGTATAAAAGTAGCATCATCTGATGTGGATGGGTATTGCTTCTTAATATCTTCAGAGATAAGTTCAATAGGCAGAAATGCTTTAAGTAAAGATTTAACCCCTTGAATATTTAAGCCATCTGAGTATAGCAAGAATTTTGAATCAGCTTCATAGGTAAACCGTTGAGTGTGGAACACCTGCGGCCTCCCTGACAGGTAGCCTGTCACAGGCAACGGGTAGGTTAGCTTGCCCGTTGAGGAGTAAAGGAAAAATCTTATATTTCCTACACAGCTGTAAACAAACTCTCTGGTGGTAAAATGCACTTTAAACAGCGCAACTGCCGCTCCTCTTTTTTGTACAAGAACCTCATTGCAAAGCTTCATGAGTGTATCAACATCTTTCTCATGGTGCTCTTCTACAACCGCTATAACGGCTGAAGAAGCTTCATACGCAAATTCCCCGCTCCCCAGGCCGTCCGCAAGTACACATACAAAGTATTCATCAGTCGCGGTGAAATAATAGCCATCTCCACAGAAAGACTTTCCCTCTTTAGCCGTTTGGTGAGCGATCACTTCGATGTTGTCCCTAACCAATTTGGTCATGAAAGGCACTCCGAATTATTTGTTTCAGAATGGATAGCTTCCTGAAGCTTTTTGATCGCACGCCTTTGAAGCCTCGAGACATGCATTTGGGAAATCCCCAGCTTATCTCCTGCTTCTTTCTGGCTCATATTTTCAAGATACGTATATTGGATTATCATTTTTTCTCTTTCAGATAAAACATGCAGCACTTTTTCAAGTACAAGCATTTGATTTACTTTTTCATAACCCTCGTCCTCATTCCCGACGATATCAAGCAATGTTACGGTTCCGCCATCAGAATCAGCCTCAATGGAGTGGTCAACTGACAGCGCTTGATAGCTTTTGCCCATTTCCATTGCTTCCAGAACTTCTTCTTCTGATACTCCAAGTACATCTGCAATTTCATCAACCCGTGGAGAGCGATGAAGTTCAGTTGTAAGCTCTTCGACAGTTGCTTTTATTTTTGGCCCAAGCTCTTTTATTCGGCGAGGCACATGAACACTCCAAGTCTTATCTCTTAAAAAGCGTTTAATTTCACCGATAATCGTAGGAACAGCAAAGGCCTCAAATGTTTTCCCGTATGATTCATCATAGCGGCGGATTGCTCCCAATAATCCAATAATGCCGACTTGGACGATATCTTCATGATAGGACCTGCCCTTTGAATACTTGCGGGCAATAGCTTCGACCAGATTCTGATATTGAAGGACCAGCTCATTTTGGGCTTCTTCATCTCGGTGGAGCTGATATGCCTTGATTAAAGCATTTGTCTCTTCTTTTGTTTTTTGATTAGGTTGAGATTGTTTTTGCATCCCTCTCCACCTGCTCTCCCTCTAGGTATTTGGTCATAAAGACCGTAACACCCTCTTTGTGATGAATTCTCACTTCATCCATCAATGTTTCAATCAGGTACAGACCTAAGCCTCCTTCACGCAGAAATTCCACAGAATCAGTCTGGTCATACGGCCCAATGCCTTGTCTCGCAGATTGGAAATCAAAACTCTTGCCGCTGTCTGCAACCATTACTTCTAGACGGTCATTATATAAACCGAATCCGATGACAACTTCACCTTGCTCATTCTGCTTGTATGCGTGTTGGACTGCATTGGTGCAAGCTTCGCTGGTAGCAATTTTTAAATCCTCAATTTCTTCGTAGGCAAAACCCATTCTGCTGGCAATCCCTGATAGAGTCAGGCGGATTACCCCAACAAATTCAGGTTTAGCCGGGATCTTCACCTCTATATAATCAAATGGTTCGTTCATTGTATTCCACCTTCAATCTCGCTGTTTATATCGATAATATCGGCTAGGCCTGTAATTTCAAAAAGTCTCTTTAAGCGATCCGACAAACCTACAATCTTAAACTTGCCGTTATTGGCACGGACATTTTTAAATACACCAACAAACACACCTAAGCCGGTACTATCCATATAAGAGACTTCAGATAGATTTACAACCATTTCCACCCCTTCTTTTTCCGTTAAAGGAAAAAGTTCTTCACGAAGTTTAGGAGCTGTATATGCATCAATTTCTCCGCTAACCATTGCTTCAATTAGCATATCATTTTCTTTTACATCTATTGTAATATTCATAACTGACCCACCTCTTTACATGTCAACTGCTTTTTATTACTTACCCGCTGCCTAAACCAGTTAAACATTTCTTTTTAAAATAATTAAGGTAAAATCGTCTCGCAATTGAAAATGCTGAAGTTTTTCGAGTTCTTTGTATACGCTATTAACAATTTCCTGTGCATTTAAATGAATATATTTCTTGATTAATTCAAGCAATGACTCTTTTTCTATAAATCCTTCTTCAGTACGGCATTCAGTTACCCCATCTGACATTAATATAATCATATCTCCGGGATTTACTCCTTTTTCGTACTGGCGGTATTTTGTTCTTTTATCGATGCCCAGAAGCAGTCCTTTTGCGACTAGCTCGGCAAATTCACCTTTTTTGGCATTATAAAAGAGCCCCGGTTCATGCCCAGCTGAACCGTAAGAGAACATATGTGTATTTGTATCATATATCCCATAGAACATGGTAATGAACATAGTCAAATCTACATTTTGCTCGACAACCCTATTAAGGCTCTCGAGGACACTTTTAGGATCATTGCGGTTTTCTGGCAAACTGTCCATAGCATACTTGATCATGGACATACATAAGGCTGCCGGAAGGCCTTTCCCGATCACGTCAGCTATTGCAATGCTGATGCTGCCGTTTTCATCCTGAACAAAATGGAAATAATCACCGTTCATATGTTTGGCAGGAACACTAATTGCGCCAATGTCCAGCCCTTCAACAGAAGGAACCTGCGTTCCCAGCAGGGTTTGCTGTACATTAGCGGCTATTTCCATTTCCGTTCTCAGTTCCTGCTGGATATGCTTCAGGTTCTGATGCTCCCGATAGGCAAACCCATAACCTATCATGACTTCAAGAAGGATATCAAAAGAATGGTGAACATACTCAGGCAAGTCCGGATACAGTTCACCCATCAGATTTTTATGAACGCTGATAATCTCTTCAGGCGAGATTTTGTGCTCAATCGACTTCCTGCTGAACTTCTGGCCCTGATACAAAGCCTGTTCAGATTGATCCTTAATATAATTCTCAAGAATATCCCGATACTTTGACTCCATCATTTCTCGGAAATCCATACCGCTTCCCCCTAACGGAGCCACTTAGTTGCTTTTATATCTGTTCCGGTTCCAGGATTAGAGTCAATTAAGAACTCATCCATTAACCGCTTCACACCTGGCAGGCCAGCTCCTAATCCCCCCGATGTGGAAAATCCATCTTCCATTACTTGGCGTAAATCATTTATTCCAGGGCCGCTGTCTACTGCAACTATACGCAATCCCGCTTTTCCGCCGTCATATATTTTTTCTATACAGATCTGTCCTTGTCCGGCGTATAAATAGATATTCCGGGCAAGTTCACTAATGGCTGTAGTGATTCTGGCCTGGTCAACTGTACCAAAACCAAGTTCTTTAGCAACATTCCGCCCAAGCTGGCGGGCTGCAACGATGTCCCATTCGTTTATGATTTTCACGCAGGATTGGTTTTCCATACAGTTACTCCCCCAATTCCTGTTGTAATTTCTCCAAACCTTTTTCTAGATCTAATGCAGTAAGGACATCATCTAACCCAATACCTAACTCAATCAGCGTAATAGCTACGGCAGGCTGTATACCGGTAATGACTACTTTTGCACCCATCAGTTTGGACATATTTATTACGTCGCCTAAAACTTTAGCGATGAATGAATCAATAAAGTCAATGGATGTTAAATCGATCACGACTCCATTTGCACTTGTTTCATGGATTTTATGAAGTAAATCCTCCTGAAATTGAAGTGCTGTCTGGTCATCTAATTCCCATTGGATGGAGACTAACAAACAATCGTTCAACTTTAAAATCGGAATTCTCACTCTCACTCCGCTCCCTCCACATTCACAATTTTGCGGCTTGTTAATGCAAGAGCCGCTTCAACTCCCTTTTTAAGTGTATTTTTTGTAGTAAACTGATTTAAATCAATTCCAAGGTTCACAATCGTTTGGGCAATTTCCGGACGAATGCCAACCAGCATGCACTTTGCTCCTACCAGCCTTACCGCATCAGCAGCCTGGATAATATGATGGGCAACCATCGTGTCGACGACCGGTACACCCGTAATATCAATGAGAACCACTTCAGAACGGTGCTTAACAACTCCATGCAAAAGATTTTCCATAATCTGCTTAGCCCGTTCTGTATCGATGGTACCAACAAGCGGCATGACTGTAATTCCTTCAAAAACAGGAATCAGCGGAGCCGAAAGTTCCTGCAGGGCAATCTTTTGCAAAGAGACTGTTCTTTCCCATGTCGTTGAATACATGTTTACGACTTCATTTACCATCGGAGTCATCCAGCTGTCAAAATCATATATAGTTTTCAATTGGTTTTCATTTGTCACAATTCCCGCATCTTGCATACCTTCAAAGACAATTTTGCTAAATGTTTGGAGCCCCCTTGTCACAAAGCTGAGAGGCCAGCCCAGGCGGACAATTTTCTCTGAAAAATCGCTTAGCTTTGAAGTGAATTCTTCATTCGAACTTTTTATACTTGAAATGATCAGATCAATAAACTCCCGGCTCGTCCCAACAAATACCTGGTCGGAAACCACCTTGGTCACTCGATCATCCGCATTTTCCTTTGTGGCTTGCATCCAGTCATGGAAGATGGAATCTTTATTATTTTGTATATAATTTAAAATTGTGGAATTCATCTGTTCCTCCCTATATTATCTTATGTCTATTATGAGCCTTCCAAATCCCTTTATTGTATAGCAATCAAAAATTTGTAAAAAATCAGTCAAAGTGCTGTATATACATATATTTAATGATAACAGCTATTGTCAGTCAAATGATATATATATGACTCCCAAATTATGCATGGCTGTCCCTTGCTAATTCGACAATTTCTTATAAAAACCTCTTCCCATACATTAAATAAAATTAACAGGAGGATTTTAGACAGCGTAGAATATATTGGATTTGTTTTCCCGTTTAATTGGGCGCTTTTATACCCTAAAATACTTTACATGACTTTCTTTTATACCCTTTTTCAACAGAAGTAAACCTTACTTGCATAAAAAAAAACGCCCTTAGAAGAGCGTTTTTGTTAAAATTCGATGAGGCCTAAGCTAATCTGCACAGCTTCATCCACTTTTTCCATCATTTCGTCATCGAGATGGGTTATTTTATCGGTTAAGCGTTGTTTATCAATTGTACGAATCTGTTCTAATAAGATGACCGAATCCCTTTCAAAACCATAACGCTTCGCATCAATTTCAACGTGAGTAGGCAGCTTAGCTTTTTGAATTTGAGCCGTGATTGCTGCAACAATTACTGTGGGACTAAACCGATTCCCGATGTCGTTTTGGATGACAAGCACTGGACGGACGCCGCCTTGTTCAGAACCAACAACTGGGGATAGGTCTGCAAAATAAACGTCACCACGTTTGACAATCAAAGGATTATCCTCCGCTTACTAGACGTTCAACTGTGTGTTCTGCCTCATATTCCGCTTGAAATGCTTCAGATGCAATCGTCAAATTTATTTTCGCCATCTCCATATAGCCTCGTCTCATGGATTCGCGAATTTGTCTCTTTTTGCGCTCGCGCAAATACATTTTGGTTGCTTGATAAATGAATTCGCTCCGGTTAACGTTTTCCTGCTTTGCATATCCGTCTAACTCGGTTAAAAGATGTTGCGGTAATTTTACCATTATCTCTGTTGTTGTGCTGGACTCAGACACAAACATACACCTCCACCATCACTACACACCATTTTTATATCTACCATTTTCAATATTACCATTAATAACGCCCAATGCAAAGGGGGTTCTTGAATTCTTCTGTATTATCGGCCAAAAAAATAGGCTTTTATGCATGTTTTTCAGTACACCCCCAAAAACGCCGCTTTCACTCATGTGATTAAGCTTCCAAAACATTCCTTGTGAGCTTATTGAAGTTTTGAACTCCCGCATTTTTTGAATAGGCATTAATTTTATTATAGCAGATAATTGACTCCCCCCATAATTTGGCCATCTCTTTTATATATGCGCGGAACACGCGAAGATACCATACAGGTAATTTCATAGTTGATGGTTTCAAGTTTTCTGGCGATTTCATCGACAGGAATACTGGCTCCATCCTGGTCGCCAATCAAAGTAACCTGTGTTCCAACAGGCACCTCATGAGGAAGCTTAATCATACATTGATCCATGCATATTCTGCCAACAATCGGCACCCTTAATCCCCCGACAAGAACTTCCTGCCCCTGAAGCTTCCGGATCCAGCCATCAGCATAACCAATCGGCAAGGTCGCAATCCACTCATCTCCGCTTGCCTCATAAGTAGCCCCATAGCTGACCTTTTCACCTTTATGAAGCTTTTTGACATGGACAATTTTTGTATGGAGGGAAAAAGCCTCTTTCAGCGGAAAAGGAAGATCTGGCTTCATTTCAATTGAAGGAGCGAGCCCGTACATACTTATTCCCATTCTGACAGCATTTAAATGTGCCTCAGGAAACCTCAGACCTGCAGCGCTATTGCTTGAATGAACGTATTTTGGAACCTTCTCCATCCAGCTCACCATTTCCTCAAACCGGCTAAACTGCTGTTTAAAATAAGAATTATCTAATGAGTCAGCTGTGGCAAAATGAGTAAATACCCCTTCAATCAGAAAACGCTTGTCCCCTTTGATAGCGCTCTCAATTCCAGCCAGCTCATCCCGGGTGCGGATGCCAAGGCGCCCCATCCCCGTATCCAGCTTCAAATGAATATTCAGTACATCTCCGCTTTCAATATAACCTGCCGCGGCTGCAAGCCATTCTTCTTGAAAAACAGTTAATGCAATATTCTCTTTTGCTGCATCACCGGCATTTTCCGGACGGCTTGCCCCCATTACCAAAATGGGTGCTTCTATTTTTTTCTTTCTCAGAGCCATTGCCTCATCAAGTGTGGCAACCGCCAAGCCAGAAGCGCCTGCTTTAAGTGCTGTCTCAGCTACAGCTTTATCTCCATGGCCATATCCATTTGCTTTCACAACAGCAATAACCATTGTGCCTTCGCTAACATGTTTTTTCATTGACTCTACATTATATGAGATATGATCAAGATTTATCTCTGCCCAAGTATCCCTATACATTTTTATCTGTTCAACCATTGATGTCTTCACGTCCTTTAGCCAATGCCATAATTCTGTACAAGTCGATTATCAAACTCCCCAGGAGGATTTGTCAAATGAATTATTTGGCTAATCCCCTGATAGTCCTCTTGCTTCGTATTTGCACCAAACCCTGATTTAAAGCTAGTGACATTTGCAAAAGACCTATAAATTCTCTCATATTCAACACAAATAAAACAGGCCCTTTTTAGGGGCCTGTTAACAAGAATTAGTTATTTAACCATATCACCTT
Organism: Bacillus sp. J33; assembly: GCF_000518885.1. Classification (GTDB taxonomy): domain Bacteria; phylum Bacillota; class Bacilli; order Bacillales; family Cytobacillaceae; genus Cytobacillus. The sequence continues at coordinate 76,367 of NZ_JAEL01000003.1, read as the reverse complement.
GTACGGAACGGGCGATCATACTCATTTCTTCTGGAGATAAATCATTGGAAGCAATCATAAAGTCGACTCCCTGATAGGTCCAGGAAATGGTGTTGTCCGATAGTGCTCCAATTGTGAATCCAAGATCAACCGGTTCCCCGTTGACTGAAGTTACAGAGGATGAAGCTGGCATCACAGTTGCTTTTTCCTGGACAAGAGTGAAGGACTTCTCTCCATCATAGGTTAATACAACCCGCTTGCCGCCTTCTGTTTTAATTTCCTTCTCTTCGACCAGCTTTACCCCATCCACTTCAATCTGAGGATATTTAACCGAAAACTCCTGCTCTTCCACTTCGGCCATTACCGGCACTTCCAGCTGGGCGCCAGTCATGTTCTTCTGCATATCAAAGTCTTTTTTATCAAAGCTTGCATTAAACTTTACATTGGAAAACTCAACAGTTACAAGTGCATTTTTATCCGGATCCATAACCTTCACGCTGACAGGGGACAAATCAGACTTCTTCAGCGTGATTTCCTGAACAGGAAGCATCTGATTATTTTGATACCTTGTCTTTGTTTCAAAGACATAATGATCTTTTGTAGCTGAGAACTTAGCTTCTTTATCCTCCACAATATCCTTGACTAAGGATTCATACAAATAAGCCTGGCTGCTGTTCTGCGGCCAATCACTCTGGAAGCGGAAGCTTTTGTTCAGCGCAGGAGTGAGGACAAATACACCATCAGCGTTTCGCAGAATCATCTGGCTTTGGTCTTTTTGGGCATTTTTTAGATTTACCCGATAAAAATCAGGTTCCTTGTGCCATACTTCAATATCATAAGTCTGCGGGTCAGTGCCCATCTGCAGGGTCATTTTAGCCTCTGCCTTATACCCTTTAATGTCCTCCAGCTTATTGCCAAGCTCTTTTACAACATCTTCTTGTGATTTAGAACCACAGGCAGACAATGCAAAAACAACCATTAGGCCGGCAAGCAGCATTAACAACTTTTTCTTCATTCCTTCAGCCCCTTTGTCTCATTTCAGTGAGATTGGCCAATCTATTTGGCCTGTCTCTCCTATCGCACTATGAATATATGAGACAACCTAAGGGAATATGCTAGGAGGAATGACAAGCTTTTTGAATTTCTTGGCTCTGTTAAAATTGGTTGTTTACTTTCGCTCCTCTGACGCTTTTCAGGGTATAAGGCGCCTCGGAGATCGCCGTAGGCAACGCTCTTCCCGCTGGCCATAGAATAAGGGGCCTCTATAAGCTCACACGAAAAAATACGAATGCATTTCGAGGAGCTCACGCCTTCTCCCCTCAGCAAGATCCCAAATCAGCACAAAGCTTTAAGCCAATCCCAACAGGGTAAGGTTAAACTTCTTCAACCACTACCTGCGCAACAGCATATTCCCTGCTGTGGGAGATGGAAAGATGGACTCCTTTTTTGAAAGGCTTCGAAATAAAAGGCTTTCCCCGTTCATCCTTTTCAATTTCGATATCTTGAAAAGACAGTTTTTCGCCAATCCCGGTTCCAACTGCTTTAGCAAAGGCCTCTTTTGCGGCAAATCTTCCGGCGAGATATTCAGTACGCCTTTTCTCTGGCAAATCCATATAAAAAGCCATCTCCCGGGAGGTCAGTATTCTCTCTGGAAATCGTTCCTGCCTGTCTGTAATTTTGCGGATTCGTTCAAGATCCGCTATATCAATCCCAATTCCCGAAATCATTTCTCATCTTCCTTCTATTTATTTTTTTCATTGCATAAAGAATACAGTAGAAGCTCAGGCAAGTATATGGTTATTGAAAATTAAAGTGTTATCGCATGCTGAAAAACGCTTTTTCCGGTTATGATGGAGATAGTATTATAAAATGGGAGGATGCCTATGTTTACGAGAACGGAAAGTCTAAGAGAGTTTTTGCGATTTTACCCTGTGGTTTCTACTATCATTTTTATCCATATCTTACTCTATTTATTAACGGTCATTCCCATTTTCCCCAACGCTCTTATTTTCGAAAAGCTCGCTGGAGTCAACTTATATATCATCGAAGGGGAATATTGGCGGCTCGTAACTCCTATTATTTTGCATAGCGGATTTCCCCATGTTCTGTTTAACAGCTTTTCTCTTGTTCTATTTGGACCTGCCCTGGAACAAATCCTGGGAAAATCCAAGTTCATCTTCCTTTATGTAACAGCAGGGGTGGCAGCAAATATTGCTACACTTCTTTTAGAGCCAATGACATATATTCATGTCGGCGCCAGCGGAGCCATATTCGGTTTATTCGGATTCTTCGCTGCCATCATCATCTTTCGAAAAGATCTCCTATCAAGGGAAAACTCGCAAATTATTCTGACCATTACTGTAATTGGCGTTATCATGACCTTTTTGCAGCCTAACATCAATGTAACTGCCCATATATTTGGGCTAATTGCCGGCTTCCTGATCGGTGCAGCTTTCCTTTCAAAAGGGCGTCAGTCAATGTCAGCAAGCATGCAGCGTCCAGGAAGAATGTCAGGATTGCGGCCGTCCCTAAAAGGAGTCCCTGCTTCCAGGCTGATCCTTTGGGGTGTGGTTTTGCTGCTGGCCGTTTTGGGATTTTTAGCAAAATAATAAAAAGCGCTCATTGGCGCTTTTCTTTTTTTATGAGCGTATTTCTGTTCATGCCTGTATAGGAATACCATTTATAAATGGCATATACCTCTTTTCGATCCAGGTCAAGAACCGTTCCGCCTGTACCCCCGGTCCCGGACATGACGACTGCTTCAACTGTAGCCAGGCTGCGCCTTTCCTGAAAATAGCTTTCACTCACCGTGAGGGACTGTATTCGATTTTTTTTCATAAAAACAGTGGTCCTTACGATACCTCGATACCTGAGTGCAAGCTGCTGCGAGCTGATATCCCAGCCTGCATCTTTATATTTCAGATATGACCAGGCTAATGAGAAGATCAAAAGCAGCAAAGCGAAATAGCCCCACGGCCTGAAAAATATTATTGGCGCAATGACCAGCGGGAGGGTTCCCAAAAATCCTCTCCAAAGATACCTGTTAAGTGCCCTTCTCGGAGCCTTGAAAAATCCCGGCTGGAGTTCATAGTCTGGCAAATGGGCCTTTAACAGGCCAGCTGCCCTGCTTCTTTTAATAATAGGCAAAACCATGACACGGGCGCTTTCATTATCCTTAAGTGAGCCCCCGGCACTTTCAATATAAACAGCCGCTAACCCAAACGGCTGTCTGATAAGGTTCTCTCTGATTTGGATTGCTTGTATCCGATGAAGCGGAATGGTTATCTGCCGTTTCTCCAGCAAGCCTCTTGTTATGATCAAATCCTTATCGGTTTTTCTTAGTGTGAAATCAGCATACTTCAGCATCGTTCCAATAAGCGCAATCACCCACGCAATTAAGAACCCAATAAAAACGAGAATACTGACAAAAATGACCCCGTTGGCAATAAAGCCCTCCAGCCCTGCAAAAACTTTCTCATACGGAATGATTTCTTCAAATTGAAAAACAAAAGCAAAAACAGCCGAGATCACGACTCCCACTCCTCCTGAAGTAGAAGCTAGAAGAAGCAGCTGTCCAGGTGAAATCCTGTAGATTACTTTCCGTGTTTTTACTGGTAAATCAACTTGATCCCGATTTTCCGAAAATTTATTTTTTGCCGCTGAAAATGCCTGCTGAATGAAATCTGCATCCCGCCTGGAAATAGCGGTCAGAACCGCTTCCGCATCCCCTGCTCCGCTCGAACCGGCCGTCTCCACCTTCATTTTGACAAGCCCAAAAGGCCTTTGCAGCAGCCCTTCCGATAAGTCCAAACTTTGTATTCTTTCCAGCGGGATATATCTCTTCTTTCTCACTAAAATGCCATATTCAATTCGGAGTTCCCCTTCCTCAAGCCTATAGGTATACCTTAGCCATGAAAGGACTCCAATGATAAACACGGCTATAACAACACCAGCTGTAATAACAAGCTGGAGAATTTCACCGTTTCCGCCCCTGCTTCCAAACACCACAAAGATGACAAACGGAACAATTAATTCCTTAAGCTGTTTCAGAAAATTCGCTACCGCAGATATAGGATGGAGCCGTTTGGGATTAGACATCATCATCTGCAACCCTTGCCAGCTGAGAAATGAAAAAACGCAACTCTTCCGCTTCCTCCACATCCAGTGCAGGAATCTCATGGACCGTAGCTGCCGTAGAAATCGTCACAGTGGCCAGCCGGTACTTCCGCAAAATCGGCCCTTGCTTTGTATCTACATGCTGTACCCGAATCATCGGAACAAGCGTCCTTTTAATAACAAATATCCCGGATTTAAGTTCAATTTCATTTTCCCGAACCTCATATCTCAATCTCTTCCACCTTAAAGCCGGAAGGATCATAATTACAAAATAGGCATAGGCAGAAAAAAACATCAATGAAGCGCCTGTTACCCAAATTGGCCAATTAAACAGGACAGCTAAAGCAATAATGCCGCCAGATATAAGCAGCGGAAATACAGAGTGGATTGTGCCGGAGATTCTCCATGCAAGCAGCCCCCTTGCCGGAAGCCTTTTATGCGGCTCTGTAATCATGTATTCCCCCCCGGAATTCCAAAATATCACTGTTATAAGTATACATGACACACCAAAGAAAGTGTCTCTCTTTTTACGAAAAAAACAGGGGGCATTTGCTTAAATTTCGAAGCTTGATTGGTCGATGGCTTTTAGCCACGGCGGTTTCCTTAGTATGCTCGGCATATACAGAGAAATTACTTTACTATCCCGAACGTCTCCCATGGAAAGGAACTTAGCATTAGCGATGCCGGGAACCTCTATAATACAGACAAAATTTTTTATAAAGGGGATAAATCTACTTATAAGAGGGATAAAAAAATCTATATGACAGATAAACATTTTTATATAACAGATAACAAAGATATTCACTTGATAGCTTAACTTCTCCTTACAACTGTTCTCACTATCTCTTTCCCAAGAAAAAAAGAGAGCAGAATTTCTGCTCTCTAGGTTTATTAACGGTAGCTGTTGCTGTTTGTTCGGTTGTTGTTATGGCGTTTGCCTGCATGGCCTTGGCGGGATTTGTAGGATCCTTTTTGGCCGCCCTGTCTGCCTCTGCCGCCATATCCTCCGCGGCTGCGGTCGTTTGGCTTTCTGTCACGCTTTACTGGCAAAGGCTTTTCCTCTGTCAGCTTAACTGGAGTGGTATCCGGTTCTTTTGTAAGCATCTTTAGTACAGCCTGTACTACTGTTGAAGCGTCCTTTTGCGAAAGCAATTCATCCGCAGCCTCTTTGTAGCTGTCCAGATTATTTTCCTCAATTGTCTGCAGAATTTTATCCATAACCGCTTTTTGCTGGCCTTCTAGTGCTTCATCCAGCGTTGGAGCATCCATGCGTTCCATTTTTTTCTTTGTTGTTCTTTCCACAACATGCAAATAAGATTTTTCACGCGGTGTGATAAATGTCATCGCAACCCCAGTTTTACCGGCACGGCCAGTACGTCCAATGCGGTGAACATAGCTTTCCGGATCCTGCGGGATATCAAAATTGTACACATGCGTTACACCGGAAATATCCAATCCGCGAGCGGCAACATCCGTTGCAACAAGGACGTCGATGCTGCCTTCCTTAAACTTGCGCAACACGGAAATTCGCTTTGCCTGGCTTAAGTCTCCGTGAATGCCTTCAGCCATATATCCGCGAAGATTCAAGGCTTCAGCAAGCTCATCAACACGGCGCTTTGTACGTCCAAATACAATCGCCAACTCTGGTGATTGGATATCCAATAGTCTTGTCAGCACATCAAACTTATTCTTTTCATGTGTTTCAATATAATATTGTTCAATGGATGATACAGTCATTTCCTTTGCTTTCACCCGAATAATTTGAGGATCCTTCATAAAGCGCTCTGCCATTCTGCGGATTGGAGCAGGCATAGTAGCAGAGAATAGAAGCGTCTGGCGTTCTTCAGGAATCTGCGCAAGGATCGATTCAATATCATCAATAAATCCCATATTCAGCATTTCATCTGCTTCATCCAGGATTGCTGTATGGACATTATCCAGACGGAGTGTTTTGCGGTTGATATGGTCCAAAATTCGACCTGGCGTTCCGACGATAATATGGGGCTTATTCTTCAAGGCGCGGATTTGGCGGTTAATATCCTGGCCTCCATAAATGGAAAGGACTTTGGTTCTTTTTCCATAGCCGATTTTATAAAGCTCTTCAGACACCTGAATCGCAAGCTCACGTGTTGGCGCGATTACGATTCCCTGGATAAAATCTTTTGTATTGTCAATTTTATCGATCATCGGAATTCCAAATGCAGCTGTTTTCCCCGTTCCTGTTTGTGCCTGGCCGATAAGATCTTTATTCTCTAAGCTCAATGGAATCGTTTGGGCCTGAATTGGCGTAGCTTCTTCAAATCCCATTCGTTTTAGTGACTTCATTGTCGCTGGGCTAATGCCCAAGTCTTGAAACTTTGTCAATGTATTCATTCTCCTTCTAATCATAGAAAAATTTTGTCCCTGCATATTTGCAGGCAGGAAGTTCTCCTGATAAATTGGCCTATGAGGCACTCTTCCGGACGATTATAAGAAAAGTTACGGCATCCGCTACAACGGAGCCCAGAACCGGGTCTTTCCGGCTTAGAAAGCTGTACCTTCTTATGTTTTATCCCGCATTAACGGGCAGTAAGATCCCCACTTCAAAACTTTGAGGGGACAATAGTAAAGGATAAGCGGGGATCAACTCCCCGTAAAAGCCCGATTGGTTCAACTAACCATCAGTGGGGAATGAAAACCCCCCACTGATGGAAGTTTCACTTTATAAAAAGTGCGGTGTATTTTCGCTAAGAAGAGTCTCACTCAATATGAAACCCGCTTGAGGAAAAGGATGAGGGTAAGTTCAATCCCTGATTGATTTATGGACAAGTAGGTCTCTTATATAATTATTGCTTTCCTTCTAAAAGAGAAAAGCCCTAATTAAACAGGCCTTACCGAAAGCATGAACAAACTGTGAGGATCGAGCATACTTCCGCATTTAATGAAAAAAGACATTCTCCTTCTGGAGTATGTCCGGTTTCAAAAGAAGTTCCTGTTGGCACTTTGGTGTTAATATTACCATTTTCATGCATGCAATGCAAACTTGAAGACTGGCTGAAAACCCTATCATTCCGGCTTTCCTTTAAGAAAGTTCAAGACTTCGCGAAAGAGTTCATCTCTTTCCTCACAATGGCAAATTAAATGTTTGGATTCTCTCAAAAAAATCAATTTTTTAGCCGAGGAACCGATGTTATTGTATAAATATCGCGCACTTCTTGGCGGGACGACACCATCACTTTCTCCTTGAGCAATCAAGGTAGGCACAGTCACCCGATTTAATATAGGCCTTATATGGGCAACAAGCCTTCGAAACTGCAGTGTTGCTGTGATCGGTGTAGCACTAATTTTCCGTTTGTACCTGACAAACAGTTCATTATCTGACAGACTCCCTCGGAAAGCATCCTTTGCCATATCCTTAAGATCGAAAAAAAGCTGCTTGGGGTTTACATAATAGGCAGCTGCGCTTAAAAGGATCAGCTTATCCACCGGATAATGCACTGTTAAATAACTCGCAATCAGCCCACCCATGGAAAAGCCGATCACATATACCTTATCACAGCGTTCAATCAGCCTTTTTAGCTCTTCCTCCGCATGTTCAATCCACTTATTGTACTCAATGCCCTTCAGCTTTAATTCATCCCCGTGGCCCGGCAAGGTTGGAACCGCAATCTCCCAGTCTGTATGCGCTGTTAAATAATGAACAAGAGGCTCCACTTCATATGGGGCTCCTGTAAAACCGTGTATACACATGCAGCCAATCAGCCTGATCACCCCCTGCATCTTTCTAATTAAAAGTCTTAAAAGTCAGTTTTATTTTACACCTTTCCTTTAGGGCATACGGATCAAAAATCATATCAACCCCTGTTTCACGTGGAACAGGGGCTGATTAACTATCATGGAAGATCTATCCATTCTACTTCGCATAGGGATTTTTATACCCTTCTGAATGCTCCTATATCATTTTCCCTAGCCTTTTGTTCTTGGTTTCTTCGCACTTGGCACTGGAAATCCATTCTATATAGGAATGTTTGCAAGACGGTGCCAATGTGTTAAAAAAGGCAAGGCATTCTGGGTGCTGTTCCAGTTCGTGGATAATCTCTGTTAAAATTTCATCATTAACACATCTGCTGCTATACTTTCGGGCAGTTAGTCAATGCTGTTCAAATACGCTTTAGGCGCATTTAAAACGAGCAGCTTCATTTCGCTGGTGATTTCTAGTTTTTTAGTTAAATCAGCAATCATAACCAGATATCCCTGAAAGCACTTATTGAAGGGCGGAAACGACCTCTTCCAGCTTCATGCCCCTGGACGCTTTCACCAGTACGATCGTTTCTTTATCAACATGCTTTTTCAATTCTTCCATTAACGGCTGTTTGTCTGTAAAAGCAAACACCCGATCAGCGGAAAGTGTTTGCTCCGCTCCCCTGGCTATAAACTCGCCAAGCTTTCCGAATGTAAAGACATAATCGATTTTTTCTGCATCTACTGACTTCCCGATAGCAAAATGGAAATCTTCTTCCTGTGGCCCAAGTTCAAGCATATCGCCGAGAACGAGGATTTTCTTTTTATACCCAGGCAGGTTGGCAATAAGTTCTATAGCTGCATTCATGGAAGTCGGACTTGCATTATACGCATCATTGATGATTTTCTCGCCATTTCGCCCTTCCAGAAGTTCCATCCGCATATTTGTCAGCTTTAAGCTGGAGAATCCCTCATTCATCTTTTCGTACGGCACGCCGAAATGGAATGCGGCAATCATCGATGCCAGCGCATTGAGTACATTATGAGTACCTAGCACAGGCAGGTAAAATTCCTCGCCAGAGGCATTGATCCTAAAGGTGCTGCCGCTGTCATTCTGTTCAATATCAAGCGGGTATACATCATTTTCCCCGGTTCTTCCAAAGGTTTTAAAAGCGGCAGAACCAGTGTAAGATTTTAATTTTTCATTGAGAAGAGGCTCGTCGCCATGGTAGATGACAAGGCCATTATCTTGAAGGCCGTTCACAATCTCAAGTTTCGCTTCTGCAATCCCTTCCCTGGATCCCAAATCCTGAAGATGGGACTCCCCTATATTCGTAATAATAACGGCTTCGGGACGGGCCAGCTTTGTCAGAAAATCAATTTCTCCCCGTCCGCTCATCCCCATTTCCAGAACTGCTATTTCCGTATCCTCTTCCAGAGCAAGAATCGTAAGCGGCAGTCCAATATGGTTGTTATAATTCCCTTCAGTCTTTTGAACCTTGTATTTTAAAGACAAAAGACTCGCTGTCATATCTTTCGTTGTTGTTTTTCCATTGCTTCCTGTAATGCCTACTGCTTTAACCTTTAACTCATCACGATAGCTTCTCGCTAATTCCTGAAGGGCTTTCAAAGTATCTTCAACCAGAAGGATTGGCAAATGAAGCGGAGGATTCGGAACATCCTTTTGCCAGAACGCGGCAGCTGCCCCTTTCCGAAGGGCATCTTCCACAAAACGATGGCCGTCGGAATTCTCCCCTTTAAAAGGAACAAACAGATTGCCTTCTGCGATCTTTCTAGAGTCGATGCTTACCCCTTGGATGGCTGTATCATGAAAAGATGAAAAATCATTTTCAGCCTTAATCATTTGCGCAATCTCTTGAAGTGTTTTCTTAATCATATGCCGCCTCCTATTTTGACAGTTTCAGATTGTCCAAATGGACCAGACATACTGTCAGTATGTATGAACAAAAGGAACACGACAGGATTTGCCGTGTTTCCTTTTATGAAGTCAATTATTCCAGCCAGCCGGCTTTACATTGTATGTTTAATATTTTGTTTTTCTGCGTGGCGCTCAATTGCCAGATTGACCAGCTTCTCTATTAGTTGAGGGTACTCAACGCCAGAATGTTTCCAAAGAAGCGGGAACATGCTGAAAGGAGTAAAGCCAGGCATCGTATTTACTTCGTTGATATATAGCCTGCCCTCCCTTGTCAAAAAGAAATCCGCTCTGACAAGTCCGGAGCAGTCCAAGGCTTTAAACGCCTTGATCGCCATATCTTTCAGCTCGCTGTACTCATTTTCAGAGATTTCAGCCGGAATAATCAAGGCTGTATCTCCATCTTCATATTTTGCTTTATAATCATAGAATTCAACCTTTGGAACAATTTCTCCCGCAACAGAGCATTCCGGGTAATCATTTCCGAGTACGCCCGCTTCAATTTCCCTTGCTGTGACACCTTCTTCGATAATGATCTTGCGGTCAAATTGGAAGGCCTCTTTAAATGCTTCCTCTAATTCTGAGCGATTCATACACTTGCTGATTCCTACGCTTGAACCCAGGTTAGCTGGTTTAACAAAACATGGGTAGCCCAATTCCTTCTCTACTTTATCATATGCAGCTTCCATTTCATTTTCCCATTCGCTGCGGATAAACCAGACATACTTTACCTGCGGAAGGCCTGCCTGGGCAAAGATATTTTTCATAATTACCTTATCCATGCCTGCTGATGAAGCCAATACTCCATTTCCTACATAAGGAAGGTTGAGAAGCTCCAATAACCCCTGAACCGTTCCATCTTCACCATTCGGTCCGTGAAGAAGCGGAAAGATGACGTCAAAAGGGCCCTTTTGCTGAGAATCCTGAAAAAGAGTCGGTGCCAATGCTGTTGGCGGAAGTGCTTCTCCCCTGGAAAATTCCAGTTCCTTCACACTGGAGACCGGGCCATTTAATTGGGGTCCCTTAACCCATTGCCCTTCTTCAGATATATAAATAGGGTGAATTTCAAATTTTTCTAAGTCCAGCGCTTTGATAACAGCCATTGCTGTCTGCATGGATACTTTATGCTCTGCGGATTTCCCGCCGTACAATAGGCCAACCTTCGTTTTCATAAAAGAACCTCCATTATTCCATCATGGATTGCCCGGATTTTCATAGCCGGGTGTTAATTCCAATGTAATATCGCTTTTCATCTTTCTCTGCTTTAAATGCTAATTCAATCTACTCTTTATTGTAACACTTTCTAATTTAAGAAAGGGAGTGATTACATGTTCAATTCTTAAGGAATTTTTTTCTGCACATACGCCCATATTCCTATATGTATGAAAAAGCGTTTAAAAAGGAAACTTTTCTTATCCTTAATTCTGTAAAATACGCTTATTATTACTTCCTTTTCTCCTTACTATTGAAACCTAAATAGGCTATTTCTATTTTAAGATAACGCTTTATTTCCTATAATATAACGTTTTTAATGAATAAACCCTTTATAAACAGGTAAGTAGTCCGAATTTATATAATTATTTTATTTTTAGAACAAAGCTTTTTGCTATTAACTTTTAGCCAGAAACAAGATATACTCCCTCTAAGGAAAACAATTGTATTTTCAAGGAGGACAAAAATGAAGAAGTTCGGACTGCTCCCAAGAATTATATTAGCCATTGCTTTAGGTATTTTAATAGGTTCTTTTTCTCCTGAATGGCTAGTTAAGCTATTCGCTACTTTTAACGGCCTATTCGGAAACTTTCTCGGTTTTGCCATTCCGTTAATTATTATCGGGTTCATCGCACCAGGTATCGGCAGCATGGGGAAAGGAGCCGGCAAGCTTTTGGGCATTACTACAGGGTTTGCATATGGTTCCACAGTTGCAGCCGGTTTATTGGCATTTTTTACAGCCACTGTTTTATACCCCATCCTATTAAAAAATCAAAGCTTCAAAGAGTTTGAGAATCCGGAAGAAGCATTGCTATCGCCATTTTTCCAGGTGGACATGCCTCCGGTAATGGGCGTTATGACAGCATTGCTAATTTCGTTCACATTAGGTCTTGGTTTAGCAGCCATTAAAGGAAATACTCTGCAGCACGTCATGAATGACTTCCGGGATATTATCGAAAAAGTCATTGAAAAGGTCATTATTCCACTGCTTCCTGTCCATATTTTCGGGATCTTTGCCAACATGACTCAGGGCGGCCAGGTTGGCGCAATCATGTCTGTGTTCGCCAAAGTATTCGTCATGATTATTGCTCTTCATATTATCTTTTTACTTATTCAATATACAGCTGCCGGAAGTGTTACAAAAACAAATCCGATTAAGCTGATTAAGAACATGATGCCTGCATATTTCACAGCACTTGGAACCCAATCGTCCGCTTCAACCATTCCTGTTACGCTCAAGCAAATTAAAAAGCTTGGCGCACGCGAAAAAGTGGCTGATTTCTCTGTTCCTTTACTGGCAACGATTCATCTGTCAGGAAGCACGATCACACTCGTAAGCTGTGCGATTGCAGTAATGATGCTTCAAGGACAAACTGCTTCTTTTGGAGAAATCCTGCCGTTCATCTTAATGCTTGGCGTAACCATGATTGCTGCACCGGGTGTTCCGGGCGGGGCTGTGATGGCGGCACTAGGGCTGCTTGAAAGCATGCTCGGCTTCAATGAAACGATGATTGCTCTTATGATTGCTTTATACCTTGCCCAGGACAGCTTCGGAACAGCCTGCAACGTTACTGGCGACGGCGCATTAACATTGCTGTCGGACAAAGCAAGCGGAAAAGACAAAGAGGCGAAGCCTCAGGCGGTAAAAGCCAGCTAATTAAAAGATGTCCCGAGAGCGGGGCATCTTTTTTGTTTGTAGTTAAGGCTATCAGTACATCTGTGATGAACTTTTCTCTTGCTCTTTTGCCGGTTTTGGCCTTCATTGCTACTATGATGGACTTTTCTCCTGCTCTCTTGATGGCTTTTGGCCTTCATCGTGCTTATGATGGACTTTTCTCTTGCTCCCTTGCTATTTTTTGGCCTTCATTGCCTCTGTGGCGAACTCTTCTCTGGTTCTCTTGCCGATTTTTGGCCTTCATGACCCCTGTGTTGGACATTTCCCCACTCTTTTGACAGTTATAAATTTCGGAAGCCAGCTTTTTCTGGGTATATCGGTCACTTCAATAAGGTTTTTGGTCAGATTTAAATTTTATCGGCTGCTTTTTTAAATATATCGGTCAGCTTAAGCAATTTATCGGTCGCTTGGCGCTGCATCAGCTTGTGTTAACCAATAGCTTAAAACTAAAAACGGCCAGATAGGAAGCTCTATCTGGCCGTTTCATATATTATTTAACGATCATAACAGGCGCTTTAACCCGCTTGGCGATTTTATGGCTTACGCTTCCAAGTACCATTTCCTGCAGTGCGTTCAGACCCCTGCTGCCGACTACAACAATGTCAAACTCTCGCTGGTTGGCGTATTCCACAATAGCCGGACCTGGCTCTCCCTGCAGGATTTTTATTTCATAGGATAGGTTCTTTTCTTTTAGTATATTTTCAATCGGCTCCAGGCGCCGTTTTCTTGCTTCGTCAACCACCGATTTATCAAAATGGTGGAGAATATCTTCTTTTGAAGTTTGCCCGTCAATAGCATATACCACTGTAATTTCTGCATTAGGATTTTGCTCTGCCAGAAGCATGGCCTTTTTGGCAGAACGAACAGAATGGTCAGATCCATCTGCAGCTATTAGGATTTTGTTAAACATACCCTCACCCCTGAAAAAATTCACTAAAAAGCTCTCAAAATTAATCTTATTTTTAATAGCTGGTTTCATCAACACTGCAAGAAAGAAAGTTGTGTCAGATTCATGATACTTGCGGGAGATTATTCTGAATAGTTAAACTAATTATAAAGATTACTGAATAATATGTAAACGGATACATTAAAATAAGAACCGGCTCGTACAAAGCCGATCCTTATTTTACAATGAGCACCGGGCAATCCGCCCTTTTTGCAACCTTATGGCTGACTCCTCCTAGAACAAGTTCCTGAAGGCCATTCAATCCCCGGCTTCCTAATACCACCAGATCAAAATGATTTTTATTGGCATATTCCACAATGGCTGGACCGGGCTCACCATGCAATATAATGATTTCATAATTTATATTGGCCTCCCGTGCCTTTTTCTCAACCTCGCGCATCCGGTCTTTGCGTTTATCGCCAAAGTCTGCAGCGTTCCAATTCTTAAGGACATCCGATTTTGACCGATCTCCATCCACAACATAAACAACCTTTATTTCTGTTTCATTGTCACACTTTGCAATCTTAATGGCATGTTCAGCAGCACGCTTCGAGTGTTCCGATCCATCTGCTGCCAGCAGGATTTTTTTATACATGGCCAAACCTCCTTTAATGAGAGCCGAGTTTGTTTGCCAGCTTTCCGACTAACTCTGAACTGTCTTCATTTAATCCAGTTACTGTAACATGTTTCCCGTTTTCCTCGAACCGATAAACTATTTTATCTATTGCCACAACGGCTGAGTCATCCCATAAATGAGCCCTGCTCAAATCAATTGTTACGGAATCTGTGTCTTCCTTATAATCAAACTGCTTTATAAATTCAGTGACAGAAGCAAAGAACAATTCTCCTCTCACTTGATAAATCCGGGTATTCCTCTCCATCCTGGTGCTGACATGAACCTTTGATATTTTTGAAACAAAGAAAATAGCACTAAGCAATATACCGGTAAACACTCCAATTGCCAGATTATGCGTTAATACAACCGTTAAAACGGTCACAACCATTACGGCTGCATCTGTTCTCGGAAGAAGATGAATGGTTTTTATGGAGTTCCAGTCAAACGTGCTGATCGAAACCATTATCATTACTCCAGCCAGCGCAGCCATTGGAATCTGAACAACAATATCGCCAAGGACTACAATTAAGAACATTAAAAACATGCCTGCGACAAATGCAGAAAGCCGTCCTCTGCCACCTGATTTCACGTTAATCACAGATTGGCCAATCATGGCGCATCCTGCCATGCCGCCGAAAAATCCCGTTATAATATTAGAAATTCCCTGTCCGCGGCTTTCCATATCCTTATCGCTTTCAGAATCTGTCATGTCATCCACAATGGCAGCTGTCAGCAAAGATTCAAGAAGCCCCACTACCGAAAGTGCAAGCGAGTATGGAAGGATGATGATTAAAGTTTCAATGGTCAGCGGAATATCAGGAATCAAAAAGGCCGGCAAGCTTTTTGAAATAGCACCCAAATCCCCAACCGTCCGGACATCGATATTCATAAACACTGTCATGATAGTTACAGCAATAATGGCAATAAGCGTTGATGGTACCGCTTTTGTTAAATAAGGGAGAAGATAAATAATCCCTAACGTGACTCCAACCAATACATATATAATCCATCCTTCGCCTTCAAAATGCTGAAGCTGTGAAGTAAAAATAAGTATCGCCAAAGCATTTACAAAGCCAACCATAACCGATCTTGGAATGAATCTCATATAGTGGGCAAGCTTAAAGGCACCAAAAATGATTTGAAAAACACCTGTTAAAATTGTAGCTGCCAATAAATATTCCAAACCGTAATCTGCCACTAAGTCAATAAACAAAAGGGCCATCGCTCCGGTTGCTGCCGAAATCATCCCGGGTCTTCCGCCTACAAAGGCAATCGTCACTGCAATTGTAAAAGAGGCATATAGCCCGACCATCGGATCAACTCCGGCAATGATTGAAAAGGCAATAGCTTCGGGTATAAGAGCAAGCGCCACTACAATTCCGGAAAGGATATCTCCTTTTATATTTCCGAACCAGGATTTCCTATATAATGTATAATCCAAAAAAACCCTCCTCTCTTTTTACGTAGTTTGTGTTATTAGCGCTAATTTAGCACCCATGCCTTATTCCACTTTTTTCATAATAAAAACCTCCCGGATAAATATCCAGGAGGTCCCGTGCTTTATTTTATATTTAGGTTCTTTTCTCACAAATTATTGTTTTTCCAAATGAATACCGTGCTTTTTCATTAATGCCCGGATAACTTTGCACCAGGTTTGCGGTGAACCGCTAAACGCTCGATCAGGTTGGAGCTCGGCGCATTTAATCCTGAAAGACGGACTAGAACACCATTGTCCCGCAATTTCAACACAATTTTATCTATAGCAGCAACACCTGAGTCATCCCAGACATGCGCTTGTGAAAAGTCGATTTCAACCTCTTTAAGATCTTCATTAAAGTCAAAGGCTGCTACAAGCTCATCTACAGAAGCAAAGAAAACCTGGCCTGTAACGGCGTAAATTTTCTTTTTACCTTCAATTCGCGAAGCAACATGGACTTTTGAAATTTTAGCTACAAAGAAGATCGCACTTAAGATAATTCCTGAAAAAACACCTTTGGATAAATCATGTGTAAATACTGTTGTAACAGTAGTTGTAATCATAACAATTGAATCTGTAACAGGAGCCTTGGCTAGCCCCTTAATCGAAGACCAGTCAAAAGTTCCGATCGAAACCATGATCATGACACCAACTAATGCAGCCATCGGTATTTGTACCACAATATTTCCTAATACTAAAATCAGGAACATAAGGAATGTACCGGCTACAAGAGCAGACAGCCTGCCTCTTCCGCCTGATTTCACATTAATAACCGATTGGCCAATCATCGCACATCCAGCCATTCCGCCGAAGAAACCTGCTACGATGTTTGCAATACCCTGGCCGCGGCTTTCCATATTCTTATCACTGGCTGTATCTGTCATATCATCAACAATTGATGCTGTCAGCAAGGACTCTAATAAGCCAACAACGGCAAGAGCCAATGAATAAGGGAAAATAATTTTTAAAGTTTCCAGATTAAATGGCACATCCGGAATTATGAAGGATGGCAAAGCAGCTGTTAAAGCTCCCATGTCCCCAACTGTACGCACATCACTTTTCGTCATAATAGCAATGACCGTAATAACGATAATTGCCACTAAAGGCGATGGCACTGCTTTGGTCAATCTTGGCAAAATATAAATAATCGCCAATGCTCCGGCAACCATCGCATACATGACCCATGTAGCATCTACAAATTGCTCAAGCTGCGCCATGAAAATCAAAATCGCCAGCGCGTTAACAAACCCAATCATAACGGCACGCGGAATAAATTTCATAAAGCGGGCTAATTTAAGCACACCAAATAAAATCTGCAAAGCCCCTGTCAAAATGGTCGCAGCAAATAAATACTGCAATCCATGGTCAGCTACTAATGTAACCATTAGTAAAGCCATAGCACCAGTTGCAGCAGAAATCATTCCAGGCCTTCCGCCAACTATAGCAATGGTCACAGCAATACAAAAAGAAGCGTACAATCCAACCATTGGATCAACACCAGCAATAATTGAGAAAGCAATCGCCTCTGGAATAAGTGCCAATGCCACCACGATTCCGGCAAGAACGTCTCCTTTAACATTGCCAAACCACTGTTCTTTTAATGAATTAGCTTTCAAATAAACACCCCTTATTAATTTTTTATAGTAATGACTTTGAACTCTCATCAAAGTCGGGCCGACAAAAACAGTAGAATCATACCATATCTATCAGGAAATACAAGTTAAAATGAAAGCGTTTATTTACTGCTAAACCTCTTATTATCTACTAAAATCTCATTTTTACTATATTAAACGTGAAATTAATATTTTTTCACTAAAGCATTCATCATCTGTAAATAAATGGGCAATTCAGTTTTCCTCTGTTATCATGATTGGAGGAGGTTTTGCCATGAAAGTACAAACACAAAAAATGACTGCCCCTGTGCCCACACCCTTTTATTATGGCTGGATGATTGTCCTCATTTCTGCTCTCGGCGTGTTTTTCTCCGGACCGGGACAAACGTATTCCATTTCTGTGTTTATCGACTCTTATATCCATGACTTTGGCTGGAGCCGTTCCAAGGTATCGGCTGTCTATTCCGCAGCTACGCTTGCTTCCGGTTTGTGCATGTTTTTTGTAGGCCGCTTTATCGACCGACACGGACAGCGGAAAATGGCCGTTTTTGTTGGAGTTAGTCTTGCCCTGGCATGTTTTTGGAACAGCATCGTGACCAATACTGTAATGCTTTTCGTAGGCTTCTTCTTTTTAAGGCTTCTTGGGCAGGGTTCCATGACCCTAATTCCGAATACGCTCGTTCCCCAATGGTTTATTACAAAGCGTGGTAAAGCACTAAGCTTGATGGCTATTGGCGGATTTTCAAGCTCTGCAATCTTCCCGCCATTAAACGCATGGCTGGTTAATAAGTGGGGCTGGAGCTTTTCCTGGCAGCTTTGGGGAGTTGCTCTGCTGGCGGTTTTCGTTCCGCTCGCCTATTTTCTCATTCGGAACAAGCCGGAGGATATCGGCCTTTTGCCTGATGGACGGAAAAAGCCGATACATAAAAAAGGCAGCCTAGAAGAGAATTATGATGAAACGGATTTAGAAGAAAATTGGACGTTAAAGGAAGCGATGAGAACAAAGGCTTATTGGCTGCTTCTTTTTTGCGTTGCCATACCTGCCCTTGTGAACACCGGGCTTACCTTCCACTTGATCTCTATTTTTGGTATCCAGAATATTTCACCTGGCATCGCCGCTCTAGTACTGAGCCTAATGGCGGTTATCGGTTTTCCGATTACGTTAGCAGCTGGCTTTATTCTTGATAAGGTAAAGGTTAACTATGTACTGGCCGGCATTTTTCTAGGTGAGATTATCTACATGCTGGTACTGCTGTTCACTAAAAATGTGACAGTTGCCATCCTATTCGGGGTCCTTTGGGGAATTAGCGGAGGTTTTGAACGAATTGCTTTAAACTATGTATGGCCCAGCTATTTCGGCAGGCAATATCTCGGGAGCATTAAAGGCACGGCGATGACGATTATGGTCATCGGCTCCGCTCTTGGCCCACTTCCATTCGGCTTTGCTTATGATCTTTTCGGCGGCTATGAAGAAATTATTTATATGACGATGATTTTGCCTGCACTCGCGATTTTGAGTTCCCTGCTGGCCAAAAAACCTGTAAAAGGATCCTGACGGTCTAAGGATCCTTTTCTATTTATCCTATTGGCGAACAAATCTCGATATAATGTCCATCCGGATCTTCCACATAAGCCACTTTCTGGCCCCATGGTTTTTCAATAGGCTCAAGCAGGACAGGCACTCCTGCCTCCTTTAGCTTCTCTGCAACTGCTTCTACCTCTTCCGTGACAAAGCCAAGCTCAAAAGTCTGCTCCTTTTTCACTCCATCCGGTATCGGAAGCCCTGTGACTTCCCTCCCGCCTTCTCTTGTGTTAAATGATAGAATCGTACTGCCTGTATCGTACTCTATGTAAGTTCCAAACTCATTCCGCAGCTCTAGGCCCAGCAGTTCTCCATAGAATTGTTTCGTTCTCTCGAGATTTTCGACGTATAAAATGACATAGCCCATTTTCAATTTCAAGTTACTCACCCTCTTTTAAATTTCTTCATCAATGATTTCAATATAGCACGTAAATTCTCCTTTTCAAAAAATGATAAACTCTATGTAAAGTTAAACACATGAAATAGAGGTGCAGGGATGGTTTAAGAGAAAACTGCCACTATTTTTCGAAGAAAGAACTTTTGAGATACATACGGTGTGGATAAAGAACACATCATGCAAGGAGACAGCAGGACAAGGTTATTTTAAAAAAATTCAGTATAGAGAGGATATCAATGATGGCAAAGAAAACAGCTGCAAGTGTAAGGATTCGGCCAATCCAGGAAGAGGATTTGCCTATTCTATGGAATTATATTTACGGAACCGAAAATCCTGAATGGAAGAAGTGGGATGCACCCTATTTTCCCCTTCAGTTTAAAGATTTTGAAACGTATAAACAGGAATTCCTGCAAAAGACAGATGAGCATCCTCCTCGAAGTAAGATTATTGAGGCAGGAGGACAGGTTATCGGTACTGTTGGCTATTATTGGGAACACGAGGAGTCCAACTGGCTGGAAGCAGGATTAATTATATATGATCCCGCCTATTGGAATGGCGGTTATGGCACAGAGGCACTAACGCTCTGGGTAGATTATCTCTTCTCCACCATGCCTCTTGCAAGGGTCGGCATCACCACCTGGTCAGGCAACAAAAGAATGATGCGGGCAGCGGAAAAAATCGGCATGCAGCTTGAGGGCAGAATGCGAAAATGCCGCATCGTTAATGGTGAATTTTATGACAGCATTCGGATGGGGCTACTAAGAGAAGAATGGGAAGAGCTTTCTAATGCCAGGAAAAAATAATAGGCTCGTTTTTAGCGAGCCTATTGGCAATGAACCACGCATCCTTCTAATAGGAATTCTTTTTTATCTTGATGGATCTGCAGGATTGTCAGGCTGGTTCCATGAATGAAAGGAGGATCCCAAATACGCTCCCTTACAAGCTCTGCAGTATACAAAGTGCGTTTGCCTGGCGAGGAAATCATTCTTTTAAATTCTATATCTTTAAGTCTTTCTCCAAGTAAACTCGCATCCCGCCTTCCTTTTTCTGTTAATTCCGAGTCAAGGCGACCTTGCATTCTTTTTTCTTTATTCCGTTCCATTTCTGACAATATATATAGTTGAGCATTTTTATTTTTCATACCCTTCTTTCAGTATATGAAAATACCTTCCTGCAAGCTTTCTAATCTCTTCAGCTTTCTTATTGGGATAGACAGCTGCAAAACAAGTGGAAGGTCCTGCTGATTTCCATAAATCCAAGTCACCCTCTAAATCATTGTCCTTAAACGTCATATTGGAGAACAAACCATTCAGCTCATTCAAAATTCCCTTTGAACCAATTGGAAGAGTCAAGACTTCATCAATTGTGTTTATCACTTGGAAAAGCTTCAGGGGAGCTGCCTCCGCTTCCCTCTCAATCAATTCACCGCCAACTAAAGGGGAACCAATAACCGCTATATTTGCTTGGTTTGTATAAATGATAGGCTCAGTATGAACCTTTCCTTGCTTTTTCCCAAGGACAGATAACCCTACAGCCGATTGATGCAAGGTAAAATTGCTTTCTGTACTCCCGGTTATTTGCAGATCCATAAGACCCAATTCTCCAGCCCCCCGCTTGATTCCCTTTAGAAGCCGATCCCAGGCATTATCTCCGCAAAAATTCTGAAGCGTAACAGCAAATGGTTCGGCGCCAGCTGACAAACACTCCATCACAGCCACACGGAAGGAATAGTATGAGACTGTTTCATAAGGCACTTTGACAGAATCCTGCTCTTTCTCACCTATGGCTCCGCTGTTATCACTGGCCACAACAATCACTTCTTCTGAATTAAAAGGAAAGCTTAAGACATCCCTCACTGCCCAGCCCCCGCTTTAGAAAGAATGGGGGCTATAAGACTCGCCAGCCTTGGTATGACGATATAAGCAATAATTGCATTTAATACCGATCCGATAAAAAGAGAAGGGACTATTGCCACGTAAAAAGCTTTGCCCATTAAAAAAATAAAAGGAAGCGGAGCAGCAAAGGCATTGCCAAGCACAAAAAGAAGACCGGCCTGCCAGCGCTTGCCCTTGCGATATAAAGCACTGAAAATAAAAGCTAAAAGCGCCATTTCACCAGCGATAAAGAAATGCAGCGGACCTAAAGGCATCCCTCCTAATAAAGCCGATAGCAAATGGCCAATGGAAGCAACAGCCGCACCCCCTGAGCCTCCAAGCAGCGCACCTGCAAGCAAGGCAGGAAATGAATCAAGTGCTACACTCCCAATAATGGCAGGAATTTTAATGGCTGCTCCGATTGCTGTCAATGCAACCAGCATTGCTGCCATACCCATTCTCATGCTTTTCATTTATTTATCCTCCTTGCGTTTTCCTTCCCGGAACACTTTCGCACTGCGTGCATACTCAACATCCTTTTCATTAAGACGGAAGTTAATCACCCTTGCCAGAGCAAAGAAATAATCGGATAGACGGTTTAGGTATTTTAAAGCAACAGCAGGAGTCTCGGGATCCGCTTTCTTTAAAGAGACTACTAACCTTTCAGCCCTTCTTGTAACCGTTCTTGCTATATGGATAGATGCCGAAGCAGGTGCTCCTCCTGGCAGAATAAATCGTTCCAGCTTAGGGGCCTCCTCAATCAGTTCATCGATTTTAGCCTCTAAATAGTCAACGGATTCCTTTGTCAGCTTTAATTCTCTTTTTTTTGATACATTGGCAAGGTCTCCCCCGCAGTCAAAAAGTTCATGCTGAATCTTCTCCAAGTCCTCTAATACGTCCGGAAAAATGGCCGCATCAAGCTGTGTCATCGCCTGACCGACGAAGCAGTTCACCTCATCCACAGTACCGTAGGCTTCTACCCTTACATCATCCTTTTCCACTCTGCCTCCAATAATGCTTGTTTTTCCCTCATCGCCAGTTCGTGTATAAAGCTTCATAAACTATTCCCCATTTCACTTTATTTTTTGGCTTATGCCATACCAAATCAAGTCAACCCTGTCTGCAGCAGCAGCGGTATCCTGATACGCCCAGCCAGCTGCATCCCGCCACTTTCGGTCGTCAGCTTCCATCGGGACAATGCCTTTTGAAATATCAGACCCTATTAAAACAATGGTTCTATTAACATCTGCTTTTTCCCATTCAAGCCATTTCGCCAGCTGCTTTTGCCACTTATTCCGAATCTGGCTTAATTCCTTGTCTTGTACCCAATCGCGTATCCATATCTCTATGCCCTCCAATATGATCGGGCCATTATGATCCAATTCGAAGGCTGCCTCACCGTTATAGGCTGAAATCCACTTATGCGGAATCTCATCCAGCTGATAAAATTTCTTCACCCATCGGGATTTCCCGTTAAAGGCGCCTCCCGTAACAAAATGCATCTTTCACCCCTCCTGAGCATTTCCCGCGTCCATCTAAATTCATATCCGCCTCCAAAGGGAATTTGCCATTCCCAGAATTCTTTTCTTTCCGGAGCATATTTCCCAAGAAGGTACCGGATTACTCCGCCATGCGTGACAACTGCCGCTTTACTACTAGTTTCTCTCAGCAATTGGCCGGTTAGAGCTTTCCACCCTTTATCAACTCTTGCTGTAAATTCCGTAAAGGATTCCCCTCCTGGCGGACCTCCTGAGAAAGGATCTTCCAGCCATTTTTGATAAGCAGGCTCATCCTTAAGCTCTTCATATGTTCTGCCTTCCCATTCCCCGAAGTGCATTTCCCGCCATTCGGGGCAGGCTTTAATTGAACTGTTTGGAAAAAGAATAACAGCCGTCTCCATGCACCTTCCCAAATCGCTGGTATAAACATTCGCATATCCAGGAGAAATCGCAGCCATTTTTTCCTTTTGGATCGAGCTCAGCGGAGAATCAGTCCAGCCAAGATAAGCGCGGGATTTGTTGGCTTCCGTCAGCCCATGGCGAAATAATGCAATAGCCACAGTATCATCCATAGAAGCACCTCCGTCCCTTCAACACTTGCCCCAAGCACATCTCCCGTCATCCCTCCAAACCAGGCAATGATTTTTCTTGATAAGAAAATGAAAAACAAGATTGAAAAAATAGTCATAGCAAGAAATCCAAAGATAGCTTCCATCCCCAGCTGCCAGGCTGCAGCCGCCGCCAGCAGGAGGTAGACTGGATAAATAATTAAGGTGTATTTGGAAGCTGCCTGCTGAAATAAAGAGCCTAGCCCCTCTTTTTTCGCAGCCTTACTATTTATCAGCAATACACCCATTAGCATTTTGCTTAAAAACGGGATCAAAACGATAAAAAAATAAGTAACAGATCTAGATAAAAGCAAAATTTCATAGATAAACAAAAAGCGGACACTTAGCAATACAATTATGGACAACACCCCGAATGCCCCAACCCTGGGATCACTCATGATTTCAAGCCGCTTCTCCTGATCCCGATAGGAAAAGAAAGCATCGCTTGCATCCATCCACCCATCCAGATGAATCCCGCCGGTCAGCACAATGCCTGCCAGCCAAAGTGCAAAAGCAGCGGCCAAAACAGAAAAAGGAGTCCATTCAAGAAAAGCATAAAGAAGGAATGCATATAGGATTCCCTGAATGAGTCCCGCCAGCGGAAAGGTCCTTATTGCTTTTTCAAGGTGAATTTTATCCATAGGCAAGGCTAACGGAATGGGGATGCTTGTGAAAAATTGAAGATTTATGAATAAGCCTTTAAGCCATTTCATTCTGTTTTCTCCAATTAAAGATGATTTCCTTTAATTTTTCCCAGTCAAGGTGCTTCATCAGGCTTTCTGCCAATTCATCGTATTTATTATCTTTCAGTGCTTTAATATAGACGGCTGGCTTACATGGATAGCCTTTTTGTTTTCGCAAGGCATTCAGCCACGCGCCCCGCCACTCATCGTTATGGAAGATATGGTGCATATACGTACCAATAAGCCTGCCTTCGTTTCCATAAAATCCATCCCCTTCCCCATTTTCAAGAAGAAGCAGGTGTCTCCCTGAATATTCGTTTTCAAGAATCGTTTCACCCAAATGGATTTCATATCCATCTAAGTTATCAATGTTGGATAGCTTTGTATTTGGATGCAGCCTTCCCTGGACACGAACCGTCTTCTTCTTTTCATGGAAAAAGGTATCCGCTGGAATCAGGTTTAAGCCTTTTTCCTTTTCAAATGGAGATCCTGTATCAGATCCTGCCAAATCGATTAAATTCCTGCCAAGCATCTGGTAGCCGCCGCAAATGCCAGCGATATGCCCTCCCTCTTCAGCATAGCGCTCAAGCCAATTAGCCAGTCCTTTTTCTTTAAAATAGCGCAAATCACGAATCGTGCTCTTTGTGCCGGGAATAATAACCGCATCCGGGGTGCCTATTTCCGATAGACTATTGACCCATCTTATGCTCACATCTTCCTCATAATAAAATGGGTCAATATCACTGAAGTTTGAAATATATGGCGGCCTGAGTACAGCAATATCCAGAATGCCATCCCCAGTTCTTTGAATGAAGGGCTGAATGGAAAGAGAATCCTCTCCATCAATCATATGGTTATCTAAATACGGGAGAACTCCCAGCACCGGTATACCAGTCTTTTCCTCAATCCATTTAACACCGTTTTCGAACAGGCTGATATCACCGCGGAATTTATTAATGACGATTCCGGCAACCCGTCCTCTTTCTTCTTCGGTGAAAAGTTCCAATGTTCCGATAATACTTGCAAAAACACCGCCCCTGTCAATATCGGCAACCAGGATAACTGGCACATCCGCCATCTCAGCCACTTTCATATTAACAAGCTCTTTATCTTTTAAATTTATCTCAACAGGGCTTCCAGCTCCTTCTATAACAAGCATTTCATAATGCGCTTCAAGGAGCTGCAGAGCCTGTTCGATCGTGCTCAATCCCTTTTCATAAAAGGATTCCCGATAGCTTTTACCTGATAGGGAATCTACTGCTTTTCCAAGCAGTATGACTTCAGCGTGATGATCTGATTGAGGCTTAAGAAGAATGGGGTTCATCCACACTGAAGCCTCTGCCCTCGCCGCCTCTGCCTGAATGCCCTGGGCCCTGCCGATTTCATTTCCGTCCTTTGTTACGTATGAATTATTGGACATGTTTTGTGACTTAAAGGGTGCTGTCTTTAGGCCTTCATTGGAGAATACCCTGCAAAGAGCCGTTGCAATCAGGCTTTTCCCGACATCAGACGAAGTTCCTTGAATCATAATTCCTTTCATGCGGTTTCTCCTTTCATTTGAACTGGCATGCCTGCTTCAACGAGATATGCCTGATTAGCCATTTCAATAATATTTTGATGAAGCCTGCCCAATATTTTCCCATATGTAAAAACTAGTTCATTCCCGCCAATCGGTTCATTTAACACTTCATTACTGACCACAATGATCGCTTTGCTCCTCTGACGGATTTCAGCAATGGCATGCAGAATGCCAGCGGACAGCTTCTCCTGAAAATCCTGTTTTCTCCATAGGTCATCTGCTATAAAAAGCTCATTATTTAAAAGAGTTGTCAAACAATCTAACAGAATAATATCCTGATCGCCAAAAGTTCCAGAAAGCTTGCCAAGCTCGGCAGGCTGTTCCCAAGTTATCCAGCTCATACCGCTTTTTCGCCGGTCTTCCTTATGCCTCTTGATTCTTGCTTCCATCTCGGAGTCATACGTTTTTCCTGCAGCAATATAATGAAGCTTTCCGCACGTCTGTTTTGCCAGATCAGCAGCAGCCTTTTCTGCAAAAGAGCTTTTTCCGCTGCGCACTCCTCCAGAAATAAATATTAGCGAACCTTCCGCCATTCCTGCATCGCCTCCATCAGCCGGTCATTCTCTTGCGGCCCTTTAATGGCAAAGCGCAGCCATTTCCCTTCCAGACCAGGGAAATTCATTGTGTGCCTTGGGATTATCCCTATTTCAAGCAAAAATTGAAAAAGAGGAAGCTGAGAATCCAGATTGGGATCCTTTAACAAATAAAAATTCACAGAAGAAGGAGATACAGCAAAATCCAGCTGCCGAAAAAAGATTTTCAGCCGATCCCTTTCCTGTTTGATCAATTTCTTTGTTACTTGAACATGCTCCTCACTTTCAAGGCACCACTCTCCTGCTTTTAAAGCAAGAGCGTTTACACTCCAGTGAGGTTTTAGTGCGGCTGCTTTTTCTATTAAAATTTCGTTTGCAAGCAAATAGCCAAGACGTAAACCCGGAATCGAAAACATTTTAGTCATGGAGCGTAAAACCATGACATGTGAGGTGCTTTTTATGAAAGGGACAATAGATCGATAGTCACAGGCGAAGTCATAAAAGGCTTCATCCATAACAAGCAGGCAGTTATTCACACTGCATCTTTTTATCAGTTCTTCTACAATCACTGATGGGTAGAATACACCTGTGGGGTTATTTGGATTACAAAAAAACAGAGCGTCAGCATCCTTCAGTTTTAAAGATAACGCTTCCATATCCAAGCTCCAGTTTTCAGGCTCCAGCTGATGATAGACAACCGTGCAGCCATTTACCCGGCAAGCCTCTTCATATTCTGAAAAAGCCGGCTGGATAATCAGCACTCTTTTGCCGGCCAGCATCCTTCCAATAAGAGAAATCAGCTCCGCACCGCCATTGCCGATTAAAATCTGTGTTTCTTTTACTCCCTCCGTTTCGGCCAATCTCTTTTTTAAAAAAGAAGCATTGGGGTCAGGATAATCTGTTATGCATTCAAACAGGCTTTTCCATCTATCCTTTATCTGCCGGGGAGGGCCAAGAGGATTGATATTCGCACTAAAATCAATTCGTTCTGCAGGCATTTGCTTATTCATGGCTTCATATAAATATTGCGGATTAGAACCGTGTGAGGGCCATTTCAATGACTATCCCTCCTGCCCATAATAGAATTAAAAATATGAAAACAGTCTTTTTCATAATTGATATGCTTTTTAAAATATGTTCTTTTTCCAGAAACACGAAAGGATCTCCCATTGTAGCCCTGTTAGAAATAACGCCTTTATAAAAATTAATTCCGCCCAGCTGGATGCCAAGAAGGGCTGCAACAGCCGCTTCACCCCATCCGCTATTGGGACTTGGGTGGCTCCTCGCATCTCTCAGCAATATGCCCCAAGCCTCTCCAGCTGAAGTATGTTCTGGCTTTTGGGTCAGCATTATGCATATCGATGTTAGTCTGCTTGGAATCCAGTTGGCGATATCATCAACTCTTGCAGATGCCCATCCAAACTCTCCGTATCTTTCATTCCGATGGCCAACCATCGAATCACATGTATTAATGGATCTGTATAGTAGGGCAAGCGGAGCACCGCCAATAAATGCCCAAAATAGCGGAGCAGTGATTCCATCGCTTGTATTTTCAGCCACTGTCTCCACTGCAGCTCTGACAATTCCTGGTTCATCCAGACTATCTGTATCCCTGCCAACAATATACGAGAGTTTTTCTCTCGCTTCTTCCATTTCTCCTTGTTCCAGAGGCACATAAACGTCCATAGCCGCTTCCTTTAAACTCTTTTGTGCGATGGCAGTGAAAATAAGGATTCCTTCTGCCAGGATGCCAGCGATCGGATGGATTCCATAAAAGAATCTGATGATTAAAAAGGATATTCCTCCTGCCGCCAGCAAGACGACGGCAAGCATAGCGACTCCTTTTAATTTTCTGTAATGCCCTTTGTTAAGGGATGTTTCAAGTTTATGTATTAAGGCACCTATCCATCTGACCGGATGCGGCCAGTTTGGAGGATCCCCTATCACCAAATCAATAATATAGGCAAATGTAATAGCAATAAGGTGATACAAAATCATTTTCTTATCCTTCTTTGTGAATTCTGTATGGCCTCAATTGTGCATTCATAGACACCTTTGCCAATCACTTTTCCAAGCGGTGTGATGGTTCCTGCATATTCAAGGTTTTCACCCTGCTGAGTGGCTGCAATCAAAATACTGTCTGTTGATGTTCCCGTTGCAATCGTCCCCGTTATAGCATCCTTCACCTGCTGGTCATGCAAGGCCCTTGTCTTTGCCTCGGTTGCTGTCATGATACATTGAATAAACGCTTCTTCAGTCAGACTGCCATTAACGAAAACCCATGTATTGATCGTTCCAGGTGTAAGATGATGGGAATGCTGTTCACTTTTGGAGGCGTCTACAGCATTTCCGACACCCGCAGTTACAACGATGCAGACGGAGAATGTTTCTTCTTCATAAAACGTGCAGCTATAATCCTCTACATGTACGGCTGTCATCATCCCTACGGTTTCCCCAGGCTCAAAACCGATTTGCCGTACATACTCAGCCATCTCTGCCCTATGGTCACTGCAATCATAATCCTTACGCACATGCCTGTTAAGAAATGTACGATTCCATCCTGATCCAGAGCCTGTTACTCCGGATGACATTGTTTTTAGCGGAATCGGAGACTGAAGGAGCAGCAATCCTTCCCTTAACTCGAGGCTGCCTTTATCTATTTGAATAGGATGCTGTTCTGAGTCAGATCGTTTTGGAACAAGTACCATCTGCGGAGCCGGAACCCTTGGGTGCGGGAGCTTTTCAATCTTTGTCCTATAGACCTCCCGTATCCGTCCTTCCTTTAAAACTTCATTGGGAACGTGATTAATATTGACTTCGCCATTCTCCAACAGCAATAGCCGGTCACAGTACAATCCAGCCAAATTTAAATCATGAAAAATGGAAATGACCGTCAGACCGCAGTCTTTTGACCATACGCCAAGGAGATCAAGCAGCTCTTTTTGATAAGACAAATCAAGATGATTTGTGGGCTCATCCAGCAATAATATTTCCGGCTCCTGTGCAAGGGCCTGAGCTAAAAACACCCGCTGCCTCTCACCGCCGGATAATTGCTGAATATCATGATCCTGAAACTGGGAGACTCCAGTCTGTTCCATGACGCGATTGACCGTTGCTTCATCTTCGCTGGTCCAGCTTTGGAACCAGCCTTTCTGATGAGCATATCTTCCAAGGGAAACCGTTTCCTTTACGGTATAAGAAAACGCCTGAGAAGAATGCTGGGGAAGAACAGCAATAATTTTAGCCAGCTCTTTTGGCGTGTACTCTGACAAATTCTTTCCTTTAATCAGGATTTCACCTGATTTGCAGGGAAGAATGCCGCTTAGCATTTTCAAAATGGTCGTTTTCCCGCTGCCATTGGGACCCAATATCCCGAAAAGCTCCCCTTTTTCCACCTCAAAATTTATATTTTTCACAACTGGTACACTGGCATACCCGCCAGTAGCCTGCTGAACACTTAGCATGGTTATCCACTTCTTTCTGTACGTCTTTTCATTAATATAATGGCAAACGCAGGTGCACCAATTATCGCGGTAATCACACCGATTGGAAGCTCAGTAGGTGCTATGATTGTCCTTGAAACCAGGTCGGCAATAATAAGGAAACCGGCTCCCATTAGTATGGAGAGCGGCAATAAGTGCTTATGATCCGGTCCCCATAACAGCCGGGTCAGGTGAGGGATGACAAGGCCAACAAATCCTATTGTCCCTGAAACCGCCACGGCTGCACCTGTTAAGATGGAGCCTGCTATAAGAATTATCATCTTTCTTTTCTGAACATCTACTCCAATATGCTGGGCCTTTTCTTCACCGAAGGACATGGCATTAAGCTCTTTGCTGTTGGCTAATAGAAGTATGGCACCGATTATAAAGAATGGAATGATAATTTTAATATATGCCCATCCCCTCATGGATACACTGCCAAGAAGCCATCCGATTATTTGCCTTAGCTCCTCACCTGTCAGTGCAATCATAAGGGATATAAGAGCGCCAAGAAAGGAACTAAAAATAATGCCTGTTAAAATGATCGTTTCCACTTTCATGGATCTTTCAATATTTCTGGCAAATAGTAAAACGGCAAAGATAGTTAAAAATGAAAAAAGAATACTGAATAAAGGCAGGGTAAACATTCCCGCCAACGGAATGGACAATCCTAAAAACAATGTTAAAACTGCACCGAGTGAGGCTCCCGAAGACACCCCTATAGTATAGGGATCTGCCAGAGGATTTCTTAATAAACCTTGAAAGGCGGCTCCCGCAATTGCAAGAGACGCCCCCACCAAACCGGCCAGCAATACGCGCGGCAGCCGAATATTCATAATAATATTTGAATGCATAGTATCTATGTTGCCTAATGAAATAAATGGAAATATCTCAGCCCCTATTACTTTAATAATCGTCATGGGGTGAACAGAAACAGTTCCAATAGAAATCCCCATCAGCATGGCTGAAAGCAAAAATCCTGATGCTATGATATAAGCTAAGATTTTATTATTTAAATACGTCCGGATATACTGCTTTTGCAAGTTCTTCGACTCCTTCAACAATACGCGGGCCAGTGCGGGTCACCATATCGGAATCCACCTCGACAACTTGCTTATCTTTCACCGCGTTAATATCCTGCCAGCCATCCCGGCTCATTATATTCCCAACAGGATCCTCAGTGTAATAGCCATGAGTTGTGATGATCACATCCGGATTTCTTTCAATAATCGCCTCCGGATCCATTTTTGGCCATCCTTCTTCGGTTATGATATTTTTTGCATTTATCGCACTTAGCATTTCATCCATAAATGTATTTGTACCCGCAGTATAGATTTCAGGAGCAGGTGAAACTTCAACAAATACAGATTTTCGATCCTCATCCTTAATACCTTGAGCTTTTGTTTTAATTTCATCGAGCTTGCTCTTCATGTCCGCGACAAGCTTTTCCGCTTTTTCTTTTTCTCCGGCTGCCGTTCCAACCATTTCAATGGATTCAAAGACTTGATCAAAGCTCTTCGCATCATTTACAACAAGCACTGTCATGCCTGCATCCCTTAATTGCTGAAGGCCTGCCTCCGAATTATGTGCGCTGGATGCGTGCGCCAGAACAAGATCGGGGTTTAAAGAGATAATTTTCTCCACATTAAATTCCATGCCGCCAATCTTTTCTTTCTCGGCCGCTTCTGCAGGGTAATTATCAAAATCGGAAACTCCTACAACTTCTTCTCCAAGCCCTAATCCAAAAGCAATTTCTGTGTTGCTCGGAATCATGGAAACGATTCTTTCAGGCTTTGATTCAATAACAACCTCATTATCCAGTGCATCCTTTATCGTTACAGGGAATTTGGATTCCTCCCCGCTGGCATTCTGCCCATCCTCAGCCTGCTGCTCTTCTTTTGACTGCTCAGCACTATCCCCACAGCCTGCCAGCACTCCAGCAGCCAGCAGCATAGCTAATAATAATGAATAAAACTTTTTCATCCTCACCAATCCTCCTAGGTCCTTCGACAAAATTCATATGCACCAAAAAAGCGTTAGCACCCTGGTCCCCCTCACCACGAGAGTACAGGCGCTTAAGCTGGACAACCGGTACCCAAAAATAAAAAAACATCTCCTCTGCTGCAAGGAGATGTTTGTGTGGTCAAAATTCTCAGGTATGTATAAAAGAATAAATGGCCGGACCAAACACCTCCCTATCCTCGTAGGTTTAAGGGTGCTTAAGAATCAGGCAGGTCTCCTGGCTCATGGTCATTGCTGTTCTGCTCCTTCCCATACAAATATACAGTGGATCAGCAGACAGCTCCCATTTACAGTGGCGGGACCGCGCTGGATTTTCACCAGCTTCCCTATTAAGTCTTCAAATAAGAAAAGCGCAAAGCGCCTTGCCCACCCCCGACAAGCACAAGACGAGCCTACCGAAAAAGCGTTCTTTGCCTTTTTGGGAGGATTAGCTTGTGACCTCGAGGGGGGTAGGCGCTGGAGCTGGACAGTTATCGAAGTTCAAAGTAATACTTTCTTAACTTTAAACAAATAGCCCCATCGGCCCTTATCCTATTTAAGAAGACACCTGTTCGTGCATATAAAATTTTCTATTTCCGATTATACACCATCCAGCCAAAAATGTAAGTGGAATTTGCTGAATGCTGTAAAAAGTTCAGAATACTAACGGGAGTAAATCTTCCATTCCCTTGTCTTCTTATCGAATACAATCTTAGCTTCACAAGGCTCTTTCACGATAGACTCATATTCGTCATACATATCATCCATGTTGGCAAAATCACCAATCACCCAAATCGGAATTTCAATCCGGGCCCTGTTTTGGTCGATATCCTTTATGGACAGAACGGCCCCTTCCTTCATTAAAGGTTTTAGTGATAAGAGAACATCTCTTGTGATCGGCGGGTACGTCTTCTTCTTTTTAAGGCCGAGGAGTGTTTTTTCGACTTTCATCTGCCCCATTTTACCCGGAATTACTTCCCCCAGCATCCTGTAAAAATCATTCAGATCCCGGTAATATGTACGGTTAAACCAGCCGTCTTCATGGGCAAGGTACACATACCGATTGCTCAAATAGTTGTAAAAAGGCGGCTTCAAGTGCTCTTTCACATGGCCAAGATAAAGAAGTTCAGCAATTGTCTGTCCCGGAAGCTCATTTACAGCTTCTTCTTCCTCAAAATCAACCCAGCAAAAATCGCCATAGCTGTATACATCTTCTGCTACTAGCCTTCCAAGCTTGTCTCTGGACACATATTCGAACATTGTATGCATGTTGTAATCGCCATGTTCAAACATGTGTTTCAGCAGCAGCAAGTTATTGATAGAATCTGCAAGGGTCTGTACAAACTCCGCAAACTCAATCCCATATGTCAGCACATACTGATCCTGTTCATTAAGATGGACGTAGATGAGATCACGAATAGCATGATTCCTTTTTTCAATGGCGAAACCTCCGAAACGTTAACCAAATTTATATTCAAAAAGACAGCTTCTGATTGTGAAACTGTCTGCTTGTCCCTGACTGTAATTTCTACTCTTATTGTAGCAAAAATATGAAAAGATTTCTTTCCTGTTTATAAAAATATTATTAAAACTCCCTTTTTCTAAATAGCTTTAACACAGGTTAATTTATGAAATGCTGGAAACTTTCTTACACTTTATTTCGTCTAAACAAATAGGACTGCATCGAAACAGCCATTGTAAGGGGTATTTTTCTTTGTTAGGATAAAAATGTAAAATGGTAAAGAAACCAGGTGTGTATGAATGGACCAAATGAAAAAATCTTCTGACCGCTTTGATTGGACATTATGTTTTTTATTGCTGCTTTTCTTCCTCATTAGCTGCATCGCTATTTACAGCGGACAATCCTCCGACCAATATGCCGGCAATTTTGTTATAAAACAAATCGTTAACTATGCAGTTGGGATTATAATTATTGCTGCTGTTATGTATTTTGATAGTGAACAAATCAGGAGGCTTACATGGCTTTTATATGGCTTCGGAATCCTTTTATTAGTTGGATTGTTTATTGCGCCTGAAAGCATTGCACCAGAACGCAAAGGGGCAACTCTCTGGTATGTGGTCCCAGGGCTGGGTTCCATTCAGCCCTCCGAGTTTGTGAAAGTTTTTTTGATCATTGCTTTAAGCAAAATTATTTCTGATCATCATCAAAAATATATAAGCAAGACACTTGGCACTGATTTGTTTCTTCTTATTAAGCTTGGGGCAGCAACTTCACTTCCATTAGGATTAATTATTATTGAGGACCTTGGAACAGCACTCGTCATTGTTGCTATTTTAACTGGAATTATTCTTGTGTCGGGGATATCCTGGAAAATCCTTGTGCCTATATACGGTTTTCTGGGGTCCTTCGCCGGTAGCATTCTGTATCTTGTTATACAGGCACCTGAGATTTTGGAGAAATATCTTGGCGTGGACCCCTACCAATTCAGCAGAATATATTCTTGGCTTGACCCAGTCAATCATAAGCAAGGAGCAGGAATGCAGCTCTATAACTCAATGCTTGCAATTGGATCAGGATTAATCTCGGGAAAGGGTTTTAGCGACAGGCAAGTCTATGTGCCAGATGCCCATACTGATTTTATTTTTAGTGTAATTGGAGAAGAGTATGGCTTCTTCGGGGCAAGCATTGTGATCAGCTTGTTCTTTCTTCTTATCTATCATTTGACTAAAACAGCCCTGGAAACAACCGATCCTTTCAATACGTATATTTGTGTGGGCATTATCAGCATGATAACCTTCCACGTTTTTCAAAACATCGGAATGACCATTCAGGTTCTCCCGATTACCGGCATACCGCTGCCTTTCATCAGCTATGGGGGCAGTTCATTAATGGGAAACATGCTGGCAATGGGACTGATTTTCAGCATGCGCTATCACCATAGAACCTATATGTTCTCCACAGATTCAAATTATGTTGCAAAATAATTCCAACAGAGTATAATAGCATTAATTATACAAAGCTTCCATGATGAAGAGAGTAGCAAAAGACCATTCCTAAAGCGAGACAGGGACGGTGCAAGCCTGTTGGAAATCCTTTTGTGAAGCGCACTTCGGAGATGCAAAGCTGAAATACCAGTAGGCTTTGCCGGGAATAGGAACCCGTTAACAATCCCTTAAGGAATTATATTCAAAAAGATGCAGGAACCCCTGGGCTTTTTGGATTTCCTTTAAAGTGGTCCTTTGGACAATCAGAGTGGTACCGCGGGTAATGCAAGCTCGTCTCTTTTATGGAGACGGGCTTTTTTTATTTTCAGGGAGGTGTAATCATGTTGAACTTTAAAGAAATTTTTACAGCTCAGCTGTCATCTGTTTTAGATGGGCATATGTCAGCTGTTGCCATCGCTGACTTAATGGAGGTTCCTAAAAATCGAGAACACGGGGATTTAGCTTTTCCTTGCTTTAGACTAGCCAAAGCATTCAGAAAATCCCCCGCAGCTATTGCCAATGAAATTGCCGGCCGAATAAATGATCCGCTCATTGAAAAAGCAGAAGCCGCCGGCCCTTATATTAATGTCTTCTTTTCAAAAGCGGATGCCAGCAAGGCAATAATGAGAAGAATTCTTACAGAAGAGGAGTATGGAAAGCTTTCAATTGGAACTGGGAAAACAGTGGTTCTCGACTTTTCGTCGCCAAACATTGCAAAACCTTTTTCCATGGGGCACCTTCGTTCGACTGTGATAGGAAACGCACTCGGCAATTTGGCTGAAAAGTGCGGCTTCAAAACGGTTAGAATCAATCACTTAGGTGACTGGGGCACCCAGTTTGGCAAATTAATCACGGCTTACAGGAAATGGGGAGAGCCTGATAAAGTAAAAGAAAATCCAATTAATGAGCTGCTCAGCCTATATATTCGATTTCATGAGGAAGCAGAAAAAAATCCTGGTTTAGAGGATGAGGCACGAGCCTGGTTCAAAGAGCTGGAAAATGGAAATGAAGAAGCTGCTGGCCTATGGGGCTGGTTTAGAGAAGAGTCTTTGAAAGAATTCCAGCGGATTTATGACATGCTTGGAATCCATTTTGATAATTTTAATGGTGAGGCTTTTTATAACGACAAGATGGAAGCTGTCATTAATGAGCTTGGCGCCAAAAACTTGCTGGTTTTGTCAGATGGAGCTGAAGTTGTTCCATTGACTGATGAAGATCTCCCTCCCTGCCTGATTAAAAAATCGGATGGCGCAACCCTTTACGCCACCCGCGATTTAGCTGCTGCTTTTTTCAGAAAGGAGCATTATCAATTCGATCAGTCCCTATATATTGTTGGTCAAGAGCAAAGCATCCATTTCCGCCAGGTTAAAGGGGTTCTTAAAAAGCTTGGCTGTGAATGGGCTGACCTGATGACTCACGTTCCTTTCGGTCTTTATATGAAGGAAGGCAAAAAGATGTCCACCCGAAAAGGCAGGGTGATTCTTCTTGAGGAGGTTTTAGATGAAGCAATCCTTCTCGCTAAAAAGAATATTGAAGATAAAAATCCCGGTTTGGAAAATAGGGACGAAATTGCAAGGGCAGTAGGCATTGGAGCCATCCTCTTTCATGACCTAAAAAATGACCGCATGAATAATATTGAGTTTTCACTTGAAGACATGCTGACATTTGAAGGAGAAACCGGCCCTTATCTGCAGTACACCAATGCACGTGCCTATTCCCTCCTCCGCAAGGCTGACATCGGCCCTTCAGTTGAGAAGGGACTTTCAGATCCATATAGCTGGGAGATTGTAAAAATGCTCAATATATACTCAGACAAGCTAAAACAGGCATACCAGCTGCTTTCCCCTTCTGTCCTGGCTAAATATCTACTTGATCTCGCACAAGCTTTTAACAGGTATTATGGCCAGGTCCGAATTCTTGAGAAAGATGCAAGCACTGCAGAAAGACTGGCACTAGTCAGAGCTGTCACAATTGTTCTCTCGGATGGCATGAATACACTGGGAATGAGCGTGCCTGAACAAATGTAATAAAAACTGCCACAATCGCCTTCAGCAAAAAAAGCTCGTTCCTGTGAAGTCTATCAAGGGAGATTTGCTTGATGCCTCCCCCCGACAGACAGGTGCTGGAGCTAGACAGTTAATAGAGCAAAACAAAAAAGAGAGGCCATCACGGTCTCTCCTTTTTTGCATTATAACGGGAATTTGCCAATTTCATTTTAACCATGCTTCTTATTAAAAAGCCGCCTACAAAAATAGCCATTAAGACAAGGCCCGCATAATCCAGGTTCACTAGTTTAAGGATCACGCTTGCCACTGTCGCCATATAAAGAGCGCCAAGCATATACGTAATCTCTTCGTTTTCAAAATAGGAAGTAAGCTTGGCCCCAAATTGCGAGCCGGCCAGTCCGCCTGCTACAAGAGAAAGGCCAATCCAATAATCAATGGAAACCGTGGAAGCATACGAGAGAAAACCTGCAGAAACGATTAATAGAACGGCAAATAAGCTGGTGCCCACCGCTTTTTTAGGCATTAATCCCAAAAAGGCAACCGATAAAGGCACCATAATAAAGCCGCCGCCAACCCCCAGCGTGGTCGATACAAATCCGGCAAAAAACCCGATTAAAACCATCTTAACAATTGAAGGTGACTGTTCATCTGCACGATCTGCACCAGATTTAGCTTTATTTCCCCTTTTCAGCATATTAAGTGCAAAGTAAGACAGAAGGATGATATAAAACATAGGGACTGCCCAATCATCCCAGCCTTTTTCCTCTAAAAACAAAACAAATGGATGTGCAGCCTGCGTTGCTGCCATTCCGCTTAGGCCAAGGATAAGACCTTGCTTCAGTAAAATATTCTTCATCTTGATATGAGCGGAAATGCCGGAAATGGAGGTTCCGATTGAAAATAGCAAACTCGTCGTAATCGCTTCAATAGGGGAGAATCCAAACAGCATCAGCATAGGGGTTAAGATAAATCCCCCTCCTACCCCAAAGAAGCCCGAGAGCACACTGATAAGTGCTCCAAGAGTAATAAAGAATAAATATTCCATGTGGAATCCTCACTTGTTTATGTACATTTTATCGATACTATATCACTTTACCATACTTAGCAGAGTTTATAAGTATAGACATTGATATTTATAAAAACCAGGCGGAAAAGAAAATTTCAATCCACCCCCTTCCCTGTCCATTCCGGCATGACGGGCTGGCCTGAAAAATGGTATACTTCACATATGTGATTATGAAAGCTATAAAGGAGATTATAATAAATGTCTGAAATGATTCATGCAATTGAAGAATGGCTAATAGAGTACGGAGTATTTGGCTTGTTTTTTGTCTCTTTTGCCGATTCTTCATTCTTTCCGATTCCTCCTGATGTACTGCTGATTCCAATGGGGATTTCCAACCCTGACAGTGTGCTTTGGTATGCTTTAATTACCACGGTCGCTTCCGTACTCGGTGCCATACTTGGATGGTTTATCGGAAAAAAGCTTGGCCGGCCTGTATTAAGGTTCATTATCTCTGAAGAAAGAATCCAAAAGGTTGAAAACTATTTTACGAAGTATGGTCCGATGGCGATTTTAATTTCTGCATTTACACCGATTCCTTATAAAGTCTTTACGATTTTTGCCGGAATATCTAATATCCGTCTGAGGGTTTTAGTCATTTGGTCCATCATCGGCCGGGGAGCACGCTTCTTTTTGGAAGCTGCCATCATTATGGTGCTTGGCGCTCAGGCCAAAACCTTTATCGAAGAAAATTTCAGCCTTCTAACATTGGTTGGCGGACTAATCATTCTTGTGGCTTATGGCATTTATCTCATTATGAAAAAGAGAAATAAAACTGCATAACTCTAACTAGGTTTAGGACTAACCTGATTCCGCTCGAAAGAAGAATAAATCCAAAACAGGAGTACAAATTGTTTAATTTGTACTCCTGTTTTTTTTAAGCATACTCTTAACAATTAAATAAAAATAGGAATCCGCCATTTATTCAAATATATGTTCTGTCAATAAAGGAAAAGAGTAAGATCAATGTTTCTTTATTAGGTTATGAAGGACATTTCCGGAGGCTTCTGCCAGGAATTTGGCCTTCATCAGGGTTCCTCTAGCTTTTTGCTTTCCCTTGCTACTCGTCCTTCACATTTTTTAATTTGTTAATTACTATCTGTTTCTCTCCCCATGCCTGAATACTAAACCATCAGTTTAACTCCGGGATTTTTTGTTCATTATTCCCCCTATATAAAACATAAAAAACTTATTTATAATTATTATAAATAAGTATTGATTTTAATTTGATATTTGTTATAATAAAATTACAAGCTAATCAAAGGGGGATTTTCAAAT
This sequence comes from Bacillus sp. J33, assembly GCF_000518885.1. Lineage (GTDB taxonomy): Bacteria > Bacillota > Bacilli > Bacillales > Cytobacillaceae > Cytobacillus. The sequence goes on along the minus strand of NZ_JAEL01000003.1, from coordinate 37,546 downwards.
GGAAAAATTATATTCAGCTTTAAATGTACAAATCGCAAACTGGAGTGTTCTTTATACTAAATTGCACCGTTATCACTGGTTTGTAAAAGGGCCTTTCTTCTTTACCCTTCATGAAAAATTCGAGGAGTTATACAATGAAGCAGCAGAAGTTGTGGATGAAGCAGCGGAACGCCTGCTTGCGATTGGCGGTACTCCTGTAGCAAGCTTTAAGGAATTTTTAAGTGCAGCTACCCTGGAAGAGAATAATGGCGAAAGCAAAGCTGAAGATATGGTTGCGACTCTGGCTGCAGATTATAAACACCTAAAAGAGCAATTAATTTCTTTAGCCCAGCTTGCTGAAGATCACGATGATCAAGTGACAGCAGACTTTGCAATCGGGCTTATGGAAAAACTCGATACTCATATTTGGATGCTGAACGCCTACTTAGGAGAATAAACTTTCATAGAACAAGAGCCAGTGAGAAGAATCACTGGCTCTTTTTTTGTCTGAAGCGGATTATTTATCCGGTAAATATTTTCCCATGCAGCCGCTCTGAGATGTTATGATGAACCTGATTCATTCATACAACTATAGTAAGGAGTTTCCATAATGGCACATTTAAAGTATTCTCTATTTATTTTTTTAGGCGCATGCAGTTATGGCATCCTGGCATCCATTGTCAAGCTAGGGCTGCAGGCAGGCCATACTGTGCACGAACTGACAGGAAGCCAATATTTATTTGGGCTCCTTTTGTTATTGCTTTCCTTCCCATTTATTAAAAAAACAAAAATCACCCTTAAACAAACAGCAGCTTTGTTAATTACCGGAGCTTCACTGAGTTTAACGGGTATTCTTTACGGCATGAGCCTTGATCGGAATCCGGCTTCCATTGCGGTTGTTCTGTTATTCCAATTCACATGGATTGGCATTCTTATAGAAGCATTGTATGAAAAAAAGAGACCAAGCAATGCAAAAATCATTTCTGCGATTTTGCTGATTATAGGTACTGTGTTTGCAAGCAACCTACTTGCCTCTAGTGCCCATTCCATTAAAGCGGACGGATTAATTTATGGTCTTCTCTCAGCTGTTACCTTTGCATCGTTTATTTTCGCAAGCGGCAAAGCCGGAAAAGGAATCCCCGGCATACAGCGAAGCATCTTTATTACTCTTGGCGGCCTGCTGTTGGTTGCTGCTGTTTCCGGCCCCCTATTAATAAGCGGAGAGATACAGCTGCAAGGTTTATGGAAATTCGGGCTGCTGACTGCTTTATTCGGAGCGATTTTCCCAATAATATTCTTTGCAATCGGTTCCCCCCACATAGATTCAGGGCTTGCCACGATCATCGGATCAGCTGAACTGCCAGCTGCTGTTGCTGCTGCCATGCTTCTGCTCGGAGAAAGAATCACAGAAGCACAAACCTTTGGGATTATTCTAATCCTGATAGGCATAAGCATCCCGCAGTTGTCTTTTAAAAAAGTTTCAAAGAATCGTTTTAGCACGTAAGGAGGGGAACCCCTCCTTCTTCTTGAATACATAAAGCTATGAGGAGGGATTTTTTTGATAGATACTGTTTTTAATAGCGTTATTGTTTCTGAGGAAGAGCTCCGTTCCCTGCTGGGGACTCCCAGCAGGACAGTAGCCAATAAAGTTATCCATAAGCTGGATCACCACTGCCGGGATTTTATCAGCAAATCCCCAATAGTGTTTCTTTCAACGGCTGACAGCTCCGGCAGCTGCGACACATCCCCGCGCGGCGATGCCCCTGGTTTTGTACATATTTTGGATGAAAAGACTTTTATTATCCCTGAACGCCCGGGCAATAAAAGATTGGATTCACTGCTCAACATTCTTTCAAACCCTTATATTGGCCTGTTATTTGTTATTCCCGGCCTGGAGGAAACACTAAGAATAAACGGCCGTGCAAAAATTATTAGAGACACGGAGATTTTAGAGAAAATGGCTGCCCAAGGAAAGAATCCAATTCTGGGCATAGCTGTTGAAGTGGAAGAATGCTATATTCACTGCGCAAAAGCGTTTAAGCGATCTAAACTTTGGGATCATAGCGGATGGCTGGCAAAGAAAGATTTGCCTAAACCTTCAAAAATCATTGCCGACCATGTGAACCTGCCTGATATAGACAGTGACAAGATAGAAGCAGCCCTTCAGGAAAGCTATGAGAAAAGGTTGTATTAGTAGTTCTGGAATCAAATTTAGGTTTTGCGGAAAAAAAATAATTCGCGGTTATATTTTGTTTTTCGCGGATATATTCAATTTTTCAAGCATATTTGAATTGAGCAGGGCTTTGGACTTGTCCAAAGCCTTTTTTTCATATGAATTAATCTGTCTCTCTGTTTACTCCAATAAGGATTGGGTATATGAAAATCAACCAATCTTTAAGGAGTGAATGATATTGGATAATAACAGGTATTGGGGCGGATTTGACTACCTTTTGGCGAAGTTGCCTGACTTATTAATGGCACTTTTCGTTTTATTAATAGGATGGGTCGTCGCAAAAGCTATCGAAAAGGCTGTTTTAAAAGGACTTCGCAAGACCAGCCTCGATGACAAAGTATTTCCTGCTAAAGCAAACAGAAAGTATTCATCCGAAAAAATAATCAGCAAGGTTATTTATTATCTTTTACTAGTGTTCGTATTTATCTTGTTCTTTAATATTCTGGATCTGAATATTATCGCAACTCCACTAGTCGGCATGTTCTCTTCCATTATGGCTGCAGTGCCGAGCATTTTGAAAGCAGCTCTTATTTTATTATTTGCGTGGCTAATTGCTTCCGGCCTTAGTTTTTTAATTAAAAAAGGCGGAAAAACGCTTAAGATTCACGAGAAATTAGATAAGTGGAATTTAACGGATAACAAGCAGCAGCCAGCCAATTTAATTGATAAGGCTGCAAAAGTTGTTTTTTATCTTACCTTGTTAATTTTCCTCCCAGCTGTATTGGGGGCTTTGAACCTAAATGGAATTGCCGGGCCGTTTACTGGAATGCTTGAAAGCATGCTGGCATTTTTACCTAAACTCCTTGCAGCTGCGCTTATCTTATTAGTTGGATGGTTTATTGCAAACATTATTCGTGATATCGTAACGAATTTTCTTCAGGCAATTGGCACGGAGAAACTGACAAAAAAGCTTGGCATAGCGCGTTTATTTGAAGGAACAAGCCTTGCTTCAGTAATTGGTACAGTTGTATTTGTCCTGATCTTAATTCCGACGGTCATCGCTGCACTAGAAAGATTGGATATAGAAGGCATTTCCGGTCCAGCTATTGCGATGCTGAATGACGTCCTAACAATGCTGCCGAATATCGCCGCAGCCATTTTCTTTGTACTGATTGGCGTATGGACCGGTAAATGGGTTCGCAAGTTTGTTTCCAATCTATTAGAGCGAATCGGATTTGATTCTTATTTCTCAGGAATGGGATTGAATAAGTCTGCTGCTACAGGGTCAGGCGTAAGCTTCTCCCGAGTTATCGGCTATATAGCAGAAGTTCTTATTGTCCTGCTGTTTGTGGTGCAGGCTCTTAATATCCTCGGCCTTGACTTCTTAGTAACACTAGCAACTGGTGTTATTGCCTACCTGCCTCATGTTATTGCGGCTCTTGTTATTCTGGGTGTAGGGCTATGGCTCGGGACACTTGTGAAAAAGCTGTTAAGCACTGTGCTTCAAGGACCGCATTATAAATTTTTGGCAACCGTTGCCCAAGTATCTATAGTTGCCATCTCAATCTTTATGGCTCTTGACCAGCTTGGCCTTGCTGCTTCCATTGTCAATGCTGCATTTATATTGACACTTGGGGCACTCGCACTTGCTTTTGGACTATCATTTGGGCTTGGCGGAAAAGATTTTGCGGCCAAGTATCTTCAGAAGCTAGACCGTAAAATTGAAGAAACAACCATTAATAAGGATGCAGATACAACGAGGGTGATGAAAGAAGCAATGCCTGAAAAGAAACAGGGCAAGACTTCATCTGCCCCTGCTAAAGCAGATAAACCGATAAATCCATCGAGCCCGGATCCTACTAGAAATCCGGCAAATGATCCATTAAATCCACGCAATAACCGCATGGATGAAAACAATGGACCAATGAAATAGAAAAGCATAAGCACGTCCTTTTGAGCGTGCTTTTTTTGGCTCTTTTTCTTCACAAAATCGGAATAACAAAGTAAGATACTAATATCAATAAAGACAATAGGAAAGGTCGGAAATTTAATGGCAACTGCACCACTTTCTATCCCCCGTCCCCTGGTCCGAACCAATCAATGGTCTATTGTATTAAGTGTTTTAGCCGCATGGCTTACCGGTGAAGCATGGATTCTGGCGATTCCCCTGCTTTCAGGCGTGATGGGATTATTTTTTGGTTTCAATCCTGTTATGCATATAGCAAAGATGTTCTTAAGGAAGGAACCTTCTGAATATATCCACGAAGATTGGGAGCAGCAGCAATTTAATCAGATTATTGCAGTTGTATGCCTGGTACTTGGATTAAGCAGTTTCCTGCTTGGCTGGACATTTGTAGGATACGTGTTTACAGTAATGGTTTCACTATCTGCTTTTATTGCCATTCTTGGATTCTGCATAGGATGTTATCTGCGATTTCAGCTGAATCAATATAAATACAGAAGATCCTTGGACAGATCTTAAGGCAGCCATATTGGCTGCCTTTCCCCTATCCTTAAAAGGGAGTAAAAACTCTTGGTATAAAGAACTTGTAAATAAAAAAGGAGCATGAATCGAAAGAAATTCATGCTCCTTTCCTATATAACACTTAATCTATCCTTTTTCCGTCTTTATTCCAACCCTTTTTCAATTTCCTTCACCATTTCAGCTACAGAAACTAATCCGCCGCCAGAAAGGTACCAGTAATCAGGATTTAAGTAAACAATATTGTCATTTTCATAAGCTTTTGTCTTTTTCACTAATTCATTTTCAATGACTTGTTTTGCAGAAGATTCACCCTCTACTGCCGCTCCTCTATCAATAACAAATAGATAATCAGGATTTTTTTCTACAATATATTCAGGGGAAACACTTTGCCCGTGAGTGGAAACTTCAATTTTTTCATCTGCCGGCTTAACGCCAAACACATCATGTATAATCCCAAAGCGGGACGCAGGTCCATACGCGCTAAGGTTTCCTTCATTCGCCAGAACGATTAAGCCATTGCTTTCACTGGCAGTTGCTTTCTCATTTAATGCATCAATTGATTCTTTAATGCTGGCAAGCTCTTTTTCTGCTTCTTCTTCTTTACCGAAAATCTCACCTAGAGTCTTTGTGTTTTCTTCAAAAGATTCCATGTATTTAGATGTATCTACACCCATAAAAATAGTTGGAGCAATTTCGCTTAATTCTTCATATGCTTCTTGCTGACGCCCTGAAATAATAATTAGTTCAGGTTCAATTTCACTGATTTTCTCAAAATCCGGTTCTTTTAAGCTTCCAACATTTTCGTACTTGCTGTCTTCAAACTTTGATAGATATTCAGGAATATTTGCCTGTGGAACTCCTGTTACTTCTACACCAAGCTTATCTAATGTATCAAGCACACCGAAGTCAAAAACAACAACTTTTTCCGGATTCACTTTTACCGGTGTTTCACCCAATTGGTGCTTAATGGTTACTTCCTTTGTTTCTTCCGTTTTGCTGTCTTCATTTGAGCCGTTTGCTTCTTTTGCTGTGTCTGTACCGCAAGCTGCAGTCACAATAGCCAATACAGCCATTAATAAAAACAATGATAATTTTCTTACCATGTTCATTCACCTCATAGATAAAGATTATTATTTCAAAAATTGCCCGCTCATCTTGGCCTTTTGTCGGGGAGGGCCCTTCCCCTGCCCTTGAATCACGTTCAATTTTGCGAAACCATTAGCTGAATACCATACAAAACTTTTGGCAATTAAACTCTTGAATTTCAATGTTCATGTCATATACTTCCTTTAGCACCGGAGAAGAGATGATTTCATCTGTCGTACCGGCCTTAACAACCTTTCCATCCTTCAAAGCGACAATATAATCGGAGTAGGTTGAAGCAAAGTTAATATCATGAATGACAATAATCACGGTTTTTCCCATTTCCCGAGTCAGCCTGCGGAGCACCTTCATAATCTGCACGGAATGCTTCATATCTAAATTATTTAGAGGCTCATCCAGAAGGATATAATCGGTATTTTGAGCAATAACCATGGCGATATAAGCCCGCTGCTTCTGGCCGCCGCTCAATTGGTCCAAATATTTATTTTCAATATCTTTTAACTCCATATATTCAATTGCTTCATCAACATACTTCCAATCTTCATCGGTTAAACGGCCTTGTGAATAAGGGAAGCGCCCAAATGAAACAAGCTCCCTGATTGTCAGCCGGATACTGATATTATTGGATTGTTTGAGAATGGAAATTTGTTTGGCGAGATCCTTGCTTTTGCATTCATCAAGCCTTTTTCCTTCTATAAAAACTTCTCCCTCATCTGCTGCAATAAGTCGGCTAATCATTGAGAGCAATGTACTTTTCCCGGCACCATTCGGTCCGATAAAAGAGGTAATTTTCCCTTTCGGGATTTTAACCGAAACATTCTCGACTACATATTTGCTTCCATATTGTTTTGAAACATTCACTACATCTACCATGACTTATTCTCCTTTAATAGAAGATAGATAAAATACATCCCACCGGCAAAGTTAATGATGACACTCAGCGTTGTAGAGAAAGTAAATACCCTTTCCACGATCAGCTGGCCGCCTACAAGTGCAATGATGCTAATCAGGATGGAGCTGAGAATTAAGTATTTATGCTGGTACGTTTTCATGAATTCATGGGCAACATTCGCTACCAGCAGGCCAAGGAACGTGATGGGCCCTACTAAAGCAGTCGCAATCGATACGAGTATCGCAACGATAATCAGAAGCCTTTTTACTACATAATCGTAATCAACACCGAGGTTGACAGCCTGCTCCCTTCCAAGAGACAGGACATCAAGGTATTTTGCAAAACGATAAAAATAGATTCCCGTTAAGACAATAAGAACCATTGCTATCATAAGCAGGTCTGTATTCACATTGTTAAAGCTGGCAAACATTCTATCTTGCACAATCATAAACTCATTTGGATCAATCAGAACTTCCATGAATGAAGAAATGCTTTGGAAAAAGGTTCCGAATATGATCCCTACAAGCAGCAGAAAGTAGATATTCTGGCCGCCCTCTTTTTTAAACAGGAGGCGATACAGAAGTCCTGCGAAAAGAACCATCAAACTTACTGAAATAAGAAAATTTACGTTTTTATTCATAACCGTCTCATTCATCGAGCCAAGCACGAAGATGAGAAAGGTTTGTATCAGCATATATAGGGAATCAAGGCCAATAATGCTTGGCGTTAAGATTCGGTTATTTGTAATCGTTTGAAAAATCATCGTTGAGAAAGCGATCACGCCGCCTGTGAGAACAATGGCGAGCACTTTCTTTCCTCTTTTAGGAAGCGCATAGTCCCAGTTGCTCCCCAAGTCTATAAATAAGAAACCTAAAATCAATAGGACCGAAATGCCAGCAAGAATGCCGATTTTTGCTTGTTTACTCATATGCCTTTCTCCTCATGATCAAATAAAGAAAAATTCCGCTGCCAATTACACCTACAGTCACACCGATTGGAATCTCATATGGGTAAATGACAACGCGGCCAAAGATGTCACAAATAAGGACGAAAATGGCACCCATTAGAGCTGTATGGGAAAGGCTTTTTTTCAAGTGATCTCCTTGGTAGATCGTTACGATATTGGGAATAATCAAGCCAAGAAACGGAATCATCCCAACAGTTAAAACGACCACTGTTGTGACAAGGGCGACAATGATTAAGCCTATGTTCACAACTTGCTTATGATTAAGCCCCAGGTTAACTGAAAATTCTTCTCCCATTCCTGCAATAGTGAATTTATTGGCATATAGATAGGCGACAAGCACAATCGGAATGCTTATATACAGAAGTTCATATCTCCCCTGTATCATCATGGAAAAATTCCCTTGCAGCCATGAAGACATATTTTGAACTAAATCCTCTTTCAAGGCGAAGAAAGTCGTAATGCTCCCAATAATATTTCCAAACATCAGTCCGACAAGCGGGATGAAAATAGCATCCTTGAACTTAATCCGGTCCAGAATCTTCATGAAAATAAATGTTCCCAGCAAGGCAAATACAAATGCAACCAGCATTTTTACAAAAGGGCTTGCAGAAGTAAACAGCATAAGGGAAACAAGAATCCCGAGCCGGGCTGAATCAAGCGTTCCTGCAGTAGTCGGGGATACAAATTTGTTCCTGGAGAGCTGCTGCATGATCAAGCCTGCAATACTCATGCTCATACCGGCAATAATAATACTGATGAGCCGAGGAAACCTGCTTGCCATTAAAATATGTAGCTGGTCCTCACTCCAATTAAGCAAATCAAGGGGATTTAGATTCTTAACCCCAATGAATAATGAGATGAGGGATAAAAGAATGAGTATGATAACTAGGTATCTTTTTTTCATGGCAGTTCCTAACACTTTCCTAAAATTGAAGTTTACATATTATGACACTAATAATCATTCTCACTATTAATCAAAAAAAATAATTGATAACGGTTATCATTATCATTTATAATAATTATTTTAGGCTCCGTTTCGTACTGTGTCAACGATTTGGTGAGAAGGATTATCATTATCAAATAAAAAAATAATGATGTTTCTTGTTTAGACAAGTTTTTAGCGGGAATCTCTCATTTGAGATTTTCCCTTACCTGATCAAGGACTCGAAGGCAGATCTCAAGCTCCTCCCGACTGATTGTGCCTGATGCATCATCAATCGTCTTTAGTGCGAGAGCGTTAAGATCATTTTTCATTTCTCTGGCCTTGTCTGTCAGGTAAATAAGATTAATTCTCTTATCTGCCTTATTAGCAAGCCGTGAAACCAAACCTCTTTTAATCATATTATCAACCAGCCTTGATACGCTTGGCTGATCTCGCTCATTTTTCACAGCGAGCTGATTCTGGGTTTGCCCGTCTTTTTCATAAAGGCGGCTTAAAATTTGCCACTGCTCATATGTCACATCAAAACCATTATCCCTGAAATTCTTGTTCAGGCGGTTGGACATCAGCCTTGAAGCATGGAAAAGCTTATAGCCAAGAGAATCATCCAAAAGATACTTATCCTTTGCCATTATGCTCTCCTCTTCTCTTCAGAAGCTTACATATTCAGTTTAAATTAAAAAACTTGTTGATGCAAGTATATTTCTAATTGTTCATAAAAATGACTAAACTGTTAAATGCCTCTCCTCTGAAGAATGAAAGAATCGTCCGCAATAGAACGATCCTTTAGTCTTCCATCATATAACGGCAGATCCGTCTTCCAATTGAGGATAAAACTTCTCTCCCCGCCTCCTGATCCTTAAGCTGATCAGCAAGCACTGCAGCAATTGCCATTCTTCCTTTGCGCGTAAAAATCGCACAATCATGTTCGACTCCAGGAAGTTCCCCTGTCTTGCTGGCTACTTGCACATTCTCCAAATCTATATAGTTCGCGAGCTTATTTTTAAACTGCTGGGCATCCAATATCCTCAAAGCCAAATCTGTATGCTCCCCGGATAAAAGTGAATGCTCGGCCAAAGACTTTAAACAATTCGCCATATCTCTGGCAGTCGTTTTATTATCGAAACCTTTTTTTAAAGCTTCAAAGTCCATCATTTTCCGGTTGAGCTCCGTGCTGTTCAGTTTACAGCCTTTTATCCACCCGTTGATGTTCTCTTTTCCTATTAAATCGATTACTAGATTGGCAGCTGTATTATCGGACACAACAATCATAAGTGTCATTAAGTCTATTGCACTCAGCTTCAAACCTTTTGACATTGTCTGCAATACCCCTGATCCTCCAACCCTGGCATGATCCGCAACTTCGAGTTCTTCTGTCAGCTGAAGCAGCCCTTTCTCGGCTTGTGAAAGCCCAGCCAATAAAATCGGAACCTTGATTAAGCTGGCAGATGAAAATATTTCATCAGAATTCTTTTGAATAATCCCCTCTTCTGTTTCGATATATAAGGAAATGCGTCCTTTACAGCTGCAGGCCAATTCAAGAACTTCTGCTTCTAGATCATGAAAATTCATCTTATTTAGCTGCGGCTACTTGCGGCCGATTAGGATCTCCTGTGACTTTTTCATTATATAAATGGCATGCTGCATAATGGTCTTTTTCAATTTCCTGCCATTCAGGCTTCAAGGTAGAGCACGCATCCATAGCATATGGGCATCGCGTCCTGAATACACAGCCGCTTGGGGGATTCATTGGGCTTGGGAGCTCTCCTTCAAGGATAATTCTTTCCCGCCCGTCTTCGACATCAGGATCAGGAATCGGAATCGCAGACAGCAATGCCTGGGTATAAGGATGAAGGGGATTCTTATATAGACGATCACTTGTTGTTAGTTCAACTAAATGCCCTAAATACATAACGCCGATACGGTCGCTGATATGTTTGACCATGGATAAATCATGAGCAATAAACAAATAGGTCAGACCTTTCTTTTTCTGAAGGCCCTTTAGCAGGTTTACAACCTGTGCCTGCACGGACACATCCAGCGCAGAAATGGGCTCATCCGCAATAATGAATTCAGGATCCAGCGCCAATGCCCTGGCAATTCCAATCCTTTGTCTTTGCCCGCCGCTGAATTCATGGGGATAGCGGTTGGCATGATCGCGATTAAGGCCTACATCCTCCAATAACTGATAAATTCTCTCCAATCGCTCTTTTTTATTTGGATAAAGCCCGTGAACCTCCATAGGCTCTGAGATAATCTCTTGTACGGTAGACCTTGGATTTAAGGAAGCATATGGATCCTGGAAGATCATTTGCATTTTTCGGTGAAAAGCGAATCTTTCCTTTTCAGTCATTTTATGAACATTTTTGCCATCATAGATGACTTCACCCTCTGTACGATCATACAAGCCAATAATTGTTCGGCCGGCAGTTGATTTTCCGCATCCTGATTCTCCTACAATACCAAATGTTTCTCCTTTTTTGATATGAAAAGTAATATCATCTACGGCTTTCAGCGTTTGCCCTTTGCCCATCGAAAAATGCTTTTTTAATTGATTAACCTTTAACAGTGCTTCTTTTGTCATCTTTATTCCCCCGTCTCTTGCCAGTAGCGCCGTGCTGCACATAATTCCTTTTCATAGATCGTATCTTTAAGATCGATAATTTCGATTGCCTTTCCTGTCTTTGGAGAGTGAAGCAGCTTCCCATCACCATAATAGATTCCTACATGGTGAAGCTTGCCTCTTCCTTCCTCATATGCAAAAAATAATAAATCACCTGGTTCAAGGGCATCAAGCTCTACGGGATTTCCTGATTCCGCCTGATCATGGGCATCCCGCGGAATGATATAGCCATTGGCCCTGAACATAGAATAGCTGAACCCTGAACAGTCATAGCCATAGCTGCTCATGCCGCCCCATAAATAAGGTAATCCTAAAAACTGGCTGCCGGATGCAACAATGTCCTTTCCGTTTCCTTTCGGAATACCGTTCATAGATTCATATACACTTACATCTTCAGCCTTTAGAAATCCTTCTGCAGAAGGGGTCTGTACTTGAACCCACTCTGCATTCTCCTTCAAAACTGGCAGGACTGTCTGATAGCTTAATACCAGTTCAGGATCTTTGCTGTTAGTATAGAGCTCCGCTTTTTTCTTCTGTACGACAGCAACCTTGCCGCTATTAACATTCCAATTTCTTTTTTGTACAAGCTGGGCTTTAGGAATCCATCCAGGATATCCCCTTTCGTCCTTTGAAGAGGATTGGCTTGGTACAATTACATGTGCCCAGTTTCCTTTCTCCTCTAACACAGTAACTTCTTCTCCATACAGAACCTGAGATTGCACCAGGTTTCCATTACAAAGCTCCAAGCGGGGCTCATATGTCAGCTTTTCCAGCCAGGAATCCAGATCGACTGAATGGCTCACTGCCTCCCGGTCAATCTCCCTTGAGGAATCGCTTGCTGTCCATAATGTTGCCACCGGCACTGAAATAAGCCATTTTTGCTGTGTTGACAAAACGAACTCCTCCTTAATAAATGGCACTGTCCTTTTATTTTGATTAAGAGGTCAGCTCCTGTTTATTTTCCGTTAAAGAAACATTCCTGATCCCAAGGCCCGGCTCAGATGGAAGTGTGATTTTCCGGCCTGTATACCGAATGCCGCCATCTACAACTTCTTTTGCCATCATCAATGGCGCATCAAAATCAAAACGGGTTATATTCTTTTTGCTGGCTGCAAAATGTGCAGCAGCCGTAATTCCGATCCGGGTTTCGATCATACTGCCAACCATGCACTCGATTCCGCATACCTCAGCAAGCTGATTAATGATCTGGGCCTGGTAAATGCCCCCTGCTTTCATAAGCTTTATATTAATTAAATCTGCACTTCTCGTTTTGATGACCTCAAACGCTTGCTTAGGCGTAAAGACACTTTCATCAGCCATGATTGGCGTATCAACCGCATCCGTAACCTGTTTAAGACCCTCAATATCCCATGCCTTCACAGGCTGTTCGACAAGCTCAATATTTAAATCCAATGATTCCATTTTGCGAATGGCATAGACGGCTTCTTTTGCTTTCCATCCCTGGTTGGCATCCAGCCGGATCTTGATTTTGGAGCCGACCCGACTCCTGATTTCCCTGATTCGCTCAATATCGGTTAAAATATCATCCTTGCCAACCTTCACCTTAAGCACATCAAACCCTTGCTGGACATAGGCTACTGCATCCTCTCCCATTTCTTCAGGACCATTTACGCTTACTGTATAATCCGTTTCCACTTCATTTTTATGACCTCCCAGGAATTGGTAAAGAGGCAGTCCACACTGCCGGGAAAGGCAATCGTATAATGCCATATCAACCGCAGCCTTGGCGCTTGTATTGTTCACCAAAGCTGATTGAATCCCCTGAAAGATTTCCTCATAGTTTAGAAGGCTTTTATTTATTATAAAAGGCTTTAAGACGTGATGGATGGCCGATTCAATGCTTAAGAGGCTATCACCTGTTATGACAACAGTCGGCGGTGCTTCTCCCCAGCCAATAATCCCGTTATCACATGTTACTTTAACAACAATTGTTTCTGCTGTCTCAACAGTTCTCAAGGCTGTTTTAAATGGTTTTTTAAGTGGTACCGCAACTCTGTATGTTTCAATTTTGTTTATTTTCATCTATACCACCCTTTTACTCAATGCCGCTTTCGATTGTCAGCTTTTTATTGGTTGCATCCAATTCTGCCTTTACACCAAAGGGAACGGAAATATGCGGAGAACAATGGCCAATATGGAAGCCTTTTACAGACGGCTTATTCACCCTGTTAATATAAGTATCCAGGACTTCATCCAGCTCCAGGGAAAGATCTCTTTGCGGAACACAATTATTAAAATCGCCAATGATAAAGCCTGCCGCATCCTTAAGCTTCCCTGCCATATCAAGCTGGTTTAGCATGCGGTCCACCGCACGGGGCTCTTCATTGATATCTTCGATTAGCACAAGTTTTTCTTTTGTATCAATTTCATATGCCGTTCCAATCGTGCTTGCCAGCAGCGAAAGATTTCCGCCAGTTAAAACCCCTGCCGCACTTCCGCTCACCATCGTCTCCAGATTGGAGATTTCTCCTGGATAAATAAGTTCCTTCGGTTCAAATAATTGGCTAAAATACTGCTTGGATATAGGGTCAGCATCTTCTTTCCCAATATCAGAAGCAAGCATTGGCCCATGAAAGGTTACCAGCCCTGCCTGTTGGAGAATGGCCGTATGCAAAAAGGTGATATCACTGTAGCCCCAGAATATTTTCGGATTGGCCTTGATTAGGCTGTAATCGATTTGGGAAGCAATTCTGCCAGTTCCATAGCCTCCCCCTGCACAGATGATGGCTTTTACTTCCTTATCCAGAAACATCTTATGTAAATCTGCCAGCCTGTCTTCATCTTTCCCGGCCAGGTATCCATATTGGTCGTAAACATGGTCTCCCATCCTCACCTTTAAACCCAGCTCCTCCAGGAATGATAAAGAACGCTTCAGGTTATCCTGGTTTGGCGGGCTTGCCGGTGCAATAATCCCAATCGTATCTCCCTTATTTAGGCGGAGAGGTTTGATTGCCATGCTGTCACATCCTTTTAAGTTGGTTTTAGCATTATATGCTCTATGGGCTCGAGAAATGAATTCATTTTCGGGTATATATGCTAAAATTCGAGAATATCTTTTATTTTTCGGGAAATAATTTAGATTTTTTTCTTTAAAAAAGGGATGTTCCTTCGAACACCCCTTTTTCCTCTGTCGAGTTCAAATCAAACTGAAGATAAATTACTTCTTATCTGCCCATTTAAGCTCCAGGTATCCTACCGGATGGCGGACAATACCTGAAACAGCATCATTATAGAGATAAACCTGGTTGTAGAAATGGATAGGGATAATCGGCATTTCTTCGAATAGGATTTTTTCAGCTTCGTACATGAGTTCAAAGCGCTTTGCTTCATCTGCTTCATTTTTCGCATCTTTAATTAACTGATCGTACTTTTCATTGCTCCAGCCAGTACGGTTCATGGAGTGGCCTGTCTGGAAGTTTTCAAGGAAGTTGATTGGATCAGCATAGTCAGCAAGGAAAGAGCTGCGTGATAATTGGAACTTAAGCGCTTTTTGTTCTTCAGCGAATACATTCCATTCCATATTGGCAAGCTTAACTTCCACGCCTAAATTATCTTTGAACATTTGCTGAAGAGCCTCAGCTATTTTCTTGTGTGTATCATCTGTGCTGTATGTTAAAGTTACTTCTGGAAGTTTGTCATATCCTTCCTCTTCCATCCCTTTTTTAAGAAGAGCTTTTGCTTCCTCTATGTTTGTTTTGACAAGGTCGCCTGCTGCTTCACGGAAATCTTTTCCTGAAGGATCAGTAAATCCGTAAGATACAAAACCATATGCCGGCTTTTCTCCATTCTTTGTTACAAAGTCAACGATTTGCTTCTGATCTACTGCCATTGCGAAAGCTTTACGGATATTCACATTTTGGAATGGTTCCATATTTACATTAAAACGGTAGAAATAATCACCCGCCTGGTCTTCAACATCTGCCTCTCCTAAAAGCTGTTCGCTTAGCTCTGCAGGAACTTCAGATACATCAAGCTCGCCAGTTTGGTACATTTGGTATTCAGTGTTAGTATCATCAACGATTGCCCAATGAACTTTATCAAGCTTTACATTTTCAGCATCCCAATACTGATCGTTTTTCTCCATGACAAAATGGCTGTCATGCTCCCATTCTGTTAAGTTGAAAGGACCGTTTCCAACAAAAGATTCGGCTTCAGCAAACCACTTAGGATTTTCTGCAGCAACCTTTTCGTTAATTGGGAAAAATGCAGGGTTAGTGATCACACTTAAAAAGTATGCTTGCGGGCTAGTCAAAGTTACTTCAAATGTCTTGTCATCAACTGCTTTGACCTTTACATCATCTGCAGAGCCTTCCCCATTGTTATAAGCTTCTCCGCCTTCAATAAAATAGCCAAGGAATGCAGCAGAAGAACCTGTGTCAGGATTTAATAGACGCTTCCAGGCAAATTCAAAATCGCCTGCAGTTACAGGATCGCCATTTGACCATTTTGCATCTTCACGGATATGAAATGTATAGGTCTTTCCATCTTCTGATATATCCCACTTTTCAGCGATTGCTGCCTCAGGTTCATGGTCTTTGCCTAAACGAGTCAAACCTTCCATTAGGTTATTTAACGCGCTCCATGAAACAGAGTCAAACCCGATTGGAGGGTCAAACGAAGTCGGCTCCTGGCCATTGTTCAAATAAAGAACTTTCTCCGTGCTTTCTTCCTCTTTGCTGCCATCATCCTTGCCATCTGTTTCATTGCCGGCATTTTCGTTTGCCGTACAAGCTGCCATAACAAATAGCAGTACAGCCGCAAGCAGCAGTGATAAAAACTTTTTCATACTTTTTCCCCCTCTATTAATATAAATATCTTTTTATATTCAACCGCCAAGGCAGCTGAAAGAATAATAACCTTCACTGGCACCGAATCAGTCCCGTGAAAGGAATAACCTATTTAACTCCCGCAAGCATTTTCTGTGCCCGCTTATCCTGGAGCCAGCAGTCTACATGGTGTTCTCTGCTTAGGCGGGTTTTATACGGATAGACCCGGTCACATACTTCCATAGTAAAATCGCAGCGTGCTGCAAACGGGCATCCAGCTGGCGGTGAGAACAAGTCTGGCGGCGACCCGCCTATAGGAACCAGGTCGGCACCATCCAAGTCAAGGCGGGGAACTGAATTTAACAAGCCTTTTGTATAGGGATGCTGAGGATTATAGAAGATTTCCCTTCTTTCCCCTGCCTCTACTATTTTTCCTGCGTACATAACTGCAATGCGGTCCGCTACTTGAGCGACAACCCCCAGATCATGGGTGATGATTATTATAGAAACACCCGTTTTCTTCTGAATATCTTTAAATAAATCCAAAATTTGTGCTTGTATGGTAACATCCAATGCTGTAGTCGGCTCATCCGCAATCAGTACTTCAGGTTCGCAGACGAGGGCCATGGCAATAACGATACGCTGCCTCATGCCGCCGCTGAACTGATGAGGATAATGCTTCAAGCGTTCAATCGGATTAGGGATTCCGACTAAATCAAGCATTTTCAGGGCTTTTTTACGGGCATCCTGCCTTGAAATGGTTTCATGCTGCATGATTCCTTCGATAATTTGCTCCCCGATTGTAATTGTCGGGTTTAGTGCTGTCATAGGATCCTGAAAAATCATGGAAATATCCGCGCCGCGAATATTCCTCATTTCGGATTCTTTCAATTTGGTCAGATCCTGTCCATTAAACAAGACTTCCCCATTCGTTATTTTGCCGGGAGGAGATGGAATCAGGCGCATAATGCTTTGGGAAGTCACACTTTTTCCGCAGCCGGATTCACCGACAATCGCCAGCGTTTCACCTTTAAAAAGGTCAAATGATACTCCCCTTACTGCCTTGACCTCGCCTCCGTATGTTGTAAATGTGACATGCAAGTCTTTTACTTCCAGTACTTTCTTCATGCTGCTACCTCCTTAACTTCGGATCGAGGGCATCCTGCAAACCGTCTCCAAGCACGTTAAATGAAAACATCGTCAGGGAGATAAAAAAGGCCGGGAAGAACAGGCGCCACCAATGGCCTGATAGAATCGTAGACAAACCATCATTCGCCATTGAACCCCAGCTTGCAAAAGGCGGCTGAATCCCTAAACCAAGGAAGCTCAGGAACGCTTCTGCAAAGATAGCTGACGGTACGGTGAGGGTCATCTGTACGATAATTGGCCCCATTGTGTTTGGCAGCAGGTTTTTCTTAATAATCCGGGAAGTTTTGGTTCCGAATGTCTTGGATGCCAATACAAATTCATAGTTCTTTATCTGCAGAACCTGTCCCCGTACAATCCGGGCCATGCCAACCCAGCCTGTCACGGAGAGGGCAAATATAATCGTAAATAAACCAGGTCCCATTACAACACTGATCAGGATAACGACCAGCAAATACGGGAGTCCGTAAAGAATTTCAACGATTCTCATCATGGCATTATCCGTTCGTCCGCCTTTATAGCCGGCAATTCCGCCATATATCACTCCGATTGCAAAGTCAATCATTGCCGCTACAATACCGACGAATAAAGAAATCCTAGCCCCATACCAGGTTCTTGCGAATACATCACGGCCCAGTTCATCGGTTCCAAACCAATATTTTGAAGATGGAGGCATATTCTGATTGGCCAGGGACTGCTCCGATATACTATGAGGCGATAGGGATGGGCCAAATATGGCCATAAAAGCTAAACCGATGAGAAAAAACAATCCTGCCATTGCGAGCTTATTTTTCAAAAGCCGGCGCCAGGCATCCTGCCAGTAGGAGAGGCTTGGCCTTACAACTGCTTCTGATTCATCCTGGTCCTTGGCCTTGGGTACAAACCAATCATCCGGAATGTCGGGTGCAAGATTGTGGTTGTCATGCTGTTTGCGCAATTCCAATTAGCTCGCCTCCTTTTTGTGAAGCTTGATTCTCGGATCTAATATTCCGTACGCAATATCAACAAGGAACAGCATTATGATCAAGATGGTACTGTAGAAAACGGTTGTGCCCATAATAACCGGGTAATCACGGGTATTAATGCTCTCAACGAAATACTTTCCCATTCCAGGAATCGCAAATATTTTTTCAATGACAAATGTACCTGTCAAAATGCTTGCAGCCAATGAACCCAATACAGTTACAACGGGCAGAAGAGCATTCCTTAATGCGTGCTTAAATACAATTTTCACAGGCGATAGACCTTTTGCCTTTGCCGTTTTTATGTAATCCTGAGTCAGCACCTCCAGCATGCTTGAGCGTGTTAAGCGGGCAATAATCGCCATAGGGCCAGTTGCAAGCGCCAAAGTCGGCAAAATCATATGTTTGGGGCTTGACCAGGTGGCCACCGGCAGAATAGCCAGATTGACCGCAAGCTGCTGAATTAGTAAAGTTGCAAGCACAAAGTTTGGTACCGATATTCCAAGGACGGCAATGGTCATCGCCAAATAATCAATAAATCCATTGTGCCGGAGAGCCGCAATGATTCCCAGGGCAATTCCGGAAAAGACAGCCACAATAAGAGTGACCATTCCCAGCTCAAAAGAAACCGGGAATCCGCGCCCCAGCATTTCATTCACCGTCTGGGAGGACTTTTTAATAGAGGGTCCAAAGTCAAACGTGACAACGGACTTTAAATACATCCCATATTGCACATATAGCGGTTCATCTAAATGGTAGAACCTCTCAAGGTTACGCTGGACCGCTTCACTTGTATTCCTCTCTTCGTTAAAAGGCGATCCCGGTATGGCATGCATTAAGAAAAAAGTCAATGTGATAATGAACCAGAGTGTTACGACCATGGCAATAAGGCGTTTCATTATGTATCCAGTCATTCATTAACACTTCCTAACAGAATGTAGTTCTCATGGCCAGCTCCGTCATGACCAGCATTGCCTGGTATGCTTCAAGAATGTCTTTTGCCTGATAGCGGACAATGGTTGTATTCTCTTCTATCTCTGCTCCTGGCATTAACGCTGCCCACTCGGCCTGGCCGTAATTGGCAAACTCGATTCTTAATACAGGGTTATCCGGAGGATCAAGCGGCTTCACGAGATCTTTCTTTTTAAGGGCCTCCGCGGCTTTTTCTCTTAAAAGCTGTCCTGCCTTTGCTGGCGTCAGCGATTTTACTGCGGAACGGGAAATCGTTTCTTTTACAACAGCTGTTGTGACATTTGGAATCAACTTCTCTGCTTCTAAAGCCGCCTGGTCATCTCCGGCCACCATTAAAATTGGAACCCCATGATAGCCGGCCACATAGGCATTGAAGCCCATTTCGCCAATCGCATGATCATTGATGTACATATGCCTTACACCAAATATCATGGAGTGTGACATAACCCCTCTCATAGAAGCCCTTGCATGGTATCCTACAAACATCGCTCCGCTAAAACTTGAATCAAGCCCTTGAACCATTGAATATGGTTTTACATCACCTGTAATCAGCTGTGTTTCAGGGTGCATCCTTTCAATAAGGAGGTTATTCATCTTTGAGTGGCTGTCATTCACAATAACCTCACTGCAGCCTTCTTCAAATGCAGTGGTGACAACATAATTTGCTTCATCGGTCATGATCACTCTGCTGCGCTCATAATTATGCTTCGAGGAATTAACATGGGTATGGTCAGCCAGCCCAGTAATCCCTTCCATATCAACAGATAGATATAGCTTCATTTAAAATCCCCCAAATTTTATAGTATTTTCCTATATTATAGATTATTTATTATTTTCCGAAAACAACTTCGCTAGTTTTCCATTTTTCAAGATTATATTTTTTGAAAGAAAAAAATCCAGCTATCGGAGAAAAAAGCTTTTCTCCGATAGCTGGATTTCATCTGGGGAAAACAGAAAAAGCAGCTTTATTTATTCAAAATTTGCGTATATTTTATATGAGCATTTTTAAAAGCAACCATTAAAGCCTTTTGTGAGGAACCAAAGTAGCGGCTTTCTATTTCTTCCATAACTTTGTCGATTTCTAAAATGGATTTTCCAACAAAAATAGATTTAATAAATAATGAGGTTAAATTAATTGTAGAGGAGCATTCAGCATCTACAATTTGATCTGTTTCCCTGTCGATTACAAGTGCAACAAAGAAACCATTATATTTTTGCATAATAGGGTTGTTCAATGATGTCTTGCTGTCTCCGATAATATAGACGGTATTTTGCCTGTACATGAACTTGCCTCCTGCAGAACCGGATATTATATGAGGTGTTTATGAGGTTGACATAAACATTCATTATAATGCATGGCCCATGATAAAATTGTAATACAACAGCAGCTGCATTACAATCGTTTTTCGTAATTTTTCTAAATATTTTATCAATTACTCTTCCCTAATCAGCCATTTGACCTGCAAGTTCCTTTGCTTGCTGCAGCAGTTTCTCTCCGCTCATAAGCTTCTCTCCGCCCCCTTGTGCAAATTGTGCATTTCCTCCGCCTTTGCCGTTAATTGCTTTTAAAAGTTCTGAGGATAAATCCTTCATATTGACTTTAGGAAGCTCTCCTCTTGCACAAACAAATTGCAGTTTATCTTGTGCCTCATTTATTAGAATAACAACTGCATCTTCTGCTTGAGAGGCTATCAGACGGGCAAGCTTTTGCATTTCCTGGATGGAACGTCCCCAGTAGATTTCACTTATCAGCTTTCCGTTTGCTGCTTCAGGTGAACAACTGGCCAATCCTTTTGCTTCATAGTCTAAAAGAGCATCCCTGGCTGCTTCAAGCTCTTTCTCCAGATCCTTGGTATTTTCTATCAATCGTTTTCCCGCAAGCGGCAGATCCTGTTCTGGAGCATTTAGCAGCTGGCTAAGTTCCTTCGTAACCCTTTGCTTTTGCTGAAGCTGTTGAAGTACGCGGCTTCCGCATACAAATTGGACACGTATTTTCTTTTTTTGCCTCTCCCAATCCAATATTTTAATGCCGGCAACCTGGCCAGTTGAAGTAGGATGTGTTCCTCCGCATCCGTTATAATCATATTCAGGAATAATTACCAGACGTATGTCTTCATTTACAGATAACTGCTTTCGCAGCGGTAATCTCCCGGCTTCCTCAGCAGTCACCCACCTGGTGTCAATCGGCCGATTCTCAAGGATAATGGAATTAGCCAATCTCTCCGCTTCTGCTGCATGCTGTTCTGGCAATTCGCTGACATCCAAATCAATCGTTAAGAGCTCTTTGCCTAAATGAAAACTGACCGTCTTATAGCCAAAAAGTTCTTCGAAGGCAGCTGATAGAATATGCTGTCCTGCATGCTGCTGCATATGGTCAAAACGCCTGTCCCATTCTATTTCACCTGAAACTTCAAGGCTAGAATCGTCCAATTCACTTTCCAAATAGTGGCGTATTTCTCCATCGGCCTCCTCGACATCCAGCACTTTGATTCCATTCAATGTACCAAGGTCATGGGGCTGGCCGCCTCCTGTCGGATAAAAGGCTGTTTCTTTCAATACTGCATAAACCCTTTTCTGTTCATCGGTTTCTTGTTTCAGTAATTCAGTCTTAAATGAACGTAAGTATGGGTCCTCATAAAATAGTTTCCTCAAGTTAATCAACCTTCCTATGCTTTCTCTCTATGTTAAAACTAACTACTAAGGGCTTGCAGGTCAAGTAGGCGATTGAGTCAAGAGTTTGGTAATTAGTAATTTTACCCATTCAGTTTATAGGAGTTACACAAAAGGTATGTACACCAATAGATAAGCATTAAAATATAAGGAGGATGATAACAATGGCAACAAGCAAGCATATTGCAGGCGCATACGATACAGAGCAGGAAGCTATTCAGGCAGTTGAAAAATTAAGAGCTGAAGGATACCGTTCAGAAGATATCTCTGTCATCGGCAAGAATCAAGAAGATGTAGATGCAGTTACAGAAGAAACGGATACGAAAACTGAAGAAGGCCTTGCTGCTGGGGCTGCAACAGGCGGAGTTCTCGGAGGATTGACAGGTCTGCTCGCCGGCGTTGGTGCATTAGCTATTCCTGGCATTGGACCAATTGTTGCAGCAGGGCCAATTGCTGCTACGTTAACAGGGGCTGCAGTCGGTGCTGGTGCAGGCGGAATCGCCGGAGCTCTTATTGGAATGGGCATCCCTGAAGAAGAGGCACATCATTATGAAGCTGATGTCAAATCAGGGAAAATCCTTGTACTAGTGGACCCTGAAACCAAGTCCGCTGACTTTAATGACGGTTATACGGACACTGGCCGTACAACGCTTGAAGGAGATCGGACAACCTATACGAATGCTGATCCTTTAAATCCCGGCGAGCTTGACCGCGGTACCAATGCTTTCAAAGATCATACACGAAACAGCAGCACTGTATGGACTGATGACAATCTTGACTCGAACCGTCCGCTAAGCGAAAACCTCGGAGACACAACAAAAGACGACTACGACTACACAGATCGGACTGTTTCCGGCTATGATGAAGAGGTCGAGGTTCGACGCAGAGATGCATATAACTTTGATAATGTGAGAGATAATCGGGATAACCCTTATAAAGGCTAAGTTTATTAGAATATTATGGGAGCAGCTTTCAATAAGAAAGCTGTTCTTTTTTTACTCGCCAAATGCAAATTCCATATTTTTCAGGCTTGAACTCCCCATTTTCAAAGTTATACTTAAATGTAATGGAATGGAAACGTAAAATTTTCTAGCGGAGGGTTTTTATGAGAAGGGTATTGCCTGCACAGATTGTTTCACATAGTCAATTCGGGTATAAAAAGATACCCGCAAGTGTCCAATGCGAGTGTCCGAAATGCAGTAAAACCAGTCTTTTTACTATTAAAGCTAATTATAATCATACAAGCAAGTCCAGTATTCTTTCCCACGGGGTATGTTCAGCCTGCAAAAAAGAATCTGTCTTTATTATGATTCTTAACCAAGAAGACCAATTCAGCGAAGAAACTGCTCTTTATATATATGATCCCAACTCCGTCAAAGAACTTTTGACTCATCTCGAGAAAATCAAAGATATACCGTCCGATCTAACCAGAGCTTACCGATCAGCTTTAAATGTCAGCCAATCCAAAGATACCGTTGCCACCGCCGTCATGTCCAAGCGGGTGCTTGAAAGCATCCTTAAAAACTTTCTCGGCGAGGAAATCAAAGGGCAAAATCTTTCTAAGCAATTTGAACAATTGCCTAAGCATGTTGATTTGGCAAGACCCCTGCAGTCCCTTAGCCAGCTTGTCCAGCCTGGGAGCGCCTTTTACCAGATGCTTGATCTTGAAAAGGATATTGACCAGGAGATGGCCTCTTTGCTGATGGACTTGTTAGAGAGTTTAATAGAATATTTATTTGTCCTGCCAAATCGAATTGAAACGCTGCAGGCAAAATTGGAGCAAAAGCTCCACTGAAAACAGCTTTTCATAACATATAAAACCCCCTTACATGGCCAATGAATGGCGCAAGTAAAGGGGGTTTTTGTATATGTTCCGGGCGGCTTAGCCAGCCCATTGTTTTCTCACCTGCTCCTCTGCCTTTTTTATAACTTCTTCTTCCTTTACTTCTTTTTTGGTAATAATATTAGTCTGATATTTCATCCCATCATAATCAATCGTTACCGTAATTTCTTTCATAAATCATGATCCTTTCTGGCTGTTATACTATTTAACTACCAACAAAGACGGGTTTTAAAACATATCAGTTTATAAACGAAAAAGTTTTATATTTGTACCCTCCTTCATTTTTAATTACGGTTTTAATAGGTTAAGGCTTCACACAAAATGTTAAATCCAGGGATTGTTAAAACCATCTTATTTGATTATAATCTAATTAGATATCTATCTAATCAATGTGGTTCTATTCTCAAATTAGATATTTATCTAATTCATTTGGTTGGAGAGGCTGCGGTAATGACAAATTTGAGTGTCTGGAAAAAAGAAAAGAATAATCAAAAGCTTTTTTGGGCAGGCGTTATTAACGGCATAGGAAACCGTTTTACACAAGTGGCGCTTCTATCGCTGCTTTACCAGGTAACAGGGTCAGGCGTAGCAATCGGGCTTCTCTTTGCCGTCCGTATGGCTCCATTTCTTTTGCTGGCGCCAATAGGCGGAATGCTGGCTGACCGCTTATCCAAAAGAACCATTCTCATTGCAATTGATCTTCTGAGAATTCCTGCTGTTCTGTCATTGATCCTTGTACGTGATCCTGGCGATCTCTGGATCGTCTATTTGAGCTCATTCCTTATTGCTATGGGAGAAGCCATCTACTCTCCGACGAGAATGGCTTCTATTCCCGCTCTCGCAAAACCAGATAGCCTTATATACGTCAATGCGATTGAACAAATTATGACAGGTGCTGTTCTCATTATTGGCTCAAGCACCGGAGGCATTTTAGCTTATCTGTTCGGAAACCAGGCTTCATTTCTTATAAATGCCCTTACTTTCTTATTGTCTGCCTTGATTATTTCCAAGCTGAGCATACCAACAGGATCTGCAGAAAAAAAGAGAAAAACGAAAAGGATGCCTTCAAATGCTATGTCACCTTTCAAACTAATATTCGGCTCTTCGGCTCTCATTGCCTTCTTTATCATTATGCTGACAATGCCGCTTGCCAATGGAATAGACAATATTCTTGTTAGTATCTATGGCCTTGAAGTTTTCGAAATGGGGGAATTGGGTGTTGGCTTTATGTATGGGGCATTGGGGCTGGGCCTAATTATTAGTTCGTTCTTTTCTCATATGATCAAACGCAGTCTCATTACGCTGGTGATAATCTTTATAGCCTTGGAAGGAACAGGACATATTTTGTTAAGCATTGCCCCAAACTTTTATTTCGCCCTTTTCATTGTAGTATTTATCACTTTTGCTGGGGGTCTCGGGAATATTTGCCTGGACACAATCATGATGAAGTATATACCCAGAGCGAAGCAGGGAACATTTTTTGGGCTTATGCAAATGCTCTCAAATCTTTCCCTGGCCATCTCAATGGGCTCTGCAGGGTTTCTGCTCGAAATCTTCACAGCACGGCAACTGAGCTTCATAATTGGGTTTGCCTATATCGTTTTTACCATCATGTATGCACTTCTTTTTGCAAAGGTGGATCTGATAAAGGAGAAAAGGGAATTCTGCAGGTACATTTAAAAGAAGCCCTGTAAGCTTGAATATTAGCTTGCAGGGCTTTTGTTTCTAGTTTTCTTCTATTTCTCTGCGATTTTTCTTAAACATCTTGGATAATACTTCGTAAACGATCGGTACGATAATAAGCGTTAACAGCGTGGAACTTGCCAAACCGCCAATTACCGTAATCGCAAGCCCCTTGGAGATTAAACCGCCTCCGC
Source organism: Bacillus sp. J33 (assembly GCF_000518885.1). GTDB lineage: Bacteria > Bacillota > Bacilli > Bacillales > Cytobacillaceae > Cytobacillus. Next base: position 12,126 of record NZ_JAEL01000003.1, on the reverse strand, counting down.
CTGATCCAATTGCCAGCGGGATCAAAGCTCCAATCGTCGCAATAGCAGTCATAAGGATCGGCCGAAGTCGAGTAGCTCCCGCTTCCAGAACCGCTTCCCTCATCACCATACCGTCGCGTTCCATATGAATAATTCTGTCAACTAGAACAATAGCGTTTGTCACGACAATACCGATTAACATTAATAATCCCATCATGACAGATACAGAGATGGTTTCATCTGCCAACAATAGACCTGCAAATGAACCAATAACGGCAAACGGCAGCGAGAACAAGATGGCAAATGGTGCGACACCTTCGCGGAATGTCACAACAAGAATAAAGTACACAATCGCAATCGCTGCAAGCATGGCCGCTCCGAGCTGTGTAAATGTCTCATTCATATCTGCCTGTACTCCGGCTACTCCGACTGTAACTCCTTTAGGCAAATCCAGTTTATCAATAGCTTTATCTGATTCAGATGTCGCTTTAGAAATATCGTCTTCTACAACTTTTCCTGAAACAGTGGCATAGTATTCTCCTTTGCTGCGGGCAAGAGTATTAAGCGTTGTGCCCTCTTCCACCTTGACAAGCTCAGATAGAGGCATAGTCGTGCCGAGCGCTGTCTGTACAGGTGTTGCCAGGATATCATCGATGGATTTAGGCTGTTCAGTCTGCTCCTGCTGGACAATGACCTCTAACGTTTCACCATCTTTATCAATTGTCGTCAGTACATCCTGTGTGTTTGATGGATTGAGCATCATAACAATTTGTCCGGCTGTCAATCCATATTGCAAAAGCTCATCCTGCTCTACATTAAATGTATATTCAACATAAGCATCTTCAGCACTGGATGTAACATCCTCTAAGCCCTCAACTTCTTTCATAGCGCCTTCTACCATTTTGACAGCGTCATTCAGCTTATTTAAATCCTCACTGTAGAATGTGTAGCTGACCTCATTGCTTGAAGCGGACATAGAAGAGAAGTTTTGGCTTTTCCATTCGCCTGAATGTCCGATATTAAACACATAGTCTTCTATTTCTTCGCGGACTTCAGGGAAATTATCCATTTCCGGGTCAAAGATGAGGTACATTAATGCACCGCCGGCTCCTCCTCCCATCATGGCTGCCATTTGATCAGCTTCTTCCGTAACCGATATTTGAACAATATCTATATCTTCACGTTTAAGCATTTCCTCTTCTACTTCTTTAACGTTTTCTAATGTTTCCTCCTTCAGCTCGCCAGCTTCCGGTGTGTACGTTAAGTACATGACTTTTTCTTCCTCACTGCCCATAAAGCTGAACCCGATCAACGGTGTCAGTGCTAAACTGCCTGCTAGTAATACAACGGCAATTATGGAAGTAATCATTTTATGATTTAGTGACTTTTCAAGAATCCCTTTATACCAATTAGAAAGCTTCCCAGCTTCTTTATGGGTTCCTTCTGTTTTTTCACTATATAATTTCTTTTTGAATAAGAAATGAGATAACGCAGGAACAATAGTAATCGCGACAATGAGTGATGCTCCGAGCGCAAATGTCATTGTCAAAGCAAATGGCATGAACAGTTCGCCAACCATTCCTCCAACAAAAATAAGAGGCGCAAATACCGCAACGGTTACTAATGTTGAAGATAGAATTGGCTTGAACATCTCAATTGTTGCTTCGCGTATCAGTGCCCGCCCTGTTAGTTTTTCTTCTTTTAGATGCAGGCGGCGATAAATATTTTCGACTACAACAATGGAGTCATCAATTACACGGCCGATGGCAACGGTAATTGCCCCAAGTGTCATGATATTCAAGGTAATATCCATCCAGTGAAGCAGCATCAAAGCCATGAAAATTGAAACTGGAATTGAAATAATTGATATAATCGTAGATTTAAAATCCCGCAAGAACAGCAGTATAATTAATACGGCAATTAACCCGCCAAACACCGCTTTTTCAATCATAGTTGAAACAGACTCTTCTATTGGCTCACCCTGGTCAAGTGAAACATCAATAACGAGGCCATCAATCTTAGCTTCTTCTTCTTTGATTAATTCTTTAACACTGTTGACCACTTCAACCGTGTTAGCTTGCTGTCCTTTCACAATTTGAATGGCAATCGCATCATTACCATTAGTACGTGAAACCGATTGTACTTTGCCGACAGTTTCAACCTCTGCAATATCACTTAACTTTACAAATGGAGATTGGTTTTGTGCGGATGGCGTTACCGGAATGAGCATATTCTTTAACTCATCCTCAGTCATGAACTTCCCGTCTACTGCTACGGCCTGCTCACCTTCTTCAAATTCGTAAAGCCCTAATGATACAGCCAGATTGCTTGCTTGAATCATTTCCTTTACTTTTTCTTCCGTTAAGCCAAGTTGAGCCATTTTTTCATCGTTATATGTGAGCTGTACTTCTTCTATGTGCTGGCCAGTGATTGTGGCCGATGCAACACCATCGATTTTCTCGATTTTTGGAAGGATGACATCCTCAACTGTAGAAGTTAATTCAACAATATCTTCTGTCGTGCTGCTTATGCTTAAGGCAGCAACCGGCATCATGTTCATGCTGATGGCCGTTATATTAGGTTCCTGTGCCCCTTCCGGGAGCGCAACCGTATCCAGCGCAGATTGCAGGGCACGTTTTGCCTCATCCATATCTATGCCGTATTCATATTCCACTTGGATATTTGACATGTTAGAATATGAATTTGAATAGACTGATTTAACATCTTCAAGGCCTTCTACGGCTTTTTCTATAGGGATGGACACTTCTTCCATCACTTTCTCTGGTGTCGCACCTGGATATACGTCCATTACCATTAAGTAAGGAATGGACACATCCGGAATGGTTTCCATATTCATTCGTGTACCTGAATAGATGCCAGATACCGTAATAATGATTGTAAGCAGCCAAACTGCAAGTTTATTCTGGAGGACAAAATTGACTAAAGCTTTCACTTGTACACCTACCCCTAATTGACTTATCAAACTCAATTACTTATACTAATGACCAGTTGGTCATTTGTCAACAAAAAAGGAGCGGCAGATTAAATGGGCAAAAAAGAAATAATTATGGAAAGCGCTTTAGAACTCTTTGCCGAACAAGGATTTGAAGCTACCTCTGTTCAGCAGATCACTGAGCGTGCCGGTATATCCAAAGGTGCTTTTTACTTATCTTTCAAGTCAAAAGATGAGTTGATTATGGCATTAATAGATCATTTTATGATGAAATTTGTTACAGATATTGACCATGTAGTCAATAATTCCAATCGAAAAGAAGAACTTTTAAACAGCTTTTTTCATACTGCATTTAACTCCTTTCAAAAGCATTCCGACTTTGCCAAGATCTTTATTAAGGAACAAGCACACACCTTTAATGAGGAACTAATACTAAAAGTCCGTCACTATGACAAATTAATTGATGAAATTACCCTTTCGATGATAGAGAAGTTATATGGAGAGAGTGCCAAACAAACAAAATACGATTTAATTTATTGCATTAAAGGCTTCATGCAAATCTATTCTCATTTATTTTTATTTTTCAATATACCTCTGGATTTGAATCTGCTGAGCAGATCACTTGCGGAAAAAACAAATTTGCTGGCAAAACAATCTACCATCCCGTTCATCACTGAAGAGCTATATGAGATGTTTAAGGAACCGATGAACAAAGAAATAACTGCAGAACAAATTATTGAATTTATGGACCAAAAAATAGAGGAAATAGAAGAACCGATTGAAAAAGAATCCCTGCTCCTGCTCAAGCAGCATATCCTGGAACCGAGCTTGAGCCTTGCGATCGTAAAAGGATTGATTGCGAATATCCAAAACCATCCAGATTGTAAATGGATAGCCTATTTGCTTCGAAATTATGATCATTTTTAACTCTGTTTGATTTCCGTATATGCATCAAGAGGCAAAGTTAATAGAGATAAAAATAAAATGGCTGCCGAGATTACTCGACAGCCTGAGTTTATTTTTATTTTTATTTTTCTAAGGCGGGGTTACTTATTTAATGATTCATACTGGCTTATAATTTCCTTTGCCAGTTCGCTTGATTCAGCAAGACCACAAACTTCTTGAAGTACATATGGCACTCCATTTTCTTTAATCATCCCCTGCAGTTTTACTGCTTCTTCATCTCCCTCATAATCAAACATTAAGGCTGCTGCAATTGCCTTTGCAAGATTAGTGTAGGAGAGGCCTGCTTTTTGCGCTTGTACTGCCGGGCGCACCAGCCTGTCATCTGGGCCAAGCTTCCTTAATGGTGAACGCCCGACTCTTGTTACACCATCATTTAAGTGGGCATTTTGGAAACGGCCGATTATTTTATCAATATATTTCTGGTGATCTTCCGGATCCAAATCATAACGATTGATTAAGTAGGCCCCGGTCTCACCCAAAGTCCCCCGGACTTGCTTGTAAATTTCTTCATCTGCAAGTGTTTGGTCAATCGTTTCTTTATTCTCAAGATAGCCTAGGTAAGCAATAACTGCATGTCCTGTATTCACGGTAAACAGTTTTCTTTCAATAAAGGGAGCAAGTTCAGGAACCATTTTCATTCCTTCAATAGGCGGAATCTCTTCCGTTGTTTCCACAACCCATTCGTGATACGGCTCAACGAGAACATCGAGTGACCCATGATTGTTTTGAATCGGAACAATCCGGTCAACAGCTGAATTTAAGAAAGAGACCTGCTGCTGAACCTTGTCTTTTACCTTTTCATCAAGGTGTTCCAGGATATACCCTTTTAACAGATCTGTAGCTGATATTTGGTTTTCGCAGGCAATGACATAAAGTTTTTCGCCGTTGCCGCCTTCATCTACTCTTGCGGCCAATCCTTTAGCAATTAACGGCGCAATCCTTGGAAGAATATCAGGTCCAATCGCAGTTGTCAAAAATGCTGCATCCTTGATTGCTTCAACTACTTCTTTTTCTTGTTTCAGATTATTTAATCCTGAAACGTTTTCAATTATCATGGTCTCCTGCTCATCTGTAGCAAGCTTAACCTTATACTGCTTTTCCTCATTTAATTGATTAATAATCTGATCAGCAATGTCTACAAAAACAACATTGTAGCCTGACTGGGAAAAAAGGGCACCGATAAATCCTCTGCCAATGTTGCCTGCTCCAAAATGCACTGCTTGTCTCATCCAATCATTCCTTTATTGATTTATTTTAAAATTAGATTGAAGATACTCTACAAATATAGTTTCTAGCTTTTTGCTAATCAATTCCTCATTTGCTGAGGAAAAAACCAGAATAGCCTCATCGGTTTCAATGATATTGGTGCTGATTAAGCTCAATATCTCCTGCTCCCTTTTGCTTAATTCTGCCGGTGCCAGCATGAGCAGAAGGTTCTTCATTACTACCCCGCTCCCATCCATCCCTTTTACAAGACACGGATCCGGCAGATGGGCAATTTGGAAAATAAGTTCCCGGACATGCTCACTCCTTGCATGGAAGAGGGCAATATTGGTTTCAGGAATCCCGAGACCGCCCTTCTTCTCCCGTTCTCTCAAAGATTCCAAGACCGCTGCTGGATTTTCCAGCAGATGTTCCTCTGCAGCCTTCATTACCATGTTCTTCAGAATCTGTTCCTGACTGGTTCGCTTATCCATTTGATAAAAACGAAAGTTAAGGATAATAGCCTCGATACTCTGCTGAATATCTTTTACCTCCTGAAGCATATCGGTTAAGGCCATATTTTTCTTATTGTCAGGTATAGTCAAATCCAGGTGTGCCATCTTTTGATATTGTTTATCTTTTGTAAGGTTTTCTATGTTATTCTGTAAAAAGTTTTTTATAGTAATGATGTTTTCTTCACTTAAGAGCGGGTTCACCAAAATATACTCAGCATTTATAATGGGAAGACGGACAGTGGAAAGAATAATATCATATGATTTCAGATCTGCATCCTCTGTTATTTCCTTTATCGACTTGATATCAATTTCATCGATCTCTGTTATTTCTTTTTTTATTCTGCTTACCAGCATCTTGGACGTTCCAATTCCGGTTGGGCATATCACAAGAGCCTTAATCAGCAAATTCTCTTCTTGCATCACCAAAGCAGATCCGAAATGCAGAACCATAAAGGCTATTTCATCATCGGGAAAATGATCAATTTCTTTAAATTGCTCTTCAACACTATTTTTCACAGCCATGAAAAGGATGGGATACTTCCGCATGATTTCCTCCTTAAGGGGATTAAATGAATCCAATTTCTGTTTCATACGGAATAAGGCTGGTTCCATATGGGCAAGAAGCCCCTGGAATAAGGAAAAATCTCTTGTAAAATCCACATGGAGCTGATCAGAAACTGATTTGATCACGTTTTTTATCCTCTGGGCGAGCACAATACTATCATAAGGAACTGACTCAGCTCCCTGGAGCTTTGTGCCTTTGAGATTCAGCGCCAAATAAAGAATGTCTTTTTCTGAAAAGGCTATTCCAAATTTATGTTCCAGCTCACTTGTTATCTGCCTCATCACGTCATACTCAACAGCTATTTCTTTCTCTGGAAGGCTTACATCCTTACTGATCAAATATTGAGACTCTATCCTCTGCAAAGTGATAGAGATATGTAGGATGATTTCCAAATGTCCGCTATCCGCAAAACGGGCATGTGCATGATGAAAGGCTGCATTGGCCAAGGAGCTGACTTCCAGCAGATACTTTGGAACAAAATAATGCAGGATTCTTTCCTCAGGAAGAACCCCTTTTTCAAGCAAAAACAGCTTTTCAATTAAATCTTCATTAAAATATTGAAGGAAATAGTGCACCAGCGCTCTTCTTTTGTTTGCTTCTGTGCCCTCAAGCGCTACTCCGACCCCTCTTTTTCTTGTAAGCTTCAATTGAAAATTTCCCAGCCATTCAGCCAGTTCATCCAAGTAAGCTGCAAGTGTTGCAGTGCTGATCCCCAGATGGCCTGCCAAAACCTGCGTTTTATATAATTCCTCCTCCAGTATGGCTAAGAGAAGGCGCAGTTTCCGTTCCTGCGGAGGCTGATCAATAGGGGCTATACTTATCAAATGCTGGATTAGCCGGAATACTTGCTCATTCTTTCCCTCAATCACAAGACCCAGATCTGTATTGCGCATCAGCTTCAGGTCAAACTCCCTGATAATTTTTTCCACTTCCTTTAAATCTCTTTGAATCGTCCTGGCACTTACATTTAGAGTGGAAGCAATTGATAAAGCTGTGTGTTTTCCTGATGTTTTAATAATTAGTTCGATAATTGCTTTTTCCCTCGATGTAATATACATGAAATCATCTCATTCCTGAGTGAAGTGAAGAGAAAACACTGAATAGAAAAGCGCAGAAATACGCTTTTCTATTCACTAATTAAAACTAATGGCTCTTTATGATAAATTATTGTAATTTACTTATAAATTTTCTCCGTTGATTTCCGCTTCGGGTACCTGCTTTCCGCGGGGAGGAATGAGAGCCTCCAGGGCATCGCCTGCGGGGTCTCCCGATTCCCTCTCTTCCCGCTGGAGTCAAGTGCCCTCTGCTACAATCAACTCAGTGGGTTAGGCTTAGTTAACCCTTTAAAAAGCAGCAAACTTTACAAAAAAAGCGAAACTAATTTATTTCTTGCCAATGATATCGATAATAGTCTGTGCTGTTTCAGCTTCAGCCATCTTTTCGATATTTTCCATATCCGAGCATGTTACGGCAATTCCTGATAATATTTCAAGATGGGTTCCATCTTTCCCCGCAATACCGAAAATCAAACGTACCTTCTGGCCATCAAAATCAACGCCATCAGGCACCTGAACCACTGTAAAACCTGATTTGATGACAGCTTTTTTTGCTTCTTCCGTTCCATGCGGGATTGCAACGTCATTCCCCATATAAGTTGACGTAATATTATCACGTTCAATCATCGCTTCGATATAGCTTTCATCAACATAACCCGCGTTTACCAGAGCTCTTCCGGTAAATCGAATGGCTTCTTCCTTATTAGCAAACTGTTTATTCAAAAATACATTTTCCGGACGAAGCAGATCATCTTCATGCGCCATTTCCTCGTCCTGATTATCAGGAACATTGTCTTCAGCATCTTCTACGATTTCATGAAGCTCGGAATTCGCCGGGAACTGCAATTCACTGATTAACTTATCGTACTCCGGACTTGAAAGGAAGTTATCGACAGAAATATGGTAAGCGTTTGGCACTTTATTACGAGCTCTCGGAGTCAATTCTTCCTGTGTAATAATAATCTGGGCATCCGCTGGAAGATTGCTGATCGCTGTATTCGTGACAGCAATATCCATTCCTGCTTCCTTCACCTTTTTGCGGAGAAGGGATGCTCCCATAGCACTTGAGCCCATTCCAGCATCACAGGCAAAATAGATTTTTTGAACATTGTCAGGCATAGCTCCCTGATCTCCAGCAAATACATTTGACACAGAGCTTTTCTTGCCTTTCAATTCCTGCATTTTTTGTGCAGCTGCTTCAATATCCTCTTCACCTTGCTTCCCTGTTTTTAAAATAAAGGAAGAAACGATGAAGGATACAGCACCAGCTACAAGGACACCAGCAAAGTTAGCCAAATATGCACTTGCATGGTGTGGCGTTACTGCAGTAATCGCAATAATGCTTCCAGGTGATGATGGAGCAAATAATCCTCCGCCTAACAGAACCAATGTGAAAACACCGCTCATTCCGCCAAGGATAACCGCCAAAATCAGCATCGGGCGCATAAGAATATACGGGAAGTAAATCTCATGAATACCGCCGAAAAAGTGGATAATTCCAGCACCCGGGGCAGATTTCTTTGCATTTCCCTTGCCGAAGAACATATAAGCAAGCAGGACACCGATACCAGGACCAGGGTTTGCTTCGAGAAGAAACAGAATGGATTGTCCGGTTTCTTTTACCTGTTCAACACCAATAGGCGAAAGAACACCATGGTTGATAGCATTATTTAAGAACAACACTTTTGCAGGTTCGATCAGAATGCTTGTCAAAGGCAGCAGGCCAGTTCCAACAAGCCAATCAACACCTCCTACAAGCCACCCGGTAAAGGTGTCAATGACAGGGCCAACACCCAAGAATGCAAGGATGGCGATGATTGCCCCAAGAATTCCAGCTGAGAAATTATTAACGAGCATTTCAAATCCTGCCCGGACTTTCCCTTCAATCATCTGATCAAATTTCTTGATTACCCATCCGCCGAGCGGACCAATAATCATGGCACCAAGGAACATAGGGATATCTGCGCCAGCAATGACCCCCATCGTCGCAATGGCACCAACAACAGCCCCCCGCTGCTCATGCACCAGCTTGCCCCCTGTATACCCGATTAATAGCGGAAGCAAGTAGGTCACCATTGGGTCTACCATTTTGGCAAGGCTTTCATTTGGAAAGAAGCCAGTTGGTATGAATAAAGCTGTAATTAACCCCCATGCAATGAAAGCAGAAATATTCGGCATGACCATAGAACTGAGGAAATTACCGAACTTCTGAACAGCTACTTTTATATTAGATTGAGCCATTTAACTCATCCCTTTCAGATATATAGTACTTAATTATCCTAAAGTACAATACCTTCAAGCTCAACAAAGTTGATAACTAATTTTGTCGCAGCATCAATGACAAATTTATTGTTTCTCAATTGGATGGCGTTTATTCTTTTAGTTATCTTGAACACTTTTTATGCTCTTAACTCTGTTAAAAACAGCTGTTTATAAAGGGGATTTCCGCCTCACCTTTTCTTGCACGAGAATGTCAGATTTTTTTACTTGGATAATTAGATTGCTAAGCTAACAATTTAATAGTTCTGTTTTAGTATTAATAAATGCTAAAAAAGAAAACTGCTCCTAAGGAACAGTTTTCTTTTTTAAGTTTTGTTGTATAGGTGAAATAAAGTTGGAACCGGAGTCCCTTACAAATTGCGTATTTCAGAGCTATGGGATTTTTCAAAAATAAAATAAAGTTGGAACCAAACAAACAATAATTAAAAAACGATCCAAAATATAGTACTAAAAAAGTTGGAACCAAAGCGATAAAGGGTTCCGTTTTGTCCTATACTCTAACAGTCCTCATTAGAGAACTGTGTTTCTGATAGATATCATAATAGAAAAGTTAACTAACATCTATAAAATAATTCTTAATATTGGACCGATCCAATTTATAATTCCTTAACTCTGCACTAATTTCATTTGGACCCCAATCTGATGTTTTTCTCTCAGCAAGCTTTGCAAAGAAACCACGTATATTATTAACCATGACCCTTAGATTATGTTCATTTAAAACAACTGTATTATCTGGCGCAAACGCTTCCCTATGCAATTTATTAGATGGATGTATTAAAACCGGCATTCCCAACTTATCAGGATACTCTGTTCCAAACCAGTTCATACTATTTGAAATCTGTTCAGTTTCCGATTTATAAATCTCATCTCTTGTAATTTTCACTTCATTTTTAGCTTCAATTACTAAAAATTCGTCTTCGTAGATATTCCATAACACATCCGAACCGACACCAAATTCCTTTTCGGGTTGTTGTGCCTCAAAACCAAGGCAAATGCCTATATCACAAAATGCCTTTTCAAATTGTGCCGATGATTCCGGAGAAAAGGACAAACTCTCTAGAATAGTATTTATGTGCAATACCATTGCATTAGGTTCACTAAATTTTTCGATAAAATCTTTTACTCGTATTGCTTGAATTGTTTGCTTTTTTGTAAGCTTAATATAGCTTGTTCCTTCTGGTGGGCGTAGTAAATAAGAATTTTTTTTGTGTGCGGTTAACTGTAACTCCATCGACTTGCCTCGATCCGCTTTATACATATATGTTGCAGCTAGTTGTAAATACCATCCCTCGTCATCATCATCTAAGTTCTTTATTCTGTTAACTACATTCCTTACCATTTCAGCGGCCTGTAAGTATTGACCTGAAATTGCTAAGTCAAATGCCATCCTTTCAATCTCTGCATATTCAATCAATTCACTATTGATGGTTTGACGAGTTGTTTTTGTAATCCTTGATTTGTGTAACTTAATCCAAATTTCATCGCGATTTAATACTTGTTGCATTGCAGAGCCAATTAACCTTAATGGAGTTCCGTCTCCTGCTTTTAACAAATCAACTATTTGAGTCCCTAATTTTATTTGCGTTACTGTCTGAGATGACATTAGGTCTTGAAATTCCTTTGTTGAAACTAGTGAGACTAAATCTGAGCCTAATAATAAGACGACAGCATAATCATTAACAGAACGAACCGCTCTACCTAAGCCTTGTTCAATTTTTTGAGCTTGATTAATTCTCATAATTTTAGAAGCAGGCCTTGCATACATACTATACTGTTCAAAAAGCGATGTTGCAGAAGGTAAGCCATCAACAATTAGAATACGACAGGCATTATCAGGTAAATCAATGCCATCATAACGATTTGAAAAAACAATATGGTTCCCTACCGTTGATTTTAATCGTTCTATGGTTGGAATAATATTATTTGGATCGGGCTGAACAAAGTTATTCTTTTTCCACAATTCCGCTTTATTGTTTGATGAGACTAACGCCACTATATTGTAGCCTTTAATATTTGATAAAGCCCCAGCAATTACATAAGACTTCAAATCCCTATCAACATTGTATGGAGCCAGTATCATCTTTTCTCCTACATCACTAAATGTATCTGATTGTAGAGGATTAAGAACAGACTCTTTACTTATATGAAAATCTTTTATAAGGGAGGAATCATCATTAAGTGTAGCGGACATAAAGATTCTTCGTTTGGCTTTAAAATAACTAGGTATCTTTTGAATTGGTAAACATTTTGGTACCAATTCTATATATGATGCAGAAACTAAGGCAAAGTATTGATCTAAATAATCTCTTATTAAATGTATTTGGCAAGCAAAAAATGCATGAAACGGCAGTTTAAAATGTAACCACTTGCCAACATTATTGCTAGTTTTGTAATAATGACTCTTTATAGCGATGACTGTCTCCATTGAATACCACCAGGTGAGAGTGGTGGATCAGCCGATCAATGACTGCCTCTGTCAAGATTGGATCACCAAAAACATGGTTCCATTGACCGAACTGCAGGTTGGTCGTAATGATGATGCTTTTGGCCTCATAACACATTGAAATGACCTGGAATAATAGCTCTCCACCTTGTTTATGTAAAGGGATA
>NZ_KI912519.1:32973-171023 GCF_000518885.1 Bacillus sp. J33 | reverse complement strand
CACGGAAGCCGCACATTTTGGGCTAAGGGATATTACGTGAGTACGGTGGGACTCAACCAGAAAACAGTAGCAAAATATATCCGCGAGCAGGAAGCTGAGGATAAATTACGCGACCATATGACAAAGAGGGAATACGTCGATCCATTTAAAGATAAGTGACAGGAGTGAACGGTTGACGGTCAATTTAGAGTCCCCTTTAGGGGATTGTCAGTAAAGTGCCCTTATAGGGCGAAATTAAAACCGCCCGTTTTACGGGCGGATACTTACTTTTTATCATGAATTTTGCTTTAAAGACAAAACGGTCTCTTCATCCGGTGTCACATAAACCGTCTGCTGATGGTCATAAATCACAAATCCAGGCTTTGCACCGCTTGGTTTTTTTACATGCCTTATTTGGGTGAAATCGACTGGAACTGAGCTTGAATTTCGTGCTTTACTGAAATAAGCTGCAAGGGAGGCAGCTTCAAGGATGGTTTGTTCGGCCGGATCCTTGCTGCGGATGAGTACGTGTGATCCTGGAATATCTTTTGTATGGAGCCAGATTTCATCCCGAGCCGCGACTTTATTTGTTAAATAGTCATTTTGCTTATTATTTTTTCCAACAAGGATTTCTGTCCCGTCTGTGGCAGCGTAGCGATCAAGAGATGGCTTAAGGTTTTGCTGCTTCTTGCTTCCGCGTTTTTGTCTTTCTCTTAAATAACCGCCTTCAACAAGTTCCTCTCTAATTTCTGCAATATCCTTTGTTGAAGCTGTTTCTACCTGCTGCAGGAGCGAATCGAAATAAGCTGCTTCTTCTTCCGCTTTCTTAATTTGCTCATTTACCACAACAATGGCATTTTTTGCTTTTTGGTATCTTGTAAAATATTTTTGAGCATTTTCGGCCGGAGTTTTCTGAGGATCCAAAGGAATTACAATAGTTCCGCCCTCTTCGTCGTAATAATTGATAACTTCAGCTTCTTTCATCCCTTTTTGGATGGCATATATATTTGCTGTAATCAATTCACCAAACAATTGATGCTTATCGGCATTTTCCGCTTCTTTTAATGTTCTCTTCAGCTTTTCAATTTTCTTTTCATTTTTTTCTTTTTCATTCACAATAAAACGCTCAAGGTCATTTGATTGCTGTTTGACCCGATCTCTTTCAGCTTTGCCGAAATAATAGCGGTCAAGCATTCCGCTTAGAGAATTGAACTCGCGGCTTTCTCCTTTTATATGCTGCAGCGGAAATAAGTAGAAGCTTTCTTTTTGCTCCCCGGCTGTAATGGCAGGTTTTATGGAATGTTCTTTTACCAGACCCATGAAATGCAGAAAGCTTTTGGGTACAGTCGTCCGGTTAGCAAGCCCTGCATGGTGAATAACTTCCTTCGCAAACAGCGGGGAAATTCCAGCGAAGCTGGCAACCAGCTGCTTATCAATTTTACCGCTGTTAAAGTCAATTCTGCGTAAAATTTCCTGTTCATCAGCCGCAAAGGGATTAGTTTTATCCTGGGAAGGAGGGAGAACATATTCCTGTCCGGGCAAAATGGCACGATGGCTGTTTACCGCAAATGAAACATGCTTAATGCTGTCGAGAATAATGTTTCGTGCTTTATCCACCAGAGTAATGTTGCTGTGCCGTCCCATTATTTCAACAATCAGCTGTTTGTACGATGTATCTCCAATCTCATTTCTTCCTTTAACTTCAAATACGATAATTCGGTCCAAACCAATTTGATGGATATCCTCAAGTATGTACCCCTCAAGATACTTTCTTAAAAGCATACAGAACATTGGCGGTTCTGAAGGGTTTTCGTGTGCTTCATTAGTAATTTGGACCCTGGCATGGCTTGGGTGGGCGGACAGCAAAAGTTTGTGGTTTTTACCGTTTGCCCGCACAACTGCAATAATTTCATTTTTGTAAGGCTGCTGGATTTTATTGATTCTTCCGCCTTTTAAAGTTTCAATGAGCTCTTTGGTCATAGCTCTTGTAAATAAACCATCAAATGACATATTGAAACATCCTCTTCTATTGGAAATTGCATTTATTTTAAGCTGTTAACTTGGCAGCTTGCTGCAGAGTTCTAGAATTATTTTTTCATTTATTTCATAAAAATCAAACCTAAAGGACTTGTTCTGATTTGCAAACGATTAATACCGAATGTCGGAACCCAAAGAGGGAAAGCAAAATGATACCGCTGAATAACGCCGAAAATCGGTCCCAAGGAGTAAAAATGGCAGTCAATCCAGCAGAATAACGCCATAATTGGAAGCAGGGAGTAAAAATGGTCGTTAATCCAGCAGAATAACGCCGATAATTGGACCCAGGGAGTAAAAATGGTCGTTAATCCAGCAGAATAACGCCGATAATTGGACCCAAGGAGTAAAAATGGCAGTTAATCCAGCAGAATAACGCCGAAAATCTGTCCAGGGTGCAAAAATAGCAGTTAATCCCCCGGTAATGATATTAACTGATTCAAAAGATTGATAAGGCAGTTAAACTAAGTATAAATCTCAGTTAAAAGGTAACTGCATGATAGACTAAGCAATTCTGCTTTTCTAACTTAATAATAGCATTTTTTTGGACGGGGCTGAATAAGCTTTCTTTAGAGTGAGATTGGACAACTCTGCTTCACTTGAATTTTAGCAGCAGAAGCAGGACGGTCCGCCCATGGCGGATTCTCTTTAATGTCTAGCTGTGAGCGCTGGTGAAAGGGATGCCGTTTGTTTTCACAGCGGTTTTCCTCATTCCGTAGCCGCTCTCCGCTTTTCTCAAACCACAAAGGAGGAAGTGTGATGTCCGGATGAAGTTCCATGAGATGAACGAAAGAGAGGTCGAGCAAGCCTTAAATACCGATATGAAGGCGGGCTTAACGGAGGATGATGCAAAGAAACGGCGCAAACAATATGGCTATAACGAATTGCAAGAGGGAGAAAAGCAGTCGGCTTTGCTCTTATTTTTTAGTCAATTCAAAGATTTCATGGTCCTTGTCTTATTGGCAGCTACTTTGATTTCAGGGCTCCTTGGTGAATATATAGATGCGATAGCTATTATTGCGATTGTAGTTATAAATGGTTTTTTAGGATTTTTTCAAGAGAGGAAAGCAGAAAAGTCCCTTCACGCTCTTAAAGAGTTATCAGCTCCTCAAGTCATCGCCCTAAGGGATGGGCAGTGGAAGAAGATTCCTTCGAAAGAAGTTGTAGTCGGTGATCTGCTTAAATTTTCTACAGGCGATAGGATTGGGGCAGATGTCAGATTAGTAGAATCCAACAGCCTGGAAATTGAGGAATCTGCATTAACGGGTGAATCTTTACCTGTAGCTAAAACAACAGGCTCTTTGAAAACGGCTAACCTTGCAATTGGGGATATGCAAAATATGGCATTCATGGGTACCATGGTGACCCGCGGAAACGGATTAGGTGTTGTAGTGGGTACAGGAATGAATACAGCAATGGGCCAGATTGCCGATATGCTGCAAAATGCGGAAACAATGGTTACACCTTTGCAGCGCAGGCTGGAACAGCTTGGGAAAATTCTGATAACGGCTGCAATATTACTGACAGTGCTAGTTGTGGCTGCTGGGGTAGCTCAGGGCCAGGAGCTGTATACAATGTTCCTTGCTGGTGTTTCCCTGGCTGTCGCAGCCATACCTGAAGGTCTTCCTGCCATCGTTACGGTCGCCCTATCCCTTGGTGTCCAAAGGATGATTAAGAAAAACGCCATCGTACGAAAGCTCCCTGCGGTCGAAACCCTAGGATGTGCATCTGTTATCTGTTCTGATAAAACAGGAACCATGACTCAAAATAAAATGACAGTTACCCGCCTCTGGAGCGGCGGAAAAGAGTGGAAAGTTGATGGGGTTGGCTATGAGCCGCAAGGGCAATTTTACCGGGATGATAATCAAATTGAACCTAAAAGTGATAAAGCCCTTCAGCAGATGCTGATGTTTGGGATGCTGTGCAACCATGCAGAAATCCAGCAGAAAAATAATGAGTTTGTTATTGATGGGGATCCGACAGAGGGGGCGCTGCTTGTAGCTGCAATGAAGGCGGGCTATAACAGGAGCAGTTTGTTAAATCAATTCCGGATTATTAATGAGTTTCCATTTGATTCTGCAAGGAAAATGATGAGTGTTGTCATTAAGGACCAGAATGGCAGACAATTTATTGTGACAAAAGGCGCGCCTGATGTCTTGGTCGGAAAAAGTGAAGCAGTTCTTTGGGATGGGAAACGCCAAATCCTTTCAAGAGAGCTCACTGGGGAAATACAGGGAGCTATTGAGGATCTTGCTTCGCAGGCTTTACGGACGATTGCAATCGGTTTTAAGGAAATCCCCTCTAAGAATGTCATACTTGATGAAAAAGAGGCGGAACAGGGGTTAACTTTTATTGGCCTGCAGGGAATGATTGATCCGCCAAGACCAGAAGTAAGGGAAGCTGTAAAGGAGTGCAAGGAAGCCGGCATAAAAACAGTCATGATCACAGGCGACCATGTGATTACAGCGCAAGCAATCGCCAAACAGCTGGGCATTTTAACACAGGGATCTAGAGTTCTCCAGGGAAAGGACCTATCCGAAATGTCTGTAGAAGACCTGGAAAATGTCGTTGAAGATGTAGCCGTTTTTGCAAGGGTTTCACCTGAGCATAAGCTTAAAATTGTAAAAGCACTTCAAAATAGAGGGCATATAGTAGCTATGACAGGGGATGGAGTCAATGATGCACCTGCCATAAAAGCAGCGGATATCGGAATATCAATGGGCATAACAGGAACCGATGTAGCTAAAGAAGCGTCCGCTCTTGTGCTGCTTGATGACAATTTTGCTACCATTAAAGCAGCTATAAAAGAAGGAAGAAATATATACGAAAACATCCGCAAGTTTATCAGATACCTGCTTGCTTCAAATGTAGGAGAGATTCTTGTAATGCTATTCGCCATGCTGCTCGCTCTTCCTCTGCCGTTAGTGCCAATTCAAATTCTCTGGGTAAACCTTGTTACGGATGGCCTGCCGGCAATGGCTCTCGGGCTCGATAAGCCAGAGGAAAATGTAATGAAACGAAAGCCGAGAAGTCCGAAGGAAGGTGTGTTTTCAAGAGGGCTTGGCTGGAAGGTAGTATCCCGAGGGTTTTTAATAGGGCTTGTCACATTGCTGGCGTTTATTTTTGCTTATAAAGCAAACCCAGACCATCTTGCATACGCCCAGACTGTAGCATTTGCCACCCTTGTCATGGCGCAGCTGATCCATGTGTTTGATTGCCGAAGTGAGAAATCGGTGTTTTCACGAAACCCGCTTGGCAATAAATACTTGGTTTGGGCAGTTATCTCGTCGCTCGTTCTAGTTCTGGTGGTTATATACTATCCTCCTCTTCAGCCGATTTTCCACACTGTACCAATTGAACTGGGAGACTGGCTAATGATCACAGGTCTGTCAGCCATTCCAACATTTTTGCTGGCAGGTACATTTTTGGCAAGAAAAACAAAATAAAATGTGTTATAATCCTTAAGGTAGTAGAGAAGGCTCTATTACCTTTCTTTTTTGCACAAAAAAATGCAAGTTATAAATCCCCATTAATTTACTTTATCTTTATTCATAGACTGCACAGTCATCATGGCTGCTTAGACTGTTGAAGTATACAGTGCAGACAAGAGTTTCTAAAAAGCTGTGCTTTTCCCAAAGGAAGTGTAACAAAATGGTAGCAAGTATGACTGGCTTTGGCAGAAGCAAGAAAGATTCCGGACAATATTCCATTACTGTCGAAATTAAAACAGTAAACCATCGTTTTTCCGAGTTTCAAATTCGTATGCCCAGACAGCTGATGCAAATGGAAGATAAAATCAAGAAAAAGCTGGGTGAGCATCTTAAAAGAGGAAGAATAGAAGTTTACATAACAATTGAAGGTGATGGCCTGGCCAGCAGGAAAGTAAATGTTGACTGGGAACTTTTAGATGAATATTATCAATACATAACTGCAATAAAAACAAAGTACAATATTCAACATGAACTATCCATTCAGGATGTCATTCGGGAGGAACTGATCGGCATTGAGGAAAAGGAGGCCGGCAATGAAGAATTGGGCCAGCTCGTCCTTGCTGCTGCTGAAGAAGCATGCCTGCAATTGGCTGAAATGAGGAAAGCAGAGGGGCTTGAATTGGAAAAAGATGTCCGCAGCCACCTTGGTCTGTTAAGCAAAAGGGTAGCCATCCTAAGGGAGTATGCACCTAAAGTGGTTCAGTTATACCAGGATAGACTCGAAAAGAGGATAAAAGAATATCTTGATGGCCAGGTTGATGAACCGCGTATTTTAACAGAAGTTGCGGTGTTCGCGGATAAAGCAGATATAAATGAGGAGCTGACAAGGCTTCAAAGCCATATTGGCCAATTTGAAAAGACGCTTCAAATTTCAGAGCCGGTTGGAAGGAAACTTGATTTTATTTTGCAGGAAATGAACCGGGAAGCCAATACAATTGGCTCTAAGGCAAATGATGCAGCCATTGCTGCTGAAGTAGTTGAAATAAAGAGTTTGCTTGAAAAAATGAAGGAACAAATTCAAAATATTGAATAGCAGTTGTTTAGATTGCTGCTCTGGGGGCCAAAATAAATAACTGATGATTGGAGGACCCAAATGTCAATTAAATTGATCAATATCGGTTTTGGCAATATTGTATCTGCCAACCGGATAATATCTATAGTAAGTCCTGAATCTGCCCCAATTAAAAGGATTATTCAGGACGCACGTGACCGGGGCTCTTTAATAGATGCGACATACGGGAGGCGCACCCGGGCTGTTATCGTTATGGACAGCGACCATGTTATTCTGTCTGCTGTCCAGCCTGAGACTGTTGCACACCGTTTAAATGACCGTGATGAAATTATTGAGGAAGGGTAGGATTGTTTAAATGAAAGAAAAAGGGTTATTAATTGTTCTATCCGGACCCTCAGGTGTAGGAAAAGGAACAGTAAGAAAAGAAATTTTTTCACAGCAAGATACTTCGTTTGAATATTCGATTTCCATGACAACGAGAGCTCCCAGAGAGGGAGAAGTAGATGGCGTTGATTATTTTTTTAAGACACGTGAGGAATTCGAAGAGCTTATCAGGCAGGATAAACTGCTGGAATATGCTGAATTTGTCGGGAACTACTATGGTACCCCGGTAGATTATGTAAGGGAAACTCTCGATAGAGGGAAGGATGTTTTCCTTGAAATTGAAGTACAGGGGGCACGCCAGGTCCGCGAGAAATTCCCTGATGGATTATTTATTTTCCTTGTACCTCCAAGCTTGTCAGAGCTAAAAAACCGCATTGTTACAAGAGGAACAGAGACCGAAGATATAATTAACAATCGCATGAGTGTAGCAAAAGAAGAAATTGAAATGATGACTCTCTATGATTATGTTGTGGAGAATGATCAAATCGAACTTGCCTGCGACAGGATTAAGTCCATCGTGGTAGCGGAACATTGCCGCAGGGAACGTGTAGAACCTAAATATAAAAAGATGCTGGAGGTAGATTAAAAATGCTTTATCCTTCTATTGATTCTTTAATGACAAAGATTGATTCCAAATATTCACTTGTTTCCGTAGCCGCGAAGCGTGCACGAAAGCTGCAATTAAATGCAGTGCCGCAGCTTGATAGCTATAAATCACATAAAAATGTAGGAAAAGCCCTTGAAGAAATCAATGCAGACCAGCTTCATTACCGATTAGGCGAGAAAATGGCCAAGGAATCATATGAGTAAAATCGCTGAATAACAACCTTTCAAAAGGTTGTTATTTTTATTTCTTTTAATGATAATAGAGCTTTACGGTTTTAATAGATGAAAATTGACTGTTCTTCTTGCATAATAAAAATAGCATGGCTTTTTACTTGCCAGGCATTCAATTAAAGAAAATGTGCCGGTTTAATTAATATGTTCAGAGAGCTGGCTTAATCAATATAAAAGAAATATATTAGCTTAGATTGGTGGGGTCTTATCATGCTGACAGGCAAAAGGATTTTATTATGCGTTACAGGAGGGATAGCTGTTTACAAAGCAGCGGCGCTGACAAGCAAGCTAACCCAGGCAGGAGCAAATGTAAAAGTTATTTTAAGCGAATCTGCCGCAAAATTTGTTACTCCATTAACTTTTCAGGCATTGTCAAGAAACGATGTTTACACAGATACCTTTGATGAGAAAGACTCAAGGGTCATTGCCCATATTGACCTGGCGGATTGGGCAGATTTGGTCCTCGTTGCTCCGGCGACTGCCAATGTGATTGGAAAGCTGGCAAACGGAATAGCGGACAATATGATTACAACAACCTTATTGGCGTCAACTTCTCCTATTTGGATTGCCCCTGCAATGAACGTACATATGTATAGCCATCCGGCAGTCCAGAAAAACATTGAAACATTATACAGCTTTGGCTGCAGATTCATCGAGCCTTCTGAAGGCTACCTTGCCTGTGGGTATGTTGGAAAAGGCAGGCTGGAGGAACCTGAAAAAATTACAGAGACAATCAGCTTATTTTTCAGCAAGCCTAAGGAGCTTGCCGGCAAAAAGATTGTGATTACAGCAGGTCCTACAAGGGAAAAGATAGATCCGGTCCGCTACATTACAAACCATTCCTCTGGAAAAATGGGCTATGCCATTGCAGAAGAAGCGGTATCTGCCGGAGCTGAAGTAATACTCATCTCAGGTCCAGTTTCCATAAAAGCTCCTGAAGGCGTAAAGCTGATTAATGTGGAAAGCGCCGAAGAAATGTATCAGGCTGCAATGGCCGAATTTGAACATGCTGATATTGTCATTAAGACAGCCGCGGTGTCGGACTACCGCCCTAAAGTAAGCCATAGCCAAAAAATGAAAAAACAGCCGGGAGACGAGGTATTGGAGCTTGAAAGGACAAATGATATTTTGTTCGAATTGGGCCAAAAAAAGAAAGGCCAAATTTTAATAGGCTTTGCTGCAGAGACTGAACGGGTCGACGAATATGCTCAAGGCAAGCTGAAGAGAAAAAATGCCGATATGATTGTTGCCAATAATGTAACTTCACAAGGTGCCGGATTTGGCACAGACACCAATATTGTAACCTTATTTAAGAAGGATGGCACTTTTGAGGAGCTGCCTCTTTTGTCAAAGAAAGAAGTTGCTGCAAAGATTCTTGAGGAAGCTGCGATCCTGCTAAAGGATGAACAAAAATGAATATTGCCAGTGTAATTGTCGATGTTCCTGCAAAACAGACAGACCGCGCATTTGACTATAAAATCCCTGGCCATTTGGAAGGTGTCATTCAGCCAGGCATGAGGGTTATTGTTCCATTTGGCCCAAGGAAGATTCAAGGTTTTGTTACGGGATTAAAAACAGAATCCGAATTTAATCAATTAAAATCTATTGTGGAACCCATGGACTTAAATCCTGTTCTAAACCGGGAACTTCTGACCCTTGGGGATTGGCTTACAGAAAAAACCTTGTGCTATAAAATATCAGCCTATCAGGCCATGCTGCCAGCAGCCTTAAAAGCAAAATATGAAAAAAAGCTAGTTCTTGCGGAAGGCGCAGACCGCAAGCTGCTGCCCGAAAGAGTAGGCACTATTTTTGAAGCTGCTGATGCAATCACCTGGGAGGATGCAGTCAAGGGTGGAGATCTTCCGCTTTTGCAAAAAGAAGCATCGAAGGGAAATATTGAAATTGTTTATCAAGTAAAAGAACGAGTGAAAAAGAAGAAAGTAAAGCAGGTATTTCTTGCTGCAGACCGAAATGAGCTAGCCGAATACATTCAGAATCTGCCAGGCAATGCAACAAAGCAAAAAGAAGTGCTTGAATACTTTCAAAATGGGGGCGGCCCGGTCGAGCAAAGAGAGCTATTTTCTTTGCTCGGAATTACCTCATCTACTATAAAAGGGCTGTTGCAAAAGGGGATGCTTGGCCAAAAAGAAGTAGAAATTTACCGAAATCCCTTTGGGGACCGGGAATTTGAAAGAACAGAGCCATTGACATTAACTGAAGAACAGAGAAAAACAATTATTCCGATCCTTGATTCCATTGAAGATAAGAGGCATGAAACATTTTTGCTTTATGGGGTTACAGGAAGCGGAAAAACAGAAGTATATCTTCAATCCATTCAAAGAGTTCTTCAGGACGGAAAAGAAGCGATCGTACTTGTTCCAGAGATTTCTTTAACGCCCCAGATGGTCAAACGCTTTAAGGGGAGATTTGGCGATCAGGTTGCTGTTTTGCACAGCGGCCTTTCTGCAGGGGAGAAATATGATGAATGGAGGAAGATTCAAAGAAAGGAAGTAAAAGTCGTTGTAGGAGCGAGATCTGCAATCTTTGCTCCTTTTGAAAAACTGGGAATCATCATCATTGATGAAGAGCACGAGACTAGCTATAAGCAAGAGGAAAACCCAAGATACCATGCCAGGGATGTAGCCATTGAAAGAGCCGGAAAACATAAGTGTCCGGTGGTTCTTGGCAGTGCAACCCCTTCTCTCGAATCATTTGCAAGGGCGAAAAAAGGAGTATATCAGCTTCTTACACTATCTAAAAGGATGAACAACCAGGCCCTTCCTTCTGTTGAAATCATTGATATGAGAGAAGAGCTGCGCGAGGGCAATCGCTCGATGTTTTCCAGGCTGCTGCTTGAGAAAATTAAGGATCGTTTGGAAAAAAATGAGCAAACTGTCTTATTTCTAAATAAAAGAGGGCATTCTTCTTTTGTTATGTGCAGGGATTGCGGTTATGTCATTAATTGCCCCAATTGTGAAATTTCCTTAACTTACCACCGGTTTAATCAGCAGATGAAATGCCATTATTGCGGACATGAAGCCTCTGTGCCAAATACATGTCCGGAATGTGAAAGTGAGCATATCCGTTATTTTGGTACTGGTACTCAGAAGGTGGAAGAGGAACTGGCAAAGGTTTTGCCCGAAGCAAAGGTCATTAGAATGGATGTAGATACTACCAGCAGGAAAGGATCCCATGAAAAGCTCCTTGATCAATTTCAGGATGGTCATGCCGATATTCTTCTTGGCACTCAAATGATTGCTAAGGGCCTTGATTTTCCCAATATTACATTGGTAGGAGTCCTCTCAGCAGATACCATGCTGCACCTCCCTGATTTTCGCTCTTCTGAAAAGACTTTTCAGCTTTTGACTCAGGTAAGCGGGCGCGCAGGCAGGCATGAGCTGGAAGGGGAGGTCATTATACAGACTTATACTCCGGAACATTACAGTATTGAGCTAGCAGGAGAGCAGAATTACGACAAGTTTTATGAAAGAGAAATGATGGTCCGCAAAATCCATAGATACCCTCCTTTCTACTATATCTCCCTTGTCACCGTCAGCCATGAAGAATTAATGAAGGCTGTTTCCGTAACAGAAAAGATCACACAATATATTCAGTCAAGGCTTTCTGGAGAGAGCATTGTGCTGGGGCCGGTTGCATCGCCTATACCTCGTATCAATAATAGATATCGCTATCAATGTCTGATAAAATACAAGCGGGAACCGGAGCTTGGCCGCACCCTGAAGAAAATCCTTGATAATTATCAGCAGGAAATGGCCACTGGGGGCCTTGCAATCTCCATGGACCTTAATCCTTATATATTAATGTAGATCCTTTATAGGGTTAATCCATGGTTATGAATAATCAAAAAATGGTTGAAAATAGATGAAGATGGAGGAAATGTTTTGGCGGTAAAAAAAATTGTCACGTACCCGGCTGAAATCCTGGAAGAAGAATGTGAACCTGTTCAGGTTTTTGATAAAAAGCTGGGCAAATTATTAAATGATATGTATGATACAATGATTGAATTTGATGGTGTCGGGCTTGCCGCTCCCCAAATCGGACTTGGCAAGCAAATCGCCATTGTTGATATAGATGATGAATTTGGCACAATAGAAATGATCAACCCGGAAATTCTCGAAACCGATGGAGAACAGACTGGCCCAGAAGGCTGTTTAAGCTTTCCAGGTTTGTATGGGGAAGTTACCAGGCCTGACTATGTAAAAATAAAGGCACAGGACCGCAAAGGGAAATTCTACACGCTAGAAGCCGAAGACTTTTTGGCAAGGGCGATCCTGCACGAAATTGATCATTTGCATGGAGTCTTATTTACATCAAAAGTGACCAAGTATTTGAATGAAGATGAGTTGGAAGGATTGGAAGCTGAATGACAAAGATTGTATTTATGGGAACACCCGATTTTTCTGTACCAGTATTGCAGCAAATCATAAAGGATGGATATGAAGTAATTGGAGTTGTTACACAGCCTGACAGGCCGGTAGGGCGAAAGAAAGTTCTTACTCCTCCGCCCGTTAAAGTGGAAGCTGAAAAACAGGGGATTCCTGTCTATCAGCCTGAGAAAATACGCCAGCCTGAAGAACTGGAAAAAATTCTTGCGCTTAAGCCTGATCTGGTAGTAACAGCAGCGTTTGGACAGATTTTGCCAAAAGAGCTTCTGGAAGCACCGGGATATGGCTGCATCAATGTTCACGCCTCGTTACTTCCTGAGCTTCGGGGCGGAGCACCAATTCATTATGCCATATTACAGGGAAAGGATAAAACGGGCATTACCATCATGTATATGGCTGAGAAGCTTGATGCAGGCGATATCCTGACACAGGTGGAAGTGCCTATTGATGAAATGGACACAGTAGGCACCCTTCATGATAAACTTAGCGCTGCAGGCTCCAAACTCCTTTCTGTAACACTGCCAAAGCTTCTGAATGGTGAATTGACGCCAATAAAGCAAAATGATGAGGAAGCTACCTTTGCCTACAACATAAAACGTGAACAGGAAAAGATTGACTGGGGAAAAACAGGGGAGGAAATCTACAATCATATCAGAGGGTTAAATCCTTGGCCAGTTGCGTATACGACATTTGATGGAAAGGTGATTAAAGTTTGGAGTTCAGAAAAGGTAAAATCAACTGGAAGCGAGGCGCCGGGTACCGTCATCCATCTTGAGGATGATGGGGTAGTGGTTTCAACAGGAAATCAAACAGCCATCAAAATTACAGAGCTGCAGCCTTCGGGCAAGAAAAAGATGTCTGCGGAACAATTTTTAAGAGGGGCCGGTTCACATTTTTCTGCCGGTGACCGTCTGGGAGACAGCGAATGAAAAAGCAAAGAACTAAAAATGTCAGAGAAGCCGCATTAGAACTGCTGGAAACCATTGAGAAAAACCAGTCCTACAGCAATCTTCTGCTGAACAATACCATAAAGAAGAATGAAATCAGCCAGAGGGATATTGGCTTGCTTACGGAATTAACATACGGGACCCTTCAGCGCCGGATGACACTTGATTTTTACTTAGAACCTTTTTTAAAAGGAAACAGGAAAATTGAAAGCTGGGTTAGGCAGCTGTTAAGGCTGACCCTTTATCAAATGGTTTACCTCGATAAGGTCCCTGACCGTGCAGCTATTTTTGAGGCAGTCGAAATAGCGAAGCGGAGAGGACACAAGGGGATTTCAGGCATGGTTAACGGCGTGCTGAGAAATGTTCAAAGGCAAGGACTGCCATCCCTCGAACAAATCGAGAATCCGGTTGAGCGGATTTCCATTGAAACGAGCCATCCGGTGTGGCTGGTAAGAAGGTGGGCTGAACAGCTCGGCTTGGAAGAAGCAAAAAAAATGTGCGAAATCAATTTGACTGCGCCTTTGCAGACAGCGAGGATTAATGAGGTAAAAGCGTCAAGAGAGGAATGCATAGCGCTGCTCGAGGAAGAGGGGTTTGAGGTGGAAGCAAGCCCGTTTATTCCTGTAGCTGTTAAATGTCTAAGAGGCAATCTGGCTAACTCCAAAGCCTTTAAAGAAGGGCTGATCACCATTCAGGATGAAAGCTCCATGCTTGTTGCCTATGCGCTTGGCGGAAGCCAGGATGAAACCGTATTGGACGCCTGTGCTGCTCCCGGCGGGAAATCAACACATATTGCCGAAAAGCTGCAAAATACCGGTCAGGTTATCTCGCTGGATCTTCACGAGCATAAGGTTAAGCTGATTAATGATAATGCCAATAGGCTGGGACTATCAAATATTAAGACTAATGTCCTTGACAGCAGGAAGGTACAAGAGCATTATGAGAAAGAATCTTTTGATCGAATTTTAGTGGATGCTCCATGTTCCGGACTTGGTGTGATGAGAAGAAAGCCGGATATGAAATATACAAAAAAAGAGGAAGATTTATATCACCTTCAAAAAGTGCAAAGAAATCTTTTGGCTGCCGTTTCGCCTTTGCTGAAAAAAGGTGGTATTCTTGTTTATAGTACGTGTACTGTGGACAAGGAAGAAAACCAGCATGTTGTCCAGTCATTTTTAAATGAAAATGCGGATTTTGAAGGCGATCTATCTGTTAAGGAGAGAATGCCAAAACCAATTGCTCCATTCGTGAACGGTTTTGAGCTTCAAATTTTACCGCAAGATATAGGTTCGGATGGGTTTTATATTGCCTGTCTGAGAAAGAAGGTGCAATAAATGGAACAAACAGCAACAGAGAAAAAAACAACAGCCGAACAAAAACCATCCATTTACACTTTACAGCTGCATGAGTTGAAAAACTGGCTTAAAGAAAATAATGAGAAAGCTTTCCGTGCAGAGCAGATTTTTGATTGGCTTTATACAAAAAGAGTTACATCATTTGAGGATATGACAAACTTGTCAAAAGGGTTAAGGGATATATTGTCTGAGCATTTCTCACTGACCACCCTTAAAACAATCATCCAGCAGGAATCAGCTGACGGAACAATTAAATTTCTATTTGAACTTCATGACGGATATTCGATTGAAACAGTGCTGATGAGGCATGATTACGGAAATTCAGTGTGCGTCACAACCCAAGTTGGCTGCCGGATCGGCTGTACTTTCTGCGCTTCCACTTTAGGAGGGTTAAAACGCAACCTGGAAGCAGGAGAAATCGTTGCACAGGTCGTAAAAGTACAACAGGCGCTTGATGAAACAAATGAACGTGTCAGCTCAGTTGTAATTATGGGGATCGGTGAGCCTTTTGACAACTATGATCATATGCTGTCATTTTTAAAAATCATCAACCATGACAAAGGTCTTAATATAGGTGCCCGCCATATTACAGTTTCGACAAGCGGGATCATCCCAAAAATCTATAAGTTTGCGGATGAAAATATGCAAATTAATTTTGCTATTTCCCTTCATGCCCCAAATACAGAAATCAGGAGCCGGCTGATGCCGATCAACCGTGCCTATAAACTGCCTGATCTTATGGAATCCATCAGGTATTATATTAATAAGACAGGAAGGCGTGTCAGCTTTGAATATGGCTTATTTGGCGGTGTCAATGACCAGGTTGAGCACGCAGAGGAATTGGCTAAGTTAATAAAAGATGTTAAGTGCCACGTTAACTTGATTCCTGTAAACTATGTTCCTGAAAGAGATTATGTACGAACACCGAGAGATCAAATCTTTGCATTTGAAAAAACATTAAAGAAACACGGTATTAATGTAACAATTCGCCGCGAGCACGGTCATGATATTGATGCAGCATGTGGACAACTTCGTGCAAAGGAGCGAAAAGAGGAGACGAGGTGACAGAATGAAAGCTGTTTTTATGACAGATCGTGGCAAAGTCAGACAGCATAATGAAGATAATGGCGGCATCTTTATAAACAGCAGCGGGCAGCGCCTTGCCATCGTCGCAGATGGCATGGGCGGCCACCGTGCTGGTGATGTTGCCAGTGAAATGACCATAACAAGATTAAAGGATTTTTGGGAGCAGGCCAGTGAAATAAAGACTCCAGAGGAAGCCGAAGAATGGCTGATGGAGTCTATTGAACAGGTGAACAAAATTCTTTTTGAGCATTCAAAAGAGAATGCGGAATGTGAAGGAATGGGTACAACTATTGTGGCGGCCATCTGTACGGATCGTTTTTCAACAATTGCTAATATTGGTGATAGCCGCTGCTATATCCTGAATGAATTAGGTTTTCAGCAGCTAACGGAAGATCATTCCCTGGTGAACGAACTTGTGCGTTCAGGCCAAATTACAAAAGAAGATGCCGAACATCACCCAAGAAAAAATGTCCTGCTAAGAGCTTTAGGAACGGAATCGACGGTGGAAATGGATATCAAAACCATCACTTTTGAAGAAGAGGATCAATTATTGCTGTGCTCTGATGGATTATCCAACAAGGTCACGGTTCCTGAAATGGATGATATACTCAAGAGCGGCCGAACTCTTGAGGAGAAAGCACAAGTGCTTATTGAAAAGGCTAATAATAATGGCGGCGAAGATAACATTACGCTCGTAATTGTCGAGTTTTATGCTGGCAGTGAGAGCGGGTGATAAAAAATGATTAAAGGAAGAAGAATAAGCGGCCGCTATAAAATTCTCGATATGATTGGCGGAGGGGGCATGGCAAATGTCTACCTGGCCCATGATATGATACTGGACCGCGATGTTGCCGTCAAAGTTCTCCGGATGGACTTTGCCGAAGATGAAGAATTTATCCGCCGTTTTCATCGTGAAGCCCAATCTGCTACCAGTTTGGCCCACCCGAATATAGTCAACATTTATGACGTTGGCGAAGAGGATTCCATCTATTATATTGTGATGGAATATGTAGATGGACAAACTCTAAAGCAATACATACAGCAAAACAGCCCTGTGCAGATTGATGAAGCGCTTGAGATTATGAAACAGCTGACCTCCGCAATATCTCATGCACATCAAAATCATATTATTCATCGGGATATTAAACCGCATAATATATTAATAGACAATAATGGGAATGTTAAAATCACAGATTTTGGCATTGCAATGGCTTTAAGTGCGACTAGCATTACACAGACTAACTCTGTATTGGGATCCGTTCATTACCTGTCGCCTGAACAGGCACGGGGTGGAATGGCCAATAGGAAATCGGATATTTATTCCCTCGGTATTGTTATGTTTGAGCTTCTGACTGGAAGGCTTCCTTTTTCGGGGGAATCAGCCGTATCTATTGCTCTTAAGCATCTGCAATCAGAGACGCCTTCACTTAAAAGGTGGAATCCGTCTATACCTCAAAGTGTTGAGAATATTGTTTTAAAAGCAACTGCCAAAGATCCTTTCCACCGGTATGATACGGTGGATGAAATGGAAGAGGATATTAGGACTGCCCTTGATCCGGAAAGGCTCCATGAAGCTAAATTCATGGTGCCAATCGATGATGATGCCACAAAAGCAATACCTGTTATAACAAATGACCAGACATATCAAAATATCGATGAAACGCTTGTGCATTCAAAAGAATCTAAAGCTGATACACAGCCGATTGCCAAGCCGCAGCCCGAGAAACAGAAACAGAAAAAGAAAAAAAAGTGGCCGATTATTTTGGTTTCGGTGTTCCTGACTCTGCTAGCATTGACAATTCTGGCTATAACTGTACTGCCAGACCTGATTGCACCTAAGGATGTTCAGGTTCCGGATGTATCCGGCAAAGACGTAGAAGATGCTGTGGCAGAGCTTATTGCTGCCGGCTTTTCTGTTAATGAAGCCATTCCAATCACAGACCCGGAAATTGAGGAAGGCCTTGTGGTTAAAACCGTTCCAAAAGCGGGTAGAACCGTAAAGGAAGGAACCTCTATAGACATCTATGAAAGCTCCGGGAAAGAAAAGTTTGAGCTTTCCAATTACGAAGGCCGCCAATATGACGATGTGGTCCGATTGCTCGAAGGCAAGAATTTTAAAAGCATAGAGATGACTGAAGAAAATAATGAAAGTGAGCCGGCAGGCACAATCCTCGATCAAAATTTTTCAGAAGGGGATCTAGTCGTTCCTGAGGAAACAGAACTGGTGTTCACTGTCAGCAAAGGACCTGCCCCAATTCCATTAAAAGATCTGCGCGGCTATAATGAAAAGGGTCTTCAGGAATATGAAGAGTCTTCCGGCCTTAAGGTGGAATATGGTAAAGAAGAGTTCCATGATGAAGTATCTGAGGGACTTGTCATAAGACAAGACCCGGCACCTGGCACCAATCTGGCCAGAGGACAGAAGGTTACAGTGGTTCTTTCCAAAGGGAAGGAAGAACTTCCGCCAAAAACGGTGAATGTTGATATTAGCATTCCTTATCAGCCTGCTGTTGAGGGAGAGCCCAATGAGATACAAGTCTACATTACGGACATGAATAATACTGGCTCTGAACCAGTGCACACTGAGCTGATTTATGAAGATACAGTAATAACGATTGATGTGACGATTGCGCCTGGACAGAAAGCAACCTATAAAGTTTTGCGTGATGGCCAGGTTCATGATGTAAGGGATATACCTTACCCAGAAGAATGATAAGCAAGGAGTGTTGCTATGCCTGAGGGCAAAATTATTAAGGCCTTAAGCGGGTTTTATTATGTTCTAAGCGGTGATGAAACGGTCCAATGCCGTGGACGTGGCGTTTTCCGAAAAAATAAAGTTACCCCGCTTGTCGGTGACGAGGTTGTATTTCAAGCTGAGAATAACACAGAAGGCTATATTCTTGAAGTGAAGGACCGGAAGAATGAATTGATCCGTCCTCCCATTGCAAATGTAGACCAGGCTATTCTCGTATTTTCAGCGGTTGAACCAGGCTTCAGCACATCACTTTTAGACCGGTTCCTAGTGCTGGTGGAATACAACCATATTAAGCCAATTATTTGCATTACAAAAATTGATCTTACAAATGAAGAGGAATATAAAGAGATTCAGAAATATGCAGCAGACTATCGGCAGGCTGGATATGATGTCCTCCTTACTTCCTCCGAGACTGAGGAAGGCGTTAAGGACTTACTGCCATACCTGGAAGGTGAGATCTCTGTTTTTGCTGGACAGTCCGGCGTGGGGAAATCCTCACTTTTAAATGTCTTAAGGCCGGACTTGGAACTCAAGACCAATGATATATCTTCGCATTTGGGCAGAGGGAAGCATACAACAAGGCATGTAGAACTAATTGAGGTTGGAAAGGGTCTTGTAGCCGATACTCCAGGGTTCAGTTCACTTGAATTTACGGATATCGAATTGGAAGATCTGAACTTTTGCTTTCCTGAAATCCAGGCTAAAAGCGAGGATTGCAAATTTAGAGGATGCCTCCATGTGGCAGAGCCGAAATGCGCTGTGAAGACAGCAAGCGAAAACGGTGAAATTCCTTCCTACAGATATGAACATTACAAAACATTTTTACAGGAAATAAAAGACAGAAAGCCGAGGTATTAATTATGGTTAAAATCGCACCTTCCATTTTGTCAGCCGATTTTTCCAAATTGGGAGAAGAGATTAAAGATGTAGAGCGTGGTGGAGCCGATTATATCCATGTGGATGTAATGGATGGCCATTTTGTACCAAATATTACGATTGGCCCGCTAATTGTGGATGCCATTCGCCCGGTCACCAAGCTTCCGCTGGATGTCCACCTGATGATCGAGAACCCTGATGCATATATAGAGGCCTTTGTAAATGCAGGTGCCGACTATATTACAGTCCATGTTGAAGCTTGCAGGCATTTGCACAGAACCGTACATTATATTAAATCTCTTGGTGTAAAAGCAGGTGTGGTCTTAAACCCGGCTACTCCGGTAAGTGCAATTGATCATATCATCGAAGATATTGATATGGTCCTGCTGATGTCGGTTAATCCTGGTTTTGGCGGACAAAAATTTATTCCTTCGGTCCTTTCAAAAATTTCAGCTGTTAAAGAAATGGCGGAATCCAAAGGCCTGAATACTGAAATCGAAGTTGACGGCGGCGTTAACGAAGAAACAGCCAAGCAATGTATGGAAGCAGGGGCTACTGTACTTGTAGCGGGATCAGCCATCTATAATCAAACGGACAGAGCAAAGGCAATTGCAGCATTAAAAGGTCGAATATAGTAAAAGCCAGCTGTGCCACAGCTGGCTTTTTTGTAAACTGGAGTACAACATTACAAGCTTAAAGGGTTTTAATTGGAGTGATTTATAAATGAAGATAAATATTCTAGCCGGTGGCCCAGAGATTCTTTTGCCTGAGCTTTCGTCATACCGAAATGATGGAATTTGGATCGGAGTAGATAGAGGAGTCCTCACTCTTATCGAAAATGATATTCAGCCTGCAATGGCATTTGGCGATTTTGATTCTGTAACACCTGGGGAGCTGTTATTAATTGAGGAAAAAGTAAAAGAATTAAACAGGTTTAAGCCGGAAAAAGATGAGACAGATATGGAGCTTGCATTGAACTGGGCGCTTGAGCAAAACCCTGAAAAAATAAGGTTATTCGGAGCTACAGGCGGAAGGCTTGATCACTTATTCGCCAATATTCAGCTTCTGGTCAAGCCAGTTTTATCAAAAATGCATATTCCTGTCGAGATTATTGACAAGAGGAATATCATTTATATAAAACCTTCAGGTGAATACAGGATCAAGCATGATAAAAATTTAAAATACGTGTCTTTTTTTCCGATTACCATGGAGGTAAAAGGGCTAACGCTAATAAATTTCAAGTATCCGCTCATAAATCATACAGTTCCTATCGGTTCCACGCTCTGTATAAGCAATGAACTTATTCATGATTATGGTACTTTTTCTTTTACTGAAGGCATATTAATGGTTGTAAGAAGCAAGGATTAACGAAAAGCTGAAGCCTCCAGGGGAAGGCGGCGGAAGCCAGAAATCAGTTTAAGTTAGATTGCTTTTAAATCATTTTTAGTAATCATGAGTACTTATCTTTCATTATTTGAATAAGATGGTAAGGACGATTTAAGGACATAAGGATGCGTAAGATCGTGAGGAGGGACACGAGTAATGAGATTTTATACAATCAAACTTCCGAAATTTTTAGGCGGCATTGTACGTGCCATGCTAGGAACCTTCAAAAAGGGCTAAACCCATATAAATGCTAATAGAGAAAATGGCACCTATCAAAGTACAAATGGGCACCTCACGGGGTGCTTTTATTTTTGCCCAAATTGGGGAGACTGTTAGTGGAGTTAAAAAGCTTCGGGATTTAAAAAGGACACCCTGAAAGGGTGTCCCTGAGCAATATTAAACGCGCTCAACTTTACCTGATTTAAGTGCTCTTGCAGAAACCCAAACACGTTTAGGCTTGCCGTCTACAAGAATACGTACCTTTTGAAGGTTAGCACCCCAAGTACGCTTGTTAGCGTTCATAGCGTGAGAACGTGCATTACCTGAAGTTGTCTTTTTACCAGTTACAACACATTTGCGTGGCATGTATGTTTCCCTCCTTACAAAGCATAAGCTAAAACTATTTTCATGCTTTCATTTGCAATAGTCAGATTCATCCATCTGAATTAATGTGAAAATCCTCTTCGGATTACGACATTAAAAGATACTTTAATAATTTATCACACAACCCTTCTGATTGCAATAGTTTGCTTTCAAGAAAATTCCCTTGACATAGGGGTAGTCGACATGAGCTATAATAGAGATGGGGAAGTATGGCTTTCATATTTACAGCCCATATAGTAAAATGTCATAAGATATGCTTTAAGCTTTGGAGTTAGAAAGGCAGCTTTCAGGCTGAATTTCCGTTTGGCCTTGAGCGGGAGTTTTAAGAAGAACGCCAGCGTTCTGGCAAAGGCGGGAGCGTTTGAAGAAGCTTTAAATAAAAGGTTTTGTTAATGCTTATTGTTGATTATAGCGCCCTGTTGATTGGGGCAGAAGGTGCGAGATCCTCGATATGATAACATTATGTTCATTCGGGGGAAGCTTATTCAATGTCCTGAGGGAGAAGGCTGTCAGCGGGAGACCCCGGGGGTGCGAATGCACAGCGTTGGACCGCCTGCTGAAAGCTTGAGTGCCTAGCAGCTGTAATTTAACAGGAAATGTAACAGGGCCAAATAAAAAAGCAATTTCCAAAGGGGGAACAAAACATGTCCATCGAACTAAAAACTAATTTCGGGCAAATTGATATCTCAAATGACGTTATTGCAACGATCGCAGGCGGAGCAGCAGTTGACTGCTATGGCATTGTAGGGATGGCCTCTAAAAATCAAATTAAAGATGGCCTGACAGATATTCTTCGCAAAGAGAATTTCACACGTGGCGTGATAGTCCGCCAGGAAGAAGATGAAGTACATATCGATATGTATATTATTGTCAGTTACGGAACGAAAATTTCCGAGGTTGCCCACAACGTGCAATCTAAAGTGAAATACACCCTTGATAAGACAGTGGGACTCAGCACGGACTCGGTAAATATTTACGTTCAGGGAGTTCGTGTAACGAACCCGTAGTGAGGAGGAAAGACTTGTGTCAAAAAAAGTTTTAGATGGGAAGCTTTTTGCAGAGATGGTAATACAAGGAGCGAACCATTTATCTGCTAATGCGAAATTAGTAGATGCATTAAATGTATTCCCTGTTCCTGATGGAGACACGGGAACAAACATGAATTTGTCAATGACTTCCGGAGCAAAGGAAGTTAAGAGCAATATACAGGAGCATATCGGAAAGGTGGGCTCTGCCCTCTCTAAAGGCTTATTGATGGGTGCCCGCGGCAACTCAGGGGTAATTCTTTCACAGCTGTTCCGAGGGTTTTCCAAATCTATAGAGCAAAAGGCGACTATTGATGGCAAAGACTTTGCGGATGCCCTAAATTCGGGTGTGGAAACTGCTTACAAAGCAGTAATGAAGCCTGTTGAAGGGACGATCTTAACCGTTGCCAAGGATGCTGCCAAGAAGGCTGTTCAGGTTGCTGAAAATGAAGACGATATTGCTGTCATAATGGAGGAAGTTCTAAAAGAGGCAAAAGCTTCCTTAAACCGCACTCCTGATTTGCTTCCAGTTCTAAAAGAAGTAGGAGTAGTAGACAGCGGCGGCCAAGGCCTTGTTTTCGTTTATGAAGGCTTCCTTGCAGAGCTTAAAGGCGAAAAGCTACCGGATACACCGGCTGCCCTTCCTAAAATGGACGACCTGGTAAGCGCCGAGCACCACAAAAATGTGCATGGTTTTATGAATACTGAAGATATTGAATTCGGTTATTGTACAGAATTTATGGTGAAGTTTGAAAGTGAAAAACTTTCTGCGAACCCTTTCTCAGAAGAAAAGTTCCGTCAGGATTTAAGCCAATATGGCGATTCTCTTCTGGTGATTGCCGATGACCAGCTAGTTAAAGTACATATTCACTCGGAACAGCCTGGAGATTGCTTAACTTACGGCCAGCGCTACGGCAGCTTAATCAATATGAAGATTGAGAATATGCGCCAGCAGCATACAAACTTGGTTGAGGACGTCCAGACTCCTTTAGCTGCTGAAGCAAAGCCGAAAGAAAAGCTAGAGTATGGAATCGTTACTGTATCAATGGGCAGCGGAATCGCCGATCTTTTCCGCAGCATTGGAGCACATGCAGTCATTGAGGGCGGCCAAACGATGAACCCAAGCACGGAGGATATCGTAAAAGCCATCAAAGAAGTGAATGCGAAGAAAGTCATTATTTTGCCAAACAATAAAAACATTATTATGGCTGCCCAGCAGGCTGCGGAAGTTACAGAGGAAGAAGCTGCAGTTGTACCTTCCAAAACTGTTCCCCAAGGTATGGCGGCACTTCTTGCCTTTAATCCAAGTGCAAGCCTTGGCCAAAATGAGGAATTGATGACGGATGCCCTTCAGCATGTAAAAACAGGCCAAATTACATTTGCTGTCCGCGATACCAGCATTGACGGCCTTGAAATTGAAAAAGATGATTTTATGGGCATAGCGGATGGGAAAATCGTTGTAAAAAACAAAGATAGAGTGCAGGCCGCCAAAGGGCTTCTTGATCAGATGATTGACGAAGACTCTGAAATCCTAACCATTTTAAAAGGGGAAGATGCGGCAGAAGAAGAGGTAGATGCACTTATCAGCTATATTGAAGAAAAGTATGAAGATATTGAAGTGGAAGTACATGATGGAAAACAGCCGCTATATTCTTTCATCTTTTCAATTGAATAACAACTATTAAAGCGAGGGCGCTGCCTTCGCTTTTAACCGTTTTAAAGCTTTTTCTGCTCTCCATGCTTTAGGGTGCAATGTAAATGTGCCGGGAATCTTCTGAAGACTGCTACTACCAGTGACATGTCCAAAGCTGCCCAGGAGTGATTTACTTATTTGCACATTCCAATTAAAATGTGCTAGTTATAAAGTAGGCGTAAATTATGCCTCCGGAATTGAAGAAACTGCGCAGGGAGGGTTGGCGGCATGCTAAAGAAAAAAACTTATTGGTGTGCTGCTCAAAAAACGTGAATCAAAACTTAATCCAGTCTGTTACGGCTGTTAAAGGAATCGGTGAGGAAACGGCAGAATCACTGGCCGAAATGAATATACTGACTGTCAGGGACTTGCTTGAGCATTTTCCGTACAGGTATGAGGATTACAGGCTTAAGGACCTTGCTGAAATAAAGCATGATGAAAGAGTGACCGTGATAGGGAAGGTTCATAGTGAACCTTCCCTGGCCTATTACGGCAGGAAGCGTTCCAGGCTGACTGTCAGAGTTCTTGTTGACCGATATTTGATACAAGTTATCTTGTTTAATCAGCCATATTTGAAAAATAAAATTGCTCTAAATGAAACGGTGATAGTCACCGGCAAATGGGACCAGCATCGGCAGGTCATTACGGCAAATGAATTGAAAATGGGGACAGCTTCAAATAACAAGGATTTCGAGCCTGTTTATGCTGTTAAAGGAAAAATCACCGTAAAGGGATTCAGACGTTTTATCAATCTTGCTTTCTCACAGTACGGAACTGATATAGAAGAAACATTGCCTGAACGCTACTTATTGCAGTATAGACTCTTGAATAGAAGAGATGCAATGCGGTCTCTTCATTTTCCAGCAAACGATGATGAGCTGAAGCAGGGAAGGCGGCGGTTTGTTTATGAGGAATTCTTCTACTTTCAATTAAAAATGCAAGCGCTGCGAAAGATTGAGAGGGAGCAGTCAAAGGGGATTGTACAAGCTTATAATCTTCCTAGATTAATGGAATTTATAGAATCTCTACCATTTGCATTAACCAATGCCCAAAAAAGGGTTGTCAATGAAATCCTGGCCGATATGAAATCTCCGTACCGGATGAACAGGCTTTTACAAGGGGACGTCGGATCCGGGAAAACGGCAGTTGCGGCTATCGCACTATTTGCCAGCAGGACTGCAGATTTTCAAGGGGCTCTAATGGTTCCGACTGAAATCCTTGCAGAACAGCACGCAGAATCTTTAAAAGCCATGCTTGAACCGTTTCATCTGCGCTGTGAGCTGCTGACCAGCTCAGTAAAAGGTAAACGGAGAAGGGAAATTCTTCAGGAGCTTAAAGATGGGGAGATTGATGTTCTTATAGGGACACACGCACTCATCCAGGAGGAAGTTGAATTTAATAAGCTGGGACTTGTCATTACTGACGAGCAGCACAGGTTTGGCGTGGGACAGCGCCGGATACTCAGGGAAAAAGGAGAAAATCCGGATGTGCTGTTTATGACTGCCACACCAATTCCGAGAACTTTGGCTATCACTGTCTTTGGGGAAATGGATGTATCCATAATCGATGAAATGCCTGCGGGAAGAAAAGCAATTGAAACATATTGGGCAAAGCCTGAAATGCTGGACAGGGTCCTTGGTTTTATGGAAAAGGAGCTTTCAGCTGGCCAGCAAGTCTATGTAATATGTCCTCTGATTGAAGAATCAGACAAACTGGATGTCCAAAATGCTATAGATGTCCATGCGACTCTAATGCATCATTTTCATGGCAGGTATGATGTCGGCCTCATGCATGGAAGGCTGCATCCAGATGAAAAAGAAAATGTGATGAAAGCATTCAGCAAAAATGAAATACAAATACTTGTTTCAACCACGGTTGTCGAGGTTGGTGTAAATGTACCTAATGCAACCATGATGGTTATCTATGACGCAGAACGGTTTGGGCTTGCACAGCTCCACCAATTAAGGGGCAGAGTTGGCAGGGGGGATAAGCAATCATACTGTATTCTCCTTGCTGATCCAAAATCGGAAGTAGGAAAAGAACGTATGAAAATCATGACAGAAACAAATGATGGATTTGCCCTAAGTGAAAAGGATTTAGAACTCAGAGGTCCCGGAGACTTTTTCGGAAAAAAACAAAGCGGACTGCCTGAATTTAAAGTGGCAGATATGGTCCATGATTACCGGGCGCTCGAAACTGCCAGAAACGATGCAGCATCGCTTGTCGAATCAGATGAATTCTGGCATTCGGATGAATACCTGCCATTGAGGGATTACCTGAAGGAAACGGGAGTACTCGAAGGCGAAAAGCTGGACTAAAAGGGCTTGGTTCTATTAATGGCAGCAGCGGCTGGTGTTTTTATAGGCGCTGGGGAAACGTAAATGAATCGCATTAAACTGCTTGAAATAGGGCAATTCCTCCGAAGTGGCGGGAAGTGGCTCCAAAGCACTCAATGGATACAGCTTCTGCGAGGAAAATAGTGAAGAAGCAGCATTAATTAATTCGCATGAAACACTTTTCTAATAAATCGAGATGGATATGTATAATCCCCCTAAAAAGCAACATTATTGATAGAAATTCCAATCCTTCTAATGACGAATGAAAGCAGATTGCAGTAAAGTTCTGTCTTGCAATCTGCTTTTTTTGATTATATACTACTATTAGTACCTAGTCTTAATATCTCGGACGGTGGGATCTTAATGAAAAGAAATAAAAAAGAACGCCAGCATTTATTAACGGACACAATAAAAGAGAATCCTTTTGTCACAGATGAAGAGCTTGCAGAGAAATTTTCGGTGAGTGTCCAGACAATCAGGCTCGACCGCCTTGAATTATCTATCCCGGAATTACGAGAAAGAATTAAGCACGTAGCTGAGAAAAGATTTGAGGACGAAGTCCGTTCTTTGCCTATAGAAGAAATAATCGGTGAAATAATAGATATTGAATTGGATAAAACCGCAATATCCATTTTTGATGTAAAAGAAGAGCATGTTTTCAAGCGTAATCAAATAGCCCGCGGGCACCATATGTTTGCACAGGCCAATTCGCTGGCGGTGGCTGTAATAAATGATGAACTTGCTTTAACTGCAAAAGCAAATATTCAATTTACAAGGCCAGTTAAACTGAATGAACGTGTAATTGCAAAAGCAAAAGTTATTGCCATCGATAAAGACAGCGGAAGAACGATTGTCGAGGTAAACAGCTTTGTCAATAACGAACTGGTTTTCAAAGGCGAATTTGATATGTTCAGAAAAAAATAATCACTAAAGGATGAATCATCATGAAAATTGCTATTGATGCAATGGGAGGCGACAATGCTCCAAAGGAAATAGTAATTGGAGCAATGAAAGCTGCAGCAGAGTACAAAGATGTGAACATAACCCTTGTGGGGGACGAGTCTAAAATAAAGGAATACCTCTCTGCTAATGAACGAATTGAAATTTTACATACAGATGAAGTCATTTTGCCGGATGATGAACCAGTAAAGGCTGTACGGAGAAAGAAAAATGCTTCAATGGTGCTCTCAGCGCAGCTCGTTTCAGACGGCAAAGCAGATGCGTGCATTTCAGCTGGCAATACAGGCGCACTTATGGCAGCTGGCCTTTTTGTAGTAGGCAGGATCGAAGGGATCGAGCGGCCTGCATTATCACCAACCCTGCCAACGATTGGCGGGGAGGGTTTCCTTCTCCTTGATGTAGGGGCGAATGTGGATGCGAAGCCAGAACATCTTCTTCAATATGCCATCATGGGATCCATCTATACAGAAAAAGTACGGGGAGTGTCCAATCCAAGAGTCGGTCTTTTAAATATTGGGACGGAAGAGAAAAAAGGCAATGAACTGGCTAAAACCACCTTCGATATGTTGAAAAATGCGGATATTAATTTTATTGGAAATGTGGAAGCGCGCGACTTGCTTGAGGGTGTTGCCGATGTCGTCGTAACAGACGGTTTTACCGGAAATATGGTGCTTAAAACCATTGAAGGTACAGCACTTTCGGTTTTTAAAATGCTAAAATCAGCATTAACAAGCAGCTTTAAAACGAAGCTGGCTGCTGCCGCATTAAAGCCGGATTTATATGAGCTTAAATCAAAAATGGATTATTCGGAATATGGCGGCGCGGGATTATTCGGACTAAAGGCGCCGGTTATTAAAGCTCATGGCTCCTCTGATGCAACTGCTCTATTCAGCGCGGTAAGACAGACCAGAAATATGGTTGAGAACAATGTTGCCGAAACGATTAAGGCAGCAATTGAGAAGGAAGCTGGCAAAAACACTGTTAAATAATTGGCTGTGATAAAGCTCTTTGAAGTTTTTTACGCTGTAGCGCAAATCAGCTGGCAAATTTAACAGAACCAATAATAAACAATTAACTTGGGGGGAATCACTTTGGGTAAGATCGCCTTCTTGTTCCCGGGTCAGGGATCACAGACAGCTGGAATGGGAAAATCATTAGCAGAGCAAGATGAAAAGGTAAAATCCTTCTTTGAAAGTGCTGATCAAAAGCTTGGCTTTTCGCTTTCATCACTTATTTTTGAAGGGCCACAGGAAAAACTGACTTTAACAACAAATGCACAGCCTGCACTTCTGACTACAAGCATTGCAATATTGGAATACTTTAAAAGGTCTGGCTTAAAACCTGATTATGTGGCTGGCCATAGTCTTGGAGAATATACAGCGCTTGTTGCAGCTGAGGCAATTTCCTTTGAAGACGGTGTATATGCCGTCCGAAAAAGAGGAGAATTTATGGAAGAAGCTGTTCCGAATGGTGAAGGAACCATGGCTGCAGTTTTAGGACTTGACAGGGACAAGCTTACTGCAGTCACGGAAGAGGTAAGCAAAGGCGGGAATCAGGTTCAGCTTGCAAACCTGAATTGTCCTGGACAGATCGTGATTTCAGGTTCAAGAGCGGGTGTTGAACAAGCTTCCGCAAAAGCTAAGGAAGCAGGTGCCAAGCGCGTTCTTCCTTTAGATGTAAGCGGGCCTTTCCATTCTGAGCTAATGAAGCCGGCTGCGGAAAAGTTTAAACAAATCCTGGATGAGATTGAAATTAAGGATGCCGCTGTACCTGTTATTGCAAACGTTACTGCCTCTGAAATGACGTCTGCTTCCGAAATTAACAGCAGATTGATTGAACAGCTATATTCTCCTGTACTCTGGGAGGATACGATCCGCAAAATGGTTGACCTTGGAGTGGATACATTTATCGAAATAGGACCTGGTAAAGTGCTGTCTGGATTAGTTAAAAAAGTTGACCGTTCCCTTAAGACT
Source organism: Bacillus sp. J33 (assembly GCF_000518885.1). Taxonomy (GTDB): domain Bacteria; phylum Bacillota; class Bacilli; order Bacillales; family Cytobacillaceae; genus Cytobacillus. The sequence goes on along the minus strand of NZ_KI912519.1, from coordinate 141,885 downwards.
TATGCGGTTTCAGATGCAGAAACTTGTGAGGCAGTGACAGAGTCCCTGAAGGAGGAATTAAGATGAAGCTAGAAGGAAAAGCTGCTTTAGTTACTGGAGCTTCCCGCGGGATTGGAAGGGAAATCGCTCTTGGCCTTGCCAGGCAGGGTGCAGATATTGCCGTTAACTATTCAGGCAGTGAACAAAGAGCAAATGAAGTAGTCGATGAAATTAAAGCGTTAGGCAGAAATGCATTCGCTGTCCAGTGTGATGTTTCCAACGGTGAATCTGTGGCTAATATGGTAAAAGAAACTGTTGAAAAGTTTGGCAAGCTTGATATTCTTGTTAATAATGCAGGTATTACGAAGGACAACCTGCTTATGAGAATGAAGGAAGACGAATGGGATGATGTCATAAACATTAACCTTAAAGGTGTTTTCCTTTGTACTAAAGCTGTTACAAGGCAAATGATGAAACAGCGCAGCGGACGCATAATTAATATTTCCTCAATTGTTGGTGTTAGCGGAAATCCTGGACAGGCTAACTATGTGGCTGCCAAATCAGGAGTTATTGGCCTTACAAAAACATCAGCAAAGGAGCTTGCATCCCGAGGAATCACGGTTAATGCCATTGCCCCAGGTTTTATCACAACGGATATGACTGATAAGCTGAACGATGAAGTTAGAGATCAAATGCTCAAACAAATTCCTTTGGCGCGTTTCGGCGACCCGGCTGACATTGCAAATGTTGCCGTATTCCTTGCTTCTGAGGACAGCCGCTATATGACAGGCCAAACCCTTCATGTTGATGGCGGAATGATTATGTAATTGTAACAGGCTTGTAATGCAAATTTTTTTATAAAACCTTTCAATTAAGGCTAAAAATACTCTATAATACTTGAGGGGAGGTGAACAAGCATGGCAGAAGTATTAGAACGTGTAACAAAGATCATCGTAGACCGTCTTGGTGTTGAAGAATCTGAAGTGAAATTAGAGGCTTCTTTCAAAGATGATCTTGGTGCTGATTCCCTTGATGTAGTAGAATTAGTAATGGAATTGGAAGATGAGTTCGACATGGAAATTTCTGACGATGACGCTGAGAAAATCGCAACAGTCGGTGACGCTGTAAATTACATAAAAGCTAACCAATAATCGTTAGGTCAACCAACCCTGCAGTGAGGGAAACTCCCTCGCTGCAGAAAATTTTATCAGTGGATGTTTACTGTCCGTTGTTACCTGTTCCAAAGGCCATTGACAGCTTTCGGGTAGCTGTGGACAGTAAATATGTTTCAGCAAAAGCTCCGTTTTAATAACGGGGCTTTCTTCTGTGAAAATGGACTTATCTATTTTTATTTGAAACAGAGGGTTCAAAGCACCGGAGTTTCTTTGCGTTTTTTAGGTTTATTACGTAAACTTAGGGAAGACAATAGTAAGGTTCTATCCTCAGCAATTTCTTGATATAGAACGAGAATATAATATTTAAGCAAGGTGGATGCATTATGCGCAGTAATAATAAAGACAAGGAAAGAAAATCATTTCGCGCAATTGAAAAGCAATTTAAAGAATTTCAGGAAAAGATCGGAATTAAATTTGATAATGAAAAGCTTTTAAAACAAGCTTTTACCCATTCATCTTATGTGAATGAGCATCGGAGAAAACCCTATGAAGATAATGAAAGACTGGAATTCCTGGGCGATGCTGTCCTTGAATTGACTGTTTCGAAGTTTCTTTATCTTAAATATCCAATGATGAGTGAAGGAGAATTAACAAAATTGAGGGCAGCTGTTGTTTGTGAACCATCCCTGGTCTCTTTTGCTCATGCTTTATCCTTCGGAAACCTTGTCCTGCTTGGAAAAGGCGAAGAAATGACAGGCGGTAGATCTCGGCCAGCCCTGCTCGCAGATGTTTTCGAAGCTTTTATTGGCGCATTATATTTGGATAAAGGGTTGGATACGGTTGTCAGCTTTTTGGATAAAGTCGTTTTTCCAAAGATTGATTCAGGTGCTTTTTCGCATGTGATGGATTTTAAAAGCCAGCTTCAGGAGCTGGTGCAGCGTGATGGTGCTGGTGCCATTGAATATAAAATACTTCAGGAAAAAGGGCCTGCACATAATCGTGAATTTGTTTCCACAGTTTCCTTAAATGGCAGGGAGCTTGGGACAGGCACAGGCCGTTCAAAGAAGGAAGCTGAACAGCATGCTGCTCAAATGGCTCTTGAAGTATTGAAAAACCATATAAAGTGAACCAAATTCCAGAGTCAGTAAGTATACAGCAGCGCTGTAAACAACAGATATTACGAACCTGGTTGGTTCAACTTTTTCTCCGAAAGAATCAAAGGTATGTTTTTTACTTTATTTCACGAATCGGGCCTTATGGGCAGTTATGATCCGCTAATAATATATAGAGGAAAATATGCTAACAGCTATTAGTAGGGTTTACTGCCCGTTAGACTGCGATCAAATAAACTCTGACAGCAAAGAATAAGTACTCAAGGAGACAGAGGGGGAGCAAGGTTGTTTTTAAAACGGCTCGATGTAGTTGGATTTAAGTCATTTGCTGAGAGAATAACAGTGGATTTTGTCCCTGGTGTAACTGCTGTTGTAGGCCCGAATGGCAGCGGCAAAAGCAATATAACGGATGCTATACGCTGGGTTTTGGGCGAACAATCGGCTAAATCCCTTCGCGGCGCTAAAATGGAGGATGTCATTTTTGCAGGCAGTGATTCACGCAAGGCACAAAATTTCGCTGAAGTCACCTTGACACTTGATAACGGTGATCAGGGATTGCCGGTTGATTACAGTGAAGTTAGCGTGACACGAAGGGTATACCGTTCAGGCGACAGTGAATACTTAATTAACAAGCAAACATGCAGACTTAAAGACATTGTAGATTTATTTATGGATTCCGGCCTTGGGAGAGAAGCCTTTTCGATCATAAGCCAGGGCAGAGTTGAAGAAATCTTAAACAGCAAAGCAGAAGAACGCCGAACGATTTTCGAGGAAGCGGCAGGCGTACTGAAATATAAAACAAGAAAGAAAAAAGCGGAAACCAAGCTATCTGAAACACAGGATAATTTAAATCGTGTTAATGATATTTTACATGAGCTGGAAAGTCAGGTAGAGCCTCTGAAAATGCAGGCTTCCATTGCCAAGGATTATTTGCAGCAGAAGGAAGAGCTGGAAAAAATAGAAGTTGCACTTACTGTCTATGAGATAGAAGACCTGCATTCAAAATGGGAGCAGCTTTCGCGCCAGCTTGAGCAGCATACTGAGGACGAAATGAAGCTCTCGGCGGTTTTACAGAACAAAGAGGCGAAAATCGAAGAGTTAAAAGATCATATTGCTGCTATTGATGAGTCGGTAAATGACTTGCAGGAGGTGCTTCTTCATGCCAGTGAAGAGCTTGAAAAGCTTGAAGGCAGAAAAGAGGTACTGAAGGAACGAAAGAAAAATGCAAACCAAAATAAAGACCAGCTCCAAAGAAATTTGGAGGAGCTATCCTTAAAAATAACCGATTTAAAAGAGAAAAAAGAAAAACAAGCAGCTCTGAAGGAAGAGGTAAAGGCTGAGGCGCTTAAGCTTCAAAAAGCTTTAAAAAATAAGCAGGAACAGCTCAAGCTATTCAGTGAAAATACAGAAGAAAAGATCGAATCGCTTAAAAGTGATTATATTGAAGTACTAAACAGACAAGCAGCTTCAAGGAATGAACTGCAAAATATTGAACAGCAGCTAAGCCAGCAGGGAGAGCGCAGCTCCAAGCTTGAGACAGACAATGAAAAGTACATTTCAGAGCGCAAGAAAATTGAAGAGAAAAAGCAATCCATTCAATCCAATCTGGAAAAACTGCAGAAGGAATTAGAAGATCAAGTGCATCTGTTCCGCAATGAAGACCGCAAGCTTGAATCGCTGAAAAACAACTATCAAAAGCAGGAAAAAACCTTGTATCAGGCATACCAGTACATGCAGCAGGCTAAATCAAGGCAGGAAATGCTTGAAGAAATGGAAGAAGACTATTCCGGGTTTTTCCAGGGCGTAAAAGAAATCCTGAAAGCCCGCGGCGATAAGCTTCAGGGGATTGAAGGAGCAGTGGCCGAGCTAATTCAAGTTCCAAAGGAGTACGAAACAGCGATTGAAACGGCACTTGGCGGAGCCATGCAGCATATCATCGTACAAACTGAACTGGATGGACGAAATGCGATTCAATACTTAAAAAAGAACTCATTTGGAAGAGCGACTTTCCTCCCGTTAAGCGTAGTTAAAGGGAAAAAGTTAAATTCTGGCCAATTGCAATCTATTAAAGGACATCCTGCGTTTATTGGGGAAGCTGCTTCACTTATTCAGTTTGAAGCCAAGCACCAGCCTGCCGTTGATAATTTGCTGGGCAATGTTGTTATTGCGAAGGACTTAAAAGGTGCCAATGAGCTGGCAAAGCTGCTTCAGTATCGAGTGAGGCTTGTAACGGTCGATGGAGATGTGGTCAACCCTGGCGGCTCCATGACTGGAGGAGCTGTAAAGCAGAAAAGCTCTTCGATTCTATCCCGTAAAGGTGAACTTGAAGAGCTGAAAGACCGGATAGCAGACATGGAATCTAAAACTGCTAAACTGGAGAAGCAAGTTAAACTCCAAAAAAGCGATATTGTAAAACAGGAAAGCCATATCGAAAAGCTTAGAAAAATTGGTGAAGAGCTTCGGTTAAAGGAACAAGCTGTAAAAGGCGAGCTTCTGGAAGTGGAATTTGAAGAGAAAAGCATTAATGAGCGGCTGTCTCTTTATGATTTGGATAAAGCACAGTTTTCTGAGGACAGGGAAAGGCTTTTGAAAAGAAAGAATGAGCTTTCAGGTTTGTTGGAAGAGCAGCAAAAACAAATTGCCAATTTGGATCAGGAAATAAAAGAATTAACTCTTCGCAAAAATACACAGCAAACTTCAAAGGAAACCCTCTTGGCTGAAATTAATGAACTGAAGATCAGCTTTGCTTCAAAATCCGAGCAATTGAACCATGCAGAGGATAAGCTCGCAGCAGTATTGGCAGAACTCAGTTCCAATGAAGAAAAGCTAAAGACGGTGAAAGAGGATCTGGAACTCTTATCTTCCGAAATGACCAATAGTACGTCCGGTGAACAGCATTTGGAGGAATCTGCACAGCAGAAACTCAAAGAAAAAACGGAAACTCTTGAATTAATCGCTTCAAGGCGGGATGAACGCTTAAAGCTTCAAACAGCTTTGGAGGATCTTGAGCTGGAAACCAAAGAATTGAAGCGCCAGCACAAAGGGATGGTAGAAGTGCTGAAAGATGAGGAAGTCAAGCAAAACCGTCTTGATGTAGAACTCGAAAACAGGCTAAACCATTTAAGGGAAGAATATTTGCTGTCCTTTGAAGCGGCTAAAGACGAATACCCGCTATTAATTGAAGTGGACGAAGCCCGCAAAAAGGTAAAACTTATAAAGCTTGCTATTGAAGAATTGGGCTCTGTAAACCTTGGCGCAATTGATGAGTATGAACGCGTCTCTGAGCGCTATGAATTTCTGCTGGAACAAAAAACAGATCTGCAGGAAGCGAAGGATACTTTATTCCAGGTTATTGATGAAATGGATGTTGAAATGAAAAGGCGATTTGAAGAAACCTTCGAAGGGATCCGTTTCCATTTTGAGTCCGTTTTCCAATCTTTATTCGGTGGCGGAAAAGCAGACTTAAGACTGACACAGCCGAATGATTTATTAAATACTGGCGTGGAAATCGTGGCCCAGCCCCCAGGGAAGAAACTGCAGAACCTTGGCCTGTTATCAGGCGGAGAAAGAGCGCTAACTGCAATTGCACTCTTGTTCTCAATTCTGAAAGTCCGTCCGGTTCCATTCTGTATCCTTGATGAGGTTGAGGCAGCGCTTGATGAAGCGAATGTACAGAGGTTCAGCCAGTACTTAAAGAGGTACAGCGATGAAACACAATTCATCGTTATTACTCACCGGAAAGGAACAATGGAAGAAGCAGATGTTCTTTATGGTGTTACGATGCAGGAATCTGGAGTTTCCAAGCTTGTTTCGGTCCGGCTTGAAGAAACGAAAGAATTGATTCCTCAATAGTATACTTTTTGTGGATCAGCTTTTTATTAGCTGTTCCACACTCATACATATTTAGCCCTCAAAAGGAAGTGAGAAAATGAGTTTTTTTAAAAAGTTGAAAGAAAAAATTACAAAGCAAACAGACACAGTTACCGAAAAGTTTAAGGATGGATTAACGAAAACCCGTGATAACTTTTCAAATAAGGTAAATGACCTTGTTGCCAGGTACCGCAAAGTTGATGAAGAATTTTTTGAGGAACTGGAAGAGATCCTGATTCAAGCAGATGTCGGCTTTGACACTGTTATGGAATTGGTGGAAGAGCTTAGGATTGAGGTAAAGCGCAAAAATATCCAGGATCCGCGCGAGGTGCAAGCTGTTATTTCAGAAAAGCTTGTGCAAATTTATGAAAGCGCTGGCGAAGCCTCTCCAGAATTGAATATTCAGCCTGATGGGCTTACGGTGATTCTGTTTGTTGGAGTAAATGGTGTAGGAAAAACGACTACAATCGGAAAGCTTGCCCATAAGTTTAAGCAGGAAGGCAAAAACGTATTGCTTGCTGCAGGCGATACATTCCGTGCCGGGGCGATTGAACAGCTTGAAGTGTGGGGAGAACGCGTCGGTGTGGATGTAATCAAGCAGGGGGCAGGTTCAGATCCAGCTGCTGTCATGTATGATGCAGTTCAATCTGCGAAGTCGCGCAAAGCGGATATCTTGATTTGCGATACAGCAGGGCGACTGCAAAACAAGGTCAATTTAATGAAGGAATTAGAAAAGGTTAAGCGTGTCATTGAAAGGGAAGTACCAGGTGCTCCTCACGAGGTGTTGCTCGTGCTGGATGCTACAACAGGACAAAATGCCATGATCCAGGCGAAAACCTTCAAGGAAGCAACAGATGTTTCCGGTATTGTCCTTACAAAGCTTGATGGTACTGCAAAAGGGGGCATTGTTCTGGCAATTAGAAACGAGCTGGAAATCCCGGTTAAATTTGTAGGGCTTGGAGAGAAAATGGATGACCTGCAGGAATTCAATGCAGAACAATATGTATACGGCCTATTTGCTGACTTGGTAGAAAAAGAAGCAGAAGAGGAAGAAGAATAAGAAAGTACAAACAGCCGGAGTTTTTTCCGGCTGTTTTCTTTGTACGCCCGGGAAGGGTGCAGTCTATAGGGGGCAAGTCAGGACCTGTAAAGGTATTTGTCCTGCCTGCGAGTCCCTAAACCGTCTCTTTGAAACTAAAAATTGATCTGAACCACTATTCGATGAGGAATAAATACACGCTTTGGCCATGTTATACAGTATTACAAGTTAGTCTGAAAGAAAGCTGTTTTGTTTTTTCTCTGCATTAGCATTGGAGAAAATATAATAGACAAAGAAAAGCCCCATGATGATATAGCCCAGAGCAAAGTCATTTGCTGCACCAAAAGCGAGTGATGGAGCATGCATCAGCCCGAAGAAGGAGAATAATGCTCCAATAAATGAAAATAAACTTGCCTTTTTATAATTTCGATCAATGATAGAAACGGCAATTGCCCCAAGGATTATACCGGTAAACATAGCTCCCTGGCCAAGTGGGACAATTCCTGAAGAGACGCCTTCCACAACCTCTGCAGCCTTACCGTTAAAACGGGTCATCGTGTAGTTAGCGAAATAAGGGAGCATAGCCAGCGCAATAGCTGGATAATATTTTACTTCGTTTGATTGGTAGGCAGTTGCAACCATTGAAATGCCGACAAATACAAGTATAGGCGCAATTACGGCTACCGGAATAATAGCAGACATTGCGGCTATTAATCCAAACATCGCGGCTCCTATATAAACAATTGAATTAAGGATGCTGTATCCCCTGCCAGCATTCATCCATTTTGAACCGACAGAAGCAATATAGACAGTTGTTGGGAAAGCTCCTCCAAATAGGGCGCCAATCATAGTGCCAACCCCATCGACAGCCTGGCATTCACGCACATCATAGCTATCCCCGGCGGCAGACATCGCCTCAACATTATTCATGGTTTCGATAGCATTATAAATGGTGATGGGAAGTACTACGGCGAAAAGGGCAATGAGAGGACCAAACAGAAAGGACATTCCTTCAAAGGAGCCTAGAGTTGGAAGGATAGGATAAAAGCCGACATGGGACAGGCCTTCTGTAATTTTGGCTGTGTCTGCCTGCCCTAGAGAATAGGCTAATACTGTTCCAAGAATAATAGCGAATAAGGAGGATGGAATTTTAAAAGGCATGCTGATTTTCCCAATAATACCAACAATAATAATGGCTAGGACAAGCAGTCCTACAACAGGCAGTTCAAAGGTCTTAAATAACATCTCACCTGCAATGAAAGTAAGTGCTACTCCGGCAAGGGCACCGAGCATTGATGCACGCGGAAGGTTGCTGCGTATCCAATTCCCGGAAAGACTTACTATAACTTCAATAATTCCACTGATTAAGCAAGCCGCCAATCCGATTTTCCATGCTAATTCTGGATCATTTGTTAATTCCTTGGCTGGCAGCAAAACCCCAAAAAGAAAAATAAACATAACAGGCGTACTAATTCCATATGAAAGTGCAGTTACATCTGTTCTGCCTTCCTTTTGAGCTAAACGGTTTGCTGAATAAGCATAGTATAAATTCCCAACTAATACAGCAATAGCTGCACCAGGTATTACCTTTCCAAAAACAATGTCTTCAGGAAATCCCATTCCCAGCATGCTGACAGCAATAACGACAAAATTGGCAAGATTATTTTGAAATAGGGCAAAGAAAGCGTCGGTATCCTCTTTTTTATACCAGGGGTAGTGAACTTTATTCATGTTCAACAGTATTCCTCCTTTTTCTATGGTGATAATTTAATTTTGTAAATCAGGGAAACCTTCTCTTACTTCATTGGTTGTACAATAAATATTATTGTATTTTATGTATGAATATTCTGAATAATTAGTTGTTTATTATCATTAGTTGCTTATTATATTGACAAATGGATATTTGGGTGTAAAATTACACTGATTATTATGATAATTGTTTAAATACTGACAATTGAACAATTATTTGAATCAACAAATACTTGGCTTTCATAAAGACTTTTAAAGTTTGCAGGAACTTTTTGGTTTTTTTCTCCGTCTTTATTTATGGAAGCAAACATCGTTTTTATTTGCCTTTATAAATAGCAGGCAAGTGTAAAAGGTTGTTTTTAGTACCCGGATAAACAAAAAGATATAGTTATTCTGGGTTTAATCGATGTTTTATATTTTTAATTGGGGGAGATTGGGTTGCACACAAAATTAAAGGTGTTCGTTTTGGCTCTTTTATGTTTATTGCTGTTAGTTAATCCCTTGCAATCTGCAGCAGCGGCAAACGCAGAAATAAGGGTAACTGTTGATGAAGGTTTTGACGGTAAAGTAAAAAGGGGAAAAGGTTTTCCTCTCCGGATTAAGCTGGAAAATGGGGGGGGATCATTTAGCGGTGATTTGTTAATAAGCTATCATCCTTCCTACAATACAGGCGGTGCAGTTACAGTGGATGTCGAGCTTCCTGCAGGGACGGCTAAGGAATATCTGGTCTCCATTCCTGGCATTACAGAGGACCATCCCGCCATGTATCAAAATATTCCTTCACTGGCTCTATATGAAGGGGATTGGAAAGACGGGAAAAAAGTTAGTTTCAAAGGCGAAGATACTTTAAAGCCAAAGTTTGTAGATATGAATTCCAAAGTAATGGGTGTCTTGAGCGAAAAATATGACCGTTTAAAAGAGCTTAGGACACTGCCTTCCATGTCTGCTCAGTTGATTGAGCTAGAGAAAGAAGAAATTCCAAATAGGGCAACAGGCCTCGAAACACTTGATTATTTGCTGATAGATGAATATAAAATTTCTCAGCTGAATGAACAGCAGCAAAAGGCCATCAAGGATTGGATATACAACGGAGGGGTTTTAATTGCCGGGGCAGCTCCTGATGCTAGCCAATCCTATGGAGACCTATATTCTCTGCTTCCAATGAAATTTAATAGTGAGTCAGTTGGCGCCTCTGATTTCCTGCAGGGCACTAAGGCTGAAAAACCTGAATTTAAAGAGATGAACTTATTTACAGGTCCGGTAGATAAAGATTCTTCTGTCATTGCAAAAAGCGGGAATCTCCCTGTGGCAGTAAAGAAGGAATTTGGAAGCGGTATAATTTTGCAAACAGCTTTTTCGCTTGGAGATGAACCTTTATCTTCATGGGAAGAATACAGCACATGGTTTTCCGCTTTTGTAAAAATGCATGCCTCCAGTACGGGTACAGGGTCTAATCCATATGCACAGGATTACCTGGATCAGCTTTATTGGGAATTTGCGGAAGCAACTGAATTTTTTCCAGCCTCGAATTTCTCTATAGGGCAGTTAATAGGACTTTTTGCCGGTTATATTATTTTAATTGTGCCCGTTTTATATTTCGTTTTGAGAAAATTTGATAAGAGAGAGCATTCATGGTGGATTATTCCTTCTATTGCCTTTTTAATGGCAGCTGCTGTTTTTGGAATGGGGGCAAAAGATAGGATTTCACAGCCGCAGCTTAACCAAATGGGAATTTTCAAGGTTAATAATCAGCTGTTAACCGGCTATCAGGCTACAACTCTATTATCCAATAAAAGCGGAGAGTACACACTCTCTATGCCGAAAGGTGAACTAAATGCAGTAGTGCATTCAAACAATTCGTCCACGTTTGATCCGCTGCGAGGCGGGATCATGGCTGAAAAAGTAAAGAATAATGAAGTTATTTTCCCTGTGGTGGAGTATTGGTCATCTAAAACAATTTACGGAAAGGCTCAGACGGAAATAACCGGGAAATTCACAGCGGACCTGACTCTTAAGGACCAGCGTTTAACAGGGACTGTTAAAAATGAGTTTGAATACGATTTTGAAGAATTGACTATTTGGTCTGGTAATCAGGCCATTGAATTGGGGCCGATTAAGAAAGGCGAAACGATCAATGTTGATAAAAAGACTAATCAGTCTCTGCTTTCAAGGCCATATGGAGGCAGTTTTAGCGGTGCTTATCCAGCCAATCGGCAAAATGATATTGATCAATTAAGAAAAGAAAGGCTCGAATATGCATCTTCCACATTTTTGCTTGGAGATGTAACTCAGCCAGTGCTTGCGGGGACAACAAAAGACGCAGTCATTGATGTAACGATCGAGGGAAAGAAAGAAAAGCAAAATAATACAAATCTAATTCTTCAGCCATTTGAGGCTATAAATGAGTTTTCTGGTTCCTTTACGCTGAAAGATGGAATGTTGGCAGCCGACTGGAATGTAATTCAGGGCCAAATTTATGAAAAAGGAATGGGCGGCTCCCATTCAGAAATCATGCTGGAGGACGGAGAATACGAATATGTCCTTAGTATGCCAAAACAGCTGGCAGAAAAAGCATATAAACTTGAAGAAATCTCTATAAGAATCAATAGCCATGGAGTGCAATATGCACTAAAGAAACATAAAGCTGATGAGTGGCTTCCAATTGCACCGGATCAGTCCAGTATAAAGCTGACAAGTAAAGATGACTTAAGCCAGTATATTTCAAAAGAAGGCAAAATAATACTGAAGCTTAACAAATCAGCACAAGGTGACCCATATGTTCAATTGCCTGCTATTACGATAAAGGGGGATGCGGCAAAATGATTGAAATGATTGATCTAACAAAAAGATATGGAAAATTTACTGCCCTTGATTCGTTAAATTTAACTATTGAAAAAGGCAGTGTTTTTGGCTTTGTCGGGCAAAACGGCGCAGGAAAATCCACAACCTTTTCCATTTTGGCAACCCTGCTGGCTCCAACTTCAGGATCTGCTTATGTAAATGGATTTGATGTCCAAAAAGAGCCCAAGCTAGTGAGAGAGCAGATTGGGTATATGCCTGATTTTTTTGGGGTTTATGATCAATTAAAGGCAGATGAATACCTCCATTTCTATGGGGCCAGCTACGGCATTCCGTTTGCTGAAAGGGAGAAGCTGATCCCGCAGCTTCTCGACCTTGTAAATTTGTCACATAAAAGAGATTCCTATGTGGACCTTTTATCTAGGGGGATGAAGCAGCGTCTTTGTCTGGCAAGATGCCTCATTCACGACCCTGAAGTATTAATCCTTGATGAACCTGCATCAGGTCTCGACCCGCGTGCGAGGGTGGAGATGAGGGAAATATTAAAGGAATTGAAGAGTATGGGGAAAACGATTTTAATTTCATCTCATATTTTGCCTGAGCTTGCAGAAATGTGTGACACAATCGGCATTATCGATCAAGGCAAATTAGTGGCACAGGGGGCAGTTTCCGATATTCAGGCTCAGCTGAGAGGGGAAAGGCTGATCATTGTAAAAGTCCATGCAGAGGCAGAAAAGGCAATCTCTTTTTTTGAAGATGATCATCATGTATCCAAGCTGGCTTTATTGGAGGATGGGTTATCATTTCAATTTAAATACAAAGGAACACCTGAAGAGCAAACAGCCATGCTGAAAAAAGCCATTTTACAAAATTTGTCCATTACCAGCTTCGCTGAAATGGAAACGGATCTTGAGGATGTCTTTATGGAAATTACCAAGGAGGTTGAGCTGACATGAAAAATTTAGTCGTAAATCCAGTGCTGAATAAGGAATTTAAGCTCCGTTTCCGCAGTTTTAAAAGCTATCTTGGGGTCCTCTTTTATCTGTTGGCATTAGGGCTGATCATTGTCGGTTTTATATTTATAGAATCCTTGTCAAATAACATGCAGGGCTTTTTTAAACCAGACCAGAGCCGGACGATGTTTATGGTACTATCGATTCTTCAGCTCGCCTTAATTCTTTTTATTACTCCCGGATTAACTGCAGGGGTAATCAGCAGTGAGAGGGAGAGGCAAACATTGAATATTATGCTGACTACAACCCAAAGCTCAGCAAGCATTATTTTGAGCAAGCTTATTTCTTCTATTTCCTATCTGATTTTGCTGATTGCGGCAAGCCTGCCGCTTTATAGCTTTGTGTTTTTATTTGGAGGCATCTCGCCTGGGCAACTGCTTAGGACCATGGGCTTTTATTTATTCACAATACTTGCCTTCGGAAGCCTTGGGGTTCTTTTTTCAACGCTTATTAGAAAAACAATTGTATCAATGGTTACCACCTATGGAGTTACTCTGTTTTTAGCAGGGGGAACGGCGTTTCTGGCTTTAATCTTTATGCAGCTAACCAATGCATATAGCAATACTGCCATTCAGCCTGAAAATCCTCTGGCATATTTTCCGGCTATGCTTAACCCGGTTATTATTTTAGTCGGCACTTTTGAGCCGGAAATTACAAATGAAATTTCGAGATCTACTGGCATTGAGTTTCCATTGTGGATTTCATATTTAATCTCATATACCGTGATTTTCATTGGAGCTGTGCTTATTAGCATTAAAAGGCTCCGTCCCAACATGAAAAAGGGATAGGTATAGCTGGGCTTGTTCGGGCAATTCTCGTTAATGCTCCCAAGGGAGCTGGGATTGCCCTTAATTTTTAATAAGGGAATGAAATTCATGGAGGATCGCAATCAATATCTAAGATTATTAAAACCCATTAAGAGACAATTGCTGCTTAAGCTGATTGTTAAGGAATTTCAGGTAATGCTGCTGTCGGCGGCTATTTTATCTTTTCTTTTGATTGCTGCAGCACGGTTTATGCCAATTCCTTTTCTGCGATACTATTTCCTGCTGATTCTATGTCTATCTGTGGCAGGTGCAGCTTATCGAATCTGGAAAAAACGTCCAGGCATATTAGAAGCTGCAGCTCTTTACAACGGTTTTGTACCAGATGATAGGGTTATAACTGCATATTCTTTTTTGGAGGATGAGGGAATTGTAGCCAGGTTACAGCTTTGTGATACAGTAAAGCACATGAAAAAAGTCCATCAGGAGGTTTTAGGCAGGAAGAAGGGTTTCTTAAACCCGAAACCCCTTTTATTGTTTTTTTCTTTTCTTGCTTTAGCTTTACTGCTATATATAATTCCCGGTGAGAAATTGGAAATGGCACAAAAACAGGAGAAGGAAATCAAAATAGTAGAAAAAGCAAAAGATGAGCTCGAGAAAAAAGTCAAAACGGAAAAGAATCCTGAGGTCAAAAAGGCTTTAGAAGAAGCCATAGATAAAATAGCCGGAAAGAAATCGGCTGAAGAAGCTTTAAAGGAAATGGCAAAACAAAAGAAAAGTCTGGAATTAAAAGCGCTTAAGGAAAAAGAAAAATCAATTGCACTGGAAAATATGAAGTCTGACTTGAACAAAAATGGCTTGGATCCATTAAGCCGCATGCTCGATCAAAAAGATTTGGCTTCCTTTGAGAAGGAATTGTCAAAGCTGGACAAACAGAAGGGAGAACTAAGCAAAGAACAAAGAAAAGCCTTAAGTGAGCTTACTGGCAGTGATGAACCCCTATCGGAAGAAGAACTCTCAAAGCTGCTGGAACAGCTTGAAGAATCACTGGAAGCAGAAGAGCTTTTAAAACAGCTTGCTGCAGCACAGCAAGCACTTGAGAGTTCAGGGCTGGCCCTGCAACAGCAAATGGCTGCCAACGGGATGCCTCCTGGGCGTATAGCATTTGCTCCTCCTGGCCAGCCAGGCAGTCAAAGCTCAAGTTCTAATACACAGCAGCAGGGACAGCAGAAAAATACTTCCGGTCAGAAAAACAACCAAAATCAAACTGGCAATAACTCATCAAACGGAAATGGCAGCGGTTCAGGCTCAGGTAGCGGTTCAGGCTCAGGTAGCGGCTCCGGTTCAGGAACAGGCTCAGGCAACGGCTCCGGTTCAGGAACAGGTTCAGGGAACGGCTCGGGCAGCGGTGCAGGCCTAGGGCAGGGATCCAGAGACCTTCTTACAGTTCCAAGCCATATGGATGGAAAGCAAACCATTGAAAATGACAATGGAATCCTAGGAGAAGGAAATTCAGGACAGCAGTTTGAAGGGGAGGGTCCAGTTTTAAAAGGCAGTTTAAGGCCGTACAGTGAAGTTTTTGGAAATTATGAAAAAGCATACCGTACGAGTACCGATCGATATAAACTTCCAGCTGATTTAGAAGAAATCGTAAAAAATTATTTTACAAGTATAGATCCTGACAAGGAGTGACTTCAATGTCTGTAATAGAAGAAAAAGAGCAGCAATTTGCAGAAGCAGCTGAGATCATCACAAAAGTAAAAACTGAAATTCAATCATTCATAGTCGGTCAGGAAGAAGTGGTTGAACATGTATTATGGAGTATATTCGCAGGGGGGCATGCACTCCTCGAGGGCTTGCCGGGCCTCGGTAAAACCATGCTAATTAAAACAATTTCAGAGGTGCTCGACCTTAAGTTTTCCAGAATACAGTTCACCCCTGATATAATGCCATCCGATATAACGGGGACAATGCTGCTCCAGCCTGATGAAGCAGGGAGACAAATATTCAGTTTTCATCAAGGGCCGATCTTTGCCAATATTATCCTCGCGGATGAAATTAACAGGGCAACACCAAAAACACAGAGTGCCCTTCTGGAAGCAATGGGGGAAAAAACGGTAACCATAATGGGAGAAACTAAAAAGCTGGAAAAGCCTTTTTTTGTGCTGGCAACTCAAAACCCGATTGATATGGAAGGAACATATCCGCTGCCAGAGGCGCAAACAGACCGATTCCTATGCAAGGTAAATGTTAAATATCCAACAAAAGAAGAATTGAAAGAAATTGCTTTAAGAACAACTGGTCCTCAAAAAGCTTCGTTAAAAAAAGCGGCAGGTCTGGAAGAGGTTATTGGACTTCAAAAGCTTGCAAAAGAAATTCTTGTCTCTGATGAGATTCTAGATTATGCAGTTTGGCTGATCTCTGCAACCCACCCAGATTCAGAAGAGGCTCCGGATTCAGTGAGGAACTTTGTCCAGTACGGGAGCGGGCCCCGCGGCCTTCAAAGCTTAATTAATATGGCAAAGGCAAGAGCAATGTGTTCCGGACGGTTTCATGTTTCAATCGGAGATATAAAAAACGTCGCACACCCTGTCCTGCGGCATCGCCTGATTTTAAACTTTGAAGGGGAAGCAGCTGGTGTCAATGCAGATTCGATCATCGGGGAATTAATAAATGAGCGAGCACGGGGAGAAAAAGGGTGATGAACAATCGACAGGCTCTTCTTGGAAGGCTGCAGAAAAGAAAGGTAGTTGTGAAAACAAGAAAAAGGGGTATTCATTCAGGTTCCCGCCAGTCCAATAAATTCGGTTCCTCCATGGAGTTCTCTGATTTTAGGGCTTATCAGCCCGGTGATGATATCCGCCAAATTGATTGGAATGTATACGGAAGAACCCAAAAGCATTATATTAAACGCTTCTTGGATGAGCAGGAGCTTTCCATTGCTGTTTACCTTGATGCAACTTCTTCGATGACAAAAATCACATCCAAATGGGAGTATGCAAAAGGGCTGGCTGCAGCGCTGAGCTTTATGATCCTTTCCGGCGAAGACCGTCTTTTATTTTCTGCTGCAGCTTCTTCAGGCACACAGCTGGTGAAAAGGAAAGGCTCAGTATACAGCAGGCGCACCTTTTTAGAAATCCAAAACCTTGAAGCAGGCGGATTGTCCCAAAACTTTCTTGGCTGCTTAAAAGATAATTTATCCAAACAGCAGCAGCTTGCCATTTTAGTAGCTGATGGTTTTGAGCCGATCAATGAGTGGGAAAGCCTCTTCAGGAAACTGAAGGGATTAAAACAGGAGTTTTGGCTGTTCCAAGTACAATCGAATGAGGAGCTGGCCCCCTCTTATTCTGGGGATTTGAAGTTAATAGACAGTGAAACAGGTACTGCTGTAAATGTCAGTATGAATACTTCTATACTAGCCAACTACAAAAATCGGCTAGAGCAGCATAATAAACAGCTGGAGGATTTATGCAAAAGGTTTGGCGGCCAGTATATTTTTGCTCCTGAATCCAGGGGGCTGCAGACTGTGCTTTTCCGGGATCTTTATGTGAAAGGGCTGGTTAGGTGACTTTAAAATGCAATTTTTAAATCCTATCTATTTTAGTTTAAGCATCTTTATAGGTGCTGTTGTTTTATTTTATTTTTTTCGAAAACAGTACAAGGAAAAGACTATTTCATCCAATATGCTTTGGGAGCAGGTATTAAACGAATGGCACGCTTCTCCATGGCTGAAAAAGCTTCAGCAGAACCTCTTATTCTGGCTGCAAATATTAGCTCTGCTGTTATTGATGCTGGCGCTCGTACGTCCATTTTGGGTGGAAGATGCAATAAAGGGAGAACACCTAATCATCATTGCTGATCCTTCTGCATCTATGTCAGCAAAGGAGGGGGAATTTACGCGATTTGAAAAAGCAAAGAAGGAAATGCTGGATTTAACGGGAAAGCTAAGCGGCCAGGAGGTAACTCTTATTAAAGCAGGAGAGAAAAATGAGATTTTGTTAAGCAGGGAAGATGACCCAAAAGCAATAAGGGAAATCATTAAAGATTTGGAGCTTACTTATGAGCATGAGAATATGGAAAAAGCTCTTCTTTTGGCAGGGTCATTAACTTCTGGCAATGATACAGCTATCCATATTTTTTCTGATGCAGTTTCTCCTGGAATGTTAAAAGGGAAAATGGATGGCCTGTATACCGTTGTACATAACATAGGAGAAGACAAAATGAATGTTTCGCTGCAATCCTTTGGGACTGCAGCTGTTGGTGAGGAAATTTCAGCTGTGGCAGTGATAGAAAACCAGTCTTCCAGAAAAATAGATACAGGGTTTACTGTGGGCAATGGTGGAGAAGTTTTGTTTGAACAAAAGCTCTCATTAAAAGCCAATGAGCAGACAACTGTCCAGATCCCGAGCCTTCCTGAAAAACCTTATTATGAGGCTGCTATCTCTATAAAGGATGGCTATAGTGCTGATAATTTAGCCACTTCTATTTTTACAGACCCCAAACCCAAGGTATACACGATGGGAAATGTAAACCCATTTGCTGTAAAGGGCTTTCAAACCATTGGGGCAGAATTGCTTCAGACAGACTCGAAAGCAATCAGCGGTTTGGAATTAGAAGGGGTAGTTCTGGCCGAAGGGACTGCCTTATCCGAACTTCCCCAGCAGCCGCTTATCTTTTTCAATAGCAGCAAAGAAAAAATAAAGCTTGAAAAAGGAGCTGCGGTTGAAGATGATACTCTCCTTGAATATGTTGATTTTGACAAAGTGTATATCGACTCTGCTGCCGCTCCTTTGGATGGTGAATGGGAAACTGTTGTGAAAAGTGGAAGCATTCCTTTAATACAAAAAGGGATGCTGAAGGGACAGCCGCTTATTATTGTGAATTTTGATTTGGCAGATTCAGACTGGCCTCTTCAGCCAGGTTTCCCAATCTTTTTGTATAATGCATACCAGTGGTTATCCAAGCAGACAGATTTTCTGGGATATTTCAGCGCTGGGGAAGAGAGATGGATTAATATTAACGGGGGCAAAGGCAACTGGGAAATTTTTAATAATGGAGATGAAAGCCTCTACTCCCTGGATTTAGAAAAAGAAAGTTTCAAAGCACCTTTATTACCGGGAACTTACCAGGCTGTTTCAGGAAACCAAATATATTATTTTTCAGTGCTGCTCGATGAACGGGAAAAAAACGCAAAAGCGGAAGAGCCTTTCACTATGAATGAAAAATCATCTGAAAAAGCCAGTATTACCCAAAGGCCAAATGAAAAGCTCTGGTTCTGGCTGGCATTAATGGCCTATATTCTAATCACTTTGGAATGGGAGGTATATCGACGTGGGAATAGAGGTTAAATATCCCTTCCTGTTTTGGCTGTTTCTTCCTGCGGCATTACTGGTCTTTTTGTATCTCCGGAGGCACCGGTCGGAAGGTTATGAGAAGTTATGGATTGCCGGGATCAGACTGGTCATTTTCGCATTGTTAATATTTGCGCTGACCACTCCGCAGGTTCTCCTGCCAATAAAGGGTGAGACCGTAATATTCCTTGCCGACCGATCTGCGAGCATAGGTGCAGATGAAGAATCTCTTGCCTGGGTAGAAAATAGCGTCAGCAATAAGAAAAGTGAAGATCAATATGCTGTTGCTGCATTTGGTAAAAACGTAGTTCTCGAACAGAATCTTGGAAGGGATAGTGATGTCGTTTCCCAATTTAATGGGAAAGCGGATGAATCGCAAACTAACCTGGAAGCAGGTTTGCAGTTTGCTGCATCACTTGTACCCAGGGATTCTGCCGGAAGAATTGTGCTTCTGTCTGATGGCAATGAAACTTCCGGAAGAAGCCTAGAAATGGCCCCTGTTTTAAAAAACCGGCAGATAGAAGTCGACCATGTTTTGTTAGAAACAGCATCAGGAGAAGATGCTTCGATTTCAGATTTATCGGTGCCAGCGTCCCTTTACCTGGGGGAAGAAGCTCCGATTACGGTTGAAGTGACAAGCAACTCAAGTAAAAAAGCAGACATTAGGCTTTCTATAAACCATAAAGAAATTTTGAAAGAATCCGTACAAGTTCATGAAGGCAAAAATATTTATACGTTTTCTCATAAAGCAGAGACTGCCGGGCTAACGGTATATAAGGCGGAAATCGCTGCTGAGCAGGATACCTTTGCCGAAAATAATGAAATGAACTCAGTTGTAAACGTAAAAGGGGCTCCCAAAGTACTGATTGTGCAGGGAAAGGAATCCGGGAATATTGAGGAGCTATTAGAGGACTCAGGTTTAGAAGCAGACACGGTACTCCCTGAAAAGCTTCCTACTGTCCTTTCTGGGTATTTGCAATATCAGTCCATCATTTTTAATAATGTTCCCGCCACTGTTATCTCCGAGAATCAAATGAATCTAATGGAGAAGGCAGTAAAAGAATTTGGCACCGGCTTTCTCATGTTTGGCGGTGAAGAAAGCTTTGGGTTAGGAGGCTATTTTAAAACACCAATCGAAAAGCTGCTTCCAGTTGAAATGGATATTAAAGGCAAGAAAGAAATGCCATCATTAGGGCTTGTATTGGTTATGGACCGGTCGGGAAGCATGGCGGGAAATAAAATTGAACTGGCCAAAGAGGCGGCTGCTCGTTCGGTAGAACTTCTCCGGGAGGAAGATACGCTTGGATTTATCGCATTTGATGATCGGCCGTGGGAAATTCTTGAAACAGAGCCGCTGAAGGATAAAAAGAAGGCGATTGACAAAATTAGATCCATAACCCCCGGGGGAGGAACTGAAATTTTCACCTCCCTTGAGCAGGCCTATAGGGAACTGGAAGATTTGAAGCTTCAGAGAAAGCATATTATTTTGCTGACAGATGGACAATCGGCTGCAGATGGAGATTATGAGATTTTAATCGAAAGCGGCAAAGAGAAAAATATTACCCTTTCAACAGTTGCACTTGGGCAGGATGCTGACAGAGCCCTTCTTGAAGACCTTGCAGATATGGGGTCAGGCCGATTTTACGATGTAACCGATTCATCTGTCATTCCCAGCATATTATCGCGCGAAACTGTGATGGCTACAAGAACCTATATTGAAGATTCTCCTTTCTACCCCAGC
Organism: Bacillus sp. J33; assembly: GCF_000518885.1. Taxonomy (GTDB): domain Bacteria; phylum Bacillota; class Bacilli; order Bacillales; family Cytobacillaceae; genus Cytobacillus. The sequence continues at coordinate 121,353 of NZ_KI912519.1, read as the reverse complement.
ATACAGCCATACCCTGACTGGTCGGTATTATTTGATAAAGGTGTTCCGCAAATGAATGCCTATATTGCTACTACAGCAAAGACACGTTCCCAGGTTCCGGTATTAAGCAAGAAAGAAGACCCGGTACTTGCTGAATGGCAATACGGCATGGGAAGAACGATCGCATTCACATCCGATTTTTCCGGTAAGTGGTCAGGAGACTGGGCCCGGTGGGAAAAGTGGCCAATTTTTATTAATCAGCTTGTCACGAAAACTTTGCCTCAATATGATAGCGAACCGTATAGGGTGTCGGTTGAAAAGAGGAATGGAAGTACAATCCTTAGCCTTGAATCTGCAAACAGCAAGACGCTGCCAATAGAGACATCAATTGTCTCGGAAACTGGTGAGCAGATAGAGGCAAATACAAGGATAATCGCTCCAGGGAAATATGAGGCAATCATGCCTGAAAACGCCGGAATGTACTTTCTTAATATTAAACAGACAGACCACAATGGGAATGTGCATATCCATCAGACCGGTTTTACTGTCCCTTACTCAGATGAGTATTTGCAAAAAGGAGTAAATAAGGAGCACTTAGAGGAACTTTCCAAGCTGACAGGTGGCAAAGAACTTGAGAACGAAAAAGAAAGTTTCCGTCCGCTTATGAATTCTGCCAGTACCAAACAGCCAATCAGCGAATGGCTGATTCTGGCAGCTTTCCTGTTGTTCTTTACTGAAATAGCCATAAAGCGGTTTGGTTTAATATCTCTTATAGCAGGTAAGATAAAGAAAAATAGAAAAAGGGCGGATCAAGTTCAACCCCAAAAAACTGAGAGGATCAAAAACCTAAAGGCTGTCAGGGAAAAGCCTGCTAAATCTGAACAAGCTCCAGTCCAAAGGGGAGCACTTGAACAAGAAAGGCATCCGAAGAAAGAAGAAAAGAAAAAGAAGAAGCGAAGCCCTGCGAAACAGACGGAAACACTTACACCAAAAGAACGGGAAGAGCGCATAAAAAGGCTGCTGGATGCAAAGAACAAGAAAAATATGTAAAAAACAGAGCGGATATGCTCTGTTTTTTACGTGTTAGAGTATAAATTCGCTTGTAACAGGGTTTTTGTTTAAAGTTTGTTAGTTTTTGAAGGCGAACTTAGTTTGGCCAACTGAGTTGATTGCAGCAGAGGGCACTTGACTCCAGCGGAAAAAGAGGGAAGTGTGAGACCCCGCAGGCGAAGCCGAGGAGGATCGCATCGCTCCCCGCGAAAAGCAAGTGTCCCGTACTGAAATCAACGGGCAAATTTATAAACTAAAACAACCATCAGAGCCTGTGCAAAAAATCTTTAATTTATCATCGATAAAGCACGTTATCCCAACGAAAATCTCTTCATATCAACGGAACGCAAAAATAGAACTTGGCCAGTATGTAAAGATATTTTCTTGACATGCTAAACACTTCTATGTAAACTTACTTTGTAAAGGCTTTTCACTTAACAAGGGGGAATAGGGATGCTCGAAAAGACAACGAGGATGAATTACCTCTATGATTTTTATCAATCGTTGTTAACTCCTAAGCAGAGAAGCTATATGTCCCTTTACTACCTGGATGATTTTTCGCTTGGAGAGATTGCCGAGGAATATGAAGTTAGCCGGCAAGCGGTTTACGACAACATTAAGCGTACAGAAGCAATGCTTGAAGAGTATGAAGAAAAGCTGTTACTATTTCATAAATTTCAAGAGCGCAGCAAGCTGATTGCAAACATGAAAGAAATGCTGAAGGAAGGTCCGCCTTCTGCTGAGGCATTGAAAGAAGCAGTAGCAAAGCTTGAGAAATTAGATTAGGAGGCGGCATATAATGGCATTTGAAGGATTAGCCGACCGACTGCAAAATACAATCCAGAAGATCCGCGGAAAAGGCAAAATCAATGAAGCGGATGTAAAAGAAATGATGCGTGAAGTCCGTCTCGCCCTTTTGGAAGCGGACGTGAACTTCAAAGTCGTCAAAGAGTTTGTCAAAAAAGTAAGCGAACGCGCTGTCGGCCAGGAAGTATTAAAGAGCCTGACCCCAGGCCAGCAGGTTATTAAGGTTGTTAAAGAGGAATTAACGGAACTGATGGGCGGAGAACAGAGCAAGATTGCTGTTTCTAATCGTCCTCCGACTGTCATTATGATGGTCGGCCTGCAGGGTGCCGGTAAAACGACCACAACCGGAAAGCTTGCGAATCTGCTTCGCAAAAAGTACAACCGCAATCCTTTGCTTGTGGCTGCGGATATTTACCGCCCTGCTGCTATTAAGCAGCTCGAAACACTGGGCAAACAGCTGAATATGCCGGTTTTTTCTCTTGGCGATCAAGTCAGCCCTGTTGAAATTGCCAAGCAGGCCATAGCGAAGGCGAAAGAGGATCATAATGATTATGTTCTCATCGACACAGCGGGAAGACTGCATGTGGACGAAGCGCTAATGGATGAGCTTAAGCAGATCAAAGAGCTTTCGAAGCCAGATGAAATATTCCTTGTGGTTGATGCCATGACTGGCCAGGATGCAGTTAATGTAGCACAAAGCTTCAATGACCTGCTCGGTCTGACAGGGGTTGTGCTGACAAAACTGGACGGTGATACACGAGGCGGAGCGGCTTTATCCATCAGGTCCGTAACAAACACGCCAATTAAATTCGTCGGTCTTGGCGAGAAACTGGATGCGCTTGAAGCGTTCCATCCAGAGCGGATGGCTTCCCGTATTTTAGGCATGGGAGACGTCCTTTCCTTAATTGAAAAAGCTCAGGCCAATGTGGATGAAGAAAAGGCTAAAGAGCTTGAGCAAAAAATGCGCACAGCTTCATTCACATTTGATGACTTTTTGGATCAGCTCGGACAAGTCCGCAACATGGGGCCTTTGGATGAGCTTCTTAAGATGATGCCTGGTGCCAACAAAATAAAAGGCTTGAATAATATTCAAATCGACGAGAAGCAAATTACTCACGTTGAAGCGATTATTAAATCGATGACTAAGGAAGAGAAAATTCATCCGGAAATCATCAATGCAAGCCGCCGCAAACGGATTGCCAAAGGGAGCGGAAGAACTGTACCTGAAGTAAACCGTCTGCTGAAGCAATTTGAAGATATGAAAAAGATGATGAAGCAGATGACTGGCATGCAGCAGAAGGGGAAGAAAAAAGGCGGATTCAAGCTTCCTTTTAATCCTTTTTAGTCATGTCTGGCTCCAGCGCCTAACCCCCTCGAGGGTCACAAGCTTGTCCTTTTGCGGCTCCTAGGGACTCGAGGTCATTTTCAGAAGGAAGAACACCTTCTTACAGGAACGATCTTATGCCTGTCGTCCCTGGGCAGTCGCCTCCACTTTTCGGGCAATCCTCCCAAAAAGGCAAAGAACGCCTTTCCGGAAGGCTCGTCTTGTGCTTGAGGCCCGCAGGATGCGGGTCATGCAGACGTTGCCACAGGATGTGGCGTTCTTAGTCTGCGTTCCTTCGTGGGCAAGGCGCTTGCGCTTTTCTAGTCAGCAAGCTTTTTCATAGATGTAAAGAAAAAAACCTTTACAAACTAATTAACTATCTGTTATTATACTATCTTGTGTGAAACTATTCGGAGGTGCTTATTTAAAATGGCAGTAAAAATTCGTTTAAAGCGTATGGGTGCTCACAAAAACCCTTTCTATCGTATCGTTGTAGCTGATTCTCGTTCTCCTCGTGACGGACGTTTCATTGAAACAGTAGGAACTTACAACCCGGTTGCTCAACCAGCAATCGTTGACATCAATGAAGAGTTGGCTCTTAAATGGCTACAGACTGGTGCTAAGCCATCTGATACAGTGCGCAACCTTTTCTCTAAGCAAGGCATTATGGAGAAATTCCATAACGCTAAAAACGGTAAGTAATTCATTATAAGATGAAAGAGCTTATCGAAACGATTGTTAAGCCCCTTGTTGATTTTCCGGAAGATATTCAAGTGAATGTCCAAGAAGAGGATCAACGCGTAACCTATCAGCTTTCTGTCAACAAGAATGACATGGGGAAAGTAATTGGGAAGCAAGGGCGCGTTGCGAAAGCAATTCGGACCGTTGTTTATGCAGCTGGTTCAACAGAGCAAAAAAAGATCTTTTTAGAGATCATTGAATAACTATACAGTTCCGGCCGTCAGTGGCCAGTTCTGTATATTGCCAAAAAAAGGAGGGGTTTCCCCTCCTTTTTTTACAATTTGGCTGTGTTAAAGCTTATTGTTGGTTTTAGCACCCTGTTGATTGGAGGGGGAAGGTACTAATCCCGCGAAAATGCTATCGCATTTTCTTCGTGCGGTGTTCATTCGAGGAAGCTTATTCAATGTCCTGCGGGAGAAGCGTGTCAGCGGGAGACCCCGCAGGTGCGAATGCACCGAGGANGCTCCCGGACCGCCCGCGGAAAGCGAGTGCCTTGTGCTGAAATCAACAGGCAAATTTAACAGAGCCTACAATTTAATAATTTAAACACATCGCCAACTAGAATCGACATGATTGTCAGAAAGGCCGTTTATGTTTTCGGCTAATGCGTTTGGGAGGCGCTGTATATGAAAATTATTCAATCCGTAACAGTCAAACAGGTATTGACAGAAAACAGCAAAAAAGAATTGCTTGCAGGCTATGCGGCCAAAAAACAGCAGCTGCAAAAAGAGTGTGATCAGCTGAGGTTTGAGCTAAAGAGACAGGAAAAAACAAAAAAAATCCATCCAGCCAGTTTAATCAAGCATTTTGAAAAAGAAATTCAAACGAGGCAGGAAAAAGTCAAACTGCTCGATTTTCAAATAGAACAATTACATATGCTACCACTAGGAAGCGAATTGAAAGAAAAGGAAGTCCAGGCGATTATCGAGGTTGAAGAAGGGTCTCGCTGGGAAGACATAGAAAAAGGGAAAACAATCATCATAAAAGATGGTATTGTTGATGAAATCCGCTAGAGGTGATAATTAACATGCAGAAATGGTTCAACGTCGGGAAGATTGTAAACACCCATGGCATTAAAGGAGAGGCAAGAGTCATTTCAAAAACAGACTTTGCTGAGGAAAGGTATAAGCCTGGAAACAAACTGTATTTATTTATGCCGGACTCAAAGGGAGAACCGCTGGAATTGACGGTGAAATCCCATCGAACCCATAAGTCATTCGATCTGCTAACCTTTGAAGGGTATGAAAATATTAACCAGATTGAAAAAATGAAGGGCGGCATATTAAAAGTATCCGAGGACCAGCTTGGAGCTCTTGAGGAAGATGAATTTTATTATCACGAAATTATTGGCTGTACAGTTAAAACGCTGGAAGGTGAAGAAGTAGGTAAAATCAAAGAAATCCTTTCGCCAGGAGCCAATGATGTATGGGTCATTAAAGGAAAAGGCGGCAAGGAGATTCTGATTCCATATATTGAAGATGTTGTCAAAGAAGTAGATGTGAAAGAGAAGCGAGTAGTAATCAATGCGATTGAAGGGCTGCTTACATGATGAAAATCGATGTTCTTACTCTTTTTCCAGAAATGTTTGATGGGATTTTAGGCCATTCCATTTTAAGAAAAGCGGCTGATAACGAAGCGGTGGAATATAATGTCGTAAACTTCAGGGACTATGCAGCCAACAAGCATAAAACTGTGGACGACTACCCTTATGGCGGGGGAGCGGGCATGGTGCTGAAGCCACAGCCTATTTTTGATGCTGTTGATGACCTCCGAGGCAAGGGGGACACAGAACCGAGGGTGATATTGCTTTGTCCTCAGGGTGAGCGCTATACGCAGCGGAAAGCGGAAGAGCTGGCTGAATTGGACCATTTAATCTTTGTGTGCGGCCATTATGAAGGATACGATGAAAGAATACGGGAACATGTGGTAACCGATGAGATTTCAATCGGGGATTTTGTCCTTACAGGCGGCGAGCTGGGAGCAATGGTCGTAATCGATAGCGTCGTACGCCTGCTCCCGGGTGTTTTGGGCAACGAAGAGTCCCATATAAAAGACTCGTTCAGCACAGGGTTCCTTGAGCACCCTCATTATACCCGCCCTGCTGACTTCAGGGGCATCAAGGTCCCAGACGTTTTAATGTCAGGGAATCATCGCTTAATTGAAGAATGGAGAGCCAAGGAATCGCTAAGAAGAACTTATATGAGGCGACCTGATCTTCTTGAAAATGCTGAATTAACAAAAGAACAGAAAAGATGGCTTGAAGAAATAAAAGCAGAAAGGCTTGATCACAAGGGGTAGGTTCTCCTTCCAAAAGATTATTCTTTTTAGTGGTGCGATGTTTATTCAGTGATGCTTATTCTATATCCTGCGGACCCAAGTGTAAAAGAATCAAATTTATTAAAAAAGAACGCAAATAACATTGAAGTTGCTGTCCAGGTATGGTATGATACTTTTTGTGACTAAGGCTGAACTAGTTCAGTCGGTGTCTGATAACGATGTTCCGCTGCAAGCAGAAAGGTTGTGCAAGAGCATCTGTTGAGAGGAGTTGAAAACGATGCATAAATTAATTTCAGAAATCACAAAAGAACAGCTTCGTACTGACCTTCCGTCTTTCCGTCCTGGTGACACTGTACGTGTACACGTAAGTATCGTCGAAGGAAACCGTGAGCGTGTTCAGGTATACGAAGGAGTTGTGATTAAGCGTCGTGGTGGTGGAATCAGCGAAACTTTCACAGTTCGTAAGATTTCTTACGGTGTAGGCGTAGAGCGTACATTCCCTGTACACACACCAAAGATTGCGAAGCTTGAAGTTATCCGCCGCGGTAAAGTCCGCCGTGCGAAACTTTACTACTTGCGTAACCTGCGCGGTAAAAAAGCTCGTATTAAAGAAATTCGTTAATAAAGAAATGAAGGAGCTTGATTATCAAGCTCCTTTTTCTTTCATAAAGCAAAAAAGCTTTCTGGCCTTATAATATTACATAAATGTTAAATAATATATAAATAAGATTCCCATCGTGTTTATTGAGGCAAATTTTTGTAAAATAAAAATAGAAAAGACTTCCTGAGGGACAGGCAGCCTAAAAGGATTATTTTTGACTGAAGAATGGTGGGGAATTGAATGGCAAAGAAGAAAAATGAGTTGTGGGAATGGACAAAGGCGCTTGTGATCGCAGTCCTGCTAGCGGCAGTTATAAGATATTTTTTATTTGCGCCGATTGTGGTTGACGGCTTGTCCATGATGCCTACTTTGCATGATCAGGACAGAATGATTGTGAACAAATTCAGCTATAAAATTGGAGAGCCGGAGCGATTTGATATTATCGTTTTCCACGCGCCGGAAAACAAAGACTACATTAAAAGAGTGATTGGGCTCCCTGGCGATAAGATTGAATACAAAGATGATACGCTTTATGTTAATGGCAAGGCGTATGAAGAGCCTTATTTAGATGAGTATAAAAAGCAGGTTATAGATGGACCATTAACGGAACCGTTTACCCTAAAAGAGAAAATCGGGCACGAGACAGTGCCTGAGGGCCATTTGTTTGTGATGGGCGATAACCGCCGTTTCAGCAAGGACAGCCGCCATATTGGAGCTGTTCCCATTGAAGAAGTATTAGGTGACGCTGGCATTATTTATTGGCCTATAGAAGATATTCGCATTGTTAATTAAAATGGCTGTGTTAAAGCTTATTGTTGATTTTAGCACCCTGTTGATTGGAGCGGAAGGTGCAAGATTCCTGCGGGAGAAGCGTGTAAGCGGGAGACCCCGCGGAAAGCGAGTGCCTCGTGCTGAAATCAACGCGCAAAATTTATAAGTAAAAACAACAAATTATGATAAATAGCCAAAAGAAAAGAAGCCAGGGGCTGCCCTGGTTTTTAAACAGATCATTTAAGCAGGGAGGTGCCAGCCATGACTATCCAATGGTTTCCTGGCCATATGGCAAAAGCCCGAAGGCAGGTTACAGAAAAACTAAAGCTTGTAGATATAATCTTTGAGCTGGTTGATGCAAGAATTCCGTATTCATCCCGCAATCCGATGATTGATGAAATTATCCAGCACAAACCGCGCCTTGTTTTGCTCAATAAAGCCGATATGGCTGATCGAGAAGCAACTAAACAGTGGAAAAAACATTTTGAAGAACAGGGCATCAGAGCCCTTGCGATAAATTCGCAGGCAGGACAAGGAATGAAGGAAATCGTTTCTGCCTCTCAGGAAATTCTCCAAGAGAAATTTGACCGCATGAAAGCAAAGGGTGTCAAACCAAGAGCGATACGGGCGATGATTGTTGGAATTCCGAATGCAGGCAAATCGACTTTAATCAACCGGCTTGCCAAAAAGAATATCGCAAAGACTGGAAATACTCCAGGGGTGACAAAGGCACAGCAGTGGATAAAAGTGGGGAAGGAACTGGAGCTTCTTGATACTCCTGGGATTCTTTGGCCGAAATTTGAAGACCAGGAAGTGGGTCTAAAGCTTGCTTTGACTGGGGCAATCAAAGATACTATATTAAATCTCCAGGATGTAGCAGTTTATGCACTTCGTTTCCTTGGGGAAAGATATCCTGAACGGCTAAAGGACCGGTTTCAGATCGATGAAATACCTGAAGATATTGTAGAGCTATTTGATAAAATCGGAAAGCTCCGCGGCTGTCTAATGGGCGGGGGAGAAATTGATTATGATAAAGTAACTGAATTGGTAATCAGAGAATTCCGTTCAGAAAAGCTGGGGCCAATCACATTGGAGCTGCCTCAGGAAATGGCTGAGAAGAATAAAGCCGAATAGCCTATGAGGCCTTCTTTATTTTGAAGGCCTTTATTTTTTTGGAAAAATGCCGATACATAATCTAAGAAATAGGTTCTGTTAAACTTGCCTGTTGATTTCCTATCCAGGTGCTCAGCGAACCGAGGGCGGACCGACGCTCTTCCCGCAGGACATTGAATGAACATTTTGTTGTAAGAAAGTGCGTTTGCGTTTTCGCGGGATTAGCATCTTCCGCTCCAATAAACAGAGTGCTAAAATCAACATTCAGCTTTAACACAGCCAAGAAATAAAAGGAGAAAGAAATGGCTAGATTGACGATTCGCCAAATAGAGGAGAAACTCAATTCAATTAAAGAACAAAATGATCCATTTATGCTTTCTATAAAAGAAGATGACAGAAAAGGCGTACAGCAGCTTTTATCAAAATGGCATTCACGGCAGCAGCTTCAGAAAAAAATCCGGGAAAAACATATTGAAATGACACAATATGAGAATCAATATCGGGCTCAAGGGTTTAAATCAATTGCCGGAATTGATGAAGTGGGAAGAGGTCCCCTCGCTGGACCAGTCGTTGCCGCAGCAGTCATCCTGCCAGAAAACTTCTTTTTGCCGGGCCTTGATGATTCAAAAAAAATCTCAGAGCAAAAAAGGAATGAATTTTATGGAGTAATAAAGGCTAAAGCTGAAGCAATCAGCATTGGCATAATTGAGCCGGAGGAGATTGACCGAATTAATATATTTGAAGCAACAAAAAAAGCAATGCTGACAGCGGTAGCAGGATTGAGCCCAAAACCTGACTTTCTCCTGGTAGATGCAGTTAAGCTTTTAACGCCTTATCCGATGGAAGCAATAATTAAAGGAGATGGCAAAAGTATCTCGATTGCTGCTGCATCAATTATTGCTAAAGTTACAAGAGATCGCTTGATGGCAGAAATTGGAGCCGGCTGCCCGGAATATGGGTTTGCCCAAAATATGGGCTATGGGACAAAAGAGCATCTTGAAGCCATAAAAACAAACGGCATAACTCCGCATCACCGAAAAAGTTTTTCTCCGGTCAAGGATTATATTGCAGAAAGCGAATAGAAGGTGAAGGCATGAAGCCCTCTGAAATAATCCGGGATTTAATAGGGCAAGACAAGAGCTATTCAGGAAAATCTAAAACCTTTATGCCAGGGCAAATTATTAACGGGAAAATAACAAAGCTATTTCCTAATCAGACAGCAGAGGTTCAATTAGGCTCTCATAAAGCAATTGCTCATCTGGAAATGTCTTTATCGGCAAACAGCAGGTACTGGTTTAAAGTTCAGCCTGGTGATGGGGTCCTGCGGCTTAAGGTTATGGATTCAGGAGGCCTAGCGAAAAGGGAATCACCAATTGAGAGCCTGCTTAGTCAGCTTGGATTGACTGCATCGAAAGAACATAAAATGCTGGTACAGTTTTTTCTAAAGGAACAGCTCCCTATTACAGCAGATACGATACTGCTTGTTTCCGATCTGCTTAAGGATGGAGAACCGCTTGAAGGTTTGCTTCGTGCAGTAAAAGAGCTGATGGTCAGGCAATTGCCATTCACAAAAGAGGTTGTCTTGTCGCTGTCAACTGCCTTGGACGGGGAACCGCTAACAGACCTTATGGGAAATTTGATAGAAAAGCTAAAACAAAATGAACTTTCTCCCAGGGGCCAGAAAGTAAGCAGCCTATTAAATGAATTATCAAAGACTATACGGGAAAAATCTGGTCAAGCCGCAGCAGAAAAACTTGCGTCCGCCTGGCTATTTCCAAAAAACGAGGCGAACTCACAAGCAGCTTTCAATATCATGAAAGCTTTTAAACTTGTTGCGGAACACGCTAGTGAGACAATAGAATTAAAGAAGGCAATAGATGGATTGAGCTTACATAGCAATAGTCCAATAAAGCCTTTGATTGGGGATGCTTTAAAGGAATTGCTTCAATCTAATCAAACAGGCAGCAGGCAAGAGTTTATACTAAGTCTGGCGAAAATTGGCAGGATGATTGGCGGCACACAAGGATTCCCCAGTCAAACTCAAATTTTAAACGAGATACAAAGAATGCTCATTCATGCTCGAATAGGACGACTCTCCATTCCTGTTGAAGAGAATAGGATCCTGCCCCTTATAAAAGGTGTATTGCTTATAAAAAGAGATGTTGACCTCACGGTATCAGGAGTCGGATTATCATCAATTTTCGGTGAAAGTAAGCTTAAACAAGCATCTGTAAACCTGGGAAGCTATTTGGCAGGGGAGACCGGATTGCTTGAAGCAAGACTGCAAACACAGGAAAGAACGCTATTATCAGACTTGAAAACCAGCATTCAGACTGACACCCCCTTAAGGTACGATCAGCAAAACATAAAAAGCCACTTAAAAATTCTTATTCATACACTAGGGTTATCCTATGAACATGATCTGGCTAAATTTCCAGAGATGCCAGGGGATGAAGCTGCTGGCAAGTTGAACATGCTTAAACCGCTGCTAATAGGCCTTTTAAACGAAGAACTGCCGTTCTCAGTAAAAGATGCTGCCGAAAGGCTACTGCATAAAATAACAGGCTTCCAGGCCCTCTCACAAGAAACAGGACCGCAGCAGCATCTTGTGCTTCAGCTGCCCGTTGCATTATGGGGGAAAGTGACCGATTTGACAATGCAATGGAGCGGAAGGAAAACAGATAAGGGAGAAATTGATCCGAGCTATTGCCGGGTCCTATTCTATTTAAATCTGGAGTATTTGCAAGAAACCATGGTTGACATACATATCCAAAACAGGGTTATGAATATCTCTGTTGTTAACGGCCATGAGTCTCTGAAGCCACTTTCAGCTCCACTTATTGCAAAATTAAGAGAAAATTTGGATAAGCTGAACTATAAATTGTCCTCGGTAACCTTCCAAAAGCCGGATAAAGATGGAAGCTCTATGGCTAAACGAAAACCAATAACATTTGTTGGACAGCCAAGCCATTTCACGGGAGTGGATTTGAAAATATGAAAAGTGGGGAAAGTAGTTCTAAAAAAGAAGCAGTAGCCCTTACGTATGATCCCAATGTGGAAGCATCTCCAAGAATTTCCGCAAAGGGAAGAGGTCTGGTTGCTGAAAACATTCTTGCTAAAGCCAAGGAACACAACATCCCGGTGCAGGAGGACCCAACTCTGGTAGAACTGCTGGGGAAACTGGATATGAATGAAAGAATACCTGAAGAACTCTTTCAGGCTGTTGCTGAGGTCTTTGCATTTATTTACAGGACAGACCAAGCAGCGGGCGATATGCATGGGGAGAAATAATTTATTTTAAGAAACCAAATAAAAAATAGTGATTAATTTATGATAGCGTTTCCATTGGTGAAGCTGTCGGAAAACAATTAATATTTAATGATAGAAAACTGCTCAGTCGGGCGGTTTTCTTTATTTCAATAAAATAATTTCATGATTATTTATGCCTGAAATTACTGTGCTTATAGGGGTTTTTTTGCTTTTTAATATTTTTAATTTTTAAAGAAATATAATATTTTAGAGTAAATGGTAGACAAGGGTAGTGTCATTTTATAAAATGAAAGCGCAGTCTATATTTTTGAACAGTTAGATAGGAGGATGGGAAATGAATATACATGAGTATCAAGGTAAAGAAGTCCTCAGACAATACGGGGTAGCAGTTCCGAACGGAAAAGTTGCATTTACGGTTGAGGAAGCTGTTGAAGCTGCCAAAGAACTTGGCACTGAGGTTTGTGTTGTTAAAGCTCAAATCCATGCTGGTGGACGAGGAAAAGCTGGCGGTGTAAAAGTTGCCAAAAATTTAGAAGAAGTACGTACATATGCAAGTGAAATTTTAGGAAAAACACTTGTGACACACCAAACTGGCCCAGAAGGAAAGGAAGTAAAGCGCTTACTTATCGAAGAGGGCTGTGACATTAAAAAAGAATACTATGTTGGTTTAGTATTGGATCGTGCAACTTCCCGCGTTGTATTAATGGCTTCTGAAGAGGGCGGCACTGAAATTGAAGAAGTGGCAGAAAAAACTCCTGAAAAAATCTTCAAGGAAGAAATCGATCCAGTCCTTGGTCTGACAGCATTCCAGGCCCGCAGAATTGCTTTCAATATCAATATTCCAAGCAAACTAGTGGGACAAGCTGTCAAGTTTATGATGGGCTTATACAGAGCGTACATTGACAAGGATTGCTCAATCGCTGAAATCAATCCGCTTGTTGTTACTGGCGACGGAAAAGTAATGGCATTGGATGCGAAATTAAACTTTGATTCAAATGCTTTATATCGCCAAAAAGATATTCTGGCGCTTCGCGACCTAGAAGAGGAAGATCCAAAAGAAATTGAAGCTTCAAAATACGATTTAAGCTACATTTCCCTTGATGGAAATATCGGCTGCATGGTTAATGGTGCAGGATTGGCGATGGCCACTATGGATATCGTTAAGCATTACGGCGGAGACCCTGCTAACTTCCTTGATGTTGGGGGCGGAGCAACTGCCGAGAAAGTTACAGAGGCTTTCAAAATCATCCTTTCTGATAAAAACGTAAAAGGTATTTTTGTTAATATCTTTGGCGGAATCATGAAATGTGACGTCATCGCTACTGGTGTAGTGGAAGCAGCGAAACAAGTAGGCTTAAGTGTGCCTTTAGTTGTACGTTTGGAAGGTACAAATGTAGAATTGGGCAAGAAAATCCTTGCTGAATCCGATATTGATATCATTGCAGCTGAATCAATGGCTGACGGCGCACAAAAAATCGTTACATTAGTAGGTTAAAACTAAAAATTGAGCGGCCGTTCAGGTACCGGCAGCATAAAGCCAGACAGGAGCAGTTTCCTATGATTGGCTTTAGCACCGGGAACCCCTGAAGGTCACTCGTTAGACCAGAAAGGAGAATTAACGTGAGCGTATTTATTAATAAGGATACTAAAGTTATTGTTCAAGGGATTACTGGTTCGACTGCCCTTTTCCATACAAAGCAAATGCTTGAATACGGAACTAAAATTGTCGGCGGTGTAACTCCAGGAAAAGGCGGTACCGAAGTAGAGGGTGTTCCCGTTTTCAATACTGTAGAGGAAGCAGTTAAAGCAACAGGTGCCAACGCTTCAGTAATCTATGTTCCGGCTCCATTCGCAGCAGATGCGATTCTTGAAGCGGTTGATGCAGAACTTGATCTTGCAATCTGTATCACCGAACATATTCCTGTGTTGGATATGGTAAAAGTTAAGCGTTATATGGAGGGCAAGAAAACTCGCCTTGTTGGGCCTAACTGTCCAGGTGTTATTACTCCTGAAGAGTGCAAAATTGGTATTATGCCCGGATATATCCATACTAAAGGGCATGTTGGGGTTGTTTCCCGTTCTGGAACATTGACCTATGAAGCAGTACACCAGTTATCTCAGGCTGGCATCGGTCAATCTACTGCAGTTGGTATTGGGGGAGACCCAGTTAACGGAACAAACTTCATCGATGTATTAAAGGCATTCAACGAAGACCCTGAAACATACGCTGTAATCATGATTGGTGAAATCGGAGGAACAGCTGAAGAAGAAGCTGCAGAATGGGTTAAAGCAAACATGACTAAGCCTGTTGTAGGCTTCATCGGCGGACGCACTGCACCTCCAGGAAAGCGTATGGGCCATGCCGGCGCCATCATTTCCGGAGGAAAAGGAACTGCTGATGAAAAGATCCGTGTTATGAACGAGTGCGGAATCCAAGTAGCAGATACTCCATCCGTAATGGGTGAAACTTTAATTAAGGTATTAAAAGAAAAAGGCCTTTATGATAAGTGTAAAACTCATTAATCTATAATTAATGGGTAATTACACCTGTATCACTGTAAGAGTAGTCCCCCGGTATAATGGGGGACTATTTCTACATCGCAAGTCCCCGCTAAATTCCCATCTCTACTTTCTAATCTTCAATTTAAAAATCAACTCAGGAGGTTTTCCATGGAAGAATTCAATATGAGGCTTGCCCATTTGCACCATTGCAAGGGTGTAAGCTGGAAAATGATTTTAAACATCCTTAAAAAAGATCCCCAATTGAAATCTCTTTACAATGAATCTTTTTACCGTTCAGCTTCGCCATTGTTTAATAGTCATGATGCCCTTTCAGAAGCTCTTCGTGACCTGCATTCTGAACAGATACATGAGCAAATCCGCCAATACTCCCCTAATGACATTAAAATTATCACTCTTTTCGATGAAGAATACCCTGATTTATTAAAAGAAACATACCAGCCTCCCTGGGTTATATATGCGAAAGGAGATGTTAGACTATTAAAAATTGGGCCCCATCTTGCCGTAGTCGGTTCCAGGCAGGCGACTGAGTATGGCGAAAGAGTAATTCAGCATTTATTTCCGAAGCTAATAGAAACCGGCATAATTATTGTGAGCGGACTGGCAGCCGGTATAGATGGAATTGCACACAGAGAGGCTATAAAACATGGAGGAAGAACAATTGGTGTTATAGCAGGAGGTCTATTTCATATTTACCCCCAGGCTAATCAAAAGCTTGCTTATGAGATGATGGAAAATCATCTTGTCGTCTCTGAATATCCGCCTAACACAAGGCCATCGCGGTGGCAGTTTCCAATGAGGAACCGCATAATCAGCGGGATTAGCAGAGGAACCTTGATCATACAGGCTAAAAGCAAAAGCGGCTCTCTCATAACCGCTAACTATGCAGTCCAGGAAGGCAGGGATGTTTTTGCAGTCCCGGGAAGCGTCTTAAGCGCCTATTCAGCAGGTTCTAATGAATTGATCCAGCAAGGGGCCAAGCTTGTTAAAACTGCTGAAGATATTCTGGATGAATTCATGTACTAAAAAATGGAAGAAAGTAAGTCTTGATTCTTACCGGTGGGCCCTCTTTCCTGCAATAAAAATCTTTTTTTTACGCTGTTTGCTAAAATTTGTTGCTTTTCAGGGCTAGCTAAGGTTAACAAACTGAGTTAATTGGAGCGGAGGGAATTGATCCTCGAAAATGCATTCGCATTTTCTTGCGGCGAGGTGTTTATTAATGGATTCTTTTTCAATGTCTTGCTCAGAAGAGAGGGAGTGGGAGATCCCCCATACGAAGCCGAGGAGGCTCACATTCCTCCCCGCGGGGAAAGCTTGAGTGCCCGCATTGGAAATCAACGGGCAAAATAAAAACAACAATTTATGAGAAATGTGCCCTTTTTTTATAAGTTAATTTAAAGGATTTTTTACAAAAGGGTTGAAATTCTATTAAAACTGTTATACATTTTGCAACAGGTATCTGAAAGGAAATCACACCGTGTGCATTTTGGGATTTTCTGGTTAATCGTTGTAAACGGTTTCGAAAAAAGTCCGTTTATGTTTGACAAACCTGAATAGAATGTAGAATAATAATGAATATTTCACGGAGATGTACAGTAAAGCTGGTTAAAAGGGAACTGGCATACTAAAAATAAAACGAAAAATAATGTTTGATCCGGAGTGGCAATACCGTCATCCGGAAATGGATATATAAATGGCCATTCAGCCAAAGACGCAAAGATCAATCTTTATATAAGGCGAGCAGAAGTCCTTCAAAATTGATTTTGCCTGAATGAAAAATTCCCTCTCAAGGAGGACTATTGATGTCAGAGTTTCTTGTAATCGTCGAATCACCTGCTAAGGCGAAAACGATTGAACGTTATCTAGGAAAAAAATACAAAGTGAAAGCTTCCATGGGGCATGTTAGGGATTTGCCTAAAAGCCAAACCGGAATAGATGTGGAAAATAACTTTAAACCAAAGTACATAACCATTCGGGGGAAGGGTCCTGTTTTAAAGGAACTTAAGTCTGCGGCCAAAAAGGCTAAGAAGATTTACCTCGCGGCTGACCCGGATCGTGAAGGTGAGGCTATTGCCTGGCATTTGGCACATAGCTTGGATATGGATGTTAATTCTGAATGCCGTGTTGTTTTTAACGAAATTACAAAGGATGCAATAAAAGAATCTTTTAAGCATCCAAGGGCAATTAATATGGACCTGGTAGATGCACAGCAAGCAAGAAGGATGCTAGATAGGCTGGTTGGTTATAACATAAGCCCATTACTATGGAAGAAAGTGAAAAAGGGCTTAAGTGCAGGAAGGGTCCAATCCGTTGCGGTACGATTAATAATCGACCGTGAGAAAGAAATCAAGAGCTTTGTACCAGAAGAGTACTGGTCCATTGATGGGGAGTTCTTAAAAGGAAAAACAGCCTTTGAGGCAGCTTTTTACGGATTGGAAAATGAAAAAGTTGAATTAAAGTCTGAAAGCGATGTCCAGGATATACTAAGGAAAATGAAGGGCAATAAATTCGAAGTCGCTTCTGTTACAAAAAAAGAACGAAAGCGGAACCCAGCTGCTCCATTTACGACGTCATCCCTGCAGCAGGAAGCTGCAAGAAAATTGAATTTCCGGGCTAAGAAAACAATGATGCTTGCCCAGCAGCTTTATGAAGGCATTGATCTTGGAAAAGAAGGAACGGTCGGTTTAATTACCTATATGAGAACAGACTCGACACGAATTTCCGAACTTGCCCAAAACGAAGCAGCTGAATATATTCAAAGCTCATACGGTAAAGAGTTTTTGCAGAGCGGAAAGAAAAAAGAGAAGAAAAACAGCAATGCCCAGGATGCCCATGAGGCCATCCGCCCGACAAGTACATTAAGATCACCTGCAAGCTTGAAAGAATATTTGTCGCGGGATCAGCTTCGATTATACAGGCTCATATGGGAGCGATTTGTCGCAAGCCAAATGGCTCCAGCGATTATGGATACTATGAGTGTCGACCTTAAAAACGGAGAAGTGATTTTCCGTGCTACTGGCTCCAAGGTGAAATTCCCAGGCTTTATGAAGGTCTATGTAGAGGGAACGGATGACCAGTCTGAAGAAAAAGATAATATGCTTCCTGACTTAAAGGAAGGGGATGAGGTGCTTAAGAAGGATATCGAACCAAAACAGCATTTTACTCAGCCTCCCCCTAGATACACGGAAGCAAGGCTGGTAAAAACTCTTGAAGAACAGGGCATTGGGCGTCCTTCAACTTTCGCGCCGACTCTGGATACCATCCAAAAGCGGGGATATGTCGCCTTGGATAATAAGCGTTTTGTTCCTACTGAGCTCGGAGAAATTGTTCATGAGCTGATGATGGAGTTTTTCCCGGAAATCCTTGATATTGAGTTTACCGCGAAAATGGAAAAAGACCTGGACTATGTGGAAGAAGGCAAAGTGAATTGGGTCCAGATCATTGATGAATTTTACGGGGACTTTGAAAAGCGCCTGGAGAAGGCGGAAAAAGAAATGCAGGAAGTTGAAATCAAGGATGAACCTGCAGGGGAAGATTGCGAACTGTGCGGAAGTCCGATGGTTTTCAAAATGGGCAGATACGGCAAGTTTATGGCCTGCAGCAATTTCCCGGATTGCCGAAACACCAAACCGATTGTTAAAGATATTGGAGTCAAGTGCCCGAAATGCAAAGAAGGAAATATAATAGAAAGAAAAAGCAAAAAACGCAGGATCTTTTACGGCTGTGACAGATTTCCGGATTGCGACTTTATTTCATGGGATAAGCCGCTGCCAAGAAGCTGTCCGAAATGTGACAACCTTCTTGTTGAGAAAAAACTCAAAAAAGGTGTCCAGGTTCAGTGCGTAGAATGCGACTACAAAGAAGAAAAGCAAAGTTAAGGGTGGGCTTAAACGCTCACTCTTTTCTATTGCGGGTGGGGAATCCAGAATATTTCCAGTTGGAGGCTTTTGTTTTTAAAGCTGTCCAGCTCCAGTGCCTACCCACTTGAGGTCACAAGCCAACCTTCCCAGAAAGGCAAAGAACGCCTTTCCGTGAGGCTCGCCTTGTGCTTGAGGCCCGCAGGATGCGGGTCATGCAGACGTTGCCACAGGACGTGGCGTTCTTAGTCTGCGTTCATTCGTGGGCAAGGCGCTTACGCTTTTCTTATAGGCATGAAACTTTTTTATTTTTAAATCGTATTGTAAAATGGCAAAATGTATAAGAACAGGGTAAAGTAAGAGAGACTGTTTTTAAATATAATTAAATTGGGTCATTTTGAACATAAGTATTTGTGGAGGTTCGTATTATGTCAGATATAGCAGTAAATGTAATAGGTGCAGGGCTGGCAGGCAGTGAGGCTGCATGGCAGCTTGCAAGCAGAGGGATAAAGGTTCGATTATATGAAATGCGGCCTGTTAAACAGACTCCAGCACATCATACAGATAAGTTTGCAGAACTTGTTTGCAGCAACTCTCTTCGTGCCAACACTTTAACGAACGCTGTTGGTGTCCTAAAAGAAGAAATGCGCAAGCTTAATTCAGTCATTATCGATTCTGCTGATAGCAGTGCAGTTCCTGCTGGCGGTGCACTTGCTGTTGACCGCCATGATTTTGCTGCGCGAGTTACGGAACAAGTTAAAAACCATCCAAATGTTACTGTAATAAATGAGGAAGTTACGGATATCCCGGAAGGTCCAACTGTTATCGCTACCGGGCCCCTTACCAGTGAAGCTTTATCAGGGAAGCTGAAAGAACTGTCAGGGGAAGATTACCTATACTTTTACGATGCAGCAGCGCCGATTATTGAAAAAGATTCGATTGATATGGACAAAGTTTATTTGAAATCCCGCTATGATAAGGGAGAAGCTGCATATTTAAATTGTCCTATGACAGAAGAAGAGTTTGACCGTTTTTACGAAGCGCTGACATCAGCTGAAACAGTGCCATTAAAAGAATTTGAAAAAGAGATATTCTTTGAAGGCTGCATGCCAATTGAGGTTATGGCAAATCGCGGAAAGAAGACAATGCTCTTTGGCCCTATGAAGCCAGTAGGTTTGGAAGATCCCAAAACAGGAAAAAGACCATATGCAGTGGTACAATTGCGCCAGGATGATGCGGCAGGAACGCTTTATAACATTGTTGGTTTTCAGACTCACTTGAAATGGGGTCCGCAAAAAGAAGTAATCCGTTTAATACCGGGTCTCGAAAATGCTGAAATTGTACGATACGGAGTAATGCACCGCAATACTTTTATCAACTCTCCAAAAGTGCTGCGAGCCACTTACCAGTTTAAAAACAGAGACGATTTATTTTTTGCGGGACAGATGACTGGCGTTGAAGGTTATGTAGAATCGGCAGCCAGCGGACTAGTGGCGGGAATTAATGCAGCAAGGCTTGTGAGAGGGGAATCTCCTATTGAATTCCCTCCTGAAACGGCAATTGGCAGCATGGCACGTTATATTACAACGGCAAACCCAAAGAATTTTCAGCCGATGAATGCAAACTTTGGTTTGCTTCCTGATCTTCCTGTAAAGATAAAAGGGAAAAAGGAAAGAAATGAAAAACATGCTGAAAGAGCATTGGAAACAATTCAGAACTTTGTGAAAAATTTGTAAATTATATTGCATGGGCTATTGAATTGTGATACTATTTAGTAGCCCTTGCGAGGTGAATAAATAATGCCCGAAAATGTGAACGTTTCTTTAAAGTTGTTTATTGAATATTTACAAATTGAAAAAAACTACTCACAATATACAATTGAACATTATCATCATGATATTAGGGAATTTCTTATGTTCATGTCTGAACAAGCAATACCGAATTTGGAGACTGTGGATTATCAGGATGTCCGGGTTTTTTTGACCATGCTGTTTGAAAAAAAAATGGCACGAAAATCGGTAGCCCGCAAGATATCAAGTATAAGGAGTTTCTTCAGGTTTTTGCTAAGAGAGGACCTTGTGGCTGAAAATCCTTTTGCCCTAGTCTCTATTCCGAAAGCAGAAAAGAAGCTGCCTGAGTTTTTCTATGAAGAAGAATTGCAGCAGCTTTTTGAAGCATGTGATGACAGTACCCCGCTTGGAGAACGCAATAAAGCGCTTCTTGAGCTTCTATATGCAACAGGTATGCGAGTAAGCGAGTGCAGCCGGATTCGGCTTAAGGATTTGGATATGTACCTGTCTACTGTTCTTGTGCAGGGCAAGGGCAGCAAGGAACGCTATATCCCATTTGGCAGTTTCGCACACGATGCACTTGAAAGGTACATAAATGGCGGGAGAAAAAAATTGCTGTCTAAAGGCAGTTCCTCTGAGAATTTGTTTCTTAATGCACGCGGAGGGCCGCTGACAGCAAGAGGCATAAGGGAAATTCTTAATAAGCTGATTGAAAAATCCACTTTGACGGGGAAGATACACCCTCATATGCTGCGCCACACATTTGCCACACACTTAATGGCCAATGGAGCTGATATGAGAACCGTCCAAGAACTGCTTGGGCACGCATTTTTATCTTCAACCCAGGTCTATACGCATGTAACAAACGAATATTTAAAGAAAACATATTTGGCCCATCATCCTCGGGCTTGACAGGTGAAGTATAATATAGCTGATTGATTTGCTGTTAAAAAAAGCTTTCCTTACGAGGATTTTTGATTATGCACCCTAATGATAGGAGCGTAAAGAGCGGGATTCTCGAATATGTATTCGAATTTGCTCCATACAGTGTTTTATTCAAGAATGATTGTACAATGTACCTGCGGGATGAGCGTGTTGGGGGGGGAATCCTCATAGGCGTCTTGCTCCTAGGGGGCTTACCGCCTGCGGAAAGCATCTCTTGGAGTGAAAATCAGCACTCGAATAAAAGTGTCTAAAACTAAAAGCATATGCTCCAAAGGAGGAGTCTTTCATGTCTGAATTTCATGCTACAACAATATTTGCTGTGCATCATAATGGAGAATGTGCGATGTCCGGCGACGGCCAGGTTACCTTCGGAAATGCGGTTGTGATGAAACACACTGCACGAAAAGTAAGAAAGCTGTTTAATGGAAAAGTGCTTGCTGGATTTGCAGGCTCAGTAGCTGATGCATTTACATTATTTGAAATGTTTGAAGGAAAGCTGGAAGAATACAATGGAAATCTTGAGAGAGCTGCTGTAGAACTTGCTAAACAGTGGAGAAGCGATAAAGTTTTGCGCAAGCTCGAAGCGATGCTGATCGTTATGAACACGGATAGTTTGCTGCTGATTTCAGGTACGGGTGAAGTCATTGAACCGGATGATGGGATATTGGCTATTGGTTCAGGAGGCAACTATGCACTGGCAGCTGGACGCTCTTTAAAAAGATTTGCAGGCGAGCATCTATCAGCCAGAGAAATAGCAAAGGCATCCCTGGAAATGGCTGCTGAAATATGTGTTTATACAAACAATAATATCATTGTGGAAGAACTCTAATAAAAGGAGTGCTGTTACATGGGTAAAGGAAC
The DNA here is from genome assembly GCF_000518885.1 of Bacillus sp. J33. Classification (GTDB taxonomy): domain Bacteria; phylum Bacillota; class Bacilli; order Bacillales; family Cytobacillaceae; genus Cytobacillus. Next base: position 99,447 of record NZ_KI912519.1, on the reverse strand, counting down.
AAATTTGACTCCCCGCCAAATCGTTGAGCGGCTTGACCAGTTTATTATTGGACAAAAGGATGCAAAAAAGGCTGTAGCCATAGCTCTTAGAAATCGTTATCGCCGGAGTCTGCTTGAAGAAAAATTGCGTGATGAAATTAATCCTAAGAATATTTTAATGATTGGGCCTACTGGTGTGGGCAAGACAGAAATTGCCCGCCGGATGGCAAAATTAGTGGGTGCACCTTTTGTAAAAGTGGAAGCAACAAAATTTACTGAAGTAGGGTATGTGGGAAGAGATGTTGAATCAATGGTCAGAGACCTTGTGGAAACATCCGTAAGGCTAGTCAAAGAAGAAAAAATGGCGAGTGTTAAAGAGAGAGCGGAAGAAAGTGCTAATCGCCGCATTCTTGAACTGCTTGTACCAGGCGCCAAAAAAACAGCTAATTATAAAAATCCTCTAGAGATGCTTTTTGGAGGTGGAAATGATCAGCAGCAGCAGGATACTTACCAGGCAGAAGATATAAATCTTCAGGAAAAACGCAAGATTGTAAAGGAAAAGCTTGCGCTCGGTGAATTGGAGAATGAGGTCATCACGGTAGAAGTAGAAGAACAGCAGCCATCCATGTTTGATATGCTTCAGGGATCGGGTATGGAGCAGATGGGCATGAATATGCAGGATGCTCTTGGCAGTCTTATGCCAAAACGCAGGAAAAAAAGAAAGCTGACTGTACGTGAGGCAAGGAAGGTCTTAACAAATGAAGAAGCCCAAAAGCTGATTGATATGGATGAAGTCAGCCAGGAGGCAGTATACCGTGCAGAACAGTCAGGGATTATATTCATTGATGAGATTGATAAAATAGCCAGCAAAAACAGCGGAGGTTCTACAGCTGATGTTTCAAGAGAAGGAGTTCAAAGGGACATCCTGCCGGTTGTTGAAGGTTCCACAGTAGTAACCAAATACGGTTCTGTCAAAACGGACCATGTTTTATTTATTGCAGCAGGGGCATTTCACATGGCAAAACCTTCTGATCTGATTCCTGAACTGCAGGGGCGTTTTCCAATTCGTGTGGAGCTGACAAAACTTACAGTAGAAGACTTTTATAAGATTTTGGTTGAGCCTGATAATGCCCTTATTAAACAATATGAAGCATTATTGGTAACTGAAGGTATACAAATTGAATTTTCTGACGATGCTATTCGTAGGATTGCTGAATTTGCATTTGATGTAAACCAAAATACTGATAACATTGGAGCAAGACGTCTCCATACGATTATGGAAAAGCTTCTTGAAGATTTATCTTTTGAAGCGCCAGATATCACAATGGAAAAAATTACAATTACTCCTCAATATGTAGAGGAAAAGCTGGGAGCCATTTCACGGAACAAAGATTTAAGCCAGTATATTCTTTAATGATAGGATTTGTTTGAATGTTCATCCTAAAGGGTAGACGAAAAAAGAATTCTGGTATGAAATAATGACCACAATAAGCAATAAGATATTTATCAAAATATATGTTAATGGTTGTAGCAAATAGGAGGAAATACAATGGATTTATTAACAAAAACAAGAAAAATTAATGCAATGCTCCAAAGAGCAGCCGGAAAACCGGTTAATTTCAAAGAAATGTCAGAAACACTAAGTGATGTAATTGAAGCGAATATCTTCGTAGTAAGCCGAAGAGGCAAGCTTCTTGGATTTGCTGTAAACCAGCAGATTGAGAATGAGCGTATGAAGCAAATGCTGGCTGATCGCCAATTCCCTGAAGAATATACGAAAAACCTTTTTAATATCCAGGAAACTTCTTCTAATCTGGATGTAGAAAGTGAATACACTGCATTCCCAATCGAAAATAAAGACCTCTTCGCTAATGGTTTAACTACTATTGTACCAATTATTGGCGGGGGTGAGCGTCTTGGAACACTGATCCTTGCCAGATTGCAGGAGCAGTTCCATGATGATGACTTAATTCTTGCTGAGTATGGTGCAACGGTTGTCGGCATGGAAATCCTTCGCGAAAAAGCAGAAGAAATTGAAGAAGAAGCACGCAGCAAGGCAGTCGTGCAAATGGCTATTAGCTCCCTTTCTTATAGTGAACTTGAAGCCATTGAACATATTTTTGAAGAGCTTAACGGCAACGAAGGTCTTCTTGTAGCTTCAAAAATTGCCGATCGTGTTGGCATTACACGTTCAGTAATCGTAAATGCTTTGCGAAAGCTTGAAAGTGCTGGGGTTATTGAATCCCGTTCCCTTGGAATGAAGGGTACTTATATTAAAGTCCTGAATGATAAGTTCTTGATTGAACTAGAAAAACTTAAGTCAAATTAAAGAAAAACCCGTCAAAATGACGGGTTTTTTTATTGCAAATTTATTACAAAGAGGAGCTGGTAAATAAATGTAATTAACGAATTGGCTATAAGTCTAAATACTCATACATCGCCAAATGTTTATTAATATCGTTAGGTCTGAAAGACCTATAATAAATTAAGCAGAAGGGATACAAAAATAGGGAAGTATAGTATTCCTAACATTTACCAAAAAACACGTATAACTTTCTGCATATTTTAAAAATTTGTCGAAAATAGGACTAAAGAATCATTAAAATTAACATGATGTACATAGACATATTATTTCATATTCATTACAATAATGTTTATGATGACATAATTTGTCCATTATCACCAAGTTTCTACAAAAATTGCCAGGTGAGTGGGCTGTGAAATTTGAGGTGTGAGCTATGAAACTATTTTCAGGAACCATTTCCACAATTGAACGTGCTTTAGATTACTCCTCCTTGAAGCAAAAGGTAATCTCGCAAAATATTGCAAATGTGGATACACCAAACTATAAAGCTAAGGACGTAAATTTCAAAGAGGTTTTTCAGCTGGCTTTAATTGGCTCGATGGAAGCCAATAAAAGCGATGTTAGGCATTATGATTTTAAGGGGAGGACATCCCCTTTACCGGGTGAAGTAACCAGAAAGAATGTTTCATATAACCATAATGGTAACAGTGTAGATCTTGATAAAGAAATGTCAGATCTAGCGACAAATCAAATTTACTACAATGCAATGATTGAAAGAATGAGCGGGAAGTTTTCAAGTCTGCAGACTGTAATTAGAGGAGGGAAGTAGTAATGTCTATATTTCATAGCATGAACAATACCGCCTCGGCACTGACTGCCCAAAGGCTGCGAATGGATGTTATTTCTTCCAATATGGCAAATGCAGACTCCACCAGGAGTGTAAACGGGGAAGGTCCATACCGAAGAAAGTCAGTTGTTCTGGAGCCGAGGGAAGGCCAATTCTCCTCCTACTTAAATATGGCAATAGGAAGAGGAAGCAGCTCCGCCGGCAACGGAGTGAAGGTGTCCAGAATTGAAGAAGATAGAGAAACACCGACTAAAATGGTTTACGATCCTTCGCATGTTGATGCAGATGCAAATGGATACGTGGAAATGCCAAATGTGGATCCACTAAGGGAAATGGTTGATTTAATTAGTGCAACGAGATCATACGAAGCCAACGTAACTGTTTTCAATGCCACAAAAGGAATGATGATGAAAGCGCTGGAAATAGGCAAATAGGGAGAGTCTAGAATGAACAAAGTTACTTTTATGCCTGTAATGCCTTTAAAACCGACTGAAAAAACAGAGACCTATACATATACACCATTCGAAGCGCAGCAAAGTTTTTCGTCGGTATTAAAACAATCAATTGAAAAAATTAATAATGTGCAAATCCAGTCAGATGTGATGACTGAAAAGCTGGCAAGGGGAGAGAACATTGATCTTCACCAAGTAATGATTGCCTCTCAAAAAGCCAGCGTTACTATGCAGGCTGCCCTTGAAATTCGAAATAAAGCAATTGAAGCTTACCAGGAAACAATGAGAATGCAAGTTTAATAGAACAGTGGGAAAAAACCTTTCAACTATTGTACAGAGAATTGCAAAATTGAAAAGCGGGCACCCCTGATTAAAGGGCAGGCTTTTCAATTTTTTAATGTTTAACATACGATTAAAGCTAAAAACTTGTGAATTACGGTTATTAGCTTAGACAGAATAACCGGGGGATTGTGATGAATGAGTCATTTCAGAGATATGTAGTAAAAGTAAAAGAATATTGGGGAAGCAGAACAAAAAAACAGAAAAGTATTTTAATTGGCTCTGCAGCATTCTTTATTTTGCTGATAACGGCTGCATCGATTCTTGCAACCAGGACAACGCTTGTTCCTTTATACAGCAATCTAACCCCATCGGAAACGGGCACGATCAAGGAAAGTCTTGACGGCAGAGGGATCCAATCAGAGATAACGGATGGAGGGACAACTATTAAAGTACCTGAAGAGGTAGTTGATACTTTAAAGGTTGAGCTTGCAGCCGAAGGAATTCCTAAGTCAGGGAGTATTGATTACTCATTCTTCAGCCAAAATGCGGGAATTGGCATGACAGAAAATGAATTTAATGTACTTAAGCTGGATGCGATGCAAACAGAGCTTGCTAACTTGATGAAAGGGATCGATGGAGTTAATGATGCAAAAGTGATGATTAATCTTCCTGAGAAAGGGATTTTTGTGAATGACCTTTCTGAAGAAGCTTCTGCCTCCATTGTCCTTAATACTAAACCAGGGTATCAATTTGAAGAATCACAAATTCAGGCGCTGTACCATCTCGTTGCCAAAAGTATACCAAATCTTCCTACTGATAATATCGTCATTACGAACCAGTTTTTTGAGTACTTTGATTTAAAAAATAACCAAGATTCTTCACCTGGCAGTACGTTTGCTGCGCAGCATGAAATAAAAAAAGAAATTGAGCGAGATGTACAGCAGCAGGTGCAAAATATGCTCGGCACGTTGATGGGACAGGATAAAGTAGTTGTCTCTGTGACAGCCGATATTGACTTTACCCAAGAAAATAGAGAAGAAAACCTAGTTACGCCAGTAGATGAGGAAAACATGGAAGGTATTGCAATCAGTGCCCAGAAAATTACTGAAACGTTTACAGGGAATGGTGAGGCAGCCGGTGGAAATCCGCAAGGAGAAAGCCCTGCCGACTCACTTGGTTCTGAATATCTCGAAGGAAATACATCCAATGGCGATTATGAACGTATAGAAGAAACCATTAACAGCGAAGTAAATAAAATACGCAAAGAAATTGTTGAAAGCCCATATAAAATTAGGGATTTAGGGATTCAGGTAATGGTTGAACCGCCAACAGCGGATGATCCGGCTTCGCTTCCGCAGGAAAGAATCAACGATATTACACAAATGCTTAGCACCATTGTACGTACGACTATTAATAAAGACGCAGCAGAAGCTGAATTAACAGACGAAGCTATTCAGGATAAGATTCTCGTTTCTGTTCAGCCGTTTAATGGCAAAGTTGAATTCCCTAACGAAACGGTTACTCAACTTCCTTGGTGGGTTTATGCAGTTGGGGGTGTACTTCTTTTAATAATTGCCATATTAATATTCCTTTTTGCAAGATCAAGAAAGAAACAGAAACAAGAAGAAATCGTTACGGAGGAACAGGAATCTTTCCACGTTCCTGATGTAAATGAAGAACATGAAACAGAAAGTACGATGAGGCGGAAACAGCTTGAAAAAATGGCGAAGGAAAAACCGGAAGACTTTGCAAAACTCCTTCGCACCTGGATCGCTGAAGATTAAGGAGGATAAAAAATGCCAAAAAAAGAGCAAAAAGTGTTATCCGGTAAACAAAAGGCTGCTATTCTTCTTATTTCCCTTGGTCCGGATGTAGCATCTTCCGTTTACAAGCATTTAAGCGAAGAAGAAATCGAAAAGCTGACCTTGGAAATCTCAGGGGTCCGAAAAGTAGATTCCTTTGCCAAAGAAGAAATACTTGAAGAATTCCATCAAATAGCTCTGGCGCAGGATTATATTTCACAAGGCGGTATCGGATACGCGAAAACAGTCCTTGAAAAAGCCCTTGGAACGGAGCAGGCTTCCGCCATCATCAATAGGCTTACGTCTTCTCTGCAGGTAAGACCATTTGATTTTGCAAGAAAAGCGGATCCAGCCCAAATTCTGAACTTTATTCAGAATGAACATCCACAAACGATTTCCCTAATACTGTCTTATTTGGATCCTCCTCAGGCAGGGCAGATTTTATCAGAACTGCCACAGGAAATGCAGGCGGATATTGCAAGGAGAATTGCTGTAATGGATAGCACTTCTCCGGAAATTATAAATGAAGTTGAGCAGATTCTTGAAAGGAAGCTATCCTCTACCGTTACTCAGGATTATACACAAACAGGCGGAATTGAATCTGTTGTTGATGTGCTTAACGGTGTTGACCGCGCTACAGAGCGAACCATATTAGATGCATTGGAAATTCAGGATCCTGAACTTGCTGAGGAAATCAAGAAGAGAATGTTTGTGTTTGAAGACATTGTTACACTTGATAGCCGTGCAATCCAGCGTGTGATCAGGGATTGCGAAAGTGAAGACCTTATGCTTTCACTGAAGGTTTCCAGTGAGGAAGTGAAAGAAATTGTCTTTAAAAATATGTCCTCAAGAATGGTTGAAACCTTTAAGGACGAGATGGAATACATGGGTCCTGTAAGGCTGAGGGACGTTGAAGAAGCTCAGTCAAGAATTGTAAGCATCATTCGGAGACTGGAAGAATCAGGTGAGATCATCGTAGCTCGAGGCGGGGGAGATGATATTATTGTCTAGATTGATAAAATCACTCCCTTCCAATCAAATACAAGTGGAAAAGAAAGTCATTTCAATTAGAATGATTGACAGCCATAAACAAGTGGGAGATCAGGAGCCTGAGGAGTATTTTAAAAAAAAAGAAGCGCAAATCGATGCAAGGCTTGCAGGAGCACGCCAGGAAGCTGAAGCCATTCTGGAGGCTGCCAAAACAGAAGCCGAAAAAATCCATCAGCAAATGAAACAGCAAATGGAAGAGCTTGAACATGAAAGAAAAGCTGCCTTAGAGGAAGCCCGCCAGCAAGGCTATGCAGCTGGAATGGAAGATGGTAGGCAAAGCGGCTTAGAAGAATATAAGCGTTTAATCCATTCGGCAAAAGAAGTTGTTAATTCTGCAAGACTTGATTATAAGATGCAAATAGAGTCATCAGAACGAACCATTTTAGATTTGGGCTTAAAAGCGGCCGGGAGAATACTTGGCCAAGTTCTTGATCAGGACAGTAAGCAATTTCTTTCTATTGTAAAAAGGGCCCTTAAAGAAGCTAGGGAGTATAGGGAGATTCAGCTTCATGTAAATCCTGTTCATTATGATCTGCTCCTATCTCATAAGGCAGAGCTGATTAGGGTCTTTCCAAAAGAAACAGATTTATATATCTATCCAGATGAGGAACTCAGCCAAACAAGCTGCATTATAGAATCTGTCAATGGAAGAATCGAAGCAAGCGTGGATAGCCAGCTAGAAGAAATTAAGAGAAGGCTTTTCGAACTTCTGGAGAGTGAAGAGCAATGAAGCTGGAGCAATTGATTGACAAAATTGATCAAATAGATAGCTATAAGCGGTTTGGAAGAGTTAAGAGAGTCGTTGGGCTAATGATTGAATCACAGGGACCTGAAAGCTCAGTTGGGGATGTTTGCTGCATCCATATCGGCAAAGGCCGACCCAGAAAGATTCAGGCTGAGGTTGTCGGCTTCAAAAATGAAAATGTGATTCTGATGCCCTACACCGATATTCAGGATATCTCTCCCGGCTGTTTGGTGGAAGCATCCTCCAAGCCGCTTGAGGTAAAAATAGGACCTTCATTGATAGGACAGGTTATCGATTCATTGGGACAGCCTCTTAATGGCTCCCAGCTTCCTAAAGGCCTTACACCTGTATTAACTGAGCAGTCACCTCCCAATCCGCTGAAAAGGCCGCCAATCTCAGAACCTATTGAGGTAGGAGTACGATTGATTGATAGTTTACTGACAGTAGGAAATGGCCAAAGAGTTGGGATCTTTGCCGGGAGCGGTGTGGGTAAAAGTACACTCTTAGGAATGATTGCCCGGAATACCAATGCTGATTTAAATATTATTGCTCTCATAGGTGAACGGGGCAGGGAGGTCCGCGAATTTATTGAGAGGGATTTGGGCCCGGAAGGTTTGAGCAGATCCATTGTAGTGGTGGCAACATCCGATCAGCCAGCTTTATTGAGGATTAAAGGTGCCTATACAGCAACAGCAATTGCAGAGTACTTCAGAGATAAGGGCATGAATGTCATGCTTATGATGGACTCGGTAACACGGGTGGCAATGGCGCAGCGGGAAATTGGCCTTGCAGTTGGCGAACCGCCAACGACAAAAGGCTATACACCATCTGTATTTGCAATTCTCCCTAAGCTGCTTGAGAGAACAGGAACAAATGAACATGGTTCCATAACAGCATTTTATACAGTATTGGTTGACGGGGATGATATGAATGAGCCGATTGCAGATACGGTAAGGGGAATACTCGATGGGCATTTTGTTTTAGATAGGACACTTGCCAATAAAGGACAATATCCTGCAATAAATGTGCTTAAGAGTGTCAGCAGGGTTATGAACAGCATTGCAGATTCAGAACATATCAAATCAGCAGAAAAAATAAGGGAATTGTTAAGCACCTATATAAATTCTGAGGATTTAATTAATATCGGGGCATATAAGCGAGGATCTTCAATAGAGATTGATGAGGCCATAAGGGCTTATCCATCCATTATCTCTTTCTTGAAACAAGAAACGCATGAAAAAATTTCTATCTTGGAAAGCATTGATCAATTAAAAGGAATAGCTGGAAAAGGAGAATGACAAAGTGCACTACGAATTTAAATTCAACAAAATTCTTCGCATAAAAGAAAGAGAAAAGGATCAAGCCTTTGATGTATACAGTGAGGCAGTAAAACGTTTTGAAGAAGCTGCTGGGAAATTATACGAGCTCCTTAAGAAAAAAGAAGATCTGGAGGCCTATCAGCAATCAAGGTTAATCAAGGGGCTGCCTGTCCAGGAAATTAGGCATCACCAGCATTTCGTTTATGCCCTTGAAAAATCAATCGGCCATTATCAAAAAATGGTTGCCAATGCTCGAAGCCAAATGAATTTTCAGCAGGAAAAACTAATGGAAAAAAATATTGAAGTGAAAAAGTATGAAAAAATGAAAGAAAGAGATTTAGACAGTTTTATGGAAGATATGAAGCAAAAAGAAGCCAGGCAAATGGATGATATCTCGATCCAGCTTTATATGAATCGGGGAAATTAGGTGGTTAAATGGAAAGAATGCCAGTAGAACAGGAGTCACAAAAAATTAGCAAGCTTCAATGGTTTTTATTTGCTTTCTTTATTCCGGTTTTATTTGCTATAACGGTTGCGCTCCTTGTTTTTACGTTATCGGGCAATAACATTTTTGAGACAGCTAAGGAGTACAGTCAAAAGGTTCCCTTTCTATCGTCCATGTTTGATGGGGAAAGCTCCAGCCCTCAAGAAGCTATAGAAGAACAGCTTATTGAACTGGAAGCTGAAATAAAAGATCGTGAAGCAAGGATAACGCAGCTTGAAGACCAGCTTGAAAGCAAAAACCTTGAAATTGAAAGGGCAGGGCTGGAAAAACAGCGTCTGGAACATGAAATTGAAGAACTGACGGCTATTAAAGAAGAAAATAAACGTGCATTCAAAGATATAGTGAAAACCTATGAATCCATTTCTGCCAAAAAAGCAGCACCCATCCTGACTGAAATGAAAGAAGATGAAGCTGTAAAAATCCTATCAAATATTAAGGCGGATACTTTGGCAGAAATCATGGAGAAGATGGATCCCGAGGATGCAGCACGTTATACAGCACTTCTCACTGCAGCGGAAGAAAACAACGCGCAGAACAATTAGGTTTAAATGATGAAAGGGGGTGAAAACGTGCAAATTGGAGGACTGGGATTTTTCCAATCGCAATATCCTTCCGTTAAAAAAGAATCTCTGTCAGGGGAAGTAAATAGCGGCTTTGCCAGCCTTGTTTCAAACCTGATTGGAAACAGTGAAACCGGGGTTGAATGTTTAGACGGTGTTCCAGGTGAAGAGTGTGAGTCAGTTGAGGAATTAATAGCGCTTGTTGAGTTCCTTCAAATAAATGACCTTTCGCAATTAGAAAATGGGCAGGAGCTTTTTGATAAGGCTGTTTTGCAGACAAATACAGACATTCCTGAAGTGATTGCTGAACAATTGAAACTTTCTAAGGAAGTATTAAAGCATAAGCTAGAAGGTCTGCTTGAAAGTATAAATCCCGATGTAAAAATAGAAAACCTTTCTTCTGATCTTTCAGTAAACGCGAATGAAGTAAATTCTATACAGGCTTTAATTCAGACTATCTCAATGCTCCAGATAAAAGAGAGTACAACTTTACATGGGATCGACATACAGGCTTTTAAAGCTCTCAAACTTTTTGACCTTTTGACGGCAAAGCAAGATTTTATTGGGAATAAAATTGATTTAAAAGCTTTTCTTGGCATTGTCCAAGAAAAACTGGATGGGCATTTAAAGAACAGCCTAGTGTTTGGCCAAAAGGAAAATATTATACAAAAGGTTTTTGCCCCGCTTGCAGATGATTTAAACATTTTTAAACAAAAAAAATTAGCAGGAACTGAACTTTTGACAGAGGCTGCACCAAAGATGATTGGCAGGTTTGATGCCGGCTTGCAAGGGCAAATTCAGCTTCAGGCACTTTCAAAGCCTGAACAGCTGGTATTGATGAATCAGCAAGGCAGGCCTTTAAGTGCAGACCATTTGATGGAGCAATTTGAAAGCATCTTATCAAAAAGCAGTTTTCTAAAAACTGGAGGAGCGCAAAAACTATTCATAAAGCTGAACCCTGATCACCTTGGAGCGATTCGCGTTGAGCTTATACATAAGGATTCGGGGATAATTGCGAAAATACTTACTTCGACTGCATCAGCGAAGGAAATTTTAGATTCACAAATAAATGGGCTTAAGCAGGCTTTCAGTTCACAAAACTTGCAGGTTGAAAGAATAGAAATTTCTCAGCAGATGACACAGCAGGACCGTGCCTTTAATAAAGAGCCTCAGCAACAAGGGCAAGGCCAGCGGCAACATAAAGAAGACAATAAACAGAAGCCTGACAGCGATTTTAACAACTCTTTAAAAGAAGCACTACTTGATGCTGAAGTATAGGAGTGATGCAAATGGCAAAGACGATTGATTCATCTTTAATGCTTTCAAACTATCAAAGCCACCCCCGCAAAACAGGCTCAGATATTTTAGGGAAAGATGATTTTCTGAAAATTTTAATGACTCAGCTGCAAAACCAGGATCCATTGAATCCGATGCAGGATAAGGACTTTATAGCCCAAATGGCAACTTTTTCATCCCTGGAGCAAATGACTAATATGAATAGTACCATGAATCAATTATTGGCATTCCAGGAACAAAGCCAGCTTATGTCTTATAATCAATTCCTGGGCAAGAATATAACATGGCATAAACTGACTGAAACAAGTGATTCGAATCAGACTCCAAGTATTGAAGAAGGAACTGGCAGAGTTGTTTCCATTCAGTATAAAAACAATACAGCTATTTTTATATTGGAAGACGGGAAAAAGCTTGAACCTTCTAATATCTCTCAGGTAAATGAATAGTAAAAGGGAGCGATTGGATGGATAAAATTTTGTTTCGTCCGATCCACACTCAGCCAGTTATTGCACGTAAGAAAAATGGTGTTCAGACTGAACAGCCATCAAAAGGCAGATTTTCTGCTCACCTGCAAACAGCCCTAGAGCCTGATGGCAAATTAATTGTCAGCAAACATGCAAAACAGAGACTCCTTCAAAGAGGAATACAAATAAATGGGGACCGGTGGCAGCAAATTGAAGCTAAGGTACAGGAAGCCAAAATGATGGGCGTAAAAGAATCGCTTGTACTGCTTAAGGATGCGGCACTCATAGTAAGCGCAAAAAATAATACAGTGATTACGGCTATGGATCGTGAGGAAGCGGGAACTCAAATATTCACTAATATTAATGGAACGATTATCTTGGATCAATAAATTATATGGCTGGACCTTTAAAGGAAAGTCAAAGCTGCGGATTGACTGAAGCAGCATAAACGAGAGGAGAAAAAACAATGTTGCGTTCTATGTATTCGGGAATAAGCGGAATGAAAAACTTTCAAACAAAGCTCGATGTGATTGGGAATAATATTGCGAATGTTAATACGTATGGCTTTAAAAAGGGACGTGTAACTTTTAAGGATATGGTGAGCCAAACTATTTCAGGTGCAAGTGAAAGTAATAATACACGAGGTGGGATGAACCCAAAACAGGTTGGATTGGGTTCTGCATTATCAACAATTGATACCATCCATACACAGGGAAGTCTGCAAACAACTGGGCGTTCTTTAGATATTGGAATTTCCGGGGACGGATTTTTTGTGGTAGCGCCTGGCAATAGTACTGCAGGAATTGATTTAAGCCAAGCTAAATTAACCAGGGCTGGAAACTTCTATTTAGATGAACAAGGATTTCTTGTAAATAGTGATGGGTACTTCGTGTCGGACGTAACTGGTGTGAAAATTAAAATTCCCGCTGATGCTGAAAGCTTTAGCATTGGATCTGATGGAAGTATAACTGTGATAGGTGGAACACCAGTGCCCGCAACACCTGTAATTGCTCTAACTAAAGTACCGAATCCAGATGGATTACAAAAGGTAGGAAATAATTTATATACAATAACTGCTAACTCAGGTGACTTTAATAACGACGGCTCCATTACTGTTGCTGACCTTGGTAAATCAGGTACTAATGGTACCGGTGATCTAGTATCTGGTACTCTCGAAATGTCCAATGTTGATCTCTCGGAAGAATTTACAGAGATGATCGTAGCACAGCGCGGCTTCCAGGCGAACACCCGAATCATTACAACATCTGATGAAATCCTGCAGGAGCTTGTTAATTTAAAACGATAAGTTAAGGGAGGGACAGGGCTGAAAGAATAGATTTTAGCCCTGATAAAGACATTGATTACAGTATCTCGCCTGAATGGCAAAGGATTTATTTTAAATGCGTTATACATAGAAACGATTGAGTCTTTTCCAGATACGACGATTACGCTTACGAATGGGAAAAAGTATGTTGTAAAAGAAACTGAAGAACAGGTTATGCAATCGATTATACGATTCTATCAATCTGTTAATCTTTTGGGACAGCGGCTTGTGGAGGGAAATGGAGATGAAGAATAATAAGCTGTTCATGATAATGCTGATTATGCTAGTTGTGATTGCACTGGTGGGGGCAATTGCCCTCGTGGTTGTAATGAAATTTTCAGATGATAAAGGGGCTAAGGAACCGACTATAGATGAAGTTCTTGAGGCGTCGGTTGATATCCCGCAGGTTACAGCAAATTTGGCGAGTGATGATTATATCCGGATTTCATTCAAAATCCAGACAGATAGCAAAAAAGCCAAAGAGGAACTTGAAAAAAGAGATTTTCAGGTGAAAAATCTTATCATTCAGGAATTATCTGAAATGAAAGCGGAGGATGTTCAGGGGAAAGAAGGCCAAATCAAGCTGCAGGAAGATTTGAAAAACAAGATTAATGGCCTAATGCAAGAAGGAAAGATCGTTCAGGTATACATTACCGAGTCTCTCCTCCAGTAAAACCAAAATTAGAAACTGCAATTGATGGAGGTGAGGAATCTTGTCGAGTGAGGTTTTATCACAAAGTGAAATAGATGCTCTTTTGTCAGCTCTTTCAACAGGCGAAATGGATGCGGATGAGCTGAAGAAAGAGCAATCAGAGAAAAAAGTAAAAGTCTATGATTTCAAGAGAGCATTAAGATTTTCTAAGGACCAGATACGAAGTTTAACGAGAATACATGAGAATTTTGCCCGTCTATTAACAACCTTTTTTTCCGCACAGTTAAGGACTTATGTGCAAATTTCAGTTGCTTCGGCTGACCAAATACCATATGAAGAATTTATTCGATCCATTCCGAAAATGACAATCTTGAATGTATTTGAAGTACCGCCTCTCGATGGCCGAATTCTTATGGAAGTAAACCCTAACATAGCCTATGCCATGATGGACAGGCTTATGGGCGGTAAAGGCTCAAGCATTAACAAGGTAGAAAATTTAACTGAGATTGAGACGAAAATTATGTCTGCTACATTTGAAAGGGCTTTTGAGAACTTTCGGGAAGCCTGGAGCACGATTGCTGAAATGGACCCGCTATTAGCTGACTTTGAGGTGAATCCGCAATTTCTGCAAATGGTCTCGCCAAATGAAACGGTAGTAGTCATTTCTTTAAATACCACAATTGGGGAAACAAGCGGGATGATCAATATCTGCATTCCGCATGTGGTACTCGAGCCTATTATACCTAAGCTGTCAGTCCATTATTGGATGCAGACTGACAAAAAAGGAAGAGAACCTGAGCTAATTGCCAAGCTGGAAAGGAATATCCAGAATGCTGAAGTTCCTGTCATATGTGAGCTAGGCAGTTCTGATATTGCTATCCAGGATTTCCTGTCTCTCGATGTTGGGGATGTAATTGAATTAACACAAGTGATTGACCAGCCTCTTATTATTAAAATTGGCGATATTCCAAAATTTTTGGGACAGCCTGGGAAAATGAACAAAAAATTAGCAATTCAAATTTTGGATACCGTGAAAGGGGGAGACGGGGTTGATGAGTGATGATATGCTTTCGCAAGATGAAATTGATGCTCTTTTAAGAGGAGCCGCAAACGATGATGAAGATGATTTAAATAGTTCCAATGATGTGTTTTTTCAAACTGAAGATTACCTGTCCCATATGGAACAGGATGCTTTAGGGGAAATTGGAAACATCTCTTTTGGAAGCTCTGCAACAGCTTTATCTACATTATTAAATCAAAAGGTAGAAATTACCACACCAACTGTTTCCATTGTCTTGCGCAGTAAATTAGGGGAAGAATTTCCTCATCCTTATGTTGCCATTCAGGTAAGTTATACGGAAGGATTCTTTGGCAGCAATTTACTGGTCATTAAACAATCCGATGCAGCAATAATTGCAGACTTGATGCTGGGCGGGGATGGGATCAGCCCGGCGGAACTAATGGGAGAAATTCAATTAAGCGCCGTCCAGGAAGCGATGAACCAAATGATGGGTTCTGCAGCAACTTCAATGTCTACCATTTTTGGGAAAAAAGTCGATATCTCGCCCCCTGTGATTGACATTCTTGATTTGCCTCAAGGTGAAGGCACAGAAAGACTGCCGTCTGAAGAAATGCTTGCGAGGATTTCATTCCGCCTTAAAATCGGCAATTTAATAGATTCAAACATCATGCAGCTTCTTCCGCTTGAATTTGGAAAAAGCCTTGTAAATGAATTATTAAATCCAGGTCAGGGGACAGCAAGCACAGATGAAGGCATTGCTTTTGGAGATAGCTTAGAGGCAAAAGAAAAAGGTGAGTTAAACGAATATCAGCCAGAGTCTGAAAAACAGCCGGAAATCAATCAAGGCTATCAACAATCAATGGGTCTTACAGAATATCCTGCAGGGCAGGCAGCCCATTCGCCGCATCAGGCTATCGATCAGACACAGGTTGCTCAGCAGCAGGCCCCTACACCTAATAAATCCCAGCAAACTGGACCTCAGCATTTTGGTAGTGCCTACCAGGGCGGAGAACTGCCAAATGTCCAGCCAGCAGTATTCTCTAGCTTTGAGCCATATCAGATGCAGGGAACAGAAACGAAAAATCTTGATATGCTTTTGGATATTCCGCTTCAGATTACTGTTGAACTTGGCAGAACAAAACGCTCAGTCAAGGAAATCCTTGAATTATCATCCGGATCAATTATAGAACTGGACAAGCTTGCGGGAGAACCAGTGGATATTCTGGTGAATAACCGGTTAATTGCCCAAGGCGAGGTAGTGGTCATAGACGAGAACTTCGGTGTCCGAGTAACAGATATTATCAGCCAGAGCGACCGCTTAAAAAAACTTAGATGATAGATGGAGGTAGTAAAGAATAATGGCACATAAAATTTTAATCGTAGATGATGCAGCATTCATGCGAATGATGATTAAAGATATTTTATCAAAGAACGGATATGAAATTGTTGGAGAAGCCGCCGATGGGGCACAAGCTGTTGAAAAGTATAAGGAAACACAGCCGGATTTAGTCACTATGGATATTACAATGCCTGAGATGGATGGAATATCAGCATTAAAGGAAATTAAAAAGCTAAATCCGAATGCAAAAGTCATCATGTGTTCTGCTATGGGACAGCAGGCGATGGTTATTGATGCTATCCAAGCGGGCGCCAAGGACTTCATTGTCAAACCATTCCAGGCAGATAGAGTTTTGGAAGCAATCGGGAAAACATTGGGCTAGTGAGTATTATTTTTAGAGGGTGCAAAATTGTGTTGAATGGAAGAAAAATGATTGCTTTGTTTCTTCTTATTTCAATTGTTCTGCAGGGCATGCTGCCGCAGGCCCACGCAGAACAGTTAAATAATAGTGTGAAAGAATGCATGGAGAACCCCGAGAAGTGCGAGGAAAAAGGAGCACCAAGAGAAGATGGCTCAACTGCACTGCGGGATAGCGGTACAGTCGGCCTGACTTTTTGGGACTTCTTTAAAATGATATTCGCGACGGTTTTCACTGTCGGTCTTCTATATGTACTTCTAAAATTCATCAATAAGAAAAGCAAGCTATACAATCGTTCTCATATTGTTGAAAATTTAGGCGGAACAGCTTTGGGAGGAAACAGGTCTGTCCAGTTAATAAAAGTAGGAAAGCGGATTCTAGTAGTGGGGGTAGGAGAAAATATCCAGCTGCTATCGGAAATTGACGATTCGGAAGAATACAGTCAAATCATCACAGAGCACAATGATAAAATGGAACAGCTTATCCGCCCAAGCGATATTGTGACAAAGGTGATGAATAGAACACAGCAATCAGACGGGAATATTCAAAGTAACCCAACATTTAGTGCACTGCTCGGCAAACAGCTTGATGAAATTAAAAAGGGCAGACATAAGCTGTTTGAGGAGATAGAGAGAAAGGGCAAGAATAAAAATGAATGAATTCATGGAATTTTTCAATAGCAGTTCTCCAGAGAATGTTTCAACATCTGTGAAGCTATTTTTATTGCTGACAGTCCTTTCCCTTGCACCTAGTATTCTTATCTTAATGACCAGCTTTACAAGAATCATAATTGTTCTTTCCTTTGTCAGAACGGCGCTTGCCACACAGCAAATGCCGCCAAACCAAGTCCTGATCGGTTTGTCCATGTTCCTGACATTTTTTATCATGGCACCCACTCTGCAGGAAGTTAACGAACAGGCTCTTACACCATTATTTAATGAAGAAATTAACCTGGAAGAAGCATATGAAAAAGCCTCAATGCCTTTTAAAGAATTTATGAGTGCTCATACAAGGCAAAAGGACTTAGCCTTATTTCTTGAATATTCAAAGGCAGATGTACCATCTTCCATTGAAGATATACCATTAACGGCTCTTGTGCCGGCTTTTGCCATTAGTGAGATAAAAACAGCTTTCCAAATTGGTTTTATGATTTTTATTCCGTTTCTAGTGATAGATATGGTGGTTGCTAGCGTCCTTATGTCAATGGGGATGATGATGCTTCCGCCAGTCATGATTTCATTGCCGTTTAAAATTCTGTTATTTGTATTGGTAGACGGCTGGTATCTTGTAGTTAAATCTCTTTTACAAAGCTTTTGAGCAGGTGAACATTCAGTATGACTCCAGAAACAGTAATATCCATTGCAGAAAGAGGAATCATTACCATCCTAATGATTTGTGGGCCCTTGCTAATCCTGGCCCTTGTCGTCGGTTTGGTTGTCAGCATCTTTCAGGCTACAACTCAAATCCAGGAGCAGACATTGGCGTTTATCCCAAAGATTGTGGCAGTCCTAGTGGGCGTCGTTTTTTTTGGCCCCTGGATGCTCAGCCACATGCTCTCCTATGCAAATGAAATTTTCTCTAATTTAACCAGGTTTGTAGGTTGATAGCATGTTAGACTTTTTGCCTGCTTTTCCTGCTTTTTTACTTATATTTGTAAGGGTGACATCTTTCTTTTTGATGATGCCCCTTTTTTCTTACCGATCTATACCGGCGTCTCATAAAATTGGGCTTGGCTTCTTCCTGGCCTGGATCATGTTTTTGGGCATGGAAGTCCCGGTTCTGGAAATCAGCGGAATTTTTTTTCTTTTAATCATTAAAGAAGCCTTGGTCGGCCTGCTGGTTGGTTTTGTTGCATATTTAATGCTTTCAGCGATCCAAATTGCTGGAGGCTTTATAGATTTTCAAATGGGGTTTGCGATTGCGAATGTAATTGATCCTCAAACAGGTGCTCAAAGTCCGCTGATGGGACAGTATCTATATACCATTGCCCTTTTCTTTTTATTGACGGTTAATGGCCACCATCTCTTGCTGGACGGAGTTTTTTATAGCTATAGTTTTATACCGTTGGAGCAGCCTTGGATTCCTTTTGGGAACGAAAATATGGCTGAATATGTAATAAGGGCTTTAAATACAATGTTTGTCATTGCATTCCAGATGTCCATACCTGTGGTAGGAAGTCTTTTCCTTGTGGATGTTGCGCTGGGGATTGTAGCCAGGACTGTACCGCAGCTAAATGTATTTGTCGTTGGGCTTCCCTTAAAAATTGGCGTCAGCTTTGTTGTTCTCGTTGCTGTTATGAGTGTTCTGCTGTTTGCGGTTTCTCAAGCTTTTGAAACGATGCTTAACATAATGAGAGGCTTAATGGATCTTATGGGAGGATCATGATGTTATGAAATTGTTGCTATCATTGGATCTTCAGCATTTTGCAGGAGAGAAGACAGAAAAAGCCACGCCGAAAAAAAGGCAGGATTCCAGGAAAAAGGGGCAAGTTGCCAAAAGCCAGGATGTCAATACTGCGTTTGTATTATTGGCAGTATTTTTATTTTTGTTCTTTGCAGGCTCCTATTTGAAGGACATATTATTCTATATTTTTACGCATTCATTCAATGATTTTATGATGATGCCCTTAACAGAAGCCAATATTCAGATGATCTTTCTTGATATTTTAAAAGAATTGATGCTTTTTCTGGGGCCAATTATGCTAATCGCCTTGACTGCAGGTGTCGCGGCCAATTTCATGCAGGTAGGCGTGCTTTTTTCAACAGAAGCGATTCAGCCCAAACTGGAAAAACTTGACCCGATTAAAGGGTTTAAGCGGATTTTCTCTATGAGGGCAATAGTAGAGCTCTTAAAGTCTATTTTAAAGATTGCTTTTGTAGGATTGGCCGCCTTTGCCATTTTATGGATTCGGATAGATGAAATCCTGATTCTTTCTCAAAAGTCCGTAGGGGCCGCGTTGGCCACGATTGCCAGCCTAACCGTTCAAATGGGTTTAATTGCTTCTGCAGCCCTGCTTTTTTTATCTGTTTTGGATTATCTCTATCAAAAATACGACTTTGAAAAAAACATTCGCATGTCCAAGCAGGATGTCAAAGATGAACACAAAAACATTGAGGGGGATCCCCTCATAAAATCCAAAATCAAACAAAGGCAGCGGGAAATGGCGATGAGAAGGATGATGCAGGAAGTTCCAAAAGCGGATGTTGTCATCACCAACCCAACTCATTATGCAATCGCTCTAAGCTATGATGAAACAAGGGGTGATGCACCCATTGTTGTTGCAAAAGGAGTAGACTTTGTTGCACAAAAGATAAAATTAATCGCGAAAGATCATGATGTGATCGCTGTAGAGAACAGGCCGCTGGCAAGGGCGCTTTACGGCCAGGCTGAGATTGGGGATGCAATCCCTGAAGAGTTTTTCAAAGCGGTTGCAGAGATTCTTGCTTATGTATACAGAATTAAAAATAAAATTTAAATCTAGGCCCATTCCAAGAGTAATTAATGTGATAGCTTGACTTTGGGAGCATAAAAAATGGCGGCCAAGGCGCTTCCGCTTTTCTAGTAAGGAGAGAATTACTATGCCAGTAAGAGACTTATCAGTATTGATGAGTGTAATTTTAATTGTAGCCATGCTTATTATTCCTTTTCCGCCTTGGCTTTTAAGTGTGCTGATTATTATAAATATTGCGCTTGCACTTATGGTTTTATTAACTGCCATGAACATGAAAGAAGCGCTTGAGTTTTCAATTTTTCCATCCTTAATTTTGTTAATGACTTTATTCCGCCTTGGCTTGAATGTATCAACAACACGCTCCATCCTATCTGAAGGAGAAGCTGGGAAGGTCGTAGAGACATTTGGTTCCTTTGTTACCGGCGGAAATGTAATTGTCGGACTGGTCGTGTTCCTGATACTTGTCATCATTCAATTTGTTGTTATCACAAAAGGGTCTGAGAGGGTTTCTGAAGTTGCAGCTCGATTTACGCTTGATGCAATGCCGGGAAAACAAATGAGTATTGATGCAGATTTGAATGCCGGGATGATTTCAGAACATGAAGCTCGTGAACGGCGGGAAAAAATCAGCCGTGAATCTGATTTTTACGGCTCCATGGATGGTGCGAGCAAGTTCGTAAAAGGGGACGCCATTGCAGGAATTATCATCACCCTTATTAATCTTATGTTCGGCATAATCATTGGAATGATGCAGCAAGGCCTTCCGATTGCAGAGGCAGCTGTAAAATATTCAATGCTTACAGTAGGGGATGGCATTGTAAGTCAAATCCCTGCGCTTTTAATCTCAACAGCAACCGGTATTGTTGTGACAAGGGCAGCATCAGATGGAAATATAGGGAAAGATATTACTTCGCAGCTGCTTGCATATCCAAAGATGCTTTACGTAACGGGCGGAACGATTATTCTTTTAGGGCTGCTTACACCAATCGGAATTGTTCTTACATTCCCGATTGGAGGCTTGTTAATTTTTGGAGGCTATATGATCGCCCATACGACGGAGCCGGATAAAGAGCAATTGCTTGAAATGGAAGAAGAGCTTGAGACAGACGAGATGAAAAGCCCTGAAAGTGTTGTCAGCCTGCTGAATGTTGATCCAATCGAATTTGAATTTGGCTATGGTCTCATTCCGCTGGCAGATGCCAATCAGGGAGGGGATCTCCTGGATAGGATTGTCATGATACGCAGGCAGCTGGCTATAGAACTGGGCCTTGTCATCCCTGTTGTGAGGATTCGAGATAATATCCAGCTTCAGCCGAATGAATATAGACTCAAAATTAAAGGGAATGAAATGGCGCGAGGTGAGCTGCTGCTTGATCATTATTTGGCAATGAGCCCGGGGATTGAAGATGACAGCATTGAAGGCATTGATACGGTTGAACCTTCTTTCGGCCTTCCAGCTAAATGGATTACAGAAGAAATGAAGGAACAGGCTGAAATCTTTGGCTATACTGTTGTTGACCCTCCTTCCGTTGTTTCAACCCATATTACAGAAGTGATCAAGAGCAGCGCTCATGAGCTTTTGGGCAGACAGGAAACAAAGCAGCTCATTGATCATGTTAAGGAAAGTTACCCAATCCTTGTTGAAGAAGTAACCCCTAATCCATTATCAGTAGGAGAAGTACAGAAGGTTTTGGCCAAACTTTTAAGGGAGAATGTTTCGGTTCGGAACTTGCCGGTGATATTCGAAACGCTTGCTGACTTTGCTAAGACAACAAGTGACACAGACTTGCTGACAGAATATGCCCGCCAGGCCCTGGCAAGGCAGATTACTAACCAGTTTTCACAGCAGGGTGAGTCCATCAAAGTGGTCACCCTTTCCGGGAAAGTTGAAAAGCTGGTTGCTGAAGGCATACAGCAGACTGAGCATGGTAATTATCTATCTATGGATCCAACAGTATCTCAGAATATCCTTGAATCCATTGCTTCGCAGGTGGAACAGCTTTCACTGATGGATCAGACTCCGATAGTACTATGCTCGCCGGCTGTGAGAATGTATGTTAGGCAATTAACGGAAAGGTATTTTCCGCAAATACCGATTCTTTCCTATAACGAGCTTGAAGCAAATGCAGAAGTTCAAAGTGTCGGGGTGGTGAATGTCGAGTGAAGGTAAAAAAGTTTATAGCATCCTCCATGCCTGAAGCAATGAAACAAATTCGCGCAGAGCTTGGAAATGAGGCTGTTATTTTAAATTCAAGAGTTGTCCATACAGGCGGAGTACTCGGATTCTTTAAAAAGAGAAGCATTGAAGTAATGGCTGCGGTAGATCCAAAACTTGAGATTGCAGAGAGGCCAGCAGCCAAGACTGCTTCCGTTCGGAGAGGCATCCCAGCCAGCGAGCTGCAAATGCAAAACGGGGAGCTTGGCAATGAAGCTGGCCAGGTTTCTGAAGTGAAGCCTTCGAAGGAGCTATTAAAGGAGATTAGCGAATTAAAGCAGATGATGTCCAGTTTAACAAACAGCCATCAATGTGGTCCTGCCTTCCCTGAAGTGATCAGTAAGGTACAGATGTATCTAAATGAACAAGGACTGGATAGAAGCCTAGAGGATCAAGTGCTTTCTGCATTGCTTGAAAAGTGGTATTTAAGCGGTGCAGATGCGGGCGATTCTGAAGTTTTTACATGGTTGAAAGCGGAGCTTGCAAAAGGGTTAGAAGGAATTCCTTGTGGAGGGATTTCTTATACGAAAAAATTCATTCATGTTGCAGGTCCTACTGGAGTCGGAAAAACGACCACTTTGGCGAAGATGGCAGCAGAATGTGTGATTAAGCATAAAAAAAAGGTTGCATTTATAACAACTGATACGTACAGGATCGCAGCTATCGATCAATTGAAAACATATGCAAAAATATTAAATGTGCCTTTGGAAGTTTGTTATACAATAGAAGATTTCAGGTTCGCAGCTAATGAGTTCAAAAATCATGATTTGATTTTAATTGATACAGCGGGCCGAAATTTCAGGAATAAAAAGTACGTAGAAGATCTACGAAATGTCATTGATTTTGAAAATGATATGGAAACTTTTTTAGTTTTATCCCTAACTGCAAAACAGAGGGATATGGAGGATATATACAGCCAATTTTCCATTATAGATATTGATAAATTGATTTTTACAAAGGCAGATGAAACTTCCACATATGGAGCCATGTATAATATCATTCGCAAATATAGAATAGGTGCTGCGTATATAACAAATGGCCAGGATGTCCCGGATGATATTATCGAAGCGGCGCCAGATATTATTGTAAAACAAATAGCGGGGACAATGAAATGAATGATCAGGCAGAAAAGCTGAGAGCCATGCTGCTTGAGGAAGATAGTAGTCAGCAGCATAAGGCTAAAACCTTAGCAGTTGTCAGTGGAAAGGGAGGTGTGGGAAAGTCAAACTTTTCTTTGAATTTGTCTATTTCCCTCTGTCAAAAAGGTGAAAGAGTTTTATTATTCGATATGGATATTGGAATGGGAAATCTTGATATCCTAATGGGAAGAACATCACAATACTCAATTGCCGATTTTTTTGATAATCATCTTTCCATGAATGATATAGTAACGAAAGGTCCGAATGGACTTAGTTATATTGCCGGGGGGACCGGACTTTCACATATAGTAAAACTGGAGGAAGGGCAAATATCCAGATTTACTGAGGAGCTGGCAGCTCTTATGAGAAACTATGACTTTTTGGTTTTTGATATGGGTGCGGGAATTACAGAGGAATCGGCTAAATTCATCCTTTCGGTGGAGGAAATTGCAATTATCACAACACCGGAACCTACTGCCATTACCGATGCCTACTCGGCAATGAAGCAAATACATCTCTTGGATGACAGTATTCCATTTCATCTAGTCATAAACAGGGCTCAGAGTGAAAAGGAAGGCAAGGAAACGTTTAAAAGAATTTCCGATGTTTTAAAAAGGTTCCTGGAGAGAGAGACCGTTTTGCTCGGCATTATTCCCGACGACCGCAGCATTCAGCAGGCTGTGAAAAGACAAATTCCTTTTATCCTTTATCAGGAAGAGTCTCCTGCTTCAAAAGCTATTCTGCAAATGGCTGAAAGAGCGAGCACTGGAAAAGTTGATAGGTCAGCAAAGAATAACCATTCGTCCCAGTTTATTTCAAAGCTGAAGAAATTTCTTTTTGGAAGGAAGTGAATCAGCATGAAGAGAATCAGTGTGCTAATCGTAGATGATTCAGCCTTTATGAGGAAGCTTATTGCTGATTTTCTATCTAAAGATCCCCGTCTGCTTGTTGTGGGCACAGCACGAAATGGAGAAGAAGGGTTAAAAAAGATAAAAGAATTAAATCCGGATGTTGTAACAATGGATGTCGAAATGCCAGTGTTAAATGGGTTGGAAGCTTTAAAAATGATAATGAAAATCCAGCCAGTGCCAGTTGTGATGCTCTCTAGCACAACGAAGGAAGGTGCTGAAAATACAATAGCCGCCATGGAATATGGTGCAGTTGATTTTATTTCAAAGCCTTCAGGGGCAATCTCACTTGATTTGCATAAAATAATAGCGGAATTAGCAGAGAAAGTCATTTCAGCCAGCAATGCAAATATAAAATGCCTGGGTAATGATTCTTTAGATGGAAAAAACTATACTAAACATCAACAAGATTATAGTAAAATAGAACTAAATAAATCTATTATCCATTCAAATGAAAATGCATTCAGCAAAGGTGTACACAGCAGTCGAATTATTTGTATTGGCACATCAACCGGAGGTCCGAGGGCTCTTCAGAAAGTGCTGGCAGATCTTCCCGGAAATCTTAATGCTCCAATTCTTATTGTCCAGCATATGCCGGCAGGATTCACAAAATCACTGGCTAGCAGGCTGAATGGACTGTCTGAGCTGACGGTAAAGGAAGCGGAGGAAGGGGACATTCTTAAAAATGGCACTGCCTATATTGCTCCTGGAGGGTTTCATCTCAAGGTAGTGAGGATCGGGCGGGACCTTGTCCTCCATTTAGATGAGTCACCGCCGAAAAACGGTCACCGTCCTTCAGTGGATGTTATGTTCGAATCTATAGGTGAACTGAGGAACGTCAGAAAAATAGCTGTCATTATGACCGGCATGGGAGCAGATGGCAGGGATGGCCTTGCTTTTATCAAAGAAAACGGGGAAGTAAAAGCCATAGCAGAATCCAAGGAAACTTCAATTGTATATGGCATGCCAAGGGCTGCAATAGAGGCTGGATTGGTAGATGAAGTACAAAATGTTGAAAGAATTGCAGAATCCATATTGAAATTTGTATAAGGCCGAGGGGTGCAGGCACATGGAAATGAACCAATATTTAGAGGTATTTATAGAAGAAAGCAAGGAGCATTTGCAGGCATGCAATGAACAGCTTCTTGAATTGGAGAAAAACCCGGAAGATATAAAAATTGTAAATGAAATTTTTCGGTCGGCACATACGCTAAAAGGCATGTCGGCAACGATGGGCTTTGAGGATCTCGCCAGTCTTACTCACCAAATGGAAAATGTTCTTGATGCCATCAGAAATCAGAAAATTGGAGTAAATTCAGAAATACTGGATGTTGTTTTTTTGGCGGTTGATGACCTTGAAGCAATGGTCTATTCCATTGCAGAGGGCGGAGACGGCAAAAGAGATGTTTCCGAAGCTGTTGCGAAATTAAAACTGATTGAAATGGGCGAGAGTCCTGCACAGGCAGAAGCAAAGGCAGAGACAGCAGCGGCACTGGCCGAACCTTCACATGCTATAAAGAGTACATATGACGAATTTGAATGGACAGTCATCCAGCAATCAAAGGAGCAAGGCTTTGAGACATTCGAAATAACGGTTGCATTGCGGGAGGATTGCTTGCTTAAAGCGGCCAGAGTTTATATGGTATTTGAAATCCTGGAAAAAATAGGAGAAGTCATAAAATCAACTCCTTCTGTAGAGCAGCTTGAAGAAGAGCAATTTGATCAGGAATTCTCGGTCACAATTGTAACCCAGGAACCTAAAGAAGATGTGCAGCAGAAGCTTTTGAAAGTGTCTGAAGTCCAAAGAGCAGAAGTAGTTCCGTTAGTGATTGATAATTTCCGCCATCCAGAACCTGAAAAAGAGGAACCGGCGACCGTTTCTTCCCTGCATGAAGGAGAATCAATAGCAGCGGAAAGCCTTGTCAAGGAGGATAAAAAGAAAGCTCCAGCGGCAAAGCAGGCAGCCAATAAAACGATCAGGGTTAATATAGAGAGGCTTGATATCCTGATGAACTTGTTTGAGGAACTGGTTATTGACCGGGGAAGGCTTGAGCAGATCTCCCGTGAATTAAATAACCAGGAACTGCATGAAACGGTAGAGCACATGTCAAGGATCTCAGGTGACTTGCAAAACATTATCCTTAACATGCGGATGGTTCCAATTGAAACTGTATTTAACCGTTTCCCTAGAATGGTCAGACAATTGGCGAGAGATCTAAATAAAAAAATTAACCTGGAAATTATCGGAGCAGAGACTGAACTGGATAGAACTGTCATTGATGAGATTGGTGATCCGCTTGTTCATCTAATCCGAAATGCACTCGACCATGGTGTTGAAACGCCGGATGTACGAAAAGCAAATGGTAAAAGTGAAGAAGGAAATGTCATATTAAAGGCCTATCACAGCGGCAACCATGTTTTCATTGAGATTGAAGATGACGGTGCAGGCATCAGCAAAGAAAAGGTCATCTCTAAAGCCCTTAAAAACGGTATTATTACGGAACAGGCGGCTTCCGCGCTAACGGACAAGCAGGCCTATGATCTAATATTTGCATCCGGTTTCTCTACAGCTGATAAGATTTCTGATGTATCCGGGCGTGGAGTAGGGCTTGACGTTGTTAAAAATACAATCGAATCATTGGGCGGTTCTGTAACGATTGATTCCAAAATCGGCCAGGGATCTATTTTCTCCATCCAGCTGCCGCTGACATTATCAATCATTTCAGTCATGCTGGTTGAAATTGAAAAAGAAAAATACGCCATTCCTTTATCCTCAATCATTGAAACGTCCATTATTAAAAAAGGTGATATTCTGAGTGCTCATAACCAGAGAGTAATTGATTTTAGAGGAAAGGTTGTTCCCCTCCTTTCATTGAAAGAAATCTTTGATGTCCCTTCAGAGAATCAGGATAGTGAATTTTTATCTGTGGTTATCGTAAGAAAAGGCGATAAGATGGCTGGACTTATTGTTGATTCATTTATTGGGCAGCAGGAAGTTGTTTTAAAATCGCTTGGAAACTACTTAACTAATGTATTTGCCATCTCCGGAGCTACGATTCTTGGCGATGGCCAGGTTGCGCTGATTGTCGACTGCAATGCACTAATCAAATAAATATAAATTCTCAAATCTCCCGTGTTTTACGATATTGAAAAGCTAATAAAGGAGTGACCAGTATGAGTGAGGCAGCAACGGCCGATTTAAAATTGATCGTGTTCCAATTAAAAGAAAAAGAGTATGCTATTCCTGTTAACCAGGTTCGTTCCATTGAAAAAGTGCAGCATATCACAAGAGTTCCTCGAACAGCTGGGTTTGTTAAAGGAGTTATTAATCTGCGCGGTGTTGTTACTCCAATCATCAGCCTGAGAAACAGGTTTAATCTGGAAGAGGCTGAATACAATGACCATACACGTGTCATTATAGCTGTTATGGATGATATAGAGGTTGGGCTGATTGTTGATTCAGCTAATGATGTGATGGATGTTCCCCATGAATCAGTTGAACCCCCGCCAGAAGTCGTGGGTACAGAAGAGGCAGATTTTATAAAAGGTGTCGCAAAAATTAACAAAAGATTAATGATATTAATAGATTTGGAGAAAGTCTTTAATCCGGCTGAGCTCGAAATTTTTAGCGGAACAGCAGGAATGTAAAATGAATTTTATTCGTAAGAATATGAGCTCTCTATATTTGGATATTCTTAAGGAAATTGGCAATATTGGTGCAGGACATGCAGCGACAGCTCTTTCTACTCTGCTTAACAAAAAAATAGATATGACCGTTCCAGATGTCAGGATCGTTTCCTTTAATGAAATGATGGAATTGGCAGGGGGAGCGGAAAATGTAGTAGCCGGTGTGTTCCTTAGAATTGAAGGAGACGCGCCTGGAAGCATGTTCTTTGTCCTTCCGCTCAAACAGGCAGAGAATTTTATTCGTGCCTTGCCTGTAAGCATAGAGTTCAATGCAGAAGAACCACTATATAACGAACTTGCCATTTCTGCTCTGCAAGAGCTTGGAAACATTCTATCTGGTTCATATTTATCCTCTTTATCCGACTTTACGAACCTGTCTCTATTTCCATCTGTGCCCATGCTCAATATTGATATGGCAGGAGCGATTATCGGTACGGGTTTGCTTGAAGTATCACAAGTGAGCGATTACGCCATTGTGATTGACACAGCTTTGAATGATGAGGGCAATTCAGGTGATTCTGTCAAAGGCCATTTCTTCCTTCTTCCTGATCCTGAATCCTTTCAAATCATTTTTAAAGCTTTTGGAGTTCAGGATCATGAATAAGCTGCTTGAAATCGTTAAAGTTGGGATAGCAGATATGAATATTGTAAAAACGCCTAATTTAATCAGAACAACAGGATTGGGCTCATGTGTTGGAATCGTTTTGTATGATCTAAGCTGCGGGATTGCAGGACTGGCACATGTTATGCTGCCTGACTCATCTCTTGCTAAAGGTTCAGCCTTTAATTCAGCAAAATTCGCAGATACCGCAATTAGAGAACTCGTTATCCGCATGTCAAATGGCGGCGCGAAGACTTCGTGTTTAAAAGCGAAGATTGCAGGCGGAGCTCAAATGTTTCAGTTCTCTACTGGCAGTGATTTAATGCGGATCGGACCCAGAAATGTGGAAGCGGTCAAAAAGGAGCTAGCTAACTTGAAAATTGCTGTTTTAGCAGAGGATGTAGGCGGAAATAGCGGAAGAACCATAGAATTCAATCCAACAACCGGAAAGTTAATGATCCGGACTGTCAATAATGGTGAAACTGTCATTTAAACATGATGATGTATTACTGATGGGTATAATGAATCAGCTTTTTATCTATAAAAGCTGATTATTCTTTAATAATCACATCTGGTCACCGGCAAATGACACACTGGAATCTCTTGTAAACCCTATGGTTCAAAGAATTGAGATTACCTGTATCTAATATAATAAGAGGAAATATTTGATAAAAATAACGATCTTTAATAGAAAAGGAGACGTTTGAGGAGGATGGCCATGGCGGAGCTGACGATTGAAGAAAATACATACTGGGCTAATTGGGTAGACTCTCGTGATGCTCAAGCGGGGAACTTTCTTGTGAAGAAGTATATGTCTCTCGTAAGCTATCATGTGCAGCGAATTTCAGTAAGCCTTCCGAAAAGTGTTTCAAGAGATGATATTCGGAGCCTTGGTATGATGGGGTTATACGATGCTTTGGAAAAATTCGATCCTGCAAGAGATTTAAAATTCGATACATACGCTTCATTTCGAATACGCGGCGCCATATTAGACGGATTAAGAAAGGAAGATTGGCTGCCAAGGAGCACA
Source organism: Bacillus sp. J33 (assembly GCF_000518885.1). Classification (GTDB taxonomy): domain Bacteria; phylum Bacillota; class Bacilli; order Bacillales; family Cytobacillaceae; genus Cytobacillus. The sequence goes on along the minus strand of NZ_KI912519.1, from coordinate 70,056 downwards.
AGGGAGAAAGCCAAGAAGATTGAAGCGGCAATTGAAAAGCTTGAACAGCGGCTAATGAGGAATGCCACAGCAGCTGAGATTGCAGTTGAGGTCCAGATGGAGGAAACTGAAGTTTATTCAGTGATGAATGAACATTTTTATGCAAACGTATTGTCCATTGATGAACAGCCTGATGCTGAAGAAAAAGATGGAGGTTCTTTTGCGATAAAGGATGATAAAGCGGTTATACCGGAAGAAAAAGTTTTAAAAAACGAGATGCTGGAAGAAATGGCTGTCAGAATTACACAATTGAATGAAAAGGAACAGCTGGTGATTAGCTTGTTTTACAAAGAAGAATTGACATTAACAGAAATTGGCGAAGTAATGGGGTTATCAACTTCACGAATATCCCAGATTCATTCCAAAGCTATTTTTAAGCTCAGACAGTCGCTGGAGAAGGTTTTATAAAGTCCCCAGCAGATTCCTGCAGAAAGAGGGATCAGTATGGAAAATCAGTTTCAGATATTGGTTGATGGAAATCGCTTGGCTGCCATGCTGCAGCCTCTGGAAAACAATGAATTGAATAAGCAAGTTTCAGCTGATGGCATAAAAAAACTGCTCTCTAAGGAGAAGATAACTTTTGGAATTAACGAAGTTGCGATTAACAAAATTTGTGAAGCCCCCCTTTCAGTTAAATATCCGATATCCATAGCTGAAGGGATGCCTCCGGAAGATGGCAGGGATGCATATTTGCTGAATGAAGTCCGGAGTGAGGAAAAGAAGAATAGAGAAAAGTTTAACTTCAGAGACGTCCTTCAGATTCCTTCTATTCAAAAAGGACAGGTTATAGCGTCCATTATCTCCCCAACGCCAGGAACGGCAGGAAAAGATATTTTCGGCTGTGCCATCCCTGCACGGAACGGGCTGCCGCTAAGAGTCAAACCAGGTAAGAACGTTATATTAAATGGTGAGAAATTTTATTCTTTAATGGATGGACAGGTGAGTTTCACCTCAAATAGTATTTCTGTGAATCCGGTTTTTGAGGTGAAAGGAGACTTGGATTTAAAGACAGGAAATATAGACTTTGTCGGAAATGTCATCATAAATGGTAACATCCCGGCGGGTTATGAGATAAAAGCTGGCGGGGATCTTATCGTTTATGGCCTGGTTGAGGGGTCCGAACTCCGGGCAGATGGCAATATTATCGTTTCAGGAGGGATTTCTGGAAGTCATAAAGGGGCAGTAACAGCTGGAGGAAATGTTCAGGCAGCTTATCTTAGTCAGGCTAAAATAAAAGCGGAACAGGATGTTATAATTAAAAAGTCAATGCTTCATAGCCATGTTCAGGCAGGAGGAGCAATCCGCAGCAGCCAGGCATTGGTCATTGGGGGTGTGCTTATATCCGGCTCTGATATTGAAATAAAAGAATCAGGCAATCAATTATTTACTAAAACTGAACTTTACGCTGGAATGGATTCTGCTTTGGATGAAAAAGAAAATGCACTCAGAAAAGAATCGCTGATACTTTGTGATAACCACAAAAAATTGGAGAATATTGAGAAAAAGCTATTAGAAATGTCCAAGCAGTCTGGGAGACTGTCTGAAGAACAAAAATCAATTATTCTAAAACAGCGAACAACTAAAGCCCATCTGCAAAGTGAACTAAAGAAAATTAATGAAAAGCTGGAAGTCCTCAAAAAAGAGAAGGATGAGAAATCGCGCGCTTTTATAGTAATACATAATAAGGTATTTCCTAATACTGTTTTACACTTTGGGAAATATTCAACGGTGATTAAGGATAGAAGCGGCTCTGTCAGATACTCCTTTTCAAAAGGAGAAATAAGAATAAAATCTCTCAAAGCGGAGGACATCTAACCCATGTGTAAAGGAAGTGGCCACGAATGAGTTTGAAATCAGTTGAGTTGCAGGTTGCACTGCCGAGAACCCTTGATGCCGGCAAGGTTCAGGAACAACTGCAGCAAAGAGGCCAGGCTATGGGTGAGATGGCTGCCGAAAGCACCCGCAAAGATGAAGAGAAGAATCGCCATTCTGTATTAAAACAAGAACAAAAACAAAATGTGAGGCTTGGAAATGAAGATGGAAGCAATCAAAAGGGCAGTGACGGGCAAACGAGTAAAGAAAAACATAGAAAAAACAGCAGAAGTGAACAAAGCCACCCATATAAAGGGAAGGTTATTGATTACATCGGATAGAGGGATCGTATGACTTTTTTCCTTTTAGTGTTAAGCCTGTTATTGAATATCATAGCACTCTTTGCCATTGTTCTGCTTTTTCTCCGGCAAAATAAGCTGTTGGAAACAGAGAAAAAACAGAAGAGAATGATTAATGAAATGGAAGAGTCCATTTCTGCTTGCCTCATTCAGATGAAAGAGGAAAATGATCATTTTATTGACAGGGTTTCAAAGCTTATGGTGAACGAAGTGCCTTCAATAGAAAAAAATAGAGAAGAAGGCAAGTTGAAACAAAACGCGTCAGAGCCGTCTGGAAAGAATTTAAGAAGTGCAAAGGCTTCTGCTTACCAGGCTGTTAGGGCATATAAAAAAAGTTCAAACCCTGACAGCAGCCGGACTGCTGATGCAGATAAGGAAATAAAGCCTTTATTGCAAGCGAATGAAACTGCCATCGAGCAGCAGCCTGGCCAGAATAAAACTGATGGTGAAAGTCAGCCTGAAATTTCCCTGCTTCATCATGTCCTTTTATTGAAGAAGCAGGGCCTGACTGAGGATGAAATTGCCAAAAAACTGGGCAAAGGCAGAACGGAAATTGCATTAATGCTTAAATTTCGGCAAAATCAGCAAGAATAGCTTGATTGTCAAAAACACTTGTGCTATATTAACAAATGGTGTTAATACACACGCTTATGGATTTAGCCGGATGGTGCTGTACACATGCAGTTGCCGGCTAAAGATGATATGAGCGGAGGAAAAAAAACCATTAGGAGGAAACACAAAATGTCAGTAATTTCAATGAAGCAATTGCTTGAAGCTGGTGTGCATTTCGGACACCAAACTCGCCGCTGGAACCCTAAGATGAAGAAGTACATCTTCACTGAGCGTAACGGCATCTACATCATCGACCTTCAAAAGACTGTTAAGAAGGTAGAAGAAGCTTATAACTTCGTTAAGGAGCTTGCTGGAAACGGCGGTACAATCCTTTTCGTAGGTACTAAGAAACAAGCTCAAGATTCTGTTAAAGAAGAAGCAATCCGTTCTGGTATGTTCTATGTAAACCAGCGCTGGTTAGGCGGAACTTTAACTAACTTTGAAACAATCCAAAAGCGTATTGCACGTTTAAAGGATATCGAAAGAATGTCTGAAGACGGAACTTTCGAAGTTCTTCCTAAAAAAGAAGTTGTTCAATTGAAGAAAGAGCAAGAGCGCTTAGAGAAGTTCTTAGGCGGAATCAAAGATATGAAGAGCCTTCCAGATGCTTTATTCATTATTGATCCTCGCAAAGAGCGCATTGCTGTTGCAGAAGCACATAAATTAAACATCCCTATCGTTGGTATCGTTGACACTAACTGTGATCCGGATGAAATTGATGTTGTAATCCCTGCAAATGATGATGCTATCCGCGCTGTTAAGCTCTTAACAGGCAAAATGGCTGATGCTATCCTTGAAGCTAAACAAGGTGAAGAAGTTACAACTGCTTAATTCAAAAGCAATGCAGCCATGGAAGAGACGAAAGCGGGCTATATGCGCAAGCTGATATGCTTACTTTGCAGGCATTCCATGGCTTTGCAGTACTTTGCTTTAAAGAAGGTGATAAGAGGGAGCACCCTTTATCACCTTTTTTTAAAGATAGGGCAAAGTTTTGTTTTCCATACTGTTATATATGGTAAAGATATAATTACATAACTCATTTAAGGAGGATCTTATAATGGCAATTACTGCTCAAATGGTTAAAGAACTTCGTGAAAAAACAGGCGCAGGTATGATGGACTGCAAAAAAGCGCTTCAGGAAACTGATGGCGACATGGAAAAAGCAATCGATTTCCTTCGTGAGAAAGGAATCGCTAAAGCTGCTAAGAAAGGCGACCGTATTGCTGCAGAAGGTCTTACTTCTGTTAAGGTGGACGGAAACGAAGCAGTTATCCTTGAAGTAAACTCTGAAACAGACTTCGTTGCTAAGAACGAAGGTTTCCAAACTCTTGTAAAAGAAATCGCTGAGCATTTGCTAGCCAACAAGCCTGCATCTGTTGAAGAAGCAGCTGGCCAAACAATGGCAAACGGCGCAACTTTAGAATCCCACATCAACAGTGCGATTGCTAAGATCGGTGAAAAGCTTACTCTTCGCCGTTTTGAAATCAAAACGAAGACTGACAATGACGCTTTCGGTGCGTATCTTCACATGGGAGGACGCATTGGTGTGTTAACAGTTCTTGAAGGAACAACTGATGAAGAAGCAGCGAAAGATGTTGCCATGCATATTGCTGCCCTAAACCCTAAATATGTTTCTCGTGATGAAGTATCACAAGAAGAGGTAGAGCGCGAGCGCCAAGTATTGACTCAGCAAGCTCTTAACGAAGGCAAGCCGGAAAACATCGTTGCTAAGATGGTTGAAGGCCGCCTAGGCAAATATTTCGAAGATGTTTGTGTAAACGATCAGGCTTTCGTTAAAAATCCTGACCAAAAAGTTGGTAAATTCGTAGAATCAAAAGGCGGAAAAATCCGTGAGTTTGTTCGCTATGAAGTTGGAGAAGGCATCGAAAAGCGTGAAGACAACTTCGCTGAAGAAGTAATGAACCAGGTTAAAAAATAATTAATTATAGCAACAATAGCTTTTATCAGCTAGGATTCAGGGAACACTTTGTGTTCCCTGTTTTTCAAGAGTAAGATAAAATTAATCGTAGCATGGTGCCTTAAAAGGCGCTTGCGCTTTTCTAATTCTACATATGGAGGTTCTTATGAGCAGCCCTAAATACAAACGCGTGGTCTTGAAATTAAGTGGAGAAGCTTTAGCAGGTGAGCAAGGTTTCGGAATAAATCCATCTGTGATTAAATCAATCGCTGTCCAGGTCAAGGATCTGGCTGCTTTAGGTGTGGAAGTTGCCGTGGTAGTCGGCGGCGGTAACATCTGGCGCGGGAAGATTGGAGAAGAAATGGGAATGGACAGAGCAAATGCCGATTACATGGGGATGCTCGCTACTGTCATGAACTCATTGGCATTGCAGGACAGCCTTGAAAATCTCGGAGTAGAAACAAGGGTGCAAACATCCATTGAGATGAGGCAGGTTGCTGAACCATACATCCGCAGAAGAGCGATTCGCCATCTTGAGAAAAAGCGGGTTGTAATCTTTGCTGCCGGAACCGGAAATCCTTATTTCTCAACAGATACAACTGCCGCTTTGAGAGCTGCTGAAATTGAGGCAGAAGTAATTTTAATGGCTAAAAACAATGTAGATGGCGTCTATTCCGCAGACCCGCGTATTGACAAGAATGCCAAGAAGTATGACGAGCTTTCCTACCTTGATGTATTGAAGGAAGGTTTAGCTGTTATGGACTCTACGGCATCATCTCTATGCATGGATAACAACATTCCATTAATCGTATTTTCAATTATGGAAGAAGGCAATATTAACCGCGCCGTAATGGGTGAAACAATTGGAACAATCGTTAGGGGGAAAAAATAATGCCAAAACAAGTTATTGCAAATGCGAAAGAAAGAATGACTAAAGCAATTTCAGCTTATACTCGTGAGCTTGCAGGCATTCGTGCCGGAAAAGCAAATGCATCACTCCTTGATAGAATCACTGTAGATTACTATGGTGCTCCTACACCTATTAACCAGCTTGCTGGAGTTTCTGCTCCTGAAGCACGTCTTTTGGTTATTACGCCATATGATAAGTCAATCCTTGGCGAAATTGAAAAGGCAATCCTTAAATCTGATATTGGTTTGAATCCTTCCAATGACGGCAGTGTCATCAGGCTTGCAATTCCTCAGCTTACAGAAGAGCGCCGTAAAGAGCTTGTCAAGGTTGTTAAAAAGGAATCGGAAGAAGCGAAAGTGGCAATCCGCAATGTTCGCCGTGATGCCAATGATGATCTTAAGAAACTTGAGAAAAATGGTGAAATCACGGAAGACGATCTTCGCGGTTTCTCTGATGATATTCAGAAGCTTACTGATGAACATATCAGCAAGATCGACGATATTACAAAAGAGAAAGAAAAAGAAATCCTTGCAGTTTAACTTTCTATATAATGTGAACCCTCTATCAATAGGGGGTTTTTTTACACTTTTAGAAGTAAAGATAAATATATAGAAGAAATGCAGTAGGCAATTATGGTTTTACCAAGAGCCTGCAATTAAGAGATAAACCGTCCTATTCCTAATTTTGATTGGATTACATACTCTTTTATAGAGATATATTTTTTTATTTTTGGTATGATATTATCATGCGGAAGCAAGGGATATGATAATTTTTCCAGTGAAAATAATCTCTAAAAAGATATAGCAAACCTTAATTAGCTTGCAGCTGTCAAGCTTTGGGCGAATGCGCTTTCTGATTTATCTTTTATCGGAGGATTAACCTAATTTAAAGGAGCAGTCATATGTTTGATAAAATGAAGTTATGGAAGTCGCAAAACAGTACTTCCGATCTCCGAGAGAGAGTAGAAAAAATAAAGGAATTAAAGATTCCTGAACATGTTGCCATCATAATGGACGGAAACGGCAGATGGGCTAAAAAAAGAGCCCTTCCCAGAGTAGCGGGCCACCATGAAGGCATGAAGGTTGTACGGAAAATTACAAAATTCGCCAATGAAATAGGTGTGAAGACTCTAACATTATATGCTTTCTCTACAGAAAATTGGAAAAGACCTAAAATGGAAGTGGATTTTCTTATGAAGCTTCCAGAGGAGTTTTTAGGGACTTTCCTGCCGGAGCTTGTTGAAGAGAACGTGCAGGTAAGAATGATTGGGTATATGGATCACTTGCCGGCCCATACCCGCAATGCAGTTGCGAAAGCAATAGAAGAGACTAAAAGCAACACTGGCCTGGTATTAAACTTTGCCCTTAACTACGGAAGCAGAGCAGAAATACTTGAAGCAGTCAAACATGTCTTAAATGATTGCAAAAGTGGTATAATGAATGAAAATGAGCTGGATGAAGAAAAGTTTTCATCTTATCTTATGACCAGCGGACTTCAGGACCCAGACTTGTTAATTCGTACAAGCGGTGAAATCAGGCTTAGCAATTTTATGCTCTGGCAGCTTGCATACACTGAATTTTGGTTTACAGATGTGTTGTGGCCAGATTTTAATGAAGAGCAAATGCTTGAAGCGATTGAAGTATTCCAAAGCCGCCAAAGGCGTTTTGGAGGAGTATAATAAAGGTGTTGAAAATTTAATGAAGCAACGTGTTATTACAGCAATCATATTTGGGGCGGTTCTGCTGCCAGTTATTATTTACGGCGGAATACCTATTATCATTCTTGCTTACTTGCTTGCATCCATTGCCCTGTATGAATTATTAAGAATGAGGGATTTAAGTTTATTCTCTATTCCGGGAATTATTTCTTTACTGCTATTATGGGTTTTCCTATTGCCTAAAGAATTTCAGCCAATCCTGGATGATTTGCACTATACAAAAATTGAGGTAGCTCTTTTTGGAGTTCTTCTATTTTTAACTTATACAGTCGCAACAAAAAATAGGTTTACCTTTGATGATGTAGCTTTCTCTATTATGTCCACCCTGTATGTTGGGATAGGGTTTTACTATTTTATGGAAACGCGTTTTGCAGACAATGGTCTGACTTATATCTTTTTTGCCCTGTTCCTCATCTGGGCAACAGATTCAGGGGCATATTTTATAGGAAAAGCTATGGGGAAAAAGAAGCTTTGGCCAGAAATTAGCCCTAATAAGACTGTGGAAGGTTCGCTGGGCGGAGTGATCTGTGCTCTTGCAGTTGCGGTATTGTTTATACTTTTTACAGATATAAACGAGTCCTTAATCGGACTGTTAATTATAACAGCGATCCTTTCTGTATTTGGCCAAATAGGAGACCTGGTAGAATCAGCGTTAAAGCGGCATTATAATGTTAAGGATTCTGGTAATATCCTTCCAGGCCATGGGGGGATTCTGGACCGCTTTGACAGCTTATTATTTGTATTGCCGCTGCTCCACTTTTTTCATTTACTGTGAATTATGGGCAACATGACCTTTCGATTGGTTTTTTCTCATTAATAGAAAGATGAAGGTTAGAATTTACATTTTTAAATTTGGTTACTGTCTGGCTCCAGGCGCCATCGGCTCTTGGGTCTAAGACATCCGGCTAAAAGGTTAAAGAACAGCCTTTCAGCCGGCTTGTCTTATGCTTGAGGCCCGCAGGACAAGGAAAGCTTCGTCAGCATATTCATCGCACTCCCAAAAGCGGCAGCTTTTGGGAGGATGTGGCGAATTTAGTCTGCGTTCTTAGGCGGGCGCCTTGCGCTTTTCTTATAGGAGGAGACGATGAAATATATTAGTTTAATGGGTGCAACAGGTTCAATTGGGACCCAGACCCTGGATATTATCAGGGAACACCCTGAGGATTTTAAGCTTGCAGCGATGTCTGCCGGCAGAAACATAGATCTGGCCAGAAAAATTATCCGTGATTTTCAGCCGGAGTTTGTTTCACTATCAGAAAAAAAATATGCAGATACTCTTAAAGCTGAGTTTCCCGGCATAACATTTACATATGGACATGATGGCCTGATAGGGGTGGCAGTCTATCCAAAATCAGATATTCTGGTAAACGCGGTATTGGGAAGTGTAGGCCTTGATCCGACCTTGCAGGCAATTGAAGAAAAGAAAACAATTGCAATAGCAAATAAAGAAACACTTGTTACAGCCGGCCACCTTGTAATGGAAGCCGCTCAGAGGAATGGTGTACAGCTGCTTCCGGTGGACAGTGAACACTCTGCTATATTCCAATCCTTGCAAGGAGAAAAAGAGAAGAATATTGAAAGGCTCATCTTGACTGCTTCTGGCGGAAGCTTCAGAGACCGTTCCCGCAAGGAATTGGAGAATGTTACAGTTGAAGAGGCGCTTAACCATCCGAATTGGTCAATGGGAGCAAAAATCACTATTGATTCAGCCACAATGATGAATAAGGGGCTTGAAGTAATTGAAGCCCATTGGCTTTTCGCCATGGACTACAGCAAAATTGATGTTTTGCTTCATAAAGAAAGCATTATTCATTCCATGGTAGAATTCCATGACAGCAGCGTAATTGCACAGCTCGGCACCCCGGATATGAGAGTACCTATACAATATGCCTTAACATATCCTGACAGGCTGCCGTTATCGTCAGCAAACCGGCTGAATCTTGCTGAAGTTGGAAAACTCCACTTTACAGAAATGGATTTCGATCGCTTCCGCTGCTTAAAGTTCGCCTATGAAGCAGGCAAGGCTGGGGGCACAATGCCAGCCGTACTTAATGCAGCCAATGAAGCTGCCGTTGCTGCCTTTTTAGATGGAAAGATTACATTCCTGCAAATAGAAGACTTCATCGAAAAAGCATTGAGCAGCCATGACAAGATTTCAAATCCAGGTCTTGACCAGATTCAAGAGACTGATTTGGAAACGAGAAAATTTGTTAACTCGCTTCTATAAGCTTGGGTTCAATCGCTGAAAAGGCGGCCCCAAAAGATTAGGGCCGAATGGGATAGCTGGCAACTGACTGCTATATACTTTTTTCAGCATCATTTGAACAACCTCTAAAAAAAGGTGGTTAAAACTTGAGTACAGTAATAGCCTTTATCATTATATTTGGGGCATTGGTATTTTTCCATGAATTAGGACATTTGATATTTGCTAAAAGAGCAGGAATCCTATGCCGGGAGTTTGCCATTGGTTTTGGGCCTAAAGTATTTTCTTTCAAAAAAGATGAAACTGTCTATACAATTCGCCTACTGCCGATTGGCGGATTTGTGCGTATGGCCGGTGAAGACCCGGAGATGATTGAAATCAAGCCAGGATACCGCATTGGCTTGATCCTGAATGGAAATGAAGAAGTAAGCAAAATCATTTTAAATAATAAAGATAAGTATCCGGAAGCAAGAATCATAGAGGTTGAACACGCTGATATTGAACACGACCTTGTTATTAAAGGGTATATGGAAGGTGAAGAAGAAGAATCGCTAAAGGTGTTTAAAATCAGCCCATCTGCTGTCCTGATTGAAGATGGGACAGAAACACTTATTGCTCCATATAACCGCCAATTTGCTTCAAAGACATTGGGACAAAGAACAATGGCAATTTTTGCTGGCCCTATGATGAACTTCGTTCTTGCTTTTATTGTTTTTGTATTGATTGCATTACTGCAAGGCATTCCAACTAATGAGCCTGCACTTGGAAAATTGACCCCGGATGGGGCGGCATATGAGGCTGGCCTAAAGGAAGGCGACATTGTCAATAGTGTGGATGGAGCCGAGATTTCGAGCTGGTCTGATGTGGTTGAAATCATCCGCCAAAATCCAAATGAAGAGCTTGAATTTTTGGTGGACAGAAATGGCCAGGAGCTTACCATTCCGGTAACACCAAAAGTTCAGGATGTAGAAGGTGAAAAAATTGGGATTATCGGTGTATACAGCCCAATGGAGAAATCACCGTTAAAAGCCATTGCTTATGGAGCCAAAGAAACGTATTTTTGGACGAAAGAAATCTTCGTTATGCTAGGCAAGCTGGTAACAGGGCAGTTCTCAATTGATGCCTTATCCGGCCCTGTAGGCATTTATGTCTCTACAGACACTGTAGCAAAATCAGGAATCTATTATCTGATGAAATGGGCTGGAATATTGAGCATAAACCTTGGTATTATGAACTTGCTGCCAATCCCGGCTCTTGATGGAGGAAGATTAATGTTTTTTGCTGTTGAAGCTGTTAGAGGAAAGCCGATTGACCGTCATAAAGAAGGAATGGTCCATTTTATTGGTTTTGCCCTTTTGATGCTTCTAATGCTTGTAGTTACTTGGAACGATATCCAAAGGTTTTTCCTGTAAAACCTGTAATTGCTGCACGAAAAGAAGGGCCGGCCATCTGGAAAGCGGAAAAATTGCTTTCCTGATGGACTGTTTGGCCCTTCTTTTATTCAAGCAGCTGATAGATAATATATTTGATCTTAAAAATAGAGGTGCTATTAAATGAAACAGAGCATGACGCTAATTCCTACATTAAAAGAAGTACCGGCAGATGCAGAGATACGAAGCCACCAACTGCTGCTAAGAGCAGGCTTTATCCGCCAAAACGCAAGCGGAATATACAGCTATATGCCTTTAGCCAAAAAAGTCCTTCAAAAGGTTGAAGCCATTATCAGGGAAGAAATGGACAATGCGGGAGCATCTGAGCTTTTAATGCCAGCCCTGCAGCAAGCTGAATTGTGGCAGGAATCTGGACGCTGGTATACATATGGACCTGAACTGATGAGAATGAAGGATCGGCATGAGAGGGAATTCGCCCTTGGTGCTACTCATGAAGAAGTAATTACCAGCCTTGTTCGCGATGTTGTAAAATCATATAAGAAATTGCCTTTGGCCCTTTATCAAATTCAAACGAAATTCCGTGACGAAAAGCGGCCTCGCTTCGGACTTCTACGAGGACGTGAATTTATTATGAAGGATGCATATTCTTTCCACTCTTCGGCAGAAAGTCTTGATGAAATGTACGACAAGCTATATACAGCGTACTCTAATGTGTTTAGACGCTGCGGGCTTAATTTCAGAGCGGTTATTGCTGATTCAGGTGCGATGGGCGGAAAAGACACTCATGAATTTATGGTTCTTTCAGACGTTGGGGAAGATACCATCGCCTATTCTGATGCATCGGATTATGCAGCGAATATAGAGATGGCTCCAGTTACAGCAGAATATAAGAAAAGTGGCGAGGAAGCTAAACAGCTTGAAAAGGTTGCAACAGAAAACCAAAAAACAATTGAAGAAGTTTCTGCATATTTAAATGTGCCACAAGAGCAATGCATTAAGACGCTTCTATTTAAAGTGGATGACAAATATGTTCTTGTACTTGTGCGTGGAGATCATGAAGTAAATGACATCAAGCTAAAGAATCTGCTCGACGCTGCTACAGTAGATCTTGCAGGACCTGAAGAGACAAAGCAAGTCCTTGGTTGTGCTGTCGGTTCATTAGGGCCGATTGGTGTGAAAGATATTGATGTAATTGCAGACCGTGCAGTAGAAGCAATCGTTAACGGTGTATGCGGTGCCAATGAAGAGGGTATTCATTATATAAATGTGAATCCTGAACGTGATTTCGATGTAACACAATTTGCGGATCTTCGTTTTATTCAAGAGGGGGACCCTTCTCCAGATGGACAAGGAACAATTCAATTTGCCAAAGGTATTGAAGTGGGCCATATCTTTAAGCTTGGTACACGTTACAGTGAAGCAATGGAAGCGACTTATTTAGACGAAAACGGCAGAACGCAGCCGATGATTATGGGCTGTTATGGCATCGGAGTTTCGCGGACAATGGCTGCTGTCGCAGAGCAATTCAATGATGAGAATGGGTTCGTGTGGCCGAGTGCGCTTGCTCCATTTGACCTTCATTTGATTCCTATCAATATGAAGGATGAAACTCAGGCAGCTCTTGCAGAAGAGTTATATTCAACTTTGAAGCAAAATCGTTATGATGTACTAATGGATGATCGCCAGGAACGTCCGGGTGTCAAATTTGCAGATTCAGACCTAATCGGTTTGCCGATCCGAATTACAGTGGGCAAAAAAGCTTCAGAAGGCATTGTGGAAGTAAAGATTAGAAAATCTGGCGAAATGTATGAAATCCATAAAGATCAGCTGACAGAAAAAATTACTGAAATGATGTCATCATTATAAACTGGATTGCTAAAGTGATTTTAACAACCGGGAAAATTATTCCAAGAAACGGATTCCAAAGGGGAATCCGTTTTTTAATCACTAGAAAATAAATGAAGTTTTTTAGCCGAGAGTATATGTTATAATTAAGTTCGTCTCTCATAAGGAATATGACCACATAACTAATATAACAATTTATTATAGAGAACTAGATTATTGGATGGGAGAGAGAAAGATGAGCGAACCGTCTAGATTTCAGCTCTTGCTCCAGCAGATGCAGCTAACAGAAGATGCCTTTGTGCAGCACTTTCATGATGCCCAGATTGAAAGGGTTGTAGTGGAAAGGCAGTCCAGGAAGTGGCATTTTTATTTTGTCTTTCCGCGGATTCTGCCTTGTAATGTATATAGCCGCTTCACGGATCAGCTGGAAAAGACATTTTCCCATATTGCAGAAATCTCATATAGCATTTCTGTAAAAGATCAGGATTTTACTGAGCAGCTTGTTCTAGAATACTGGCATAACTGTATTCAGGAGATGGATGGCATGGCGCCGCCGCTAATAAAGCTCTTGAATGAACAAGTTCCCTCTGTACAAGGCAACAAAATCATCATCAAGGTCCGTAACGAATTGGAAGGTCTTTCAATTAAGAAAAAATATGCGGGAACTATTTCGGATGTTTTTCAGATTTTCGGTTTCCCTTCATTAACAATCGATACAGAAGTTTCTGAAGAAGGGTCAAATGAAGAATATCAAAAATTCATGGAGGCCAAACGTAAAGAAGATCAGGAGCGCGGTCTCCAGGCAGCAATTGAAATGCAGAAGAAAGAGGCCGAAGCAGAGTCAGCCGATACCTCAGCACCGCAAGGCCCTCTAACTATCGGCCTGACGATTAAAGATGACGCGGATTACCGCAAATTGATTGATATAGTTGATGAAGAGCGCCGAGTAGCTATAGAGGGGTATGTCTTTGCTGCTGAAACAAGAGAACTCCGCTCCGGCAGAACATTATTAACTTTTAAAATTACCGATTATACAAGCTCCATACTTGTAAAAATGTTCTCCCGTGACAAAGAAGATGCAGCGCTATTCCAGCATGTCCAAAAAGGAATGTGGCTAAAGGTACGAGGAAGCATACAGAATGACACCTTTGTCCGCGATTTGGTTATGATCGGAAACGATATTAATGAAATAAAGCCTATACAAAGGCAGGATACTGCTCCTGCCGATGAAAAAAGGGTTGAGCTGCACCTGCATACTCCTATGAGCCAAATGGATGCAGTATCATCTGTCAGTACCCTTGTTGCCCAGGCGAAGAAATGGGGACATAAGGCTATAGCGATTACAGACCATGCTGTTGCCCAATCGTTCCCAGAAGCGTATGGTGCAGGTAAGAAAAATGATATAAAAATCCTGTATGGCATTGAAGCAAACCTTGTTGATGATGGTGTGCCAATTGCCTATAATGACGCACACCGCAAATTAACTGAAGATACCTATGTTGTATTTGACGTTGAAACAACAGGGTTATCTGCTGTTTATGACACAATTATAGAGCTTGCGGCGGTGAAGATCCGCGATGGTGAAATCATTGACCGCTTTGAGTCCTTTGCAAATCCTCATCATCCACTTTCTGCAACAACGATTAATTTAACTGGTATCACAGATGACCTGGTGGAAAATGCACCTGAAGTGGAAGAAGTGCTTCATAAATTCCATGAGTGGACTGGAGATGCAGTTTTAGTAGCGCATAATGCATCATTTGATATGGGTTTCCTTAATGTTGGCTATAAAAAGATTGGTATAGGCAAAGCGACGAATCCTGTTATAGATACGCTCGAGCTTGCCCGCTTTCTTTATCCTGATATGAAGAACCACCGCCTGAACACATTGGCAAAAAAGTTCGATGTTGAACTTACCCAGCACCACCGTGCTATTTATGATGCCGAAGCGACGGGCTATTTGCTTCTTAAAATGCTAAAGCATGCGGATGAAAAAGGGATTGAATATCACGATCAATTTAATGACAATATGGGCCAGGGCAATGCCTATCAGCGTGCGAGGCCATTCCATTGTACATTGCTTGCGCAGACAGAAGCCGGCTTGAAAAATCTTTTCAAGCTTGTATCTATATCGCATCTTGAATACTTCTACAGAGTGCCGCGTATTCCTCGGTCTGTGCTGCAAAAGCACCGGGAAGGAATTCTGATTGGCTCTGGCTGTGATAAAGGCGAAGTGTTCGAAGGAATGATGCAGAAATCCCCGGATGAAGTGGAAGATACGGCGCAATTCTATGATTATTTGGAAGTTCACCCAAAAGCGGTTTATGCGCATCTTTTAGAGCTTGAACTGGTAAGAGACGATAAAGCACTGGAAGAAATTATCGGCAACATTGTAAAGCTGGGAGACAAGCTTGGCATTCCGGTTGTAGCAACTGGCAATGTTCATTATTTGAATCCGAATGATAAAATCTATCGGAAAATCCTTGTTAACTCCCAGGGAGGAGCAAACCCGCTGAATCGCCATCAGCTGCCTGATGTACATTTCAGGACAACGGATGAAATGCTAGATGCGTTCTCATTCCTTGGAAAAGAGAAAGCGAAGGAGATCGTTGTAGAGAACTCAAACAAAATAGCGGATATGATAGAGGAAATTAAGCCAATCAAAGATGATTTGTATACGCCGAAAATTGAAGGTGCAGATGAAGAAATGCGCAGCATGAGTTACGGCATGGCCAGAAAAATATATGGTGATCCGCTTCCTGAAATCGTTGAAGCACGCCTTGAAAAAGAGCTTAAGAGTATCATCGGGCACGGTTTCGCCGTAATCTATCTGATTTCCCATAAGCTTGTAAAAAAATCGCTCGACGATGGATATCTGGTTGGATCACGTGGATCAGTAGGATCCTCGTTTGTTGCGACGATGACGGAAATTACGGAGGTAAATCCTCTGCCGCCTCATTACGTCTGCCCGGAATGCAAAACGTCCGAGTTTTTCAATGACGGTTCAGTTGGCTCCGGTTTTGACCTGCCTGATAAGGATTGCCCGAACTGCGGAGCTAAATATAAAAAAGATGGACATGATATCCCATTCGAAACCTTCCTTGGCTTTAAAGGTGATAAGGTTCCTGATATCGACTTGAACTTTTCCGGAGAATATCAGCCAAGAGCGCATAACTACACAAAGGTGCTGTTTGGGGAAGATTATGTATATCGCGCAGGAACCATTGGCACAGTTGCGGATAAGACTGCTTACGGGTATGTAAAAGCTTATCAGCAGGACAACAACCTCCAAATCCGTGGGGCAGAAATTGATAGGCTGGCTTCAGGCTGTACAGGGGTAAAACGGACAACCGGGCAGCATCCGGGCGGTATTATCGTTGTCCCTGATTACATGGATATATACGACTTCTCGCCGATCCAGTTCCCGGCTGACGACCGATCATCCGAATGGAAGACCACTCACTTTGACTTCCATTCCATACACGATAATCTATTAAAGCTTGATATACTCGGGCACGATGATCCGACGGTTATCAGGATGCTTCAGGACCTTAGCGGCATTGATCCTAAAACAATACCGACAGATGACCCTGAAGTAATGAAGATTTTTAGCGGTCCAGAATCTCTTGGGGTTACGGACGAGCAGATCATGTGTAAAACAGGAACGCTTGGAATCCCTGAGTTTGGTACCCGATTTGTCCGCCAAATGCTTGAGGATACAAAGCCAACTACGTTTTCTGAACTCGTTCAAATCTCTGGACTTTCACATGGTACGGATGTTTGGCTCGGAAATGCCCAGGAATTAATTCATAGCAACATTTGCAACCTGAGTGAAGTAATCGGCTGCCGTGACGATATAATGGTTTATTTGATCTATCAGGGACTTGAACCTGCATTTGCTTTTAAAATTATGGAATCAGTCCGTAAAGGTAAGGGCCTTAGCGATGAAATGGAAGAGGAAATGAGAAAAAATGAAGTGCCGGAATGGTACATTGACTCCTGCAAAAAGATAAAATACATGTTCCCTAAAGCCCATGCTGCCGCCTATGTACTAATGGCAGTCCGAATAGCGTATTTCAAAGTTCACCATCCGCTTCTGTACTATGCAGCGTATTTCACAGTCCGCGCGGAGGATTTTGATGTTGATGCCATGGTAAAGGGGTCCCAAGCAATCAGGGCTCGTATTGAAGAAATCAACGCAAAGGGACTGGAAGCTTCAACAAAAGAAAAGAACCTGTTAACAGTTATGGAGCTTGCCTTGGAAATGAATGAAAGGGGCTTTAACTTCCAGAAAGTAGACTTGTACCGCTCAAGCGCCAACGAGTTTATTATTGACGGAAATTCTTTAATCCCTCCTTTCAATTCGATTCCTGGACTCGGAACGAATGCAGCCTTCAATATTGTGAAAGCTAGAGAGGAAGGGGAATTCCTATCCAAGGAAGACCTCCAGCAGCGTGGAAAAGTGTCCAAGACGATTATTGAGTATCTGGATAATCACGGCTGCCTGGAATCCCTTCCTGAGCAAAATCAGCTTTCTCTTTTCTAGGAGCAAAAGCTAAAAAATGGGATTTTCCTTGCTTAAACCCTTGTGCTGACAGTCATTCCATTTGCATAAAAAAATTGGTTATGGTATAGTTTTATTGGAAATACTAAGAATAACTCTCGCAAAAGGAAGAGTGGGGCAACCCACTCTTTCGTGTTGTGTACGGTTTTTTCCTGAATATCAAAATAAAACTTCTGAAAAAACAAGAGCTATCAATCCGAGTAAAAGGAGGGAAATGAATGAGCAAAGTGACTGAAACGGTTGAAGAATTGGTCACCCCTATTGTGGATGAGCTTAATTTAGAATTAGTCGACATTGAATATGTAAAAGAAGGGAAAGACTGGTTCCTTCGCGTATTTATTGATAAAGAAACTGGTGTTGATATTGAGGAATGCGGAATAGTCAGTGAAAGGCTAAGTGAAAAGCTGGATGCTGCTGATCCAATTCCTTACAACTATTTCTTGGAAGTTTCATCGCCGGGAGCTGAACGCCCTCTGAAAAAAGAACAGGATTTTGTGAAAGCAATCGGCAAAAACGTTTTCATAAAAACCTATGAGCCGATTGATGGAGAAAAGACGTTCGAAGGTGTTTTAACACAATTTGACGGCGAAACCGTTACGGTTGAAGTTACAATCAAAACGAGAAAGAAAAGTGTGGAAATTCCTTATGATAAGGTAGCCAATGCCCGTTTAGCCGTTGTTTTTTAATGCCGGCCTATTGCGGGCTTGCTTATTAATTGTAAGCCATTTTGCTCGTCGGCATATTGGGACTCCGCTGTTCCCGATCATTTTAAAAGAGAAATAAAGGGGGATATAAATCTCATGAGCAGTGAACTTTTGGATGCTCTGACATTGCTTGAAAAAGAAAAAGGCATTTCTCGCGATGTGATTATTGAAGCAATTGAAGCGGCATTGGTGTCAGCCTACCGCCGAAATTTTAACCAGGCGCAAAACGTGCGAATTGATTTAAACCTTGGCAACGGAACGATGAGAGTATTTGCCCGCAAAGAAGTAGTGGATGAAGTATTTGACCCGCGCCTTGAAATCTCTGTTGAGGATGCTCAAAAAATCAACCCGAACTACCAGGTTGAGGATGTTGTGGAAATGGAAGTAACACCTAAGGACTTTGGGCGCATTGCTGCCCAGACTGCTAAACAGGTCGTTACACAGCGTGTCCGTGAAGCGGAAAGAGGCATCATCTATTCAGAATTTATTGACCGTGAAGAAGATATCATGACAGGAATTGTCCAGCGTACAGATCCAAAGTTCATCTATGTGAGCCTTGGAAAGATTGAAGCGATCCTTCCTGCAAATGAACAAATGCCGAATGAGCATTACAAGCCGCATGACCGCATCAAAGTCTTTATCACAAAAGTTGAAAAGACCACAAAGGGACCGCAAATCTTTGTAAGCAGAACACATCCAGGCCTGCTAAAGAGATTATTTGAAATTGAAGTTCCGGAAATCTATGATGGGACTGTCGAAATTAAATCAGTTGCCCGCGAGGCTGGAGACCGTTCAAAGATCTCTGTTCATTCAGACAATGAAGAGGTAGATCCGGTAGGTTCATGTGTAGGGCCTAAAGGAACACGTGTCCAGGCAGTAGTAAATGAGCTAAAGGGCGAAAAAATTGACATTGTTAAGTGGTCTGCGGATCCGGTTGTTTTCGTTGCAAATGCATTGAGCCCTTCAAAAGTGCTTGATGTAATTGTAAATGAAGAGGATAAAGCCACCACGGTTGTTGTACCGGACTATCAGCTTTCTCTGGCAATCGGAAAGCGCGGCCAAAATGCAAGGCTGGCAGCCAAGCTTACGGGCTGGAAAATTGACATCAAATCAGAAACAGAAGCGCGTGAATCAGGCATCTTTCCGCGCGAAGAAACACTGTTGAATTTTGATAATGATGAATATGAAGACGAAGACTATGGCACTGATGCCGACTTCGATTTTCAAGATGAGCTTATAGAGGATAAAGAATAGGGAAAGAGGGGAATGATCGTGAACAGCCGTAAAAAAGTTCCTATGCGAAAATGTGTCGCAACCGGTGAAATGAGGCCGAAAAAAGAACTCGTTCGCATCGTTCGCTCCAAAGAAGGAGAAGTTTCTGTTGACACGACCGGAAAAAAGTCCGGCCGCGGCGCTTATCTTTCTAAAGAAAAGGAAGCAGTTTTATTAGCTAAAAAGAAAAATATCTTAGCCAGCCATTTAGAAGTTTCCATAGATGATTCTATATATGAAGAACTCTTGGAGTTAATAGAGAAGGAGAAACGGCAATCCAAATGAACTCAAATCAATGGATGTCATTGCTTGGCTTAGCCAATCGGGCACGGAAAATTACTTCGGGAGAAGAGCTTGCTGTTAAAGAGATCAGAAACGGCAAAGCAAAGCTTGTTTTGCTGTCTGCAGATGCATCCGCAAATACGGCAAAAAAAGTTACAGATAAATGTAAATCATTCGGGGTTCCTTATAAGCTTATAGAAAACCGGGAGATGCTCGGCCAGGCTATAGGGAAAGAAGCCCGCGTTGTTGTGGCAGTGTTAGATGCCGGATTTGCAAAAAAGCTGTTAACGTTGCTCGATTAATACTAGCGGGGGTGAAAGTATGAGTAAAATGCGCGTTTATGAATATGCGAAAAAACATAACATTTCAAGCAAGGATGTTATTACTAAATTAAAAGATATGAAAATTGAGGTTTCAAACCATATGACAATGATAGAGCCGGCTGCTGTACAGAAGCTTGACGGCATTTTCAGCAAGAATGAGGGGCAGCCTCAAAAGCAGAATAAACCTCAAAACCAGCAAAAGCCGCAGGGAAACCAAAAACCAGCTTCAAATAAGAGTGATGATAAAAACTCATCAGCTCCTAAAGGCAAGCCTCAAAATAAATCCGGTGAAGGCAGAAACCAAGGCCAGGGTAACCAGCCAAACAAAAACTTTTCCGGGAATAACCGAGGCAATAACAATAATAGGAACAATAACAACAGAAATAATAACCGGAACAATAAGAACAAAAACAACAAAGGAAAACATCAGCAGCAGACACAGGCGGCCCCAGCTCCTAAGAAAGTGAAGGAGCTTCCTTCAAAAATTACTTTCAGCGAATCACTGACAGTAGCGGAACTGGCAAAGAAGCTGCACCGCGAACCTTCTGAAATCATTAAAAAGCTTTTCATGCTTGGAGTAATGGCAACCATTAACCAGGACCTTGACAAAGATGCAATTGAATTAATCGCCAGTGAATATGGTGTTGAAGTTGAAGAAGAAGTATTGGTTGATACAACTGACCTTGAAGTATACTTCACAGATGACGAGGATGCGGATTTAGTAGAACGCCCATCAGTTGTTACGATCATGGGACACGTTGACCATGGTAAAACAACATTGCTTGACTCCATCCGCAATACAAAGGTAACGGCTGGTGAAGCAGGCGGAATCACTCAGCATATCGGTGCCTACCAGGTTGAAGAAAACGGCAAGAAAATTACATTCCTTGATACACCAGGACACGCGGCGTTTACTACTATGCGTGCTCGCGGTGCAAAAATCACAGATATTACGATTCTGGTTGTTGCAGCAGATGACGGTGTAATGCCGCAAACAGTTGAAGCAATCAACCATGCAAAAGCTGCAGAAGTGCCAATTATCGTGGCTGTGAACAAAATGGATAAAGAAGCTGCCAACCCTGACCGAGTTATGCAGGAATTGACAGAGCATGGCCTTGTACCTGAAGCATGGGGCGGAGATACAATCTTTGTTCCGATTTCAGCTATTAAAGGTGATGGAATTGATGAGCTTCTTGAAATGATCCTGCTTGTAAGTGAAGTGGAGGAGTACAAGGCAAATCCGGACCGCAATGCAGTTGGTACGGTAATTGAAGCACAGCTTGATAAAGGCCGCGGTTCCGTTGCAACACTTCTTGTCCAAAACGGTACATTGAAGGTTGGGGATCCGATCGTTGTCGGAAATACTTTTGGCCGTGTACGTGCAATGGTGAATGACCTGGGCCGCCGAGTTAAAACTGCTGGACCATCAACACCAGTTGAAATTACAGGTCTTAATGATGTTCCTCAAGCAGGTGACCGCTTTGCAGTTCTCGATGATGAGAAGACAGCCCGCCAAATCGGTGAAGCGCGTGCACAGCAAGCCCTGCAGGCCCAAAGAAATGAAAAAACACGCGTAAGTCTTGATAACCTGTTTGAACACATGAAACAAGGGGAAATGAAAGATCTAAACATCGTTGTAAAAGCCGATGTTCAAGGTTCTGCGGAAGCTTTAACAGCTGCCCTTAATAAAATTGATGTTGAAGGCGTAAATGTGCGTATTCTTCATACTGGTGTAGGTGCCATTAACGAATCTGACATCACATTGGCTGCTGCCTTCAATGCGATTGTAATTGGATTTAACGTTCGCCCTGATAACAATGCGAAACGTGCAGCTGAAGCAGAAGACGTAGATATCCGCTTGCACCGCATTATTTACAAAGTGATTGAGGAAATTGAATTGGCGATGCAGGGTATGCTTGATCCTGAATTCGAAGAAAAAATCATTGGTCAAGCTGAAGTACGCCAAACTTTCAAAGTTTCCAAAATCGGTACGATTGCCGGTTCATATGTCACTGAAGGAAAAATTACGCGCGACAGCGGTGTCCGCTTAATTCGTGATGGCGTTGTTATTTTTGAAGGGGAAGTCGATGCCCTGAAGCGTTTCAAAGATGACGCAAAAGAAGTAGCACAAGGCTATGAGTGCGGTATTACCATTAAAAACTTCAATGACGTAAAAGAAGGCGACGTTATCGAAGCATATATTATGCAGGAAGTGGAACGTTAATGATAATTGGCCTTGCAGCCTGCGAATGTATCATTTATGACACACATTCTTTAAAAGAAAAACGGGCAGTTTTGCAGCGAATCATAACCCGCTTGAAGCAAAGATATAATGTATCTGTTTCAGAGGTGGACTATCAGGATCTTTGGCAAAGAACGAAAATTGCCATCGTAGCTGTTTCGTCCCACCAGGTTTCAACGGAACATGAACTGCAAAATGCCCTGAAAATGATTGATTCGTTTCCGGAAATTGAACGGACAATTACTGATTTAGAGTGGCTTTAAGAAGAGGTGAAATAGAAATGAGCCTTAGAGCAAATCGAGTTGGAGAACAAATGAAAAAAGAACTGGGCGAAATCATCGGCCGGAAAATAAAGGATCCGCGGGTTGGATTTGTTACTGTGACTGATGTTCAAGTTACCGGTGATCTCCAGCAGGCAACTGTATTTATTTCTGTTCTGGGTGATGAAGAACAGAGGGAAAATACACTTCGCGGCCTGGCTAAAGCAAAAGGCTTTATCCGATCTGAAATCGGCCAAAGAATCCGGCTGCGAAAAACACCGGAAATTCTATTTGAATTTGATGAATCTATTGACTATGGCAACCGTATTGAGTCATTGCTTCATCAGATCCAGGATGAAGGCCGTTCAAAGGATGAAGACAGGTCAACTGACAAAGAATAATGTTGAATGGATAGACACATTTGTCTATCCATTTTTTTCTAAACGAAGAGATAAGGTGGTACATAATATGGAAGGGATTTTGCCGCTTTTTAAACCAAAAGGAATGACATCCCATGATTGTGTGTTCAAACTGCGCAAAATTTTGAGAATGAAAAAGATTGGCCATACCGGCACACTGGATCCTGACGTTACTGGAGTTTTGCCTATTTGTCTGGGGAAGGCAACTAAGGTTGCAGAGTACATTACAAATGCGGGCAAATCTTATGAAGGAGCGGTAACGATTGGCTTTTCTACTGCAACAGAAGATGCCTCAGGTGAAGTGGTGGAACAGAAAAATGTAAATAAACCAATAACCCGTGATCAGATTCTCACAGTACTGAAGGGCTTAACCGGAGAAATTATCCAGACTCCGCCTATGTTTTCAGCTGTAAAAGTAAATGGCAAACGTTTATATGAATATGCCAGGCAGGGAATTGAGGTGGATAGGCCGTCAAGAAAAGTCCAGATTTATTCGATTGAGCTTTTGGATGATAGAGAAATTTTTTCTGGAGAGAACATTACCTTCCGTTTCCGAGTAGCCTGCAGTAAAGGAACATATATCCGTACGCTTGCTGTCATGATCGGCAATGAGCTCGGATACCCGTCTCATATGTCAGAGCTTATAAGGATAAAATCTGCCTCCCTCACGCTTGAAGATTGTCTTACATTTGAAGAGGTACAAGACCGGATGGAGCAGGGAACGATTACGGAGGTTCTTCGTCCGATGGAAGCCGCGCTTTCTCATTTGCCGAAATTTCAAATAAGTGATAAAGTAGCAGAGAAAGTAAAAAACGGGGCTGTATTAACTATCCCGGATCATTTGATTGACGCCAATGGCCCAATAGCTGTTGAAACAGATGAAGGCCTTGTACTGGCTATATATGAACATCATCCCCGGAAACCTGGTTTGATGAAGCCCGTGAAAGTATTAAGAAATGATCAATAAAAGTTCTTTTTCAAAAGGCTGTGTTAAAGCTGATTGTTGATTTTTGCATCCTGTTGATTGGAGCGGTAGGTGCTGATCCTGCGAAAATGCATTCGCATTTACTTACGATGAGGTGTTTGCTCGATAATGTTAATTCAACGTCCTGCGGGCCATCCCGCGGAAAGCTTGAGCTCCTGGGGCAGAAATCAACAGGCGAGTTTAGCAGAACTTTTCAAAAAGATACTTGTTTACATTTTAAAGGTCGAGGCTCTTTAGAAAAAAGGTGAATTAAGCAATGGAAGTTATTCATATACAACATCCGCATCAGTTGGAAAAAAATGAAATGCCCGAGCTGGCAATAGCATTGGGATATTTTGATGGAGTACATCGCGGCCATCAAAAAGTCATACTTGAAGCAAAAGCAATCGCCGGACAAAAGGGCTTAAAAAGCGCTGTAATGACTTTTGATCCCCATCCTTCAGTTGTATTGGGGAAAAGTGTGAAGCATGTAGAATATATAACCCCCCTTCAGGATAAAGTCTGCATTATTGCTGATTTGGGCATAGACTATTTATTCGTTGTCCATTTTACGAGAGAGTTTGCAAATCTGCTTCCACAGGAATTTGTGGATCAATATTTAATAGGTCTAAACGCCAAGCATGTTGTTGCGGGTTTTGATTATTCGTACGGACGCATGGGCCAGGGGACAATGGAAACACTTTTGTTCCATTCAAGGAATCAATTTGAATACTCTGTCATTGAAAAGCTTTCGAATGGCGTTGAAAAAATAAGCTCCACCCTTGTAAGGAAATACATCCGTGAGGGCAAGACAGATGAATTGCCAGAGCTGTTGGGAAGGCACTATACAACATCGGGCGTGGTTGTGCATGGGGATAAAAGAGGAAGGACGATCGGTTTTCCAACCGCAAATATTGATCTTTTAGGTGAATATATTATACCGCCGCTCGGTGTATACTCCGTAAGGCTCCTGACAGAAGGCAAGTGGTATGAAGGTGTCTGCAATGTTGGCTATAAGCCTACATTCAATAAGGAAAAAGCGGACAAACCATCGGTTGAAGTCCATATATTTGATTTCTCAGAAGAGATTTACGGCAGAAAAGTGACCTTAGAATGGCATAAGCATCTAAGAAGCGAGCAAAAGTTTGCTGGCGTTCAGGAGCTCATTGACCAAATCGGAAAAGATAAACAGCACGCACAGCAATATTTTGAGAAAAACAGGGTTTAGCCTTGCTTTTTGTCATAAAAAGTTGTATTCTTAGTAACGTACCAAATGAACCTTTGCTTGGCAAGTCGAGTCACCGACGCTTGCTCAGTAACAGGGGATTGAAAATTTAGGAGGTGAACCGGATGGCAATCACTAAAGAACGTAAAAATGAGCTAATCAATGAGTTCAAAACTCATGAAAGCGACACTGGATCTCCAGAAGTTCAAATCGCTGTCCTTACTGAAGAAATCAACAATTTGAACGACCATTTACGTACTCACAAGAAAGATCACCATTCACGTCGCGGTCTTTTGAAAATGGTTGGTAAGCGCCGTAACCTATTGACTTACCTACGTAACAAAGATGTTGCGCGTTACCGTGAGTTAATCAATAAGCTTGGCTTACGTCGATAATCAACAGAAGCGGGATTTTTTCCCGCTTTTTTATTAGCTTTAAAAAGTTGAATTTTGTTCCAGAATATGAGCTTTTTACAAACTGTCTAGCTCTTGGCGCCATCGGCTCGAGACTTGCCGACGATATTCGGTCGCTTTGCGCTAATCCTTTTGTACATACATAATCTATTCTTATTTTAGCGGACGGCAAAGTTGTGCATACTATAATATGCATATTTTAAATATGATTTAAGAGCATTTATTGCTTTTCTATATAAAAGCTGCAGGACCCGGAAGAAATGCTAAGTAATATAAGTGCTTTGCAGGATTACGGGCAGCCAATGCAGGATAAATAATTATTGATCGGGCCAGGCAGATGAATGCCGGTCTTTAAGTGAATGCAGAGAGGGGTACAAATATGGGACAAGATAAACATGTCTACAGCCTTGACTGGGCTGGGCGCAAATTGACTGTTGAGATTGGCCAGCTTGCCAAGCAGGCTAATGGTGCAGTACTGGTGCGCTATGGCGATACTGTAGTACTTAGTACGGCTACAGCTTCAAAAGAACCGAAAAACCTGGATTTCTTTCCGCTTACCGTTAATTATGAGGAGCGTTTATATGCAGTAGGTAAGATCCCGGGAGGTTTTATTAAAAGAGAGGGGCGTCCAAGCGAGAAGGCTGTTTTGGCAAGCCGTTTGATCGATAGGCCAATTCGTCCGCTATTCGCAGATGGCTTCAGAAATGATGTACAAGTCGTCAGCATGGTCATGAGTGTGGACCAAAATTGTTCATCAGAGATGGCTGCGATGTTTGGTTCATCATTGGCGCTATGCGTTTCAGATATTCCTTTCGGAGGGCCAATTGCAGGTGTAAGCGTCGGCCGCATTGATGGGGAGTTCATTATCAATCCATCTGTTGATCAGGCTGAAAAGAGTGATATCACCCTTGTGGTTGCTGGAACGAAGGATGCGATCAACATGGTTGAAGCTGGTGCAAATGAAGTGCCTGAAGAGATTATGCTTGAAGCCATCATGTTTGGCCACGAAGAAATCAAACGCCTGATTGCTTTCCAGGAAGAGATTGCATCTGAAATTGGCAAAGAGAAAATGGAAGTGGTTTTATACCAGGTTGACCAGGATCTCGAAGCTGAAGTGCGCGGCATCTGTGAGAATGATATGATCGCTGCAATCCAGGTGCAGGAAAAGCATGCCCGTGAAGCTGCCATAAAAGCAGTAAAAGAAGAAATTATTGCTAAATATGAGGCTGAAGAAGCAGATGAAGATAAGCTTAAGCAAATCAAACAAATCTTAGACAAGATCGTTAAAGCGGAAGTTCGCCGTTTAATTACAGAAGATAAAGTGCGCCCTGATGGACGCGGCCTGGATGTAATCCGCCCGCTTTCATCTGAGGTCGGCCTGCTTCCTCGTACACATGGTTCCGGATTGTTTACCCGCGGCCAAACTCAGGCTCTTAGCATTTGTACGTTGGGTGCTCTTGGAGATGTACAGATCCTTGATGGATTGGGAATTGAAGAAGAGAAGAGATTTATGCACCATTACAACTTCCCTAACTTCAGCGTTGGTGAAACAGGGCCAATCAGAGGGCCGGGCCGCCGTGAAATCGGACATGGTGCTCTGGGGGAGCGAGCGTTGGAGCCAATCATCCCTTCTGAAAAAGATTTCCCATACACAATACGCCTTGTTTCGGAGGTATTGGAGTCAAACGGATCAACGTCCCAAGCCAGCATTTGCGCAAGCACATTGGCAATGATGGATGCAGGTGTGCCAATTAAAGCTCCTGTTGCCGGAATCGCGATGGGACTTATTAAGTCTGGTGAGCATTATTCAATTTTAACTGATATCCAGGGCATGGAAGACCACCTTGGCGACATGGACTTCAAAGTTGCCGGTACTTCAAAAGGTGTTACAGCGCTTCAGATGGATATTAAAATAGAAGGCTTATCCCGAGAAATCCTTGAGGAAGCATTGCAGCAGGCGAAAAAAGGCCGCATGCAGATTCTTGATTCGATGCTGAGTACAATTGACCAGCCTAGAAACGAGCTTTCTAAATTTGCTCCAAAGATTTTAATGATGACGATCAACCCTGATAAGATTCGAGATGTTATTGGGCCAAGCGGCAAGCAAATCAATAAGATCATTGAAGAAACAGGCGTTAAGATCGATATCGAGCAAGACGGAACAGTATTCATTTCTTCAATTGATGAAGCAATGAATCAAAAAGCAAAGAAAATTATTGAAGATATTGTCCGTGAAGTGGAAGTTGGACAAATGTATCTTGGCAAAGTAAAACGCATTGAAAAGTTCGGTGCATTTGTTGAGATCTTCCCTGGCAAAGATGGATTGGTCCACATTTCCGAACTTGCTGAAGAGCGTGTTGGAAAAGTGGAAGATGTTGTATCCATTGGCGACGAATTACTTGTAAAAGTAACAGAAATAGATAAGCAGGGCCGCGTAAACCTTTCCCGCAAAGCGGTATTGCGTGAACAGCGCGAGCAGAAGGAAAAAGCTCAGCAGTAATTTTGAAAAGCAGCAGCTCAGGCCGGGAACCTCGACATCAGCACATCCTGTGCAAGTCCGACAAGCACTGGCAGATTAAAATCGCCATGTCCTGTGGCAACGTCTGCACTAGTGCTTCCTATATGTCAAAGGCTGGACCGTAGCAGCCTCGAGCTCTTAGAAGCAGCACTTACCAAATCATGCTCTCCCAAGAGAATCTAAGGAGCATTTTTGTGGAAGAGAACTGGCTAGGCCCTGCAGCAGACAGGCTATAAAAATTTGTGGCTGAAGCTTCCTATAGAGCCAGGGGAAACCCTGGCTTTTTACATATCTAAGATTATTTCTTTTGGCTTCGGCCATATACTTACATACCTTTCCCGAGACGCTTCCGTTCTACCTTGTCCCTTCAAATCATAATATGAAATGAAGGAGGCATGCGGAATGAGAAGGTTTATCCATATCGCAATCATGTTTGTTCTTGCATTAGCGTTTGTCAATAATCCATTAACAGATCAGTATGTTGCTGGTCTGAAAGAGGAATCGGGAGCTGTGGCGGTATCCAAGCCAAAGGACCCCTTGTATGAGGAAATCAAAGCAAAAGCGGCTGAATATCGCATACCTCCCCAGGATGCGCGAATAGATCCCGTCTGGAAAGCCATACCGGGGTACAATGGTATAGAGGTAGATGTTGAGGCATCCTATAAAAAAATGAAGGCAGAGAAGAAGTTTAACGAAGAAAAGCTCATTTTTAAGCAAGTTGAGCCAAAGGTGAAGTTAAGTGATCTTCCACCGGCCCCAGTATATAAGGGTCATCCGGATAAGCCGATGGTCAGTTTTATTATTAATGTGGCATGGGGAAATGAATATTTATCCGGTATGCTCGCTACCTTGAAGAACCATAATGTATCTGCTAGTTTTTTTCTCGAAGGAAGATGGGTAAAGAATAATCCGGAGCTGGCCAGAATGATCATGGATGCAGGGCATGAAGTAGGCAACCATTCCTATACTCACCCAGATATGAAAGTGATTTCTTCTGCAAAAGCAAGGGAAGAAATTCAAAAGACCAATGATGTGATTGAAGCAGCGATGGAAGAAAAAACAAGAAAGCCGATTACATGGTTTGCACCGCCGAGCGGAAGCTATAGAGATGAAATTGTTAAAATTGCTG
Organism: Bacillus sp. J33; assembly: GCF_000518885.1. Taxonomy (GTDB): domain Bacteria; phylum Bacillota; class Bacilli; order Bacillales; family Cytobacillaceae; genus Cytobacillus. Next base: position 40,935 of record NZ_KI912519.1, on the reverse strand, counting down.
CACAAGAAAAACTGGGCACTGTAATGTGGACGGTGGACACGGTGGATTGGAAAAAGCCTGCTCCGGATGTGCTGATTAACCGGGTATTAAGCAAAGTCCATAACGGTGCTTTAATTCTGATGCATCCGACTGATTCGACGGAGAAATCGCTGGATCAATTGATTAGAGGACTTAAGCAGAAGGGCCTCCAAATTGGAACAGTTTCGGAAACTTTAAGCGAAAAGAGAGTTCAGTCCCGGGAAAATAATAATCAAGGTTTTGGAAAAAATAACAATAATAATATAAACTAATGGAAGCTAGAGGTTGGGTTTCAGACAGGAGGAATTTACTTGATAAAGAAATATACTTGCCAAAACGGTGTAAGAGTCGTATTAGAAAATATTCCAACCGTTCGTTCTGTGGCGATAGGTGTTTGGATCGGAACAGGTTCACGGAATGAAGATACTGAAAATAACGGAATCTCCCATTTCCTAGAGCATATGTTTTTTAAAGGTACGAAAACTAGATCTGCAAGAGAAATTGCAGAGAGTTTCGATAGCATTGGCGGACAGGTCAACGCCTTCACTTCCAAAGAATATACATGTTATTATGCAAAAGTCCTGGACACACATTCTGATTTTGCTCTTGAAGTCCTCTCCGATATGTTCTTTAATTCAACATTTGTTGATGAAGAACTGAACAAGGAGAAAAATGTCGTTTACGAAGAGATTAAAATGTATGAAGATACCCCTGATGATATAGTACATGATCTTTTAAGCAAGGCAATCTATGAAAATCATTCGCTTGGCTATCCGATTCTTGGAACGGAAGGGACACTGGCTACATTCAACGGCGATACATTGAAACAGTATATGCATGAAACATATACGCCTGAAAATGTTGTTATTTCCATTGCCGGGAATATTACGGAATCGTTTATTAAGGAAGTAGAAAAGTACTTTGGCTCCTATGAAGGCGGGAAAAAAGAAAGGACGGAACAGAGGCCGGAATTCCATTCCAACCACATTGCCCGCAAAAAGGATACCGAACAAGCACACCTTTGCATAGGTTTTGAAGGACTGCAGGTAGGGCATAAGGATATATACAATTTGATTGTCCTAAATAATATATTGGGCGGAAGCATGAGCAGCCGTTTGTTCCAGGATGTCAGAGAGCAAAGAGGATTAGCTTATTCAGTCTTTTCCTATCACTCTGCATTCCAGGATAGCGGGATTGTGACGCTGTATGGCGGTACGGGTGCAAAGCAGCTGGATATACTCTTTGATACCATTCAGGAAACGCTGGCTACTCTTAAAAGAGAGGGCATTACCGATAAAGAGCTGAACAACAGCAAAGAGCAATTAAAGGGAAGCTTAATGCTCAGCCTTGAAAGCACAAACAGCCGGATGAGCCGTAACGGCAAGAATGAACTGCTGCTGGGGCGCCATCGTTCCATGGATGAAATCGTGGAGGAAATAGATGCCGTATCCATGCAAGGAGTAAATGATATGGCCAATACCATTTTTACAGATAATTACTCAGTTGCTTTAATTAGTCCGGATGGGGAGCTTCCAAAAAACCTTTAAAATTTGAGTATGTTAAACTCATTGTTGGTTTTATAACTCTCTTGATTGGAGTGGAGTTCCGAAGCCCTCTCGCCGGGGAGCATCGGGCAGCCCGCGGAAAATCGAGCTTGGGAAGCAAATATTAATTCTTTTTAAAAAACAGCCTGTGTGGACGCAGGCTGTTTTATTTTGTCCAAGACTTCTAAAAGCAGTGTCTGGCAGATAAAGATATATAGAGGAAGAAAGGAGGGCTGAAGATGAGATTAAGCGAGTTAAGCGGAAAAGAAATCGTTGACGTAAAGAGGGCGGAACGGCTGGGAGTCCTGGGGCAGACTGATCTTGAAATTAATGAAAAGAATGGGCAAATTCAAGCTTTGCTTATCCCTTCACTAAAATGGTTTGGCTTTAAACGCCAGGGAGATGAAATCCGCGTTTCCTGGCACCATATCCGAAAAATAGGCAATGACATGATTATAATCGATATACCGGAAATCGAAGAAGAACATGATTAATGTATGCTGAAGGGCCTTTGAAGGTCCTTTTTTGATGGATAAATATATTCTTGTTCCACACTGAAATTTCCCCGCACAGGAATTCCTCTTCCAACTTTTTCATGCCGCGATAAACCCATTTTCTTTTGGGTGGAAAACTCACCTATTCCGCTTTTCGTACATAAGATGTTGAAGTAGTTCAATATAACAATTCACATACGGTATTTATTTGGAGCTGCCGGCCAAGGAACACGCCACATATCGTTTGAACAGAAACCTGCTTATGCAATTGCTGTCTCGTGCCGCAGCTATTGTACAGTGGCGTTGCCGGCGCGAGTATATCTTTGCCCGAAGCCATGCGATGAAACGGCTTCAAAAATAATGCTTTCTTCCAAAAGAAAGAAAAAGAAGGTGAGTGTTGCATGCTGACAGGAACCCAAATAGCAGTTATCGGCGGTGATGCAAGGCAGCTGGAAATCATCCGGAAACTAACTGAGCTTGATGCAAAGCTCTCATTGGTTGGTTTCGAGCAGCTGGATCATGCGTTCTCTGGTGCGGTAAAAGAAAAAATAGATGATGTGGACTTTTCCAATATAGACGCCATTATCCTGCCAGTGCCTGGCACGGGGCTGGAGGGGCAAATAGAAACGATTTTCTCCAATGAAAAGGTGGTATTTGAGGAAGAAATCCTTTCGCAGACACCAGAACACTGTACGGTTTATTCTGGTATTACAAATTCTTATTTGACAGGGATTACAAAACAGGCCGACCGGAGGCTTGTGCAATTATTCGAAAGAGATGATGTAGCAATCTATAATTCCATCCCAACTGTAGAAGGAACCATCATGATGGCGATACAGCATACCGATTTTACCATTCATGGTTCGAATATAGCAGTTATCGGTCTTGGGAGAGTAGGGATGAGTGTAGCCCGAACCTTCCATGCATTGGGAGCGAAAGTGAAAGTTGGGGCAAGAAAGAGCGAGCATATTGCCAGAATTACAGAAATGGGTCTTACTCCATTTCACTTAAACGATATTGAGGATGCGGTTAAAGATGTAGATATTTGCATCAATACAGCACCTCATTTAGTTGTAACGGCGTCCGTTATCTCGAAAATGCCGACACATACGCTTATCATTGACCTGGCATCCAAGCCTGGCGGAACTGACTTCCGTTATGCAGAAAAGAGGGGAGTTAAAGCTTTGCTTGCGCCAGGCTTGCCTGGAATTGTTGCTCCAAAAACAGCAGGCCAAATATTGGCAAACGTTCTTTCTCAATTGATTAAGGAAGATCTGCAAAAGAGAAAGGGGACTACAAAATGAGTCTGAAAGGGAAAAGAATCGGATTTGGATTAACAGGATCGCATTGTACGTACGATGCTGTGTTTCCAGAAATAGAGAAGCTTGTAAACGCAGGAGCAGAAGTGCTTCCTGTTGTTACCTTTACCGTTAAAAGTACAGAAACAAGATTCGGCAAAGGAGAGGACTGGGTCCAAAGAATTGAAGATTTAACAGGCAATAAGGTGATTGATTCAATCGTTAAAGCGGAACCGCTTGGACCCAAAATCCCGCTGGATTGCATGGTAATTGCACCATTGACAGGAAACTCCATGAGCAAGTTTGCAAATGCCATGACGGACTCCCCTGTGTTAATGGCGGCAAAAGCCACATTAAGAAATGGGAAGCCTGTAGTGCTTGGAATCTCAACTAATGATGCACTGGGGCTTAATGGCGTAAACTTGATGAGGCTGATGGCTACAAAGAATATTTATTTTATTCCATATGGCCAGGATGATCCGGTGAAAAAACCAAATTCCATGGTAGCCAGAATGACTGCATTATCAGACACAGTTCTGCATGCGATGGAAGGCAAACAGCTACAGCCAGTTGTTGTAGAAAGATATAAAGACGAAAATTAACCCCCTATTTTTTCTAGTAAAAAGTTTAGTCCTTTAGTGAACGAATATGTTAGAATAGAGGGTATTAAGATATCCAACCTTCAAGGTATGTTTAAAAATATTTTAATAACATCTTGGAGCTATGGCCAATATGCTGATAATATAAATGGAAACCTGCCTTTTTAAAATACTCCAGGCAGAAAAACGGCTGCCAATCCAATTTGGCCGCCGTTCTATTGAATTTTGGGCATATTGATTCTTCACTAAAAACTAATTTTGCTAGAAAAATATATTGGTACTGGAAGGGGAAAAGAAATTGGAACAGAAAAAAGGATTTCATGTAGCTGTAGTTGGAGCGACTGGCGCAGTTGGCCAGCAAATGATGCAAACACTTGAAAACAGAGATTTCCCAATCTCTCAATTAACACTTTTATCATCTGCTCGTTCTGCAGGATCAAAGGTGATGTTCAAAGGACAGGAGCATACTGTTCAGGAAGCAAAGCCAGAGAGCTTTAAAGGCGTTGATATTGCATTATTCAGTGCAGGAGGAAGCGTTTCACAAGAACTTGCTCCACATGCGGTTGAACATGGTGCGATTGTGGTTGATAACACAAGTGCTTTCCGTATGGATCCAAATGTGCCTCTTGTCGTACCGGAAGTTAACGAAGATGATCTTTACAAGCATAAAGGCATTATTGCCAATCCGAACTGCTCTACAATCCAAATGGTTGTAGCCTTGCAGCCAGTTAAAGAGAAGTACGGATTGAAAAAAGTTATTGTATCTACTTACCAGGCTGTATCTGGTTCGGGAGCAGCTGCTGTTCAGGAGCTTAACGAACAGACAAAAGCAATTTTAAATAACGAAGAGTTTGAGCCTGAAATCCTTCCAGTGAAAGGCGATAAAAAACATTATCAAATTGCTTTCAATGCAATTCCGCAAATTGATAAGTTTCAGGAGAATGGCTACACATTTGAAGAAATGAAAATGATTAATGAAACAAAGAAAATCATGCATATGCCGGAACTTCAAGTGGCTGCGACTTGTGTCCGCCTGCCGGTGGCAACAGGTCACTCTGAGTCACTTTATTTTGAAGTGGAAACGAATGGCCTTACTGCGAATGATGTAAAAGGCCTTCTTGAAAACGCGCCAGGCGTTGTCCTTCAGGATGATCCCGAAAACCAGGTTTACCCAATGCCAGCTGATTGTGTCGGAAAGAATGATGTATTTGTCGGCCGTATCCGCAAAGACTTGGATGAGGATAAAGGCTTCCATATGTGGGTTGTTTCTGATAATCTTCTTAAAGGGGCAGCATGGAACTCCGTGCAAATTGCCGAAAGCTTAATTAAGCTTGGATTAGTAAAATAGTCAACGAGTTTCTCTTCATGTTAAAGAGAAGTTAGAGGTGTTTTAATGAATATTATCGTTCAAAAATATGGAGGCACATCAGTACGCGATGAAAATAGCCGAGAACATGCCCTAAAGCATATTCAAAAAGCGCTTGCTGATGGATATAAAGTTGTAGTTGTAGTATCCGCAATGGGCCGAAAAGGCGACCCTTACGCTACAGACACCTTGCTTTCACTTGTAGATGGAAGCAGCAGCAAGATTAGCAAACGGGAAACAGACCTTCTTTTATCTTGCGGTGAAGTAATTTCAAGCGTGGTCTTTTCCAACATGCTTAAGGAAAATGGCATCACTGCGGCTGCTTTGACAGGTGCCCAGGCAGGATTCAGAACAAATAATGATCATACAAATGCAAAAATTATTGATATGAAATGTGACAGGCTCCTGAAAGAACTGGAGGACCATGATGTAATTGTGGTGGCTGGATTCCAGGGAATCTCAAAAACCGGAGACGTTACCACGATTGGCAGAGGAGGCAGCGACACCTCCGCAGCTGCTCTTGGTGCGGCTTTAAATGCTGAATGGATTGATATCTTTACAGATGTTGAAGGCATTATGACAGCAGACCCGCGGATTGCCGAAAATGCTCGCCCTTTATCAGTTGTGACCTATACGGAGGTTTGCAACATGGCTTACCAGGGAGCAAAGGTCATTCACCCGCGTGCGGTCGAGATTGCAATGCAAGCTAAGATTCCGATCCGGATTCGTTCAACCTATTCAGAGAGTCTTGGAACACTTGTCACAACTCTTAATAAAGACAGGCGCGGAACCGATATTAAAGAGCGTTCAGTTACTGGTATTGCACACCTTTCCAATGTTACGCAAATTAAGGTCCTTGCGAAGAAAGACCAATATGATCTGCAGTCAGAAGTGTTTAAGGCGATGGCAAACCAGGGAATCAGTGTCGACTTTATCAACATTTATCCAAATGGCGTCAATTATACAGTTACAGAAGAAATGACAGATAAAGCGATCAGCATTCTTAAGGACCTTGGCCATAATCCTCTCGTGGAAAGAGAATGCGCCAAAGTTTCGGTTGTCGGAGCAGGGATGCAGGGAGTGCCTGGAGTGGCTTCCCGCATCGTTACTGCATTGTCCGAGCAGGGCATACGCATCTTGCAATCCGCAGACAGCCATACAACCATTTGGGTTCTTGTCAAACAAAAAGATCTATCAAAAGCAGTAAATGCGCTGCATGATGCTTTTCATCTTGAAGAAGATCTGACAGAATATGAGAGAACAGATATTTAATTTCTTATTTCTGTTAATTGATTACTGATTTGGGCATCTTTTAATTGGAGCGGAAATCATTTTAACAGAGCATATCTTTTAAAAATATAAATGTTCAAAAAGGGGAGAAATAGCTTCATGAAGCGAACGACGGACCAGCATCTTGTACGGCAGGTCCGCCCGATTTTTCCCGGACTTTTGAACAACTGCAAGGAGTGTAAAAATGGTTCTATTTGGCCGAGTATCAACAGCAATGGTAACGCCGTTCGATCATAAGGGACATATTGATTTCCCTAAAACGACCCAGCTAATCAACCATCTAATCGAAAATGGCACAGACTCATTAGTCGTTGCAGGAACAACAGGCGAGTCGCCAACGCTGACAAAAGAAGAAAAGCTGGCATTATTCCAGCACGCAGTAAAAGTTGCTGACAAGCGCGTACCTGTTATTGCAGGCACTGGCAGCAATAATACGTATGAATCAATTGAATTGACGAAAAAGGCAGAACAAATTGGCGTAGATGCAGTCATGATCGTTGCGCCATATTACAATAAGCCAAACCAGGAAGGGCTTTATCAGCACTTCAAGGCAATCGCGGAAAGCACAAAACTTCCTGTAATGATTTATAACATTCCGGGCCGCTCTTCCGTCAACATTTTGCCTGAGACGATCATCCGCCTTTCCAAAATTCCAAACATCGCTGCAGTGAAAGAGGCAAGCGGTGATCTTAATGCAATGGCAAAAATTATTGCGAACACAGATGACGACTTCCTGCTTTATAGCGGGGATGATGGCTTAACACTGCCATGCATGGCAATCGGAGGAACAGGAATTGTATCTGTTGCTTCCCATGTAATTGGAAACGAAATGCAGGAAATGGTGAATGCATACCTACACGGTGAAAACGAAAAGGCTGCAAAAATCCATCAGAAAATTCTTCCAATTATGGAAGGGCTTTTTGCAGCACCTAGCCCTGTGCCTGTAAAAACAGCTCTTCAATTAAAAGGGCTTGATGTCGGATCTGTCCGCCTTCCAATGGTTCCTCTAACTGAACAGGAGCGGAATGCAGTAGCTTCTTTATTTAAATAATTTTTTTATTTAGCCAATCAGCATTTGCTGGTTGGCTTTTTTCTGTTTGTGGAAGAAGAATTGTGTGAAATTTTCTTCATTAAATCCAAGATATTTTTAATGACTTAGTTGCAGGTGGTCTATGAAGCCCCATACCTGATTCCCAAAAGAAAATGCGGCGCTTAGAAAGCTTTATGGCGCCCAAAATCGGTGGAGTAAAGTAAAAAAAGGTCGTCATGAAAGCTCCATGAAGCCCAAAATCGGTGTGTTACAGGAAAAAAGGTCGCCATGAAGGCTCCATGAAGCCCGAAATGGGTGTGTTA
>NZ_KI912519.1:0-32885 GCF_000518885.1 Bacillus sp. J33 | reverse complement strand
GCTCCATGAAGCCCGAAATGGGTGTGTTATAGGAAAAAAGGTCGCCATGAAAGCTCCATGAAGCCCGAAATGGGTGTGTTACAGGAAAAAAAGGTCGTCATGAAAGCTATATAAAAGCCCCAAAAGATGTTGCCTCAAGAAAAAACGTGTCATAAAAAAGTTCCCAAAACCAAAAATCCAATCCCCTAGCCTACCTCTATGTCCTTCATTTAAATACGCTATCTTCTATATGCTATGTTCAATCATTAAAAGAATACTTTTCTCAGTAGAGGACAGCCCCGCTACACCATGTATAAATTTGGTTGTCATGGTTTCAGGACATCAAGTATAATATGGATAACTGATCTTGATCGGCTGAACATGCATGGGAGGAAACGTACATTGAAAAAAAGACAGAATGAAAGCATCAAGTTAGCAGCACTCGGAGGAGTCGGAGAACTGGGGAAAAATATGTACTTGGCAGAAGTGGATGAGGATATCTACATAATCGATGCCGGTTTAATGTTCCCTGAAAATGAAATGCTCGGAATCGACATAGTGATACCGGATATTACATATTTAGTACAAAATAAAGAAAGAGTACAGGGAATCTTTTTAACACACGGACATGAGGACCACATAGGGGGCCTCTCTTATGTTTTGGAAAAGGTCAAGGTACCTGTTTACGGGACAAAGCTAACGCTTGCTCTTGCAAAAGCAAAACTGAAAGAACAAGAATACAGAGGAAAAGCTCAGTTTATTGAAATTAATTCAGATTCCAGGATAGAGTTTGGTTCGGCAGATGTTACATTCTTTAAAACAGGACACAGTATTCCGGATAGTGTAGGGGTTGCCATCCATACGTCAGAGGGGGCAATTGTTTATACCGGAGATTTTAAGTTTGATCAGGCAGCAACCACGCTTTATAAGCCTGAAATAGGAAAAATGGCACGTCTGGGAGAGGAAGGGGTCCTATGCCTTCTATCCGATAGCACAGAAGCTGAAAAGCCGGGATATACAAATTCTGAAGCTAAAGTAGCCAGAGAAATGACGGCTGCCTTTTTTGCTGCAAAAGGAAGGGTAATTGCTGCTTCATTCGCTTCCGACCTGATACGGATTCAGCATATTTTTGATGCTGCTATGGAAACCGGAAGAAAGGTGGCAGTGGTCGGAAAAAGCCTGCAAAAAATTTATGATATTGCCCTTCAATTGGGATATTTGCAGGTAGGGGAAGATATGATTATTCCGGTTGCTGATATTGGCAAGTATCATGACAATGAAATCGTTGTTCTTACAACTGGTTCGCAAGGAGAGCCCATTGAAGCTCTGCAAAAAATGGCCAAGCAGTCCCATAGGCAGGTTAATGTTAAACAGGGGGATACTGTTTTGCTGGCTGCGTCACCGCTTCGCGGAACAGAAGTATTTATTTTTAAAACGGTTGATATGCTATATAGAGCAGGTGCTGAAGTCATTCCAGGAAAAGGAACATTTAATACCTCCAGCCATGGAAGCCAGGAAGAACTTAAATTTATGATTAATCTTATGACCCCAAAATTCTTTATCCCGGTGCACGGGGAATATCGCATGCTTAAAGCCCATGCGAGCATTGCGAAAGAGTGCGGATTATCAAGTGAACAAATATTCATTCCTGATAAAGGGGATGTAGCTGAAATAAAGAACGGCAAAATCATTTCTGGCGGAAAAATTCCTTCCGGAAACGTTCTTATTGACGGCATCGGAGTTGGCGATGTAGGAAATATTGTCTTAAGAGACCGGAAGCTCCTTTCACAGGATGGCGTCTTATTAGTCGTGGTCACTCTTAATAAAAAGGAAAAGAAGATCTCTGCAGGCCCTGAAATCATAACAAGAGGGTTTGTATATGTCAGGGAATCAGAGAAGCTTCTTGATGAAGCAGTAAAAATCGTTAAGGAAGCTGTTGAGCAAAACCTTGCCAGAGAATCATTTGACTGGTCCAGCATCAAACAGGATATGCGGGACAGCCTGAACCAATTCCTTTATGAAAAAACAAAACGGAGGCCGATGATCCTTCCCATTCTTATGGAAGGGTAGTGCCATAAATGCAGCTCGGCAGGTGCCGGGCTGTTTTTTTACTTCGTACTCCTTCAATTACCTATTCAGCGCCTGCCCCCTCAAGGTGTCGGTGACGGACAAGGCGCCTGCATTTTTCTTCCCATTCTCTTCAAACAATATAGCGCATGAAAAACTATCCAACGTTCATACTAACAATATATTGCTTGAAGGGAGAAATAAGGATGGAAAACGATATAAAAAATGACCGCACTCAAGGCGGAGAAGGGCAAGAACAGCCGAAAGAAGATAAGCCGTCAGGCCTTATGGAGAAAATTCAGCAGCTTGGCCAAACAAATGTGCCGCAGCTGTCACAGGATTCCAAGGTGCACTGCCTAACGATTGTGGGGCAAGTTGAGGGGCATCTTCAGCTCCCTCCGCAGAATAAAACCACAAAATATGAGCATTTGATTCCTCAAATTGTGGCAATTGAGCAAAACCCTAAAATTGAAGGGCTCCTTGTTATTTTAAATACTGTAGGCGGGGACGTGGAAGCAGGGCTGGCAATTTCTGAAATGCTTGCGTCCTTATCCAAGCCAACAGTCTCCATTGTTCTTGGAGGAGGTCATTCAATTGGAGTGCCAATTGCTGTGTCATGCGATTATTCATTTATAGCAGAAACAGCGACAATGACCATCCATCCGATCAGGCTGACTGGTCTTGTGATTGGGGTTCCTCAAACGTTTGAATATATGGATAAAATGCAAGATCGAGTGATTAATTTTGTAACCAAGCATTCAAATGTTTCTGAACAGAAATTTAAAGATCTGATGTTTGATAAAGGGAACCTAACCAGGGATATTGGCACGAATGTGGTTGGAAAAGATGCCGTGGAATACGGCCTTATTGATGAAGTAGGCGGTGTAGGGCCTGCACTTTCAAAGCTGAATGAGCTGATCGATATGAATAAGAAAAAAGATGAAGTGATTGTACAATGATCTTATATACAATGATGCCGCAGGAACTGATTTACCAAAATGAGAATGATGAATTTGGGAAACAAAAGATTGTCTCTTATGAAGGGATTCCTCTTCTTGTGGAAATGAATACAGGGCAGGAATGCCGTATATTAAGGGTAATGAGCAGCGACCCTGCCCATTATATGGATGATAGGTATACTCCTGGGTCCATGATTACTTTGTCACAGCTAAGCTGATAACACCTTTTAATGATTTATCATAACCTTCCCAAGTGCCATTGTGATATAATAAAAGTAGCTTTAGAAGCAGCCAAAAAATGGCTGCTTCTTCTTTCATAGCCAGCAAGTACGTATTACATAATTGAATTTTGATGATGCTGATAATAAGAACAATGATAAGGTGATAAAATGGCCAAAAAAAAGAGAAGAAAGTCTAAAAAAAATGAAACATTGAAACGAACGATGAAATTTGAATTGATTGCGCTTGTTATGCTGGCGCTTGCTGTTATATCAATGGCTAAGCTGGGTGCTGTCGGCAAAGCAACTGTTCTATTTTTCAGATTTTTTATGGGCGAATGGTACATGCTCAGCTTAATAGGATTAGTCATCTTTGCAGGCTATCTTATGTGGAAGAGGGCACTTCCCTCTTTGTTTCATACCAAATTAATCGGTACATATTTACTTATAGGTTCATTGCTGTTATTGAGCCATGTCACACTATTCCAGCTGCTTTCAAATGGCGGAAAATTTGATGATCCAAGTGTAATAGCCAACACATGGGAGCTTTTTCGCATGGAAGTAAGGGGCGAAACAAGTACTACTGATTTAGGCGGCGGAATGATCGGGGCCATTCTTTTTGCATTATTCTACTATCTATTTGATGAAGCTGGCTCCAAAATCGTTGCTTTTTTACTGATCATAATCGGTTTTGTCCTGATTACAGGCAAAACATTCGGAGATGCCGCCGGTAAAATGATGGCTGCGATTCTAAATTTCTGCAAGAAGCAGTGGACTGGTTTTGTTAATGACATAAAAGAATGGAGTCAAAAGAGCAGAGAAAAGCGTGAAGAAAGGCGTGCGCGAAGAGAAGAGGACCAAGCCCAAGCACAGGAAGAAGAGACAGAGACTGTTATTACTATTAACAATTCTTCAGGAACAGCTGCAGAACCGGTGCCAGAGCCTATTATCTCAAGCTTTGCCGAAAGGGCCTATCAGGAGGAGCCGCAGGCAGCTGAGAGTCCGGAACCTGCACAGGATGCAGCAGACGTTGAGCCTGACGAGGAAAACGCACCTCCGATTACGTTTACAGAGGTGGAGAATAAGGATTACGAACTGCCTCCTATTAGACTGCTAAAATTGCCAAGGCAGACAGATCAAAGCGGTGAGTACGAGTTGATCCATGCCAATGCTGCAAAGCTTGAGAGAACTTTCCAAAGCTTTGGCGTTAAGGCGAGAGTGACGCAGGTCCATCTGGGGCCGGCTGTAACGAAGTATGAAGTGCATCCTGATGTTGGCGTGAAAGTGAGCAAAATCGTCAGCCTAAATGATGACTTGGCCCTTGCGCTTGCAGCAAAAGATATCAGGATAGAAGCTCCTATCCCAGGGAAGTCAGCAATCGGTATTGAGGTTCCAAACTCAGAGGTAGCGATGGTTTCTTTAAGGGAAGTTATCGAATCCAAACAAAATGACAAGCCAGATTCCAAGCTGCTGATCGGTCTTGGGCGTGATATTACAGGTGAAGCAGTACTTGCCGAATTGAATAAAATGCCTCATTTGCTTGTTGCCGGTGCGACAGGGAGCGGTAAGAGTGTCTGTATTAATGGAATTATTACTAGCATCCTGATGAGGGCAAAGCCGCATGAAGTAAAACTAATGATGATTGATCCTAAAATGGTTGAGTTAAATGTATACAATGGGGTCCCTCATTTGCTGGCACCGGTTGTCACAAACCCTAAGAAAGCAGCACAGGCTTTGCAGAAGGTTGTCAGTGAAATGGAAAGACGCTATGAGCTTTTCTCCCATACAGGCACGAGAAATATTGAAGGCTACAATGAGTATGTGAAAAGGCATAATGCCGAGGAGGAAGCCCAGCAGCCCCTGCTTCCATATATTGTCGTTATTGTGGATGAGCTTGCAGACTTGATGATGGTAGCTTCGTCTGATGTTGAGGATGCAATTACCCGCCTTGCGCAAATGGCGCGTGCTGCCGGCATTCATTTGATTATAGCGACTCAGCGTCCTTCTGTAGACGTTATTACAGGTGTGATTAAAGCCAATATTCCTTCAAGGATTGCCTTTGCTGTTTCATCCATGACCGATTCAAGAACGATTTTGGATATGGGCGGAGCGGAAAAGCTCCTGGGAAGAGGAGATATGCTCTTCCTGCCGGTTGGAGCTTCAAAGCCAGTTCGTGTTCAGGGGGCCTTTTTATCAGATGATGAGGTTGAGGAAGTTGTAGATTTTGTCATTGGACAGCAAAAAGCACAATACCAGGAAGAGATGATTCCGGAGGACATCCCTGAAGCTACAGGCGAAGTGGATGATGATTTATATGATGAAGCTGTTGAACTTATTTTGGAAATGCAAACAGCTTCTGTCTCTATGCTTCAGAGGAGATTTAGAATTGGCTATACCAGAGCTGCCAGGCTGATCGATGAAATGGAAGCCAGAGGCATAGTAGGGCCATATGAAGGAAGCAAGCCCCGTGCAGTGCTGCAGGGCAAACCTTCTGAGGAAGCAAGTTCTTAATGACTTTGGCAAAGTTGATTGGAATGGAAATCAATAGGATTTTATATATGAATCAGAGTAACATAATTTTAAGATGGCCGTCTTTGGACGGCCATTTTTCTTTATGATGATGAGATTTTTACCAGTTTAGCGGGTTTAAAAAAACAGGACCGAAAAAGTATGCCATACTATTAAAATCGCTTACATAAATTGAAAGAGGTATGGTACTTCCATCCCACAGAAAGCAAGCGGTGCTAAAAACAGGTTTTTTGGCAAAATAAATCAATGTAATCGTTTTCGATTGAGTATTATACCAGAAAAAAAGAATTGATAGGCAAGGGAATTGCAACAATATTTTTGTTTTCACCTTTTTTCGACAAATTCATGAAATTCTATTTCTTTATTGGGTAAAAAGTGTTATAGTATTTTCGATTAGTAGGAATGATTGAACATCAGAGGTCTGATGTCTTTTGAGAACTTAAGTTGGAGGAACCTGCATGTCTATTAAGTCAGATAACCGGCATTTATATTTGCAAGTCATCGATCGATTAAAGCAAGATATTGAAGATGGGGTTTATAAAGAAAAAGAAAAGCTTCCATCCGAATTTGATCTTGCAAAGCAGCTTGGTGTCAGCAGAGCTACACTAAGGGAGGCGCTGCGCATTCTTGAAGAAGAAAATGTGATTATCCGCCGCCACGGGGTAGGGACATTTGTAAATGCAAAGCCGCTGTTTACATCAGGCATTGAACAGCTTAATAGCGTGACGAATATGATTTTGCAGGCTGGCATGAAGCCGGGAACCATTTTCTTAAGCTCAGTGGCAATAGGACCGACTGAAGATGATATCCGCCGTTTTTCATGCTCACCAGACCAGGAAATTGCTGTGATTGAAAGGGTTAGAACGGCCAATGGTGAACCGGTTGTATATTGTGTGGACAAAGTTCCAGAGAATATTCTTCCAGATACTTTTTCGCATGAACAAGAATCAATTTTCAACATGCTGGAAGAGGAAGCCAACCGGAAAATTACATACGCCGTAGCCCAAATCGAGCCAATTGGCTATCATGAGAAAATTTCCCCGATTCTGGAATGTGATCCCGAAACTGCCTTGCTAGTTCTAAAGCAGATGCATTTCGATGAAGCGGATAATCCGATTCTTTATTCGGTCAATTATTTCAGAGCTGATAAGTTCAGTTTCCATGTTCTCAGAAAACGGATTTAATTAAATGTTTTTGTGAGCATGAAAATGAAATTTTCATTCCGCTAATGCAAAAACAATTTCTTAGGGGGTACCAACCTTGAAAAAGCGTAAATTTGGATTGGCGCTATCATTAGTACTTGCAGCTGGAACACTTTTAGGTGCTTGCGGCAAAAGTGAAGAAAATGGCGGAGGAGCAGCTGGCGAAGACGAAAAAGAAAAAGCATTCTCTGTAGCAATGGTAACTGATGTAGGCGGTGTAGATGATAAATCATTTAACCAATCTGCCTGGGAAGGTTTACAGGCATTTGGTGAAGAAAATGGACTTGAAAAAGGGAAGGGCGGATTTGACTACTTGCAATCACAGTCTGACGCTGACTACTCAACTAACCTTAATACTCTAGCACGCCAAGATTTCGATCTGGTATTCGGTATCGGATTCTTGATGGAAGGTGCAATTGATGAAATTGCCCAGCAGCAAAAGGATTCTCACTTTGGTATCGTGGATGCTGTTGTTGATCAGCCAAACGTAGCAAGCATCATGTTCAAAGAACAAGAAGCAGCATTCCTTGCAGGTGTTGCTGCAGCAAAAGCTACTAAAGCCAATAAAATCGGTTTCATCGGCGGTATGGAAATCCCGGTTATTGAGCGTTTTGAATCTGGATTCCTTGCTGGTGTTCAAGCGGTAAATCCTGATATTAAAGTTGAAGTTCAATACGCTGGTGCATTTGATAAAGCTGAACTTGGACAAACAATTGCTTCCAAAATGTACTCTTCTGGCGTTGACGTGATCTTCCACGCTGCTGGCGGAACTGGTAACGGCCTATTCAAAGAAGCTCGTGACCTTAAGAAGAAAGACCCATCAAGAGAAATCTGGGCAATTGGTGTTGATTCCGATCAGACTGCTGAAGGTGTAGTTGAAATCGACGGAAAAGAGCATAATGTCATCATCACTTCTGCTCTTAAGCGCGTTGACAATGCTGTTAAGGACCTTTCTACAAAAGCAAAAGAAGGCAATTTCCCTGGCGGAGAAACAACTACTTACGGCTTGGCTGAAGATGGAGTAGGCCTTGCTCCAATCAACGATGAAGTATCCACTAAAGCAGACATCGAAGCTGCTGTTAAAGAATGGCAAGAAAAGATCAAGAACGGTGAATTAACTGTTCCATCTACTAAAGATGAGTTAGCTTCATTCTCAGCTGAATAATAGAAAAGCGGAAAGCGCCTGCTTATCGGTTTAAGGCCTCGAGCAGATGGTGCCTGGAGCTAGACACAATGTCGCTGCAGGAAGCGATATTGCATTCTTATATACTTTGGAAGGAATAAGCAGGTTGCACTGCGGCCTCTTATTCCTTTTTTAGAGGTTAAAAGTTTAATTGAAATGCAGAACGGTTTCTGCTTTTCACTTAGAGTTTTAATGCTTTAGTCATGATTTCTAATATATTCTTTGTTAAATAGATAAGCTTGGCTGTCAGCCAGGTTTTTCTAAGAATTTCCAAGGTCTGACCTCTTACTACTAATGATTTCCTTTTTATTTTGAGCAAGGAGTGAAACAAATGGATTATGTTATTGAAATGCTCAACATTCGCAAAGAGTTCCCTGGGATTGTAGCAAATGACAATATCACGCTTCAGCTGAAACCAGGTGAAATCCATGCATTGCTTGGAGAAAACGGTGCGGGCAAATCAACACTTATGAATGTCCTTTTTGGCTTATACCAGCCGGAAAAGGGTGAAATAAAGGTGAAAGGCAAACCGGTGCGCATTACAGATCCAAATGTGGCAAACGATTTAGGCATCGGGATGGTCCATCAGCATTTTATGCTAGTAGACCGCTTTACTGTCACAGAAAATATCATTCTAGGAAAAGAAACAACTAAAGGCGGAAAAATAGATATTAAAAAGGCCGAAAATGAAGTTAGAGAGATTTCAGAGAGATACGGCCTTGCTGTAGATCCACAGGCAAAAATTTCAGATATTTCTGTAGGTATGCAGCAGAGGGTAGAGATTCTCAAGACCTTATACCGAGGAGCAGAGATTCTAATTTTCGATGAGCCTACAGCTGTTCTGACACCCCAGGAAATTAAGGAACTTATCCAGATAATGAAAACCCTTATTAAAGAAGGGAAGTCCATAATCCTTATCACTCATAAATTGAAAGAAATTATGGAAGTGTGTGACCGGGTAACGGTTATCCGCAAAGGTGTCGGGATCGGGACAGTCAATGTCAGCGAGACTAATCCAAATGAGCTTGCGAGCTTAATGGTAGGCAGGGAAGTTACATTTAAAACTGATAAAACGGAATCCAAACCGCAGCAGAATGTATTGGATATCAAGGGTTTAAAAGTAAAAGACTCCCGCGGACTCGGTGTCATTAATAACTTAAGCCTGCAAGTAAGAGCAGGAGAGATTGTTGGCATCGCTGGTGTTGACGGCAACGGACAGACGGAATTAATCGAAGCTATTACAGGGCTGAGAAAGTCTGAAAGCGGTTCAATCAAGTTGAACGGCAAAGAAATCATGAATTTGGTTCCGCGAAAAGTTACGGAATCCGGAGTAGGCCATATTCCTCAGGACCGCCATAAGCATGGGCTTGTCCTTGATTTTCCGATTGGGGAAAATATGGTTCTTCAAACCTATTACAAATCTCCTTTCTCAAAGAGCGGCGTCCTGAATTTTAAAGAAATCTACAGAAAAGCTAAGACGCTAATCAAGGAATTTGATGTGAGAACACCCAGCGAATATACGCTAGCGAGAGCGCTGTCTGGCGGTAACCAGCAAAAAGCAATCATCGGACGTGAAATTGACCGTGACCCAGATTTGCTCATTGCCGCTCAGCCGACACGAGGGTTGGATGTCGGGGCTATTGAATATATTCATAAGCGCCTGATTGAACAGCGTGACAATGGGAAAGCTGTTCTGCTTATTTCATTCGAATTGGATGAAATTATGAATGTCAGCGATAGAATTGCAGTTATTTATGAGGGTGAAATTGTAGCAGTAGTGAATCCGAAAGAAACAACTGAACAAGAATTAGGTTTATTGATGGCCGGTTCTAAACGGAAGGAAGCGGGAGGCGAAAACCATGTCTAATCGCATGAAAAATATACTCGTACCTCTAGTTGCCGTTCTGCTCGGCGTACTCGTCGGTACCATCATCATGATTGCAACAGGGTATAATGCTGGATCAGCATTTACTGCCCTTTGGAACGGTGCATTTGGTGAAATCTACTATACTGGTGAAGTGATAAGGCAGGTTACTCCATATATTTTAGCCGGGCTGGCTGTTGCATTTGCATTCCGGACAGGACTATTTAACATTGGGGTTGAAGGACAGCTGATCGTAGGGTGGCTAGCAGCCGTTTGGGTTGGTGTTGCTTTTGATCTTCCAAAGGCTATTCATCTCCCGCTTGCAGTCCTGGCAGCGGCCGCAGCAGGTGCTTTTTGGGCATTTATCCCTGGCTTGCTGAAAGCGAAGTTCAAGGTCCATGAGGTAATCGTTACCATCATGATGAACTATGTTGCGTTGCATGTAACGAACTACATTATCCGTACAGTTCTTTCAGAAAAGAGCGACCGTACAGAAATGATTGCAGACTCATCATCTTTGCGTTCACCTTTTCTTGAGGGATTAACGGATTACTCACGTCTCCACTGGGGAATATTAGTTGCCTTAGCTTGTGTATTTTTGATGTGGTTCCTATTAGAAAAAACTTCAAAGGGATACGAATTGCGTGCAGTTGGCTTCAACCAGCATGCTTCCGAATATGCAGGGATGAACGTAAGCCAAAACATCATACTTTCTATGGTTATTTCAGGCGCCTTTGCAGGACTTGCAGGAGCTATGGAAGGGCTGGGGACATTTGGTTACGCAGCAATTAAAGGCGGATTCACGGGGGTTGGATTTGACGGGATCGCCGTTGCGCTTCTTGGCGGAAATGGGCCAATTGGCATCATTTTTGCAGCATTGCTGTTTGGAAGCTTAAAAGTCGGGGCATTGAATATGCCTCTTGAAGCAGGAGTTCCGAACGAATTGGTTGATATAATTATTGCTCTTATCGTTTTCTTCGTAGCTGCGAGCTACATGATTCGCATCTTTATTGACCGTATCAGCAAAAAGGGGGTGAAGTAAGTGGGCTTAATGGAAATTTTATTAATTGTCATCCCTTCAACATTACTTTGGGCAGCTCCGCTTATTTTCACTGGATTGGGCGGAAACTTTTCGGAAAGCTCTGGTGTAGTTAATATCGGTTTGGAAGGCTTGATGGTTATTGGAGCTTTCACCGCTATTGTTTTTAACCTTACATTTGTAGATGTACTTGGAAGCTGGACGCCTTGGATTGCCCTTCTTGCTGCGATGGCTGTAGGGGCACTGCTGTCCATCTTGCACGCGGTTGCGTCCATTACATTCAGAGCAGACCAGGTAGTATCAGGGGTTGCCATTAACCTCCTTGCAATTGGAGCTGCCCTATTCCTGGTTAAGTTCATTTATGGAAAAGGCCAGACAGATATTATTCAAAAAGGTTTCAGCAAAATTGATATTCCGTATTTAAGCGATATTCCGGTTATCGGTAAGCTTTTATTCTCAAACACGTATTATACATCGTTTGTAGCGCTTGCAGTTGCATTCATTGCCTGGTTTGTAATGTTTAAGACTCCATTCGGCCTTAGATTGCGTGCGGTGGGTGAACACCCAATGGCTGCGGATACAATGGGGATCAATGTTACAAGAATGCGATATATCGGTGTTCTTATTTCCGGTGCACTTGCAGGAATTGGAGGGGGAGTATATGCACAATCCATCTCTTCAGATTTCGGGCATGCTACAATCAGCGGACAAGGTTTTATGGCGCTGGCGGCATTGATTTTCGGTAAATGGCATCCGCTTGGAGTTATGGGGGCCGCATTATTCTTCGGATTTGCGCAGAGCTTAAGCATCATCGGTTCAAGTCTGCCATTCCTTGAGAACATTCCAAATGTGTATCTTCTTATTGCGCCGTATGTACTGACCATCCTTGCGTTAACAGGATTCATTGGACGTGCCGATGCTCCAAAGGCTTCAGGTACTCCGTATATTAAAGGAAAACGATAAACTAAAAGGGCCTCATTTCTTTGGAAATGGGGCTTTTTTATGAAGCTCTTTCTCATAAATTGTTATTTTTATTAATAGGCTCTGTTAAACTTGCCTGTTGATTTCCGCTCCAGGACGTTGGAAAAGCATCCCTGAATAAACACCTCGCCGCAGGAAAATGCGAATGCATTTTCGAGGATCAAGTGCCTTCGCTGCAATCAATTCAGTTGGAAACCTTGGTTGGCCGTAAAAAAGCAACAAACTTTACGAACAGCCTTTATAAATGGAGGGGGAAATCCCTTTCGAATGGGGTTTTTTTTGTGTACTTCCTAAATATAAGGCTTCCAGTATAACCAATAACTTGAAATAATGAAATAGGGCAAGTTATAGTAAGAATATGATTTAAAACAAAGGAGATTATAGAAATTAGCACCAAAATGTTTACATAGTGATTAGGACGTACTTTCACCGCAGTAGTATTGACAGCTATGGACTTTTCAATATATCGACAGGAGGAAACCAAATGGATATAATTTCTGAATCGGTAAAAGCAATGAACGGCTATAATCTGCATGTTGTAAAAACAGAAAAATATAAAACCAATACTTTAGTCTGGAAAATGAAAGCTCCGCTTAATAAGGAAACAGTAACGCTCAGATCGCTTTTGCCGCATGTCCTGCAAAGCAACAGCCAAGCTTACCCGACTACTGGCAAGCTTCGTTCTTATCTAGATGAGTTGTATGGCGCAACCCTGTTTGTGGACCTTGCCAAGAAAGGGGAATACCATGTCATTACGATTTCGGTTGAAATTGCAAATGAGAAATTTCTTTCTGACAATACGCCCCTTTTGAAAAAGGCATTTCAATTTTTATCTGACATCTTAACCAGGCCAAATGTGCAGGGAAATGCTTTTGATAAAGAAACGGTAGAGAAGGAAAAAAGAACTCTCAAACAGCGAATTCAATCTGTCTATGATGATAAAATGCGCTATTCCAATTTCAGGCTGGTACAGGAAATGTGCAAGGGAGAGCCTTATGAATTGCATGTTCATGGAAGCAAAGAAGATGTTGATCAGATCACCCCTGAACGTTTGTATCAATATTATCAGCATGCACTTTCACAGGATGAACTCGATTTGTATATAATAGGCGATGTGAATGAAGCCGATGCAGAATCCTATGCGGGTGAACTTTTATCATTTGATGAAAGGACCCCTCAGTCATCCGCTTCTATATCAGGAAATAGCAAAGATGGTGTAAACGAGGTCAGAGAAGAGCAGGATGTTAAACAAGGGAAATTAAATATTGGCTATCGTACGAATGTGGTGTACGGTGATTCTGATTACTATGCCCTGCAGGTTTTTAACGGGATTTTCGGAGGGTTTTCACATTCCAAGCTGTTCTTGAATGTCCGTGAAAAAGCAAGCCTGGCGTATTATGTAGCTAGCCGGCTTGAAAGCCATAAAGGCTTAATGATGGTTATGTCCGGGATTGATAATAAAAATTATGACCAGGCTGTGACGATAATTAAAGAACAGCTGGAAGCAATGAAAAACGGTGATTTTACTGAACAAGAAATTGAACAGACCAAAGCCGTTATTAAAAATCAGCTCCTTGAAACTGTCGATACTGCCCGGGGAATTGTTGAAGTATTATATCATAATGTCGTATCCGGAAAAGACATAACCCTTCAAACTTGGATGGAAGAAATGGATAAAGTGACGAGTGAAGAAATTGCTGAAGTTGCCAAAAAGGTCAGCTTAGATACAGTGTATTTCCTAACAGGAAAGGAGGCGGGCAAGTAATGGAAAAAATCACTTTTGATCAGCTGCAGGAAGAAATGTACTATGAAAAGCTGGGCAATGGGCTGGATGTATATATTCTGCCGAAAAAAGGATTCAACAAGACCTATGCCACTTTTACAACGAAATATGGTTCAATTGATAACCATTTCTTGCCGCCGGGAAAAGAGGAATTTGTCAAGGTTCCTGATGGCATCGCGCACTTTTTGGAGCATAAGCTTTTTGAAAAGGAAGATGGGGATGTGTTTCAGCAGTTCAGCAAGCAAGGTGCATCCGCCAATGCCTTTACCTCATTTACGAGAACAGCATACTTATTCTCCAGTACATCGAATGTGGAACAGAATCTTGATACCTTGCTCGATTTTGTCCAGGAGCCTTACTTTACAGAAAAGACGGTTGAGAAAGAAAAGGGGATCATTGGCCAGGAAATCACCATGTATGATGATAATCCGGATTGGCGCTTATATTTTGGCTTAATTGAAAATATGTATAAGAACCACCCGGTGAAAATCGACATTGCGGGCACGATTGAATCGATTTCGCATATCACAAAGGATATGCTGTACGAATGCTATGAAACCTTCTATCATCCAAGCAACATGCTCTTGTTCATAGTCGGCCCGGTTGATCCGGAGCAAACCATGAAATTGGTGAAGGACAACCAGAACAAGAAGGAATACAAGGAACAGCCTGAGATAAAACGCCAGTTTGATGAAGAGCCAATGGAAGCGGCTGAGAAAAAGAAAATTCTGGAGATGAATGTCCAGACCTCCAAATGCCTTGTTGGAGTCAAAAGCAAAAACGTAAATCAAACAGGCAGGGAAATGCTGAAGAATGAGCTAAGTGTTAATGTTTTGCTGGATATCCTGTTTGGCAAAAGCTCCGACCATTATAGCTCCCTTTATAATGAAGGTTTGATTGATGATACCTTCTCTTATGATTATACCCAGGAGCAAGGCTTTGGCTTTGCTATGGTGGGCGGAGATACAAATGATCCAGACCGCCTGGCGGAAGTTCTGCAAAACATGCTCTTGGAGGCCAAAGAAAAAGGGGCTATCTCCCAGGAAACGCTGGACCGGACAAAAAAGAAAAAAATTGGTGCATTTCTTCGCTCTGTTAATTCACCTGAATATATTGCCAACCAATTTACAAGATATGCTTTTAATGAAATGGACTTATTTGATGTAGTCCCTACACTTGAAAGCATTACACTTGATGATGTGGAAAACGCAGCCGGGAATTTAATAAGCGAAGACCGTTTTACAGTTTGCCAGGTTGTGCCTAAGAAATAGTTATGCTGCAGCAGAGCGCCGATTTTGGCGCTTTGCTTTTTATTGGCAGCATAAGTGACGGAGTGTGTGGAATGAAGAAATTTGCTTTAGTAACAGGAGCCAGCGGAGGAATAGGCCAAGCAATTAGCCTTAAGCTGGCAGAGGAAGGCTATTCGTTATATCTGCATTACAATCAGAACCGGCAGGCGGTTGATAAGCTTCTGGAGAGTCTGGTGGAGTTTGGCGGCGAATACATGCCGATACAGGCAAACTTAGCTGAAAAAGAGGGCTATAAAAAAGTTGCGGAACATATCTTTTCGCTTGACGCCATCGTCCATAATAGCGGGTCACCCCAATATGGCCTGCTTACGGAACTTACGGAAAATGAAACAGAAACACTGATGAATCTTCATGTAACGGCGCCTCTTCTGCTGACAAAAGAGCTCCTCCCCAAGCTCCTCTCGAAGGGCTGCGGAAATATTGTGGTCATATCATCCATTTGGGGCCAGACGGGCGCTGCATGCGAAGTGGCTTATTCAACAGCCAAAGGCGCCCAAATCGCCTTTGTAAAAGCTTTGGGCAAAGAAGTGGCCCTGAATGGCATAAGAGTCAATGCGGTTGCCCCTGGAGCGGTTCAGACTGCCATGCTCAATGATTTCACGGAAGAAGAACTTGAAGCAGTCAAATGTGAAATCCCAATGGGCAGGCTTGCTCTGCCTGATGACATCGCCAACTCCGTTTCTTTTCTGTTATCAGACAAAGCCGCCTATATTACGGGCCAGGTCCTCGCCGTTAATGGGGGATGGTACACATAGGGTACAAGGCACTTATACATATATAGGTGCTTGGTGCTATTGTTCAAGGAAGTGTCACATATTTTTTGTCTTAAGGATATTTGTACATGCATATTTTATTTAGCCCCTAAGCACAATATAATTGTACAACATTTAAAGGAGGCAAAAATTATGTCTGTACTAGATAACTGGCAGCAGTGGAAAGACTTCCTTGGAGATCGTCTTCAGCAGGGTCAGCAGCAAGGAATGAATAAGGACACTGTAAATGACCTTGCTTATCAAATCGGCGATTATTTAGCCAAGCAAGTGCAGCCGAAGAATGACCAGGAAAGAATTCTTGCTGATCTTTGGTCTGTAGCAAGCCCCGAGGAACAGCATGCCATTGCGAATATGATGGTCAAGCTCGTTCAAAACGACGGCACTCAATAAGAATTTAAATAGCTCACCACGAAAAGAGAGGATTTGCCTCTCTTTTTCGTTTCTCCTCAGAAAGAATTCCTTCCAAACCAGACGGGTTTTTCCTTTCATATTGATAAAAAATCATATATTATAGAATCTAGATGAAAAATTAGGGATATGCTTATTTAAATTTTACATAATAGATGTTTTTGTTCGTAATCTTTTAATATAAAAAAGCGCATACGGCGCATTTATGCCGGAGGAGGTTTTCTGGTGGAGGAAAAAACAGAATGGTATTTAGAATATGAAATTCAAAAGAACCGTCCCGGTTTGCTTGGTGACATTTCTTCCCTGTTGGGGATGCTTTCAATTAATATTGTGACAATTAATGGTGTAGATGAAGGGCGAAGAGGATTGCTGATTCTGGCTAAGGACCATGAACAAATTGAACGCCTAAAGTCAATCCTCAAGACAATGGATACGATTAAAGTGATCAAGCTTCGTGAGCCAAAGCTCAGAGACCGTCTTGCTGTGCGTCATGGAAGATATATCCAAAGGGATGCTGATGATAAAAAGACTTTCCGGTTTGTCAGAGACGAGCTAGGGCTGCTGGTCGATTTTATGGCCGAATTATTTAAACAGGAAGGGCACAAGCTAATAGGTATTAGGGGAATGCCAAGGGTTGGCAAGACAGAATCCATTGTAGCTTCAAGTGTTTGTGCGAATAAGCGCTGGCTATTTGTTTCATCCACTCTCTTAAAGCAGACGATCCGCAACCAGCTGATTGAAGATGAATATAATGAAAATAACTTGTTCATAATAGACGGAATTGTCTCAACCAGACGAGCAAATGAGCGTCATTGGCAGCTGGTCCGTGAAATTATGCGCCTTCCAGCAGTAAAGGTAGTAGAGCATCCGGATATTTTTGTGCAAAATACAGAATACTCCCTTAATGATTTCGATTATATAATTGAGCTCCGCCACGATCCTGATGAAGAGATTAAATATGACATAGTGGAAAAGAACAACATGTTCTCTGAATCCGAATTTGGAGGCTTTGATTTTTAGTAAGTTGGAAGGTGTTGCAAATTGACAGAACTAGGTAATCGTTTAAAAGAAGCGCGTCTGGCTAAAGACATGAGCCTCGATGACCTGCAGAAGGTTACTAAAATACAAAAGCGCTACTTAATGGGAATAGAAGAGGGCGACTATAGCATGATGCCCGGCAAGTTTTATATCAGGGCATTTATCAAACAATATGCTGAGGCAGTGGGGATTGAACCAGAAGAGATTTTTGAGCAATACAAAAATGATATTCCTGCAGCCCTAAACGATGATATACCAGAGAAACTATCTCGTGTTCAATCAAGAAAAGATCTTTCAGGCCGGACTTCAAAGGTATTTGATATACTGCCGAAGATTCTGATTGGCATTTTTATTGTCGGCACTATTGCAGTCCTCTATAATTTCCTTGGGGGTAAAGAACAGACGGAAGATGCCGAAAAGCCTGCAGATCGGACAGACGGGCAAACAGTCATTGAAGAGTCAGAGGATCTCGCTAAAGAGCAAGGTGCAGAGGAAGATGGCAAGGAAGAGTCAGCCGGTGATCAGGAAGAATCTTCTGATGAAAATGATTCCGCTGATGGAAATGCTGAAGAGAAAGAAGCGAAGCAGGAAATTTCAGTTGTGGAATCAAGCGGCAAAAATACGGTTTATGAATTGAAAAATGCGGACAAGTTTGAGCTTGAAATAGTATCAACCGGTCAAACATGGGTAAGTATCCAGAATGGCAAAGGACATTCATTCTTTCAGGGAATGCTGGATACGGCAGGCACCAAGAGCCAAAAAGCCGATTTTTCAAAAGAGACTGAAGCCTCCATTGTAGTGGGGAATTCAGCACAAACCGAAATTTACGTAAACGGCGAAAAAATAGAGTACCAGGTGCCTCCTTCTCAATCAGTCCGGCAGGATATAACCATTAGGTATGCGCCGAAGACCGAATAGTCATCTTAATTAGATGACTATTTTCGCTTTTAATGTAAAAAATTAACCTTATAAGGTTTCAATACATGGAGGTAATCATGAATCTGCCAAATAAAATTACTGTTTCACGTATCATGCTGATACCCATTTTCTTACTTGTGATGCTTGTTCCTTTTTCATGGGGGGAAGTGGCTCTGCTAGGGACTATACTTCCGGTTACCCATCTGGTTGGAGCGCTGATATTCATCGTTGCATCCGTTACCGATTGGGTTGATGGCTACTATGCACGCAAATATAATCTTGTTACAAATCTGGGGAAATTCCTTGACCCGCTTGCGGACAAGCTTCTTGTTTCTGCTGCACTGATTGTTCTTGTTGAATTGGGGCTTGCTCCTTCTTGGATCGTCATTATCATTATTAGCCGTGAATTTGCTGTGACAGGTTTAAGGCTTGTCCTGGCGGGGGAAGGAGAAGTTGTCGCCGCAAATCAGCTGGGCAAAATCAAGACATGGGCACAGATTGTAGCTATTTCTGCATTGCTTCTGCATAATATTATTTTTGAAATGGCTGGGATCCCGTTTGATATAATCGCTCTTTGGGTGGCTATGTTCTTTACAATCTGGTCCGGATGGGACTACTTCGCAAAAAACAAACAAGCCTTTATTAATTCAAAATAATCAGGTAAAAAGGGGGGGAGTTGAATGAACGCAGAAATTATTGCTGTCGGGTCCGAGCTTTTGCTTGGGCAAATTGTCAATACAAATGCCCGCTTTCTTTCCCAGCAGCTTGCTGAACTGGGCATTAATGTGTTTTATCATACTGTAGTTGGCGATAACCCCGAAAGGTTAAAGTCAGTGATAAAAATTGCAGAAGGACGCTCCAATTTAATCATTTTTACAGGCGGGCTAGGTCCGACAAAGGATGATTTGACAAAAGAAACGATTGCCCGCCACATTGGCAAAAAACTTGTCATGGATGAACAGGCTCTTGAGTCCATTCAGCTGTATTTTGCGCGGACCAGCAGGGAAATGACCGAAAACAATAAAAAGCAGGCATTGGTACTTGAAGATGCCCAGGTTCTTCCCAATGAGCATGGTATGGCACCGGGTATGATCTCCGACTCAGGAAAGCATGTTTATATGCTTCTGCCAGGACCGCCAAAAGAAATGGAGCCGATGTTCCTTAAACATGCTTTTCCTGCCATTCAATCCAAGCTTGAAACAGATGATGTGATCATTTCCCGTGTATTGCGCTTTTTTGGCATAGGAGAAGCGATGCTGGAAACAGAAATTGAGGATATAATCGATGCACAAAGCAATCCGACCATTGCACCGCTTGCATCTGATGGGGAAGTTACACTTAGATTAACAGCCAAGCACAGCCAGGCTGAAATGGCGATGGTGCTGATTGATGAGGCTGAAGCGAAAATTATGGAACGGGTCGGCGAATTTTTCTATGGGTATGATGACACTTCCCTAATGTACGAACTTACGAAGCTGCTTAAGGAAAAGAATATGACTATTTCGGCTGCGGAAAGTTTAACGGGAGGTATGTTCCAGCAGGAATTCACATCGATTCCTGGAGCTGGTGGACATCTTAAGGGCGGAGTTGTCTGCTATACAAACGAAGTGAAGTCAAACGTTCTGAAAGTGCGCAAAGAAACCATTGAGAATCATGGGGTTGTCAGTACCCAATGCGCAGAAGAACTTGCAGAAAGTGTTGCCAGTCTGACAAATGCAGACATCGGCATCAGCTTTACAGGGGTTGCCGGGCCTGATGAACTTGAAGGAAAACCCGTCGGAACAGTATATATAGGTATTTGGATAAAAGGGAGGCCGGCCCGGACGGAGAAGCTGAATATGGGCGGCTCAAGAGCGGCCAATAGAATCCGTACGGTAAAATACGGCTGCCACTTTCTTATAAAAGCATTGAAAGAGGATCAGAGTGCCTGAAAAGGTGTTCTGATTTTTTTTATAGTGTTAAAGGAGTTAATTATTTTGTCTTGACAATTTTCTGTTTGGAGCAGTTGCGAGCGATTCTGCTTAACGTATTTCGCATTCTTTTTGCGAGGGGGTGTATACGAGGAAGCAGATCCAATTCCCGCTGGAGTATGGAGACCCTTCCTTTAGAGGTATTGCCGATGAGGCTATCATTTCTCTCTGAAGACAGCTTGAGTGCCCCGTGCTGAAATCAACGGGCAAAATTTATAAGTAAAACAACAGTCTTTGAGGCAAAAAAATACACAGAATTCGAAGGGAAATGCGATATTTAACTTTCTTTTGCTGGCCAAAATTCGATTTTCGCCAGCAGGTTTTGCCATTTTCCGCCCGAAATAAGGCTGTAAAAAAATCGAATGGATGTTCGACTTTTTGCTCGACAAATGCTAGAAAAAGGTTTATAGTAGAGATATGTTATGAGATGAGACAAACGGATCTAAGCAAAAGGCAGATTCGTCTATATAAAGGAGGAACTATTAGTGAGTGATCGTCAAGCAGCTCTTGAAATGGCGTTAAAGCAAATAGAAAAGCAATTTGGTAAAGGTTCTATCATGAAACTCGGTGAACAAACGGACCGCAAAGTTTCTACTGTTCCAAGCGGATCCCTTGCTCTTGATGCAGCTCTAGGGGTAGGCGGCTATCCAAGAGGCCGTATTATTGAGATCTATGGACCTGAAAGTTCAGGTAAAACAACCGTAGCTCTTCATGCGATTGCAGAAGTACAGGCAGGCGGCGGACAAGCAGCATTCATTGATGCTGAACATGCTCTTGACCCTGTTTATGCACAAAAACTAGGTGTTAATATTGATGAGCTTCTTCTTTCTCAGCCGGATACAGGCGAGCAGGCTCTTGAAATTGCAGAAGCGCTTGTGCGAAGCGGGGCAATTGATATTCTAGTAATTGACTCTGTTGCAGCCCTTGTGCCAAAGGCTGAAATTGAAGGTGAAATGGGTGACTCACACGTAGGTTTGCAGGCCCGCTTAATGTCCCAGGCACTTCGCAAACTTTCAGGTGCGATCAATAAGTCCAAAACAATTGCAATTTTCATTAACCAGATCCGTGAAAAAGTCGGCGTAATGTTCGGAAACCCAGAAACAACTCCAGGCGGCCGCGCTTTAAAATTCTATTCTTCTGTCCGTCTTGAAGTTCGCCGTGCTGAAACGTTAAAGCAGGGCAATGAAATGGTCGGAAACAAGACAAAGATTAAAGTTGTCAAAAACAAAGTAGCTCCTCCATTCCGTGTAGCAGAAGTGGATATTATGTATGGAGAAGGTATTTCCAAAGAAGGTGAAATCATTGACCTTGGCTCTGAACTGGATATTGTCCAAAAGAGCGGTTCATGGTATTCATTCAACGAAGAGCGCCTAGGACAGGGCCGTGAAAATGCCAAGGTATTCCTGAAGGAAAACCCTGATATCCGCCTTGTTATCCAAAAGCAAATCCGTGAGCATTATGGCCTTGATGAGGAAAAAGTAATCAGCGGAGACGAAGAGCAGGAAGAATTTGAGCTAATCGATTAATCCAAAGAAAGCAAAGCCGAGGATGGCTTTGCTTTTTTTGTAGATGTGCAGTGGATTATGTTGATGTATCTGGATCTATACTCTAAAAGGACTTTTACTTGAATGATCTAACATAGCTGTGATCATTAACTATTTAGCACGTATTGATTGAAGCGGAAGGCACAAGATCCAAATGCTCTCGCATTTCCTTCGCGGGATGTTTATTCGAGGCTGGTCAAATTCCTTTGGGAGTCCGAATCAAAGCGAGGTCCCACAGGCGCGGCGCGCCGAGGAGCTCCCGGACCGCCAGCCAGCGGAAAGCGAGTGCCCGGAGCGGAAATGAACACCCCGGGTTAACAGTACCCAAAAAATATTTAGGATCCATTAGAGCTTGAACTTGAGAAGCAGGTATAATTCAGAAGAGTTCAAATCAATCGAAATAT
The DNA here is from genome assembly GCF_000518885.1 of Bacillus sp. J33. GTDB lineage: Bacteria > Bacillota > Bacilli > Bacillales > Cytobacillaceae > Cytobacillus. The sequence continues at coordinate 10,716 of NZ_KI912519.1, read as the reverse complement.
TAAGAAAAGCCCCTGGGACAACCCCTTGACAATAAAATTCCACAGCTTTACAATTAAACATGTATATTTTACATTTTTATATGTAAGGAATTATTTTCCGAGTTAGACCTTTGTCTGGCTCAGGCTCCATCGGCTGAGTTCATAAGCTAATCGCTCCCAGGACGGGAGCGGCAATTTTATGTTTGCCGCCGATAAGGGTGCCCAGTGTTTTTTTTAGATTGAAACGTTTAAAAGCCTTAGTGCTGTATATTGAATTGGACAATGTACATGCCGACACTTTAAAAAACGTAACACAAACAAGTTCATAGCAAGAGGAGGTGAAATGATGGATCTTTTGACAGCAATCATCTCCATTTTGCTTGGCCTAATCGTCGGTGCTTTTGTTGGCTATTTTGTTCGCAAATCCATTGCAGAAGCTAAAATCGCAGGAGCTAAAGATGCTGCTGAGCAGATTTTGGAAGACGCAAAGCGAGAGGCGGAGGCTACTAAGAAAGAAGCCCTGCTTGAAGCGAAGGATGAAATTCACAGGCTTCGCACAGATGCGGAAAGTGAAATTCGTGATCGAAGAAATGAACTGCAAAAACAAGAAAATCGTTTAATGCAAAAAGAAGAGAACCTTGATCGCAAAGATGAAACGTTAGATAAACGTGAAGCACTTTTAGAAAAGAGGGACGATTCTCTTAGCAAAAGACAACAGCATATTGAAGAGATGGAAAGCAAAGTGGACGAGATGGTTAAAGAACAACAAGCTGAGCTGGAACGCATCTCAGGCTTAACTCGTGAAGAGGCAAAGTCCATCATTTTAGAGCGCACGGAGCAGGAAGTGGCTCACGATGTCGCTGTTATGGTAAAAGAGAGCGAGACTAGAGCGAAAGAGGACGCAGATAAGAAAGCGAAAGAAATCTTGTCGCTGGCTATCCAAAGATGTGCAGCTGACCATGTTGCAGAAACTACGGTTTCAGTTGTCAACCTGCCAAATGATGAGATGAAAGGACGCATTATTGGCCGTGAGGGCCGTAATATCAGAACTCTTGAAACTCTAACCGGTATTGATCTCATAATCGATGATACACCGGAAGCGGTTATTTTATCCGGTTTTGATCCGATACGCCGAGAGACAGCCCGCTTGGCTTTAGACAAACTGGTTCAGGACGGACGCATCCATCCGGCACGGATTGAGGAAATGGTTGATAAAGCCCGCCGTGAAGTGGATGAACACATCCGTGAAATCGGTGAACAAACGACTTTCGAGGTTGGGGTTCACGGCCTGCATCCAGATTTAATCAAAATTCTTGGCCGTTTAAAATTCCGTACAAGCTATGGCCAGAATGTGTTAAAGCATTCAATGGAAGTGGCTCAGCTTTCGGGCTTGCTGGCTGCGGAGCTGGGACAGGACGAAACATTGGCCCGGCGTGCTGGATTGCTTCATGATATCGGTAAAGCGATTGACCATGAAGTGGAAGGAAGCCATGTCGAGATCGGTGTGGAACTTGCCACTAAGTATAAGGAGCATCCTGTTGTCATCAACAGTATCGCTTCCCACCATGGCGACACAGAGCCTACATCGATCATAGCCGTGCTTGTCGCTGCAGCTGATGCTTTATCGGCAGCAAGACCAGGAGCAAGAAGAGAGACACTTGAAAACTATATTCGCCGCCTTGAAAAGCTTGAAGAGATTTCCGAATCTTATGAGGGCGTTGAAAAATCATTTGCCATCCAAGCGGGACGCGAAATACGAATCATGGTTAAACCTGAGCAAATTGATGATCTTGAAGCTCATCGTTTGGCAAGGGATATCCGCAAGAAGATTGAAGAAGAGCTTGATTATCCAGGCCATATTAAAGTCACGGTTATCCGTGAAACAAGGGCTGTTGAATATGCAAAATAAAGCGATGCACAAGCATCGCTTTATTTCTTTTTACAGGGCATGTTGAATAAAGCAGACAGAATCTGTGTTACACTTATAAAAAGTGATAGGGTATGCAAGGAGTGTGCCTTTATACATACAATTTTTGTATTACCAGGTAACAGAAAGGGAAATGATATGAATATTTTGTTTGTCGGAGACGTAGTAGGTTCGCAGGGACGCGATATGGTCCGTGAATATGTTCCAAAACTTAAAGAAAAATACCGTCCGCAAATAACCATTATTAATGGGGAAAATGCAGCTGGCGGAAAAGGCATTACTGAAAAGATTTATCGAGGATTCCTGGAAGCGGGGGCCCAAGCCGTAACACTCGGAAACCATACATGGGATAACAAGGAGATTTTTGAATTTATTGACCGCGCTAAGTATATGGTGAGGCCGGCCAACTTTCCGGCAAATAATCCGGGGAAAGGCATTGTCTATTTAAAATATAATGCTGAAGAAGTAGCAGTCATCAGCCTTCAGGGCAGAACGTTTATGAATCCAAGTGATTGCCCTTTCCAAAAGGCGGATGAATTAATAAAAGAAGCACGGGAGCGCACTCCGTATATATTTGTTGATTTCCATGCGGAAGCAACCAGTGAGAAGCAGGCGATGGGCTGGTACTTGGATGGCCAGGTTTCTGCCGTAATTGGTACACACACACATGTTCAGACAGCAGATAACCGGATCTTGCCTGGCGGAACAGCCTTCATGTCGGATGTAGGTATGACAGGCCCTTATGATGGCATATTGGGAGTTGAAAAAGAGGCTGTGCTCAAAAGATTTATATCCGGATTGCCGGTTCGCTTTGAAGTCCCAAAGGAAGGAAGGACTCAGCTGAGCGCTGCGATTATAGAACTGAACCAAAAAACAGGATTGGCAAAAAAGATTGACCGGATATTAATAAATGACGATCATCCGTTTTATTCATAGGCTATTTTCGTTTGTTGCTTTTTGGGCAGCTAACTAAACTTAATCAACGGGCAGAATTAATAAGCAAAAACAACAATTTATGAGAAAAGAGCCTTTTCTTAAGACATTGACTGCATTCGAAAAATGTTCGAATGCAGTTTTTTTGCGTCCGATCAGAAAGGGGAAGCTGTGAAAATAAGGCCAAAAGCGGCTGGATCACTTTAATAAAGTGTTACGTCGGCAAGTGGGTCATAAAATTTACAAGTGGCATAAGTGGTACAGGTTTTACGTTTATAGGCAGGAAAACCAGCCTAATCCAAGCATAAATTTAAGGCAGGTATTCATTTTGAAAGTGATATCAGATAGGTCAAAAAATATAAAAATGAGAAAGAATCTTTGCTTTTTTTGTCCAAGCCGGAATATGTGTTTTCAATACTGAATATAGTAGCAATGGAATGATATATATACCTGATGCTGAATTCCATCAAAGCAGTCTTGTGTAAGCCCGGAAAGAAAGATGAAAGGGTAAGCCCTTATAAGCAGGCTATAAAGCCTATAGGAGGGCAGCCAGCGCTTTGAGCAAGGCATCCAGGAGGGGTAAAACGAGGAGGAGCTAGGAATGGAAATATTAAAAGTTTCAGCAAAATCTAATCCTAATTCTGTAGCTGGTGCGCTTGCTGGAGTTCTTCGTGAAAGAGGAAGTGCAGAAATCCAGGCCATTGGTGCGGGTGCATTGAACCAGGCTGTTAAGGCAGTAGCGATCGCAAGAGGATTCGTAGCGCCTAGCGGAGTGGATTTAATTTGTATCCCTGCATTTACGGACATTCTGATTGATGGTGAGGAACGGACAGCGATTAAACTGATTGTGGAACCAAGATAAAAAACGCGGAATTAGGACTCATCAATTGTCATATGCATAAGATAGTGCTGGAAAAAGGTGAAAATTCCATCAGCAGGTATGGTTTTCCATCCCAACTGATGGGCAGCTGCAATAATCGGGACTTTACGGGCAATTGTTCCCCTGCAAGAGTTACTATGTTGATCCCGGTTACTTGATGAGCGGATCCTGACTGTTCATTAGGCGGGATAAATTCAGCAAAAATAATAAAACCTGTTTGCGGTGTTAGGCAAACAGGTTCTTTTTTTAATAAGATAAGTCTATGGTGAGAAAATGGGGGAGAGCTTATGAGAATTTTTGATGCGCATTGTGATGTCCTTTATAAAATGTTTATGGATAAAAAGATCGATTTTAAGGATTCAGGCAAGCTCCAAGTGAATCTTGCTGGTTTAGAAGCATCCCAATTAAAGGTCCAGTGTTTTGCGATATATGTGCCGGAATCTGTGCATCCTGAAATGAAATTCAATGCAGCACTGTATATGGTCGACTTGTTTTATGAAAAAGTGCTGAAACCCTGCCCCAAATTAAAGCTGATTTCCAGCCGCAAGGATATTGACCGGCTTAAAGATGAGGAGATTGGTGCAATGCTTACATTGGAGGGATGTGATGCAATTGGCTGCGATCTTCTTAAATTAAAAACTCTTCTTAGGCTGGGTGTATCTTCAGTTGGATTGACCTGGAACTATGGAAACTGTGCGGCAGACGGAGTACTTGAAGAGAGGGGAGCCGGGCTTTCTTCCTTTGGCAAGCAGGTAGTCTCAGTGCTAAATCATGCAAAAGCATGGTGTGATATATCCCATCTGTCAGAGCGGGGCTTTTGGGATGTCATGGAATGGGGCGACTATCCTTTTGCCTCTCATTCGAATTGCTATTCCTTGTGCCCGCACCCCCGCAATTTGTCTAACGAACAGATTAAAGCGCTGATTGAAAGGGATAGTGTAATGGGAATCACTTTTGTAACCGAATTTCTATCAGGGAAAACGACTGCAACTGTTACAGATGTTTTAAGGCACCTTGAACATGTGTGTTCACTCGGCGGGGAGGACCATGTCGGCTTTGGTTCGGATTTTGATGGCACAGATGGAAGAGTGGTAGGGTTGGAGAGTGCAAGAAAATACGATTATCTGTTGAATGAACTCACAAAATACTATACTGATATACAGACTGAGAAGTTTTTATTTGGAAATTTTTATAACAGGTTTCCAAGGTGATAATATTAAGAAATTGGTATAACAAAAGTTGCGACAGTTGCGTCAAATCCTAGATATGACAATCTATTTATCATTTTTCTAAAAATAAAAAAATATTCATCTTTTAGCCAATAAATAGTCAGAAAGGGTTGCTTTTTTAGACACATAGGTCTAGAATTGAAAGCGTTTAGTACCCATCCATCTTCCAAAAAATAACCTCAAAGTCAGAGTAAAACCATCGGATTGACTGGACAAGTACTACACTTATTTTAATGAAACGTTTTTACATAATTTCTTAACGTATCTAAAGGGGTGTAAGACATGATCAATCAACTTTCATGGAAAGTTGGAGGACAGCAAGGGGAAGGTATTGAAAGTACCGGGGAGATTTTTTCCATTGCATTAAATCGTTTAGGCTACTACCTTTACGGTTACCGCCACTTTTCATCACGCATTAAGGGCGGGCACACGAATAATAAGATTCGCGTAAGCACGTCACAAATCCGCTCAATTTCCGACGATTTAGATATTTTGGTAGCTTTTGACCAGGAAACAATTGATTTGAACTACAAAGAACTACATGATAAAGGGATCATCATTGCGGACGCAAAGTTCGATCCTAAACAGCCAGAAGATACGAATGCAGGTTTGTATGCGGTTCCATTCACTGAGATTGCAACAGATCTGGGAACATCCCTAATGAAAAACATGGTTGCCGTTGGTGCAACATGTGCAGTGCTAAATCTAGATATTAAAGTATTTGAAGAAGTTGTTCAAGAGATTTTTGGACGCAAAGGACAGCAGGTTGTGGACAAAAATATGGAAGCAATCAAGGCTGGCTTTGATTTCATGAAAGAAAAGCTAAGTGATGACGTTGAATTAATGGAGCTTGAAAAAGCGGATGGCTTGAAGCGTTTATTCATGATCGGAAACGATGCAATAGCTCTTGGCGCACTTGCAGGAGGATGCCGATTCATGGCGGCCTACCCAATTACGCCTGCATCTGAAATCATGGAATACCTGATCAAAAAGCTTCCAGCGCTTGGCGGATCGGTGATCCAGACAGAAGATGAAATCGCGGCCGTTACAATGGCGATTGGCGCCAACTATGGTGGGGTGCGTGCTCTGACAGCATCTGCAGGACCTGGTCTTTCTCTCAAAATGGAAGCAATCGGTCTATCAGGCATCACTGAAACACCGCTTGTAATCGTTGATACTCAGCGTGGAGGCCCATCTACTGGTCTGCCTACCAAACAGGAACAGTCAGACTTAATGGCTATGATTTATGGAACTCACGGCGAGATTCCAAAAATCGTCCTCGCTCCAAGTACAGTACAGGAAGCATTCTATGATACTGCAGAAGCATTCAACCTTGCTGAAGAATATCAGTGCCCTGTCATTGTCCTATCAGACTTGCAGCTTTCTCTTGGAAAACAAACAGTGGAGCCGCTTGATTTCAGCAAAGTGGAAATCCGCCGCGGAAAGCTAGTTACTGAAGAGCTTCCTGAACTTGAAAACAAAGGCTACTTCAAGCGCTATGAGGTTACAGAAGATGGCGTTTCTCCTCGTGTAATCCCTGGCATGAAGAACGGTATCCACCATGTTACTGGTGTTGAGCATGATGAAACTGGAAAACCTTCAGAATCAGCAATTAACCGCAACACTCAAATGGATAAGCGTTTCCGCAAGATTGAAAACATTAAATTCGATACACCAATCCACAAGAATGCTCCTCATGAAGAAGCAGACTTGTTAATCGTAGGATTCAACTCTACACGCGGCGCAATTGAGGAAGCAATGGGCCGGCTGGAGAAAGATGGCGTTAAAGTTAACCATGCTCAAGTTCGCTTGATTCATCCTTTCCCTGCTGATGAATTATTGCCGCTTGTAAAGTCTGCTAAGAAAATTGCTGTAGTTGAAAACAATGCTACAGGTCAATTAGCAAATATCATGAAGATGAACGTCGGACATGCAGAGAAAATTCATAAGCTATTAAAGTACGACGGAAATCCATTCTTGCCACATGAAGTTCACACAAAATGCAAGGAGTTGTTCTAAATGGCCACATTTAAAGATTTTAGAAATAATGTAAAACCAAACTGGTGCCCAGGCTGTGGGGACTTCTCCGTGCAAGCGGCGATTCAGCGTGCGGCAGCGAATGTTGGTTTAGAGCCAGAAAACTTAGCGGTTGTTTCTGGTATCGGGTGTTCCGGACGTATTTCCGGCTACATCAATTCATACGGTTTCCACGGTATCCATGGACGTTCATTGCCGATTGCCCAGGGTGTGAAAATGGCAAACCGCGATCTTACTGTTATCGCTTCAGGCGGTGACGGGGATGGTTTCGCAATCGGTATGGGCCATACGATTCATGCGATCCGCCGTAATGTAAACATTACTTATATCGTTATGGATAACCAAATTTACGGTTTAACAAAAGGGCAAACTTCACCGCGTTCAGCGGCAGGTTTCAAAACGAAGTCAACTCCTCAAGGCTCCATTGAGCAGGCTATTTCCCCAATGGAAATGGCATTGACAGCTGGTGCAACTTTCGTAGCGCAGAGCTTCTCAACTGACCTGAAAGATTTGACAGCGTTAATTGAAGCTGGTATCAAGCATGATGGCTTTTCTTTAATTAACGTATTCAGCCCTTGTGTTACTTACAATAAGGTAAACACATATGACTGGTTTAAAGAAAACCTGACTAAATTAAGTGATGTTGAAGGCTATGACCACTCTAACAGAGAAATGGCAATGCAGACGCTTATGAAGCACGACGGCCTAGTAACAGGCTTAATCTATCAGGACACTGAGCGCAAATCCTATCAGGAGCTGCTTTCAGGATACTCTGAAACTCCACTCTCAAAAGCTGATCTTAAACTTGATCAAGCTCATTTTGATAAACTTGCAGCAGAATTTATGTAATAAAAATAGAAGTCCGGGATTCCCGGGCTTCTTTTTTATGAGGTGGTTTATGAGATCGATTATTACTGTAAAATATTGTGAACTTAAGAAACTGGATCTATAAATGGGGAATGAATATCCGAAATGAGAAATAGGTTCCTGAAACTAGTGTATAGCGCACCAAAATGGGGAATAGGATCGTTAAATTGGGGAATAGCACATCAAAACTAGCGAATACCATTCCCGAAAAACAGATTGGGCTCTAGGAAAGAGCTGATGATGAGAAAACTAGTGATAAAATGGCTCTCTAGCAACTTTCTGCTGCCAAATGATATAAATGTGACACTAATCACTCACAAAAGATTAAAATTATTTTATTATTAATATCTCTGCCGGATTAAAAGTATCCCTTGTTGTACATAGATGTAATAGCTGCCTGATGTGTGGCAGGATAAGGTTTTCTATTGTTTTCACTCGTCGGAACCCTTATACTATAATAATGTGCATATATATAATTTTCAGTAATGCACATTCCTTATGATAGCGAAAAATTGAGTTAAAAATGATAGATGCTTACTCAAAGAAAGAGAAAGGGGATAAAAATGAACGAAAAACAACGTTTAGAAGCTCAGCAAGTGCAAGCAGCAAATCCTTCGGACAAAAAATCCGAAAAGGATTACAGCAAGTACTTTGAAACGGTTTACACTGCTCCTTCCTTAAAGGAAGCGAAGAAGCGCGGGAAAGAAGAAGTTAAATACCACAAAGACTTTAATATCCCGGAAGAATTCCATGGCATGGGGCAAGGCCGCAAGTTCTATATCAGAACATACGGCTGCCAGATGAATGAGCATGATACAGAAGTTATGGCAGGTATTTTCCTTGGCCTTGGATATGAACCGACAGATTCAGTAGAAGATGCTAATGTGATCCTGCTTAACACTTGTGCCATCCGCGAAAATGCTGAAAATAAAGTATTTGGCGAGCTTGGCCATTTGAAGCACTTGAAAAAGGAGAACCCTGATTTGCTTCTTGGTGTCTGCGGGTGTATGTCCCAGGAAGAATCTGTTGTAAACAAGATTCTTAAAACATATAACCAGGTTGACATGATTTTCGGAACTCACAACATCCACCGCCTGCCTAATATTCTTCATGAAGCTTATATGTCCAAAGAAATGGTCATTGAGGTATGGTCAAAAGAAGGGGATGTAATTGAGAATCTTCCAAAAGTGCGCCGCGGCAATATTAAAGCATGGGTAAATATTATGTATGGCTGCGATAAGTTCTGTACGTATTGCATTGTGCCATATACTCGAGGCAAAGAACGAAGCCGCCGTCCTGAGGACATCATTCAGGAAGTGCGTCATTTAGCTGCACAGGGTTATCAGGAAATTACCCTTCTTGGCCAAAACGTAAATGCATACGGCAAAGATTTTGAGGATATGAAATACGGCCTTGGCGATTTAATGGATGAAATCCGCAAAATCGACATTCCGCGTATCCGCTTTACAACAAGCCATCCGCGTGACTTTGATGATCATCTGATTGAGGTGCTGGCAAAAGGAGGAAACCTTGTTGAGCATATCCATCTGCCGGTCCAATCAGGTTCAACAGATGTATTGAAAATCATGGCACGAAAATATACAAGAGAGCAATATTTGGAGCTTGTGCGCAAAATCAAAGCTGCTATTCCTGAAGCAACTTTTACTACTGATATTATTGTCGGATATCCGAATGAAACAGAAGAACAATTTGAAGAAACACTATCCTTGTATCGTGAGGTAGGTTTCGAGTCAGCCTACACGTTTATTTACTCTCCACGTGAAGGCACACCAGCTGCCAAAATGGTTGATAATGTGCCAATGGAAGTAAAGAAAGAGCGTCTTCAGCGACTGAATGCTGTTGTGAATGAGCTTTCAGCCGAAGCGATGAAGAAATATCAGGGCCAGATTGTTGAAGTTCTTGTGGAAGGGGAAAGCAAGAACAATCCGGATATTCTTGCCGGCTATACAAGAAAGAACAAACTGGTTAACTTTAAAGGGCCAAAAACAGCCATCGGCAAAATTGTTAAAGTAAAAGTAACCGATGCAAAGACATGGTCCCTAAACGGAGAAATGGTTGAAGAACTAGACGCGGTTGAGGTGAAGTAATAATGGCTAAGTACACAAAAGACGAGATTGTAGAACGAGCGAAAGAATTGGCACGCATGATTGCAGAAACAGAAGAAGTTGATTTCTTCAAGCGTGCAGAAGCGCAAATTAATGGAAACGAAAAGGTAAGTGCAACCATTTCTACGATCAAAGGTTTGCAAAAGCAGGCAGTAAACCTTCAGCATTACGGCAAGGCAGAAGCGCTGAAGAAAACAGAAGATAAAATTGCTGCTCTTGAAAAAGAACTGGATGAAATTCCAGTAGTCCAGGAATTCAAGCAGTCACAGGTAGAGGTAAATGAACTGCTGCAAATTGTAGCAAACACCATTTCCAACACTGTGACAGACGAGGTTATCACCTCTACAGGCGGAAATCTTCTAAGCGGAGAAACAGGCTCAAAAATTAAAAACAGCAGCTGCTCTCACTGATAATTGAAACCGGAAGAGGGTGTCCCAAAAGTCTAACTTTCGGGCACCCTCTTTTTTCTTCTATAAAATTGGCCTGTTGATTTCCGCTCCAGGGACTCGCTTTCCGCGGGCGGTCCGGGAGCCTCCTCGGTGCATTCGCACCTGCGGGGTCTCCCGCTGACTCGCTTCTCCCGCAGGAGTCTCGCCCCTTCCGCTCCAATCAACAGGGTGCAAGAATCAATATCAGCATTAATACTAAGACAAAAAAAGAAGAAAATCGTCCTTTTTGGTATAATTAAGTCACCACAACCCACCATACGAGAAAGGAACGATTTTCTTATGTATAAAG
>NZ_JAEL01000104.1 GCF_000518885.1 Bacillus sp. J33 | reverse complement strand
CCGCCATTTCAGGCAGTTCTGGATCAAGTATTTCCTGAATACTGTGGAGTTTTTGGAGCCTTACATTCGGATGTTTCTTTACTAACTTTACAAGCGTTTCCTACTTCAGAAGAAGCCTTGGAAGCAGGCGAAGTAACCATCGCTAACAAAATAAAAGAATTCTGTAAAAGTCGTTCACAACAATGGGCAAACCATTTATAAGAAACATGCTGAGCTCAAAAGTTTCTTATAAATGATTGACCATATGTAAGATATCCGTTCGATCTGAACCTGAATTGTATATTATGTCTTGTCTAATATGAAATACAAAGCTATTATATCTTCTTTGGCAACCTTCCTGGGATAGTAAACGTATAATATTGCTCAATACCTTATTGCTTTTGCTTTGCCTGTATACTTTTTATTGGACAATTACTGCAATGACCAACCCCCTCTTTTTCCAACTTATAGTATAAACAGCACGTTTTCCGACATGGATTTAATTTAAGTTCCTCTCCTATTTTTAAATATGGTTTAATCGGATTTTCTTTTAAATTAAACATATCCCCACTCGCATTTTTCAAGAAATGAAAGTCGCTTTTGAGTCGGTCAATTTTTACCGGATCTAATTCCTTCGCTAGTGTTTTCCTGTAAATGGAGTTAATTCGAATAGCTACGTTTTCCCACAATATGGAGGATGAAATACGGGATGTTTTTTTCAATATGTCTAAAACCGGCGTAATATGATACGAAAAAAGGTCGCGCAGCACGTTTTCACGCCATTGCTCCCTGTCCAGGCTTTTTGCTTCCTGCCATATGCACATACCAGCTTGAATGGATAATTTACATTCTTTAGTTAACGTGCATGCTGTTACTGGCAAATTATGGGCACCGTTGAATTCGACCATACTATATAAAGTGGACGACACGACAAGGTAAGCATACCTTTTCGAAAGCATTGATGCTGTGACTGATATATTTGGCGCCTTAATCTCTATCATTTGTTTTTGGAGAAACGATAAACATTTTTCCTCATCTAAAAGATCAGTTATCGCAATTTCTTTAGGTCTCTCATGTTCTACATATATATCAAAAGCTTTTAGTTTATCCACAACTAAACTGCTCATTATGATCACTCCTACTCATCTTCGCTAAACCATTGCTTTAACCAACTTTAATGCGGGTACCATCCTTGCTTGATAAGCTGTAAAACGGTAAGACCTTGTGAAGCAGCTAGACTTTGAGGAAGAATGGCCAGCCTATTACTTATTTCGATTTCTATATAATAAGTAAATAAAAAATGGAGCTCCAATCCCAGCCGTAAAGACGCCGGCAGGAATATCGAGCGGCAAAAAGGCGGTTCTTGCCACAATATCGGCTATTGCCACAATAATTCCCCCTATTAGGGCGGAAATAGGCACCAAACCCGCAAATGAACGTCCAATAAGCATCCTGGCAATGTGCGGTGCTACAAGGCCGACAAATTCTATTCCCCCTGCAAATGCTACAGAAGAACCGGCTAACGCGACACTAATGAAAAGGAGAAGAAGACGCTGAACTTGAACTTTCACTCCAAGCCCTGCCGCAACATCGTCTCCTAATTCTTTCACGTTAACAGTCCTGGCAGCCAAAAAGGTAAGAGGAATAAAAATAAGAACCCAGGGAAACATCGAATAAACATCCTGCCAATTGGCACCATAAAGGCTGCCTGTTAACCAAAGATAAGATTTGGTGGTCACGGCAGCATCACTTAATACAAGCATCATCGTTACGATCGCCTTCATGGCCGCCGCCACTCCAATTCCCATAAGTACAAGCCGGATAGGAGACACTCCTTGTTTCCATGACAGCAGGTAAATCAGCGCAGATACAATGGCTGCCCCTGATATGGCTGATAAAGGAAGCCATGTTATACTTACCGCTCCCATAAAATAGACAATAAACACGATGGCGCCAACTGATGCTCCAGCTGTCACCCCAATAATATCCGGAGAGGCAAGAGGATTCCTGATTACCCCTTGCAAAATCAAACCAGCTACACCGAGCGCTGCTCCGACCATAAAAGCAAGCAATACCCTTGGCAGTCTCAAAGTATTAAGAACAAAATCATTTTCGCCGCTTCCATATCCAAATAGCTGTTTGATCACATCAATGGGAGTGATAAAACTGCTTCCCATTGATAAACTTGCAATAAAGAGGATCAATGAAAATAGGCTTAGAGACAGAAAAGCAATCCACGTTTTTTTATGTAATTGAAAAGAGATCGCACCAGATTTGATCCTTACTGTCAGAAAACTAGTCATTTTTTGATAACCCCCTGCGTGCAATATAGACAAAAAATGGAGCTCCTATAAAAGCAGTCATGACCCCAATCGGCATTTCTTGAGGCATAATCACAAATCTTGCTGCTACATCAGCCAGCAACAGTAAGGATGCTCCAACTAATGCACTAAAAGGAATGATCCATCTATAGTCTGGCCCAACAAGACCGCGGACCATGTGGGGGACAATTAAGCCAACAAATCCAATCGAGCCTGCCACAGCTACAGATCCGCCAGCCAGGAAAACAACTATGATGCCAATAATAGCCTTAATTAAGATTGTCCGCTGCCCTAAACCTTTGGCCACATCCTCACCAGACATCAGGATATTGATGGACCTGCCTAAAAACAATGTGATAAGACCGGCTCCAAGCATAAAAGGCAACACAGGTAATAACATGTCCATACTCCGCCCTGCAACAGATCCTGCCAGCCAAAATAGGACACTTTGTATGGATTGCTCATCAATAACTAATAATCCCTGGGTAAAGGAAACAAAAAGGGCTGTAATTGCTGCCCCTGCCAGAACAATTTTAATGGGCGTTAACCCATCTCTCCCCAACGAGCCCAGGAAAAAAACGAATACGCCCGCAACCCCAGCTCCCAGAAAAGCGATCCACATGTAACTGCTTAATGAGTCAACTGAAAAAAATGCCGCCGAAAAAACAATAAAAAATAACGCACCTGCATTAATCCCAAAAATATCAGGGGCTGCAAGCGGATTTCTTGTCAGTGCTTGCATAAGAGCCCCCGCAACTGCAAGATTGGCTCCAATGACAGTCGCAATTACCGCTCTTGTCATACGCGATGTCGTAATGATAACGTGCTCAGTTATCGATTCATCATAATGAAAAAATGCATCGAATGTTGTCTGAAACTGAATCGATGTCTGACCAAATGCAATACTTAGCACGAAAGCCATCATGAATAGAAAAATACAAATGAAGAAACCTGCTATTTTAAAAGATGTACGAGAAAGTAAGTTTTCCAAGTAGATACTCCTTTCGTTGCTTTATATGGCTACTTAAAGTTTGGCTCTGTTAAACTTGCCTGTTGATTTCCGCTCCAGGAGCTCAATCCTTCCACGGGCGGCCCGACGCTCCTCCCGCAGGACGTTGAATCAGCCTCATCAAGTAACACCGCACGCAGAAAATGGATCTCGCACCTTCCCTCCTATCACCGGGTGCAAATATCAACAATCAGCTTTAACTCAGCCAAAGTTTATAGTTAAGCTGCCATTCATCACTAACCATGAAGAAACTTTAAGATTAATAGAGTAATGAAATACATACAAAAATAGGAGAAAGAATGACTTCCCTCTCCTATCTTCTTTTCATTATGCTATTTATTTTTCTAATTCGAATCTGTCATAAATATCATCAAGCATCAGGTTGGCTGCATTGATTCCGCCGCCCATATTCCAGATGATTTCATCAACCGTGTAAACTTGGTCTGCTTTTACAGCATCGAGATTTTTCCATAATGGATGATTTGTCCATTCATCATGGGCTTTCTTTACTGCTTCAGTATCTTCCATGAACATATAAAATACATCGGCATTCATTTGGGAGATGCTTTCTTTATCTGTTAACTTAAGTATATCCTGGCCTTCCACCGCCGGATCTTTAGGACCTTTAAAGCCCAGTTCCGATAAAATGGACCCGGCAAAACCTGTCACATAAATACGGGCATGGTCTTCCCTAAAGTTTAACACCGAAACATGCAGAGGCCACTTGTCCCCTAATTTTTCCTGAATTTTGCTTTGGAAATCAGCCACGCGATCATCCCAAGCAGAAAGGATCTCATTTGCTTTTTCTTCCTGATCCATCGCTTGCCCCATTAATTCCACAGTCCCTTTAAACTCAAAAACGGTTTCATGCATAACGGTTGGCGCGATTTGAGATAATTGTTCATAAATTTCTTCATGGCGTAATTTGGAAGCAATAATTAAATCCGGCTGAAGTTTGGAAATTTCCTCTAAATTCGGCTGAGTTTCTTGACCGACGATTTGAACTCCTTCCAAATCCTCTTTAAGATAGTTATAGACAGGCTGTTCTAACCAAGACTCTACCACCCCTGCTGGCTTCACTCCGAATGCCACAGCAGCATCAGTTGCACCCTGGTATAAGGTAACGATTTTCTTAGGCGTTCCTTTAATCGTTGTGGTGCCCATCGCATGTGTGATTTCCCGAGTATTTTCTGAGCCCGCTTTTTGTTCTGTCTTTTCAGTACCGCTGCTTTCCTTCGATGTTTCTTGTGATGATTGATTTCCACAGCCAGCTAAAAGCATCACAAAAGATAAAATGAGTACAAGCAAAGAAAATGCAGATTTTCTTTTAAATAAGTATGTAATTGCAGACATGTCGTTCCCCCTTTTTATTTTTCGCAATAATTGATAATGATAATCATTACTGTTCAAATTATAATCTATGAATTTATTAATATCAATACACAATTTGAGAATAATTCTCATTATCTATTAATGATTAGTAATAACAAGGAAATAATTATCTTACTCAAACTCTCATAAAGGCCGGCTTTCTCCCATTTACAATTTACATCTTTTTATGACTCTTACACCGTCTATGATTTGTGTATTAGCAAATCGCACCAGTATACAACCAGCTCTTTTTCACTGCAGGAATATCTGGCCCAAAAGAGCCCTTATGTATTTCTGATCTTTTCCTTAATTACTTTTGATTAGAAATACATTATCCACATCCACCTGTCACTAAAAATAAAAAAAAGGAGCTCATTTCACTAAGCTCCTTTAAAACACCCTAGCAGCAATCACTTTCATTCCCTATTAGAACAAGTCCATTTGCTTCCTGATTAAAGTCCAAAACAAGATCTTGTGTCAAACTTTCGATATTAGGATCTATTGCCACAGAGATGCTATTAACCTCAAACATTTTATCATCTGCTTCTGGCTCATCCAGAGCCAGTCCTACTTTAGGCTGTCCTCAGCCAAAGCCTGCAAAATAAAAACGGACGTTTTTAGCATTATGTTCTTCAAACAATTGTTTCAAGAAATCACGAGCCTGATCTGTTATATTCACGTTTTTCTCACCCCTAAAAATATTATAAATGAAGCCTCAATCCATTTTACAATTAAGCATTAGGATAAAGACGATGTAGGGACTCTTTCATTTCTGGCTTTACATTAATTTTTGGCCGTGCCGACTTCGCCATTTCTTCCGCTTCTTCGATCGTCTTTGCTTTTCCTAAAGATAACAATGTTCCAATCGCAACTGTTCCTGTACGATTGCTTCCTCCCGCACAATGAAAATATACTTTTTTTCCTTCATTATAAGCGCTTACCACATGCTCAATGGACTGCTTAATGGACTCATCCTGTTTTTTTGCATCATCCACTATGGGGCTGTGAATCCGCTCATAATTCGTTTCTGGTGCCTCTGCCCGCAGATCAAAAATCACATCGGCGTTTTCATTTTTCATCATCTCTATTACATCATCTGCCCCGCCAATATAGATACGATCTTTAATTAATTCATGATATTTTTTCATCATGCAGCTCCTGCCTTTATAAAGATTTGCTCAAATCATGTGCTGCCGTTTCTTCTAAATACCGTTCAGCATCGAGTGCTGCCATGCATCCTGTTCCAGCGGCTGTAATCGCCTGGCGGTATTTTTTATCCTGCACATCACCACAGGCAAAAACCCCTGGGATATTGGTTTCCGTTGTTCCAGGCACTACATTAATATAGCCTGTTTCATCCGTATCGATTTGTCCATTAAGGAAAGCCGTATTTGGTGTATGCCCAATCGCTACAAAAATACCGTCTGTTTCGATCACTTCTTCTTTTCCTGTCTCATTATCACGAACTTTTAAACCTGACACTTTCATTCCATCCGAGACGACTTCAATTGGCGTTTTGTTAAGCGACCAAGAAATTTTAGCATTTACCTTCGCACGATCCTGCATAATTTTTGAAGCCCGAAGTTCATCACGACGGTGAACAACGGTCACCTCTGAAGCAAATTTCGTTAAGAAATTGGCTTCTTCCATGGCAGAATCTCCCCCGCCTACGATAATGACTTTCTTGCCTCGATAAAAGAATCCGTCACAGGTCGCACAAGTGCTGACTCCGCGTCCAATATTTTCTGATTCTCCTGAAATACCTAAAAGTTTAGCGGATGCACCTGTGGAAAGAATCAATGCTTCCGTCTGAATTTCTCCTAAACCGTTCACTTTTAGTGTAAACGGCTTGTTAGAAAGGTCCGTTTCCGTAACCCATCCTCTTTTGAATTCAGCTCCAAATCTTTCTGCCTGTTTTCTCATATTGTCCATTAATTCAGGACCCATCACTCCATCAGCAAATCCAGGAAAGTTCTCTACTTCCGTTGTTAAGGTCAATTGTCCTCCTGGCTCCGTACCCTCAATTACGAGCGGCTTCATATTTGCACGCGCTAAATAAATCGCTGCTGTCAATCCCGCTGGTCCTGTTCCCAAAATCACAACCTTTTCCATCGTAACCCCTCCGCTACTGGTTTATATATTTCTTTAATTTCTGGTATCCAGTGCCTTCTTCACTCTTTAATGGGACAATAGCACATTTCTCGCTTAGCTCATTTGATACTTTTTCAATCCAGTTTATTTCGGCACTTGCTCTTCCTTTTAGAACAGGATCGGTTGTTTCTGTTGCATAAAGACTTTGGTTAATCAGCCACCACTTAGGCGTGATATCCGCCCGTTTCAAGTCATCCTGCAATCGGCTCGCTTCTAATACAGGCGTTGCTTCAGCCAACGTAACGATCACAACACCTGTTTCTTTTGGATTTCTTAACCTTGGAAGCAGCATTTTAACACTTTCAGGCACTTCACCTGTTGAGCGTGCTAGCTCTTTATGATAGGACTGAGCCGCATCCAAGAGCAGCAAGGTATGCCCTGATGGAGCAGTATCAATAACCACCATTTCATCCTTAGATCTTGCCACTACCTCTGCAAATGCCCGAAAGACGGCAATCTCCTCTGTACATGGGGAATTGAGATCCTCTTCTATATAAGCTAATGCCTCATCATTCAGTTCATCACTTACATTTGACAGCACTTCTGCTTTATAAGCCTCTACTTCTTTTTTCGGATCAATGCGGCTGAGAGTCAGGTTTTGATTCAACTGGCTGTTCTTAAAAACAAATTCAAGGTGAGCAGCAGGATCTGTTGTCGTTAAATGGACTTTATGACCTTTTTCTGCTAATCCGACCGCAATAGCAGATGCCATGGCGGTTTTTCCAACTCCGCCCTTGCCCATCGTAAAGATAACTCGTGTATCACTGGAAGAAAAGTCTTCAATGACATCACTCAATCCAGGCAGACTGATCGATTTTTGCTCAAAACCCATTTCAGTCTCTGGCAGGATAAATTGCTTAAATAAATAGCGCAGGTTTTTTAGCCCTGTCAGAGAATAAGATACAAACGGTAGAGAATAGGTGGCTACTTGTTTAAGATCTTCCGGCATCTGTTTTAAGGCATTTCGCTGGCGATGGAAGAAAGAGGATGAAACCTCATCATCAGGTATATGTGACTGCATTAATCCGTTAATAATCAAATTCTGGTTTTTGATTCCAATTTCTTTTAATTCCTTTGAGGCACGGCTAGCCTCAGCTAACGAAGATTCATCAGGTCTTGCTACTAGAATTAATGTTGTTTGAGCAGGATCAGCAAGTGCCTCCATCGTTATGGAATAAATCTGCTTCTTTTCCGCGAGTCCAGATAAAGGCCCCAAGCAAGAGGCACCATGCGTACTTTCTTCAAGGAATCCGCTCCAGGCTGTTGGGAGCTGAAGAAGCCGAAGCGTATGACCTGTCGGTGCCGTATCAAAAATAATGTGATCATATGCCTCAACAACGGAGGCGTCTGATAGTAAGCTCGTGAATTCATCGAATGCTGCAATTTCGACTGTACACGCACCAGATAGCTGTTCCTCCATCGTCGCAATCACTGAATCTGGAAGCTTGCCGCGATAAGGTCCAATGGTCTTTTCGCGATAAGCACGGGCCGCTTCTTCCGGATCGAGGTTGCAGGCAGAAAGATTTGAAACGCCGGGAACAGGCATAGGTGTGTTTGTTAGCTCTGCTTCTAAGACATCCTGCAAGTTTGATGCAGGATCTGTACTGACAAGCAGAACCCGTTTTCCTTCATCGGCAAGCTTAACAGCAGAAGCACATGCCGTTGACGTTTTCCCTACTCCGCCTTTTCCTGTAAAGAAAAGAAATTTCGTATTCGTAGCCGCCCTTATATCAAAAGGTTGAAACATGCGTTTTCCTCCTCTGTCTATTTCAAATCAAGCTTGAATTTTACGTTTGGCTTTTTCTCAGCAAGATCTTCTGCTTTCACTCCAAACCACTGTGCAAGTTCATCGTTTGAAGGATATTTGCCTTCTTTCACCACAGCTCCATTTAATAACGTGACTGGCAGTGCATCAGGTCCCTTTTCATGCAGAACATTATTTACCTCTTGATTGTCCGCAAATACTGCTGGTTCATTAGCCAGGTTGTATCGTTTAATGTCAAAGCCTTTTTTCTCCAGGACAAATACAGCAGATGCCATTCTCGTTAGTTCAGGGTCCACACTCGGTCCGCACACACCTGTTGGGCAGCACAATGCAGGATCAAAAATTTCAACTTTATTCATCGTTTTCGCTCCTTCACAATTAAATAAGCATATACTTATATATAAGACGAAAGGTTAGCCAAGAGAGTGTTTTCCCTTGGCTATTTTTTCTAAATGCAAGGTATAACTTTGAACTTCGATAACTGTCTAGCTCCACAAGGAACGCTACGGCAGCTTAATCATCGCACGACTAAAAGCGTTAGCTTTTAGGAGGAGCGCCTACCCCCTCGAGGTCACAAGCCAATCCTCCCAAAAAGGCAAAGAACGCCTTTCCGAGAGGCTCGACTTGTGCTTGAGGCCCGCAGGACAAGGAAAGCTTCGGCAGCTTAATCATCGCACGACCAAAAGCGGCAGCTTTTGGGAGGATGTGGGTCATGCAGACGTTGCCACAGGACGTGGCGTTCTTAGTCTGCGTTCTTTCGTGGACAAGGCGCTTGCGCTTTTCTTATTTCCCAGTTTCGGCAAACGTTTTAATGCGGTCGCCAATTTCATCACGTACACGCTGGAAGAAAGCCCATTTTTCTTCTTCTGTTCCTGTTGCTTTTGCAGGATCATCAAATCCCCAATGTTCGCGTTTCACTTGAGGAGGAGTCATTGGACATTTATCAGCTGCATCTCCGCATAGTGTTACAACCAAATCAGCATTGTTTAGAATTTCAGGATCAATGATATCAGACGTTTGGTTAGAAATATCAATACCCGCTTCTTTCATCGCTTTTACAGCGTTAGGATTCAAGCCATGTGCTTCAATTCCTGCACTATAAACATTCCACTCATCACCTAAATGCTGTTTTGCCCATCCTTCAGCCATCTGGCTGCGGCAAGAGTTACCTGTACATAGAAAGTAGATTGTTTTTTTAGACATGTTGAGATTCTCCTTTTAGGTAAGTTTTTAAATGATCAGTAACCAAATATATAGACCAACCAGTGTAATAAATAAGGTTGGGATGGTTAATACAATTCCTGTCTTAAAATAAGTGCCCCAGGAGATTTTCACTCCTTTTAGGGACAGCACATGTAGCCAAAGCAGGGTTGCCAGGGAACCGATTGGCGTAATTTTTGGTCCTAAATCGGATCCAATGACATTCGCATAAATAAGTGCTTCCCGGATCACACCACTTGTATTGGTATCAGCAATAGCTAATGCATCAATCATAACGGTTGGCATATTATTCATCACAGATGAAAGGATTGCAGCAATGAATCCCATTCCGATTGTCGCAGCAAATAGTCCCTGGTCCGCTGTCATCTGGATTAAATCAGCTAAAACATTGGTCAAGCCTACGTTTCTTAACCCGTAAACCACTACATACATTCCGATAGAGAAGAAAACAATTGCCCAAGGCGCCCCCTTAACGACGGTACGCGTATTGACTGCTGGGCTTCTGCGCGCCATCAATAGGAAGAAAATCGCTATAATTCCCGCAATGATCGAGACTGGGACTCCAATAAATTCACTTGCAAAATAGCCAATTAATAAGATTCCTAAAACAAGCCAGGACAATCGGAACATTTTGCTGTCTTGAACTGCCTCAGCAGGCTTCTTCAAATGGGATAAATCATAATTCTTCGGTATGCTTTTTCTAAAGAATAAGTATAAGACAAGAATGCTGGCTGCCAGTGAAAAGAAGTTTGGAATAATCATTCGGGATGCAAATTCCGCAAACCCGATTCCAAAAAAGTCAGCCGAAACGATATTCACGAGGTTGCTGACAACCAATGGCAGTGATGTCGTATCCGCAATAAAGCCGCTCGCAATGATAAAAGGAAAAACCATTTTTTCTTCAAACTTAAGATTTCTTACCATCGCAAGGACAATGGGCGTCAGGATCAATGCTGCCCCATCATTCGCGAAAAATGCGGCAACCAGTGCTCCCAAAATGGAGACATAGATGAACATCCTTAACCCGTTTCCCTTTGCCGCTCTTGCCATATGGAGAGCCGCCCATTCAAAAAACCCAATCTCATCTAAGATGAGGGAAATAATGATGATGGCAATAAAAGCCAGAGTGGCATTCCAAACAATAGAAGTAACATCCATTACATCATTAAAGTCTACGACTCCTGCAATTAAAGCAAGAATTGCTCCTCCACAGGCAGACCATCCAATCGATAATCCTTTCGGCTGCCATATTACTAATATGAGGGTGATTAAGAAAATCACCGATGCTAATATAATTTGAGTCAACGCTGTACCCCCTATTACTCACATGAAATTCGCAATCCCTGTTCTTCCAGTTCTTTTAATTTATAATCTTGGCTTGGAAGGTGATCCAGCAGGTTTTGCACCAATGGATAATAGTCGCTGTCTTTATTCAATGAATAAATAATCCATTGTCCTCTTCTGGTTTCCCTTACTACCCCCGCATCTTTTAACTTCCGGATATGCTGGCTGATAGCAGGCTGGCTCATTTTAAAGATCTCCACAAACTCACACACGCAACAATCATGGTTATCCAGAATTTTCACCATGGTTAATCGTGTTTTATCGCCTAATAATTTTAAAATGCTTGCTGCTTTATCGATCTCAACCGTGGATACTTTCATCCAGTGTTCACCTCCGTCTTTCACGTATTAATATATAATAATTCACTTATATAAGTAAATACTTTTATTCTTATTTACAAAACCTTTACAAATAGTTTGCTTATTTTAAAGTAAATTATAATGGATGAAACCCTACACTGATATCAAACAAAAAAGGCGGCTAAACCTTTGCCGCCTTTTATATGGTAAGAACCATTACAGAATTTTTTCCATAGCCATTACATCAACAAATTTACCATCTAGAACACCTTGGTTTTGAAAAATACCCACTTCTCGAAAACCCATTTTTTTATATAGCCCTTGCCCTAAACCGTTAAATGGGAAAGTAAATAAAACTAACTTGTGAAAGTTATTTTCTCTGGCTTTGGCTTCCAAAGTGGAAAGAAGTTTCCCGCCTACGCCTTTGCCCCTGAATTCCCTTGAGATATAAACTGAAAGATCCGCCACCCCATCATATGCACAACGATTATTATATGGATTTAAGGAAGCCCAGCCAATTATGTTTTTCCCCTCTTCTGCAACCACTGCACTATATCTGGTTTGATGCTGCTTGAACCATTCTGTCATATATGAAAGATCTTTTTTCTCTGTTTCCAACGTGGCTATCCGATCTTCTATCCCTTGATTATAAATCTCCAACATAGCTTTTAAATCTGACTCTCCAGCTCCGCGAACAACTGCTTCACTTATCATTAGAATTCCTCCGCTCATACCGATTAATCATTAATCATGTTAAAACCCATATATCATGCGACCTTTAATAGGCTTTGTTGAACCCTTTTTCATAGCCATTTATTGATGTGCTTAACCTTTTTGCAAACACCGACCATATAATAGCTAAAATGAGGAGTGCTGCAGCACCGCCCCAATATAAATAGCTAAAGCCATCCTTCAACTGTATTAATATGTAGCTTAGGGCCGGTCCTAAAGCTGCCCCTACATCTTGAGAGATGGAGTATATGGTAAGGAAAGAAACGACATTTGCAGTCTTTGATGTGTCTAGTGCAATCGTGTCCAGGATGGTAGTTAAAATGGTAGCTCCAGCCATCACTAAAAGCGTAATGAAAATCCAGCATCCTAACGGAAGTTTAACGGACATCATCCCAAAGACAACCCCTGCAAAAAGTAAGGAAACAATAAAAATCGGCAGCCTTCCTCTAGAGCCATCAGACCATTGCCCGGCAGCCCTTCCCAGGAAAGGCTCCCAGGCCCACCTTACTGCTTGGATTATGCCTGATAATAAGGTTACACTAACAGCCACATTCCATATGGAAATACGCTCTCCGTAAAAATGTTCAATCATGGAACTCAGAGTGGATGTTAATATTCCTTGATATAACATAGCAATGAGAAAACCTGAAACAATAATAGATACTTTATACCCCGTTTTGCCAATGAAAGGCTTACCTTTTTTTACTTCATCTGTCTTTTCCGGAGCCTCATTATCCTGAGTAATATTCGAGTTTACAATTAAAGGAATCCCCAAAAAGGTCAAAAGACCAAATCCAACCGAAACAGTGCTCAAGCCAATAAAAGGAACGAACATGCCGCCAATAAGCATCCCCACTAAGCTTCCCGTTCGGTAGAGGCCATTATATAAACCCATTGAACTCCCCCGTTTATTTTTATCTGCATGTAGGGCAACAACCGATAATCCGCCGATCCGAAAAAAAGACCATGCAATCCCCCATATTGCGCGCAGGATCACCCAGGCGGTAAAGCCTTCGAAAATACCATACCCCATCGTTGTGAATCCGCCTAATAAAACAGCTATTATCAGTCCAGCCTTCAATGAAATATGTTTGTACATCCAACCGACAAAAGGATTAAAAGGCAATCGTATGAAACGATTTATAGAAAGAAGCACACCTACTTGCCAAAGAGATTCAAGGCCTGCGGATTCCCAATAGATAGGCAAGGCTATATACAGCATGGAATCTCCCAAGAGACTTAAAGCTGTAACAACGGCGACTATTACAATCGTATTTGAAGACATCTGATCTTTAATAGTCACCATGATTCATCCTTTCAGGAGATAGAATAATTTCTATAATCATTATTTTGGTTCATTAATTCTTGATAAGCCAAGAGAAATTGTGTATAGGTTTCCTGCCCCATTTCATTTTCCTTTAATCGAAACAGCCTTTCGAAGGTTCGATCTTTCGCTTCGTCAAGTGAACATCCAAAAGCATTCATAATTAATTTCATATAAGAAATAAAATATTCTTTTTTGAGCGTTCCGGCATGGTTAATGGTCATTTGCATCACCTTTTAATTAGTTTTTAGGGGAAGCACAGGCTTCCCCCTTTAAGAAGGTTATTATTAATTGCAGCAGGAAGACGCAGGTTCATCACAGGAAGAACTTTCACTACTTAGATTGACGCTGCAGACACCTGTTTCTGGTAAATCCAACTCGACTTTTTCAGCAGCAGCCAAATCCCCGCTTAAATAAGCAACTACTGATCTAACTTGTTCATATCCTGTAGCCATCAGGAAGGTTGGAGCACGCCCATAGCTTTTTGCACCTACAATATAAAAATCTTTCTCAGGCTGTCTTAACTCCTTTTCACCGTGGGGACGAACAGTACCGCAGCTATGAATGTTAGGATCGATCAATGGCGCTAAAGCTTCTGCACTTTCAGTTGCAGTGTCTATAGAGGTGCGAAGTTCATTTATGATTGAAAAATCCGGACGGCTTCCTGTATTAACAATCATTTCGTCAATCCCCTCAAGGCTCCTCTGCTTGCCATTTTGGCTGCCTATTAACTCGATTCCCTCTTCAGACTTTCTGACTATTTGGATGCGAAATGGAGTAATGACCTTCACTTGCCCGTTATCTACCAAATTGTGAATTTGGCTTCCGAGAAGGCCGCGTGCTTCAAGTGCATCCTTCTCTTCGCCGCCATAGGCATCCTCAACCCGCTGCCTTCTCATAATCCATAAAATCTCCGTTTCAGGATAAGACTCTTTCAATTTGGCTAAATCTAATAAGGCATTAATGGCCGAATGGCCTCCTCCAACAACTGCTATCCGTTTATTTGCATAACGTTGCTGTTCCTTCCCTGAAATATCTGGAATACCATAATATATTTTTTCCTGGAGTGATTTTTCTTCCGTGAGCCATATACCACTTGAAACAGCTGGGTTGGGGTTTCCCCATGTACCTGCAGCATCAATCACTGCCCTTGCTTCAAATGTTTTATACTCCCCATTCTTTTCAGCATGGATGACAAATGGAACATGTTCCCGATTTGCTGTTTTCATTTTATCCATATCTTTTCTGCCAATCGATAAGACTTTAGTATTAAAATGAACGAATGGTTTAATTTCAGGTAACCTAGAAAGTGGCTGCAAATATTGTTCAACCAGCTCCTGCCCAGTCGGCAAAGCTTCGAATTCCGGATGGATCCAACCACTGGCTTTTAATATATCCATAGCAGCTTTATCTACATTGTATTGCCAAGGTGAGAATAAGCGTACATGCCCCCAAGTTAAAATGTTTGCACCTATTTGTGAACCAGCTTCTAAAAGAATGAAAGGAATGGCTCTTTTTGCTAAATGGGCTGCAGCAGCTAAACCTACAGGACCACCCCCTATAACCGCAACGGGTAATTTACTTTTTTCATTATTTAACGTAATACTTTGAGTTGATAAGCTAACATTTGTACCGCAGCATCCGTTTCCGCTGATTAGAATATTATTTGCCTTCGTCATATTAATCTCCTCTTTTCTTTTAATTAGATAATTGATAAAGCAGCATTAGTATTAAGGTATATATGAATTGTTTTGGGAAAAACAAAAAAATACTTTTTTAGTCTTTTAATACATTTTATTTTTCAAATGTCGCCGCAGCTTTCTAACGATAAACCGTGCATCGGGACCAACCCCTCTTAATGTCGCAGAAGCAAATGACCGCTGACCTTCTAGCCCTACATAATATAGGCCAGGCACTGAGGTACTGATCCCAGCAATTTGCATAGGTTTCCCCTCAGAATCGAGGGCATCCAGATCACTTAAGCAATCAAGGTTATAACGATAACCCGTAGCATAAATGACAGTGTCTACCTGTTCTTTTGTTCCGTCTGGCCAAATTACCCCATTGTCATAAAAGGAAATAAACATGGGTTGTTGATCAGGTTTCCCAGCTGCCAATCGTTCTTCATAATGATTAAGATTGGCTACTGAACTCGAAATCGGCGGTGTTTTGCCAAATCGCCAGAAAGGGAATGTATCTATCCCAATGGCCCTTATCCAAAAGTGCAAATCTTGCCCCAAGAATCTTTGTCTTATGAATTGAACCGGCTTCCGAACAGCTAATGTTGTTTTACTTGCCTCTGCCAGCTCAATGGCAATTTGTACAGCCGAATTCCTGCTTCCCACAACGATCACTCTATGATTTATAAAAGGATCCGGATTTCTATAATCAGATGAATGAATGATACGTCCTTGAAAAGTCTCCTGCCCTTTTATGAAAGGAATAAATGGATGATTAAAGGAACCAGTTGCATTGATAATAGTCCGAGCATGGAATGTTTCGCCTGATTGTGTTAGAATCTCAAACCATTTAGCCTTATTCTTTACAGATACGACCCTTTGATTGGTCATAACCGGCAATTTAAAGTGCTTTTTGTAATCAAGCAAGTAATTAATTACTTCCAATTTCGAGGGATAATGATCAGGATCTCCAGGGAACTTCATCCCAGGTAAGGATGAAAATCGTGCAGGAGAAAATAGTTTGAGGCTGTCATAATAATTAGGCCAGGAACCCGCAGCTTGCTTATTTGCTTCCAGGATTAAATAGTCTAGTCCTTCCTTTTGCAAATAATATCCCGTTGCAAGACCAGCCTGCCCGCCACCAATGACAATGGCATCCCAAATTTCACTCATGCGAAACTTCCTTTCATTTACTTGTAAATTGCAAGTATTTATTGAAGGGGAATTACCCCTGTATTGGATTGCAGCATACACTGGACTTGGCCATTGCGTTATTTAATAAGTGAATTGAACGGATGACTGTCTCTCTTTCAAACTCATTCATCTGAGAAAAAACTTCATTTAAAAATGAATTCATTTGCTGATCAATTGCCGCAGCGATATATTTCCCCTCTGCAGTAAGAGAAAGAATGCTGATTCGTTTATCATCTGGGTCTGGTGTTTTCTTAACTAAGTTCATTTTTACTAATGATTGGACCTGCCGGCTAAAAGTAGTAATATCAGTCCCTAGGGTTTCCGCAATCTGTTGCATAGATGGCTTATGTTGATTATCTATCTCATAGAGGATGTGGCTTTGAATGAGGGAAATTTCGCATCCACCAACACTGCAGCAATTTTTATTAAGTAACCCAAATCGGCGTGTCATTATTTGAAACATTCCACGAAGATTTTCCAATATTTTCACCTCTTAAACACATTATATGCAACTTACTTGTAAAATGCAAATAATAGTTCAATTTTTTTAAATGGAAGCAATAACCGAAAATACAATTTGGTTTAAGATTCTTCAACAAAATGGCCATTTAGAAAAGGAAAGAGCGCAATCCTTATTCTGGAATTGCACCCTTTAATGAAATAACTAAAATTGGCCTCAAACCTAAAATCACTTAATTCTTATTGAATTAATGCTACCCGTTTATGAAGATCGACGATTTATTATAGAGTGTTGAAGCTGGGCTGGTTATTGAATTATAGAAATTTATAAACCAAAGCAGAACCTATCTAAAATGTATATATTCTTTTATTATTTTTTGAATGATAACTTAGTTGGACCAAAGAGCGTTTTCTCAATACCTAATGCTACCTCTAGGTCTATTGCGTGTTCTTGTTCAGTAACCACAATGTCTCTAATAATTTGTGAGGAGTCGTACATACCAAGTGCTTCAAATTGTTGGACTCGTTGTAAATATCGGTGAATCGCATCGTATTCACCTTGCAGGTCTTGACGGAGCATTTCTTTATTGTTCCTTGATGTAGCTCGAGGTGCCACTTGTGTAGTAGGTATACCTCCCAGATATTGAATAAGCTTACTTAATTCAATTGCATGGTTAAATTCATCTTTGGAATGTTCCTCCAACTCCGCAGCAACAGCAAAATAAGCAGCACCACTAAGCATACTTGCATGTTGAGCATATTGAATCCCAGCTGCATATTCCCATGCTAAATCGAGATTGAGACCATGTACAATTTGTTCTAACGCTTGTTGATTAGCCATGATAATCACCCTTTTTTATAGACTCCTCACATTCTATGCAATAGGAGGTGATAACAGAATGTATTAACTATATGGCCACATTAGCCGTCATTCCACATAATTGCCCTTAAATGAAAAATGAACGCTTATTCCTTGTTCCAGGATAGCGACAGATTGCAGAAGACCGTTTTACTGTATGTTGGCTTCAAAAGCTCCCAATTGCCGAAAATATACATACTCTTTCGCTATCCTCATAAAGTCTTTATGAGGATGTCATTTTCTGTTATTGCTGTTTTCATAGTTCGAAACAGCCTTTTTGATTCTGTCTTTATGAAAGACATTTTACTATCCTTTTCACATTCTTTTGTCCTTTATTAAGATTGGGAACAAACCCCTGGGGCGCCAAATGGTTTTATGTTTCTTAACTTCCGAAAAATAGCATTATGTTAACTAGATTTGCATAATGTATTCATTTTTTCCTTAAAAACCTTATTCAATTAAAGGGTCATTATCCAGAATAAGGAAGGAAATTAAAAGATGCTTCTTGAATTGTAAGTTAAGCCAGAAAAAAGCAGGATTATTTAAGAAAGATATCATAGTTTTAATATTAAATTGTAATGGGTGGAGGAATTTCAATGGATTTGTATTATGAAGTTAATGGTAATGGTCATCCTGTGGTTCTCCTCACTGGTGGTGCTGATGTACGGAACTGGACATTTGTCGCATCTCTTTTAGCGAAACACTACAAGGTCGTTGCTTTTGACGGACGTGGGACAGGGAAATCACCGTCCCCTTTAGAAGACGTCAACCATGTTGAAGATTTGCTGTTGCTGCTTGATCATCTAGAAATCAATCAGGCGACACTCATCGGTCACTCAATGGGTGGCCAAATTGCCACTGAATTCGCTCTGAATTATCCCGAAAGGGTTTCAAAACTTGTATTGCTTGCTCCTGGATTATCTGGGTTTAGCTATTCAAAGGAGTTTGAAGAGAATATGAAGAAGATTCATGAAGCTGCCCCCGATATCGATAAGATGGTTGAGCTTTTGCTCAGTGATTCATCGTATCGTGTTGTAACGGTGAGTCCTCACCGGAATTTGATGGTTCAAATGCTCCAAGCACCATATGAACCGAATGTTTGAATGGCCGGCTGTTAAATTGATTTGGCCGCAACCACCTGCCATCGAAAGATTAGGAGAATTGACGGCCAAAACATTATTGATAATCGGTAAGGAGGATTCACCTGATAACCTTCGTGTTGCCAATTACTTTCGAAAACACTCAGACGCTCATATCATAGAAATTCCAGGTGCTGACCATATGGTTAATCTCACCCATCCCGAGAAGCTGTATCGTCAAATTACTGGTTTTATGAAGGAATGAAAAGTTTACTAAGCCAAGGACTCAGGAAAATCATTCGTCAATTTTGTAACTTATCTAATTTATAAAACAGGCGACAATATAATATTAACAGTTCAATTAAAGGGCGCTATCCTTGAATAAGGGTAGTGCTTTTTTCTCTTAAGGGCCATGTTCTGGATAACTTCCAAACAAACTTGGATATTTAGGTTAATATGGGCATGGGATTATGAGGAAATGTACTGATATGAACGAAACTGTCAATGCTCCCTACACAAATTGATTTTGGTTTCAGTTTATGGGTAACTCTAAGAAGAGAAGCGTTTTTCGGCTTCTTTGCTTATTAGTTGGGGTTCAGTCTTTTTCAAGGCTAAGGAATCTCCTTCTCAGCTTACTGACTCCTCCTCAATCTCCAAATTGGCTGTCAAGTGATTTCCTTGACAGGTAATTTGGAGATTGAGATACTTTTTAAAGCTGAGAATGAATAAATTTCTCCTTTCATTTTGATATAAAAAGTTAAGCACACGGCACGAAGGCAAAAATCTCAACTGCGG
>NZ_JAEL01000103.1 GCF_000518885.1 Bacillus sp. J33 | reverse complement strand
TGAAGAGACCTAGCTAAATGAGACAAAGGAAAAAACACCCCTTAAGTCGTAATTATAATTATGACTTGCAGGAGGTGTTTTTCTTATGGAGAGAAAAAAGAATTTTTACTCTTATGAGACAAAAATGAAAGCTATTGAGATGAAAATGTCGGGCCAATATTCCAATCGTGAAATTATGGAGGAATTGGGGATTATTAATGACTCTCAGATAAGGATTTGGTTGATGTGGTATCGAAAAGGAGAGATGTATCGTTTTGCACAGCCTTCTGGTAAGCAATATAGCTATGGAAAAGGACCTGAGGGGCTGACTGAGGTTGAGCAGCTGAAAAGAGAAAACCAGCATTTACAGATTCAATTAGAGATATTAAAAAAGTACCAGGAGATCGAAAGGAGTTGGTACCAGAGGTTGTCTTAGATCTTGTAGAAGTCTTAAAAGAAAAATACTCCATTTCTCTTATTTGTGAGGCTATAGGGGTTCCACGATCCACCTATTATCGATGGAAAAAAAGAGGACCTCGCAAACCTAATGAATTAGAACGGCAAATCTTAGAGATTTGTGTAAAACATAAGTTTCGAATAGGACATCGGACCGTAAAGGCATGGCTTAAAAGAGATTATAAAGTGGAAGTCAATCGAAATACTGTTCAAAAGGTTATGCAAAAATATAATCTCCAATGTCGAGTAAAACCAAAAAAGAAGGTGAAATTCTCAGGAGAAAGCCATATTGTTGTCCCTAACCGTTTGGAGCGTAATTTTAAAGCATCTAAACCAAATGAAAAATGGGTTACAGATATAACATATCTTCCATTCGGACAATCCATGATGTACCTTTCAAGCATTATGGACCTTTATAATAATGAGATAATTGCTTATCGAATAAGTTTGAGCCAGGACGTTACACTTGTATTGGATACTCTAAAAGACGCTGTTCAGAATCGGAACGCTGAAAATGTAATGCTGCATAGTGATCAAGGTGCACAGTACACGTCTAAAGCATTTCAAACGCTAGCAAAAGAAAAAGGCATTATCACAAGCATGTCTCGGAAAGGCAATTGCTTGGATAACGCCGTCATTGAATCCTTCCACTCTACCTTAAAGTCAGAAGAATTCTACTCTCAGCCACGAGAGTATCTTACAAATCTTATTGTAGTGGAAAAAGTAAAAAATTTCATCCATTATTACAATCAAATACGACTTCAGGCAAAATTAAACTACCTGTCTCCTATTGAATATAGGGAACAGGTAGCATAGGTGTTTTTTTCTGGTGTCTCAAATCGATAGGTCAGTTCATCTTTGGACCGTTTTTTATTGTGTAGTTTTTTGCAAAGCCTGGCTTTGCAGGCGGAACAAAAACATTTCAATCAACATGGTTTTATTCATGCCTCCGGTTTTCATTTGGTAATCTGCATCGGCGAGCAAACTCATGATGGCAGTTAGTTCTTCATCGCCAAAAAGCTGAGCCTGCCCTGCTGCCAGCTTGACCCGAAAAGGATGTACCTTTAAATAGCCCGCTATTTGCTGCTGCCCATATCCTCTTCTCGCAAGCTCTTTTACCTGGTAAATCAACCTGAATTGGCCGGTTATAACAGACAGGATTTTAATCGGTTCCTCATTTTGCTTTAATAAATCATAATAAATCCTTAACGCCTCTTCTATTCTGCGATGGACAATTTTATCCACTAGAGAAAAAATATTTTGTTCCAGTGAACGCGAAACCATCTTTTCAACCATCTGTTCGTCAATTCGCTTCGTATCATTTGCATATAAAGCCAGCTTATCAATTTCACTGGTTAATATAAATAAGTTGGTTCCTGCGAGGGTTAATACCAGTTCAACTGCATTTTCATCAATCTGTACCCCGTTCACTGCAGCCCTTTCCCTGATCCACGTTTTAAGTTCGCCTTCATTCAGCTTCTTCGCTTCAAGGACAGCTCCTGTTTTCTTTAATTGTTTCGTTATTTTTTTCCGGTCATCCAGCTTTTCAGCGGAAGATGCAAAAACAACAACCGAGTATGGTGCAGGTTCCTTAATATACGCTTCAAGCTTGGCAAGGTTATGCTCCATTTTGGCTTTAGATTTTTCTGAAGTTAAAAATACCGGATTATGTAAAAAAATCAGCCTTCTTTCTCCCATAAAAGGGAATGTTTCAGCATCCTCCAAGGCAGTGTCAATTGTGGTTTCCTCAAGGTCATAGGAGGATAAATTAAAATCAGCTTCCTCCTGGCTTAATACATTATTAATCAGCAGCTGTTTTGTTTCGTTTATAAGATAGGGTTCTGTTCCATACAATAAATATATGGGAGCAAACCGCTTTGCTTTTATTTGTTTCCATATATCAAAAACCAATGTTTTTCTCTCCGTTCAGCTTGCATTTTATTCTCTTTCTATCCTAAAGAAGCTCTGGCATTTTGACAAGCAATACATAAGAAATTGGCGCCCATTTCGAACGCCAATTTCTAATCTATATAGAACGCCGCTTCCTAAAGACCCGGGATACTCAGGAAGTGGCGGTGCACCCTTTGTTTTATTATTTTTCCCTTGGTGTTTTGCCTTATTTGTGACAACTCTTGCTAACGGAGGAAAAGAGCCGGGGAACGCTAGATTTTTTTATATGAATGTCTTATACTATATAGGAAATAGGAGGGGTAGACTGTGAACGAATTTGAAAAAAACGTCCAAAGCAAACGAAATGACGCTATCGACTCTGGTGTAGGGTTTATCGTATCATTCGGTTTCTTCGCTACGTTATTTGTAATTGCAACAGTCATTAAATTTTTAGGAGCTTAATGGCTACATAATGTGAGAAAAATGGATGGTTCAGGCCCGTCTTTAGATGGGCCAAAGCATTAAGGCTGCATATATGCAGTCTTTTTTTGTTAGAGTTCTTCCCTGCTAAAATGCTTTCTAAGATATACTATGGAATCCGAACAAAAAAGGTTCCTGAATCCCCTTTGAAAATATAGGTAATCGCGCCATGAACATCCGTCCTTAGTATTTGTATATTTTTTTGATGAAACCTTGATATTACCTCCTGATGCGGATGACCGTAGCGATTGTTTCTTCCTGCCGATATGATGGCAACCCGCGGCTCAATCATAGAAAGGAATGGATCTGTCGATGAGGTTTTGCTTCCATGATGACCAGCTTTTAGAACATCCGCCTTCAGGTTGGGATAACTGTGCATCAGCCTTTCCTCTCCATCGCTTTCCAGATCTCCGGTAAATAGCCACTTTAACCCTCCTAATTCAGTATAGAGCACAATTGAACCATCATTTCTTTCTGTTTTTGTCCCTTCTTGAGGCGAAAGTATTTTAAAAAAGGATTCTCCCTCGGTCCAATTGTCTCCTTCCTTAACGAATCGCACTTTACTGTTTTTTCTCATCGCTTTTTGAATAACTTCTTGTTCAAGCTCTGAAATCTCAGAGGCTCGGGGCATCAAAACAGTCTTAACTCTTAATTCGCCGATGACTGCTTCAGCACCGCCAATGTGATCCATATCTCCATGTGTCAAAATAAGCATATCAATTTTGCTGATGCCTTTACTTTTTAAAAAAGGGATGACTGTATCCTTTCCTGCTTCATACGGATTGCTCCTTACCTTCCAGTCTTCCGCCTGAAAACTGATTGTACCGCCTGTATCAATTAAATAATTTCCTCTGCCATAAGGAAGCCTAATAAGAATGCAGTCCCCCTGGCCGACATCAAGAAAAGTGACTTCTCCGTTCGGAGTTAGAGCATTGGAAAAGAGATGTACCACTACCACCAATAAAGGAGCAAAGCATCCCAAAAGGATTGGTTTTTTGCCTCTTTTCTTCTCCCATATGGTAAAGAAAGCAGGAATAATCACAATATACATAACCAGGACAACCACCGGAGGCCGCCCCAAAACAGCCGAAGTATAAGGAATCCCTGAAGTGGTTTCAGCTATACGGTCAAGGAGACTAATAAAATGATCAAAAGGAAACAGCAAAAAAGCTGACTTTCCGCCACTTAATAAATGAAGCAGGTAAAGAAACATGACTGCCGGGAGTACAATAAATGAATATATCGGGACAAAAATAAGATTAGCAAAAACAGAAATAATTGACACTTCAAAAAAGTGCCAGAGCAAAATAGGAATCGCTGCTATCTGACAAACAAATGACACAGAAAGGGTGATAGCTATAGGATTGGAAAATCGCTTTAAGATTAGGGGGGCCGAAAGGATAAGTGAAAAGGCTACAGAAAATGAAAGCTGAAAGCCTGCATTAAACACGACATATGGCGAAATGAAAATAAAGCAAAAGAAAACAATAGAGAAGACGTCTATTAATAGAATAGAGGTTTTAAGCTTTTTCGAAAGCAATACCAATAGCAGCATAAAGACTGCCCGGAGGACAGATGGAGCTGCACCAGTAATAATGGCATACCCGGGCAAAATCAGGATCAAACCATTTATCATTTTCTCGCGTGTTACCCCAACCCGGATTCCGGAAAGAAAAAACATCCCTGCCAGTAAACCTACATGCAGGCCTGAAATAGCAAGTAAATGGATAATACCCAATTTTTGATAGGCATCAAGAATATCATGATCAATGAAGTTTCGATCACCAAATATAAGTGCAACGGCTATAGGTGCCATGTTTTCAGGAAAATGTTCTAAAAGATAATTTGTTCCCATTTCTCTTATTTTTAGGAGGGGTAAAAAGAAGCTGTTATCTTGATTGAAGCAGTCAGAGAGGGATAGATGCTCAATTTGGAGGATCCAGAAGATTTTATTATGATAGAGATACTTCTTATAATCAAACGCATTGGGATTAGTAGCTGATGGGGGAGGCTCCAGCTTGCCGTTTACCTGGCACGACAGGCCAATTTGCAGATAGGCAGTCAGATTCTGTTTTTCTTTCTTTGTTTTTATTTTATATTTCGCCATAACCGTTTCATTCGAATTAGCTATGTCAACAAATAAAGTAAGCTGATCTCCATTTATTCGTGCTTTTTCTTTAATAACAACTTCAAAAAGGCTTTCTCCCCCAGCCAGACTAGTTGTATTATAACGCTCTGCCATTTCGCCTTTTATGAGAAAAAGCAGGAAAATCAATGCTAGAAAACCAGATTGCTTTCTAGTCAATATCTTTCTTTTATCCAGAAGGAGTAAATAAATGCATATAATGAATATAAAAACAGGCAATTTGAAAAAAGCGGTTAATATTCCCAAGAGGGCGGCAGCAGCTGCATATATCCATCTGCCTTTCATAAATATGGCTCCTTTGCAGTCAGATAAAACACAGGAATAAAAAGCCCATTTTTTATAAGTTTGGCTGTTTTCGCAAACTTTGTTGCTTTTTAACAAGTAGTGAGGAGAGGTTGATTTCCACTCCAGGATGCTCGCTTTCCGCGGGGCTGGCGGTGAGCCTCCTCGGTGCGAAGTACCTGTGGGGTCTCTCCTGTCCCGCTCCTCCCGCAGGACTTTGAATAAGCTTCCCCGAATGCACACCGCGTCGTAAGAAAATGCGGATGCATTTTCGAGGAATCTCGCTCCTTACGTTCCAATCAACCAACTTTATTTACTTTTTATTCACAATACCTATTTAAAAACAGCAATCTTTTAGAAAAGAGCCATAAGTTTTTATTCCTGCATTCATGATAAGAATTAGGGCAGTTAAATCTGTTCTGTAGAATAAAATTCCAATCAGCATTTAACGCAGCCTATAAATTAAAAAGCTTGTCCTTCTTTTCCTGATAATCCCTTAATAATTCTTGGTTAATGCCGTTTCTCTCAAGCTCATTTAACAAATTTTCGATTAGTTCACGTTTTTCTTGCCTGTTTTCATCAAATGAAACCTTTTCAGCTTCAACCTGAACTATTTTAACCCCTGCCTTATGAAAGAGTTCAATGCCATAGGGGTGATTCTTGTAGTCCTGAGCGTAGTAAACTGTTTTAATACCTGCCTGGATAATGGCTTTACAGCATTGGAGACAAGGAAAATGCGTGACATAAATCTCCGCGTCACTAGTAGGCACGCCAAATTTTGCACATTGCAGTATTGCATTCATTTCCGCATGAATGGTGCGTACACAATGATTATCAATTACATAGCAGCCTTCATCAATACAATGTTCTCCCCCAGCAATCGAACCATTATATCCGCCTGCAATAATTCTTTTATCCCTTACAATTGTTGCACCGACTGCCAGCCTCGTACATGTGCTTCTCAGGGCCAGCAGATGGCTTTGAGCCATAAAATACTGATTCCAGGATATACGATCCATTTTCTATGTTTCTCCCCTTCCATCTATTCAGCGTCTGTAATAATATATTGCAAATATCTTTTACTCCCAATAGTGTAAGCCCGAAATGGTACAAGGTCAATGGAAGGTAAAATTTCTAATTTACCTTTATAAATTCCTTTAGTTTTTCAAAGGTTTTATCACCGATCCCTGCAATTAATTTTAAATCCTCAATAGCCTTAAATGGCCCATTAGATTCCCTGTGCTCCAGTATAGCTGCAGCCTTGGACGGACCAATTCCAGGCAATGTCTGCAATTCTGATTCAGTTGCTTTGTTAAGATCAATCTTCCCGTCATTTTGCTTTACATTAATTGCTGATTCCGATCCACCAGTGTCAGCAGCCGCTTCACCTTTTTCAGGAATATACATAACCATTTCATCTGATACTCTTAAAGCAAAGTTTATTTGATAGGTGTCAGCGTTATCCGTTAGGCCTCCTGCTTTTTCCAGGATATCAATAACCCTGTCGCCCTCTTTTGCTTCGTAAACTCCCGGCTTCTTAACAGCCCCCTTCACATCAACTAATAGGAGTTGAGGCTGTACACTGGCATTAGTCAAATCCTCATCAGCGGTTTTTCCATAGCCCTTTCTTTCTGCTAACTCTGCTTGGTCTATTCCGGGTAAACCATTTGTTTTTTCAGGAGGCATAAAAAAATAATAAAGA
The DNA here is from genome assembly GCF_000518885.1 of Bacillus sp. J33. Taxonomy (GTDB): domain Bacteria; phylum Bacillota; class Bacilli; order Bacillales; family Cytobacillaceae; genus Cytobacillus. The sequence goes on along the minus strand of NZ_JAEL01000103.1, from coordinate 14,002 downwards.
AGAGCACATAATGCCAGCACACCTCCAAAAAAGTACACTTTATTGTTTTTTATCCATTCGGCCATTAACGTCCTATCCTTTCTTTTGGCATAAATGTTTTTTTCACTACATATCGTTATACGAGAGAGCCTGCTTTTGAAGGAGGGATGGAACAATGAAAATCGGAATCATTGGTACAGGTAATATGGGGAGAATCCTGACAGAGGCATTCCTCGATGGAGAGGCCGTTTCCCCTTCCTCCATTACAATTACCAATAGGACAATTGCGAAAGCGATGGAGATAAAGGAAACATACAATGGTGTTGTGGTTGCCGAAGATGCCAGGGAGACTGCGAGGCACTCTTCACTTATTTTTGTATGTGTAAAGCCACATGATGTTTATAATGTGATTCAGGATATTTTACCGTTCCTGTCAAAAGATAAATGCGTAGTATCCATTACCAGCCCCATAAGTGTAAATCAGCTGGAATCCGTCCTGCCTTGCTCTGCTGCAAGAGCGATTCCCAGCATAACCAATCGGGCCTTATCGGGAGTTTCGTTATTATCATTTGGAGAAAGGTGCCATGAACAGTGGAAAAACCGACTCCAAAAGCTTTTTGAGAGCATTTCAACACCTGTGTCTATTGAGGAAAACATTACAAGAGTTTCTTCAGATATTGTGAGCTGTGGTCCTGCCTTTTTCAGCTATTTAACACAGCGCTTCATCAATGCCGCTGTATCAGAAACAGAAATTGACCAGGAAACAGCCACTAAACTGGCAGCCGAGATGCTAATAGGTTTGGGGGATTTACTGAAGAAAGGGTTTTACACTTTGCCTACATTGCAAGAAAAGGTATGTGTTAAAGGCGGTATTACCGGGGAAGGGATTAAGGTGCTTGAAAGTGAACTAGGTCAAGTATTTGAGCATTTATTCCAGGCAACTCACTCAAAATTTGACGAAGATCTTGTTGAGGTAAAAAAACAGTATACACTCCAATAATAATTCTTTATAAGATATGAGAAATCCTTCTTATCAAAAAAAATTAGCCAGGTTGCTTATCGCAATCTGGCTTAATTTTAGGTTTGAAGTTTTAATTTCAGCTCTGAAAACTCTTCTGCTGATTTCCCTTCCATTTAACAGGTGCCAAAGCAAGAAGGTATAACCCGGCCATCATTTACCGAAATTTTCATTTCATTTTCTTCGATATAAAAAATATTCGCTCCGACTGGCTTCCTGGAGCAGCATCTTCAAAATCAGCTGTAACCTCCAGGAGCTCAAAACCGCATTCCTTGAGCCAGCCTTCATACATTTCTACAGGAAAGGTACGCTGATAATGGAGCTCATCATAACGATCATATTTTCCGGTCGTTTCATCCAAAACAAAAAAAGACAGGTCATGCTCAACAGAGTTGGGATATTCCCCTTGATAGCTATGCCAAATATAAGAAATTTCCTCATTATTCTCAGCAAATGTCTGATTCATAAAGATTTGCATCATTTTATAAATGGAGTGGACATCGAAAATAAAAAGCCCATCGTCTTTTAGGTGAGCATGGACACGCTTAAAAGTCTCCTGCACCTCTGAATCCGTTTCAAGGTAATTTAATGAATCGCAAAAAATTCCTATTATGTCATATTGGCCAAACCCCTCTAAATCCGCCATATTTTGCTGGTAAAAGGGAATTTTCAGGTCATGGTGTTCAGCTTTCTCCTGGGCCACTGCAAGCATATCCTCCGATAAATCCACACCTGTAACATGATATCCTTGCTTTCCCAGTCTAACTGAAAGCTGCCCAGTCCCGCACGCCACGTCCAGAAGCTCTTTTCCTGGAACTTTATACTTGTTGTGCTTTCTATTGATCAATGCGACCCAGCTGTCGTATGGCACATCTTCCATTAACTGGTCGTAAAGGTATGCAAACTTGCCGTAGCTCATTGATTAAGCATGCTTTGGACGTTTTCGACAGGTGCATCGCCCCAAAGTCTTTCAAGGTTATAATAGCTTCTTTCGTCGCGGTGGAAAATATGGGCAACAACATCCCCCATATCAACAAGAACCCACTTTGCCTCATCAAAGCCTTCCATCCTTTTAATGGTATATCCATGCTCTTCGGATTTTTCTTTCATTTCCCTGGCAATGGCTTGTACCTGTTTATCAGAATTTCCATGGCAGATAATAAAGTAGTCAGAAATTAAAGAGATCCCTTTCATGTTAAGGACTGTTATGTCCTCTGCCCTTTTATCATCCGCCGCCTTAACTGCAGTCATCAGTAGTGTGTTTTCACTCATTCAATCAATCCTCCATTTTCATTACAAGGTCATTATAGGTATGGAAGGTAGCCGGAAAAACTGGCTGATCCTTTTTCATCAAAAATATAATCGTATTTTGTACTGATTTTATTAAAGCTTTATCCAGGCTGGAAACAGCTAACTCGCGAACCTCATCCACACCAGGGAAATGCCTTCCTGGCTCAATGTAATCAGCAAGATAGATGACTTTTTCCAGCAAAGTCATCCCTGTCCTGCCGGAAGTATGATATCTGATTGCATTGAGAACCTCGCTATCAGTTATCCCTGCTTCTTTTTCAGCTAAATAGGCACCAACCGGAGCATGCCAAAGTTCACTATTGTAATCCAGAAGCTCACTTGGCATGCCTTCCCTGAGTATGATCTCCTTCATTTCTTCTTTAGGGCGAAATTTTGCATAATCATGAAAGATTGCTGCCATTTCTGCTTTCTTTGTATCTGCACCATACATTTCAGCAAGCTTTAAAGCCGTTTCCATTACACCTATCGTATGAACATAGCGGTGTTCAGTTAGTTGCTCCTTAACAATTGCCAGGGCCTGTTCACGATTCATATAAACGATTCTCCTTTATATACTCCCTTATTGAATCAGGTACTAGGTAGCGGACTGTTCTTCCTTCCTTCAGCCTTTTCCTGATCATGCTGGAGGATATCCCCATTTCCGGAACCTCGGAATAAAGAATCGGATAGGAGGTCTGGAGATTGTAAGATGGTCTTTTTACACCGATGAAGGCAATCATTTCAAGAAGTTTATCAATATTGTGCCACTTAGGCAAAAACTCGACCATGTCGGCCCCAATTATAAAATAAAACTGCTTTTGCGGATAGTTTTCCTTTAAAAGCTTCATCGTATCATAGGTAAAAGAAGGTCCAGGCCTTTCGAGCTCAATCAGTTCCAATTTGAATTTCGGGTGACCTTCTACTGCAAGCTTCAGCATTTCTATACGATCGCTGTTGCTGACAGCATTGGACTTCTCCTTGTGAGGAGGTTCCTGGTTCGGCATAAACCAAACTTCATCCAATCCCTGTGAACACATAACCTCATTTGCAATAATAAGATGGCCCAGATGCGGCGGATTAAAGGTCCCCCCAAGTATGCCTACTTTCTCCATGAGTGCCCTCCTTTCCTCATTCCAGATATGAAAGTCTAATTAGGGCAGGTCAATTTGTTTGTTTTCTTTAGATTCCTTATATAACACAATAATGTTCCCGATGATCTGGACAAGTTCGGATTTTGTTCCTTTTTCCAGCTGCTCTGCAACCGTATCCCTGTCTTCCTCACAGTTTTGAAGCACAGTTACTTTTAATAACTCACGAGCTTCCAATGCTTCTCCGACTTGTTTAATCATATTCTCATTGACCCCGCCCTTGCCCACTTGAAAAATGGGATTTAAGTGATGGGCTTTAGAACGTAAAAAACGCTTTTGTTTTCCTGTTAGCATGATAATCCTCCCAGTTGTTTTAAGACTTTATCTTTCATTCTTTTAATGTCCGGTTCAATGCCAGTCCATTTTTCGAAAGCCAAAGCTCCCTGATGCACAAACATATCAACGCCATTTTGGATTTCAGCTCCTTTATTGCCAGCTTCCCGCAAAAGCCGTGTCTCAAGCGGATTGTAGACAATATCGCTAACAAAGGAGCCGGGCTTAAGATTATGTACAGAAAGCGGGCTCTCTTCGATAGCTGGAGCCATCCCCATTGGTGTAGTCTGGATGATCAAATCGTATGTTTCTAACTTACTTTCAGCTTTATTTATATCCAGCGCACTGGCAGGGACCTGAAAAGGGCACTCCTTCACAATAAGCTCCGCTTTAGAAACGGTACGGTTACAGATATCCAATAATTGCGGTCCTGCTTCTGCCATTGTAAAATAAATGGCTCTTGCAGCTCCCCCTGCACCAACTATTAAAACCTTTTTGTCTTTTAAAGAAGAGACTCTATCCAACAGCCCTTTGACGAACCCGCTTCCGTCTGTATTAAAGCCTTTTAGTTTTCCATTGTCATATACCACTGTATTAACTGCACCAATTGCCTTAGCCAACGGATCCAGTTCATCCAAAAGAGGTATGATGGCCTCTTTATGAGGGACGGTAACATTGAAGCCTGCTATCCCCAGTGCCCTGAATCCTAATATGGCATCGGAAAGGTGTTCTTTTTTTACATGAAACGCTTGATAATGGGCATCTATGCCATAGATCTGAAATAGATCATTATGCATGGAAGGCGACATGGAATGTTTTATTGGATCGCCTATTACACCAAAGAGCTTTTTCATTTTCCTCTCCCCTTAATTAATAGCGTCTGGGCACATGCCCAATGGCTTAATACATAAACTGATAGCGCCTCTTCCTTAATTCGCCTTGCCAAGATCACTCAATCGGCTATTTCCGATTTAGAGCCGATCAATTATATTAAAGATTTCCTTACTAATGCATGAACGCCTTTCGGTACATAAGCTGCCACTTTTGCCCCAGCTTCATTTACCGTAATCCATCCCAAGCCTGAAAAGACAATATCTGTTTTTGGCTCTTTTATAATAAATTCATGCCTCACAAGCTCAGGGAACGTATCCATCTGCTCTTTTCTTGGAGGCGTGAGCATTTCTCCAGCATGGTTTTGATATAATTCATTTGCTTTTTCCGTTTTTGTTCGATGGATATTTATTTCATTAGAAAAATGGCAAACAAATGAACGCCGCCCCCCTGAAATATAATCAAACCTTGCGAGCCCTCCAAAGAATAAGGTTTGTTCCTCATTCAGCTGGTAGACTTTAGGCTTGATTTCCTTCTTGGGCGTAATAATTTTTAAATCCCTTTTATCCACATAGTGAGCCATCTGGTGATGGTTAATAATTCCCGGTGTATCGACCAAGGCTTTCCCATCAGATAGAGGAATCTCAATAATATCAAGCGTGGTCCCAGGGAAATGAGAAGTAGTAATAACATCTCCTTCCCCAGTTACTTCTTTCAGAATACGGTTAATAAAGGTAGACTTCCCGACATTTGTACAGCCAACTACATATACATTCTTTCCCTCTCGGTAATGGTCAATAGCTGCTGCAACTTCATTAATAAGATGGCCTTTTGCAGCACTTACCAAAAATACCTCTTCAGGCTTTAAGCCGAGCTGTTTGGATTCCTGCTTCATCCAATTAATCAGTTTATTTGTTTTCACTGATTTCGGAAGCAAATCAGCTTTATTTCCTACGAGAAGAATTTTATTGCTTCCAACAAAACGGTGAAGCCCCGGAAGCCAGCTTCCATTGAAATCAAAGATATCAACAATCTTCACGATAAGCGCATCGCTTTGTCCGATTTCATTCAGGATTTTCAGAAAATCGTCATCCGTTAGACTCACATCCTGCACTTCATTATAATGTTTAAGCCTAAAGCAGCGCTGGCAGATAATCGCTTCCTTTTGCAGCGCTGATTGTGGGGCGTAACCTATTTCTTCAGGGGCTTCAGTTTGAATTTTAACCCCGCAGCCTATACAAACATATTGCTCTTCACTCACTTTTTAATCCTCCCACCGAATCATTCCCTTTTTTCTGAACCAATTTAAGATTCTTCTTTCGACTAAACGGTTAAACTTTGTAACAAACCCATCTGTTTGAGCAACGGGCACTACCAAAATAGTATGAAATCCGCTTCGGTTTCCGCCAAGTACGTCAGTCAGCAATTGATCACCAATGACAACCGTTTCTTCTTTTTTAAGCCCCATTTCTGATAGGGCTCTGCGAAATGCCCGTCCCATAGGCTTTCTTGCCTGATAAATAAATGGAATATTTAGCGGATGTGAAAAAGCCTTGACGCGGCTTTCGCTATTATTTGAAACAATCGTAACCTTTATATTGCTTTGCTTCATTTCCTCGAACCAGCTAATAAGCTTTGGTGTTGCATTAGGCCTGTCCCATTCCACTAAAGTATTGTCCAGGTCTGTTATGATTCCTTTTACGCCTTTTTCCTTTAAACTCTGAGGAGTGATCTCAAAGATGCTTTTCACATGCTGGTCAGGCAAAAAATGCTTTAACACTATATTTACACCTCTATCATAATTCATATTGTCCTTTTCGCTGAATGCGAAAGCCTGAGCAAAATCACCAGGCAAGTATAACTGAGCATGAATATAAATCAATTTAAAATGATCAATACCGATTACATCATAACCAATTTTATCCGCTCTTTCAAAGCAAACATCAATAGGCAGCTGTCCTGGATTATGCTGTTATATTTTATACGATTCCACAAAAAGGGGAAAGGCACTCAAACAAAGGGAATTTCTATAAAGAAATATAGGATATATGGACTAATTATAAAAATTTTTCGACAAAATCCAACTCCCTTTGATAGTTGTGGATAACTTTATACACATTATCCAATGTGATTCTTATACTTTCCCCCTTTTTATAAACAAAATAATCACAGGTTATCCACTATCCTCTGTGGATAACAGAACAGTTGTTCTAATCGTTTAATTTTGCTAGAGTAGGGGTACAATATAAAATCTTACATTATATGTATAAAAATAATCATTTAGAACAGTAAATTTCTTTTCCTGGAGGTGGGGCAAGCATGCGCAAACTGTCAGATGAATTACTAATAGAATCCTATCATAAAGCAAGAGAACTGCAGCTTAGCAAAGACTTCATCCGTTTAATTGAAACAGAAATCCACCGGCGCTCTTTATCAAACAGAATAAAGGTCTCTTCTTAAAAATGACAAGCCCTGAACAGGCTTGTTTTTTTATTTTGGCTGTTTTCGTAAAGTTTGTTGGTTTTCGGGCTGCTAATTAAGTTAAAACAACTGAGTTGATTTTAGCGGAGGGCACTTGACTCCCCGAAAATGCTCCGCATTTCCTTACGAAGAGCTGTAAATTCAAAGTTGCTTTTATAATGTCCTGCTTCAGAAGAGAGTGAAGCGGTAGACCCCGCAGGCGAAGCCAATGAGGCTCTCATTCCTCCCCGCGGGAAAACTTGAGTGCTCCGTGCTGAAATCAACGGCCAGAATTTATAAGTAAAAACAGCAAATTTATGAGAAAAGAGCCTTTATATTAGATTCCCAATGCGCTCCCCCACTTTTATGTGGGCTGGAGCCTTTAAAGAAGAATCCAGTTCAAACTTTCCTTTCTCAAAAAGAAGGATAACGGTCGAACCAAATGAAAAATAAGCCATTTCCTTGCCCTTTTCCAGATGATCTCCCTCATGTATAAGTTCAATGGAATTGACAAACATGGCACCTACTTTTACAATCGCGATCATAGCAGTTCCATGAACCACTTCGGTAATGTTTCGGTAATTTTTCGAAAGAGTGTCCCTGCCAAACCTTAATCCCCATTTATTCACCGGATAAGATTTTGAACCGAGTACCCATTGGTCCTCCACCTTTCCGGTTACAGGACTATGGATCCGATGATAATGGCTCGGACTTAAATAAAAAATCATATACGTGCCCCCGGTGTATTTCTCTGCTTTTTCCTCACCAAGCATTTCTGAGATGGAATAGTCTTTGCCTTTAACCGTAATGATGCGTGTGGACTGAATGCTCCCTATATCTTCTATAACAGCATCCACAGGGCTTACTACCGAATCTGGGCTTTCATCCGGAACTCGCACCCCTTCTTTTAACCTTCTGATAAAGAACTCATGAAGGGAGCCATAATCCTTAATTTCCCTTTCCATCTCACTTTCGTTTATATTAAATATCTTTGAAAATGAAGGAATGGCCAACCTGCTCCATTTTGATTGCGCAAATCTTTTCAGTAGCGCGGATGTCCATCTTCCATTTGTAAGTTCAATCATCAAGCGATAAAAAGACTTTATCAATCGGCAGCCCCCCCAAAACAAAATATATTCTTTACGAACAGGCATAAAAAGCATAGAATAAAATATTATTATATAACATATTAAACTAAGTTTGCCACAAACTCCCCAAGCTTTCCCATCCTTTTTAGAATGAAAATAAAACCAAATGCTATCCCCCGAATTACAAGGAGTGTCTAATATGTTCTTATCCAATGTTCTCGATTTAACCTTCAAAAAGCTTAAAGCACAAACTGCGAATTTTTTGACGCTGGCGAATTTATCTTTAGGATGTTTCGCAATTTTATTTGCCATTAATGGAAACTTGAATTTAAGTGTGCTCCTAATCTTTGTTGCAGCTCTCGCTGATCGATTTGATGGAATGGCAGCCCGGAAATTAAATATTGAATCGGAATTGGGAAAACAGCTTGATTCTATGAGTGATATCATCTCATTTGGAGTTGCTCCTGCCCTTTTATTGTACCAGGGAATTTTGTCTGGCTTCGGGGCACCAGGATCCTTCTTCACCGTTCTTTATATCGGGTGTGGAGCCTTTCGTCTTGCACGATTTAATATTTCGGCAAATAACGGCTACTTTACCGGTCTCCCCATTACAGCTGCAGGCTGTCTTGCTACATTAAGCTTCCTTGCTGTGCCTTATTGGCCCGAGCCATCTTTCCTATTTATCATGCTGCTCCTTTCTCTATTCATGATAAGCCCTTTTAAGTTAAAAAAGATGTAAAAAAATAAGCCGCGCTCATATGAGTGCGGCTTATTGCATTCTTATTTTTTCGTTAATTCCAAGAATTCTTCTACATCATCAATGCATAATTGCACGGCGCTTTCCCAGAATTCCGGCTTTGTTAAGTCGGCGTTCAGATGCTTCATCGCTAATTCTTCAACCGTCATGGAAGCCGTATCTTTTAATAGCGCAATATATTTTTCCTCGTATCCTTTTCCTTCTTTTAGCGCCTGAGCATAAATGCCCAGTGAAAATAAGTAGCCAAAGGTATAAGGAAAATTATAGAACGGTACACCTGTGATATAAAAGTGCAGCTTCGAGGCCCAAAATGATGGATGATATTCATCCAGCCCATTTCCATATGCTTCTTTTTGAGCTTCAGCCATTAATTCATTTAGCCTTTCTGCACTTACATTCCCCTGTTTTCTTTCCTCATAGAATCGTGTTTCGAATATAAATCTCGCATGGATATTCATTAAGAGCGCTACTGATCTTTGAACCTTTTCTTCGAGAAGCGCCAGTTTTTCTTCTTCAGTCTCAGCACTTTTCACAGATGCATCTGCAACAATCATTTCAGCGAAAGTTGATGCAGTTTCCGCAACATTCATGGCATAGCTGCGATTTAATAAATGAAGGTCCCTCATTGCATAAGTATGGAATCCATGACCGAGTTCATGAGCTAAAGTAGAGATGTTCGAAGGAGTTCCCGAGTAGGTCATAAAGATTCTTGACTGGCTGCTTTCAGGGAAATAAGTATGGAAACCGCCTGGGGCTTTTCCAGGACGATCTTCAGCCTCAATCCATTTGTCTTCAAAAGCCTTTTTCGAAAAAGACGTCATTTCTTCCCCAAACCGGGAAAACTGTTCCAGGATAAAATTTGCACCTTCCTGATAAGACACTTTCGTTTCTGTCTTGCTAAGCGGTGCATCCAAGTCATACCAGCTTAACTTCTCAATGCCAAGCAGTTCCGCTTTTCTATTAAGGTAGTTAACAAGAGGCTGTTTATTTTTAGCAATGACATCCCACATAGTATCCAATGTTTCTTTTTTCATCCTGTTCAGCTCAAGAGGCTCCTTCAGGAAATCCTCCCATCCCCTCAACTTATAAACATTTAATCTAAAGCCTGCTAAACTGTTCAGCGCTTTAGATAAATAGTCTGCCTTTCCGTTCCAGGCTTCCTCCCATTTATCAAAGACTTCTTTGCGGACAGTTCTGTCAGGACTGGAAAACTTATTCGCCGCCTGGCCCACTGAAAGGTCCTTGTCCTCACCATTTTCGCGTATTGGAATTGTTATATTCCCTACAATGACATCGTACATTTGCCCCCAGCCGTGATAACCATCAATTGCCAGTGCATTGATCGCTGCTTCTTCTTCCTGGGACAGTTTTTCAGCTGCTCTTTCACGGCGTTCTGTAAGTACGAAAGCCAATTCATTCAAGCTTTCATCTTTTAGCAGTTCTGCCCATACATCATCTTCATAGCTTGCGAGCTTTTGATCAAAAATGGTTAATGCCGTTTGAAAAGATGCACTTAGCTCAGTGGTTGATCCTCTAAGTGCTTTGGCCTTCTTATCTTCCGTATTTTGTGCCTGCAGACAGCTGACAAAGGCTCCTGCCTGTCGAACTTTTTTAGCCGTTTGCTGGAATAAATCGATAATGGCGTTAATATCTTTTCCATCTGCTGCTGAATTAGAAGGCTGCCATTTATGTACCTGATTATAAAATAAGTCGATATGTTCTCTTGTTTCTTGCAAATGATATTCAAATTCCTTTGAAGCACTTCCGCCTTTAAAAAAGATATCCAAATCCCAAACTGTTGAATAGGCTATAGCAGTCATGATTTTCCCCCTAAGAAAATATTTCGTTTATAGAAGTATTATAAATTAATTTTTCGGAAATTTCTATCAAAAATGACTGGATAGTTTATTTTTATACTTGTTAACTTAGCTCACTGATTTCCTTTAATAGGTATTTCGTTTTCTGCAGGCGGGTACCCTTCGAATAGACACCGAAACACAAATATTTTTTTAAGATCCCTCGCCTTTCGCTCAATCAACAATCGGCTCCAGCCCAACCCCATTAAAAAACTAAATATCAAGTGCTCTGATGCAAAAAGGCTCATACCCGAGGCGGGTATGAGCTATGTTTTAAGCCCTGGCTATTTGAAATAGCCCCCATAATAGGCAAATCCCCCAAATACAAGCAGCAGAATCAGCAGTACTACCGCCAGCGCAAGCCAGAACCCTCCGCCGCCGTAATACCTGCCAGGATAAGGCGGAACCGGATAGCCGTAATAACCATAAGGCATGATGCTTATACCTCCCTTCGCCTTCTATTATTAAGTTATGTATCCGGCAAGAGCATGGTTTAGGCGTTTACATCAAAAATCCTTAATTTACGAAAGGAAATGATACATTCTTGAGCACCGCCATTTAAACGCGTCATATAATAGCATCAGAAGGAAAATTAAGGGAGGAGTGTTAAATGAAGGTTATCTCCATCTGCATAAAATGCCTGGGAGCAGGCAGCATTCCGGCTTATAAATTCCTAAAAAAAACTTGCCCTGTCTGCAAAGGAACAGGAAAAACGACTAAACATATTTCGGATATCAAGAAAGAGAAAAGACATACAATATCACTTATCGGCCATTAAACCACCAATTCTAACTTTTATAGCTAAGGACCCTTCCGCAGGCAGGGGTTTTTTATTTTCCCTTAAAATGCTTTATAATGGCAACGGAAAGAAATAAAAGGACTAAGTTAAACAGGAGTGAAAAAGAATGAGACAGTGGAGGAAAGGAATTCTGCTGTTTATATATTCGCTTTTATTGCTGGCAGCTGGCTGTTCTTCAGAAGAGCAAAAAAGTCAAAGCCAATCGGAGGAACCTCAAAAAAAAGCTGAAGAGGAAACTCCCTATGAAGTGATAAAAGCATCAGCACAGCAAATTGAGCATATCCAGGGAATAGGCTATCCTGGCAATGATACAGGGCTTTATCTTTCTTCCAGCAATGGACTGAAATTTTTTAAAGACGGAACCTGGTTTGAAACATCTGCACACAACCATGACTACATGGGGTTTCAGGCACAAAAAGACGGCTTTATAGCAAGCGGCCACCCAGATAAAAACTCAGAACTTAAAGATCCGCTGGGCATTGTAAAAAGCACAGATAAAGGCGCTTCTTTGGAAAAGCTTGCGTTTTACGGCAAGAGCAGCTTCCCCTTTCTATCAGCAGGCTACAATAGCGGTATCGTCTATATCATCAGCCAGGAACAAACAGCTGAACTTGCCCCTGGTGTATACCGTTCGGAAAATAAAGGACAAACATGGGAACCCGTCAGCTTAAAAGGACTTGAAGCAGACACGCTGGGCATGATAGCTGCACATCCTGATAACCCCAATATTATGGCTATGTCCACAAGGAGCGGAATCTTTTTTTCACGCGATAAAGGTGAAACAGTAGAATTAGTTTCTGAACCAATTATGGCCACTGCCCTGGCTTTTACAAAAGACAGCTTATATTATGCTTATGCAAAGCAGGAAAAGGTATTGCTGGACAAAATTGACCTTGAAACCATGGAATCTTCTCCGGTTGAACTCCCTTTTCTTAGCTATGACAACCCGATTACATACATTGCAGCAGATTATCAAAATGCCGGCAGACTTTCATTTTCAACCTATTTGAAAGATTTGTATCAGACTCATGACAGCGCTGAGAACTGGGAGCTTTTATTAAAAAATGGAAGAATAAAATAATTAAAGGAACAGCCAGGCTGTCCCTTTAATTATTTTTTCGCTTTTCTTTTTCTGCCCGATAAAACTCATGGAACATCTTCATTAATGCCCTCTTCTCAATCCTGGATACGTAACTCCTGGATATGCCAAGTTCTTTTGCTATTTCTCTCTGTGTTTTTTCTTTTTGCAAATCGAGCCCAAACCTTCCTACAATGACTTCCTTTTCTCTTTCATCTAAAACATCAATATATTCCTTTACTTTTTCAAGCTCCATATTCAGCTGGATTGTATTAATAACATCCTCGGATTCAGACTTCAGTACATCAATAAGGGAAATTTCGTTGCCCTCTTTGTCCTGTCCAATGGGATCATGAAGCGATACATCCTTCTTGGTCTTTTTTAATGCACGCAAATGCATTAGAATTTCATTCTCAATACACCTGGCCGCATATGTGGCAAGCTTAGTTCCTTTCCCTTCTGAATAGCTCTCAATGGCTTTTATTAGCCCGATTGTCCCTATAGAAATCAAATCTTCCGAATCCTCTCCAGTATTTTCAAATTTTTTGACAATATGGGCCACCAGCCTGAGATTATGTTCAATAAGCATATTACGGGCATGCGCATCTCCAGCAGCCATCAGTCGCAGGTATTTTTTTTCATCTGCAGGTGACAGCGGTTGGGGAAATGCATTATTTTTCACGTAGGATACAAGAAACACTATTTCCTTAACCAAAAACCCGAGTGCAGTTAAAATTCCAGACATCATTCCACCCCCGCTTTTAATGCGTTCTTCAAAAAGCCTATAACTAATTCCTATGTAAGCAGGGAGTTGTTTTTGTCTGTCCCATATAGATATTTTCACTCAGAAAATATTTCCTTTCCCCTGCTCTTTTTTGGAAATGGACATTTCTGAGGATTTTTCGTTATGATAAAACCAGATCATAAGAGAAAGAGGTCCTGTTTTTGAATCCTCAGCGTATTATTCTGGCACTTGTGCTTTTCATTGTTTTACTGGATAGTCTAGCTAAGTTCATTTTTGAGGGCTTTTCTTTGAAGACTTTACTATTATTGCTGGCAACAGCAGCAATTGTTCTGTTCCTCTGGCTATATCCTGCAAAAAAGGACTGACTCTTTAGTAGTCAGTCCTTTCAGTTTGTAGACAAAAAGAGTTCGGAATAGTCTCATTCCGAACTCTTTTTTTCATTTTTTGTAGGACTTCAAGTAATTACAGAGAATTGCAGACCTCTCCGAGGTTATCATTTAGGCCATTTCTGGACCTTGCCAAGTCCAGTTGGCCATTTTCTTCAAATTCATGGCAGCGAAAGTAAGCATCGCCTGCATCGACATTTTTTTAAGTCCCCTGAGGGTTGTCCAACGCATGCCATGCTTTTCTTTTGCATCTGCGAATACTCGTTCAATTGTTTCTTTGCGTTTTTCATAGAT
>NZ_JAEL01000102.1 GCF_000518885.1 Bacillus sp. J33 | reverse complement strand
AGGTTTTCACTATACTCATCCCCTATTCCAAAGCAAAGTAAAGAAACTTGGCTTAACCCAATCAATGTCCCGAAAGGGAAACTGTTGGGATAACGCACCCATGGAAAGTTTCTTTGGACACTTTAAAGATTTAGCAGAGTATAAATCCTTAGATAATTTAAGAGATGTAAAAATAGAAGTGGATCGAATAATCAAGGAATATAACCATCACAGGTATCAATGGGGNTTAAATAAAATGACCCCGGTACAATACCGGGGTCATCTACTAGCAGCATAGGTACTTTTTTAAAACTGTCCGTAAACTGGGGCACAGTTCACTGATGCCGGCTTTTTCTATTAATAAGGGTGCTCTTGATAAAAGTAGTTGGGCATTTTTACTTCATTATTGTACTGGCTGTGGAAAATATGTGTAGCAGCTGGAGACACTGGCGGAATTAGCCAGGTCCATTCACCTGTTATCTCTCTTCCCTGGACTTTTTCATTTTCTTCAAATTTCTTGAATTGCTGTGCTGCAGTATGATGGTCTACAATACTGACCCCTTCTGCTTTAAAAGAATGCAAAACAGCCGCATTTAATTCCACCAGGGCACGATCCTTCCAAAGAGAGGAATGCGTTCTTATATCCAGCCCCATCAGAGAAGCGATTTGCGGAAGCGTGTTGTAACGGAATTCATCTGCCAGATTTCTCGCCCCAATTTCTGTTCCCATATACCAGCCATTAAAAGGCGCAGCGTTATATGATATTCCCCCGATATCAAGCTTCATATCAGATATTATCGGCACCGAATACCATTTTAAGCCTAGATCATGAAACCAATTATACTCAGGATGCCGAATTTCTACTTGGAGAACCAGTTCTTCCGGTATTTCCTTTAATTGCGGTGAATGATTATTAATTTGAATAACTAAAGGCAGCACATCAAATCTGCCAAATTTCGGTTCCCAGCCTAATTGAATGCACTGATTTGTAAAAGAGACGGAGTGCGGATCGCCAATAATACCATCCGGTGTCTCATAGCCTGCATAACGAATTAATTGATGATTCCATATTCTTATCTGCTGCCCTGCAGTTTCCTGCGGAAAAATAGAGATAGTTGGCCGTATTCTTCCATTATTCGTTGCATATTGAATATGATCAAACAGAGCAGAAAAAACTTCCTCCTCTGTCCTGGCATTCCGCCTATCCAATACTTTTAACTGATCCCAAAATAGCCTGCCGATGCAGCGGTTGCTATTGCGCCAGGCGACCTTTGCTCCGTATTCCAGTTCTTCGAAGGTATGTTCATAGTATCCCATTTCTGCAATACCTTTTTCAATTTTTCTGAGTCTGTGTTCAAGTTCAGCATGGCTTTTATTTAATTCGCCGTAACAAGAACGAATAAATTCTTGTGCTTCTTCAAGTTTGTCATTGTTCAAGATGAATCCTCCCGGAGTAGATTATCTGTTTATGATAGCATAAGGAGAGGTTTTAGGAGAATCAAATGATGTGCTGATGAGCTTTTATTGCTTTTTGCTTAGAAGTGGTTTGGTTGCTGGCATCCTGTTATTCAGGCGGAGCGGGAGGGCCCCAAGCTATTGTTGGGACTAAGTTGTTGGCTAATGCTGTTTATTCAAATGGATTTACTACCATTTCACCCTTGAACCCAGCATTCTCGTCGTTAATCAAGCAGATTGCTCCCTTTCCCGGGCCGATCCCAGGACTATTGTGTTTATTTAGCTATAACAATTACTATTCATTAACATCCCTTCAACTCCTCTGCTCTGCTGTTTATCGCGGCTAACATCATTTTTAACAAATTCTTCATAAAAAATGGGCCCTGAACAGGCCCTTATTACTATTTCCTTAGACGATATACCCTAGCCTCATATGGCTTAAGTGTTACTTCATCAATGGATTCATTTGCTTCTGTCTTCAGGTTTGAAATCAGCAATTCCTTTGAATCATAACGAATATTCTCAGGCAGCTTAAAGACAGGAGAGTGCTCGCTGAAGTTGCAGATTACAAGAAGCTGATCTTCCCCAAGCGTTCGCGTATAAGCAAAAATCTGCTCATCCTTTTCCATGACTAATTCAAACTTTCCATAAACAACCACTTCGTTTTGCTTCCTGAGCTGGATGAGCTTTTTATAATAGTGGAAGATAGAATCCTCTTCATTTACAACAGCTTCGGCATTAATCTTCTTATAGTTGGGATTCACATTGATCCAAGGGGTTCCCTTTGTAAAACCTGCATTTGGGCTGGCATCCCATTGAACCGGTGTTCTGGCATTATCACGGCTGCGTTCATGGATGCCCTTAAAAATCTCCTCATGCGACAAAGAATCCGGCGTTAAATCACGGTAGGCATTTAAGGTTTCAATATCACGATAATCGTTAATATCATTGAACTTAACGTTTGTCATGCCGATTTCTTCACCCTGGTAAATATAAGGGGTACCCTGCATCATATGAAGGCAAGTAGCAATCATCTTACCAGATGTAACGCGGTATTCTTCTGAATCATTTCCCCATCTGGAAATAGCTCGCGGCTGATCATGGTTGCTCCAATACAAGCTGTTCCATCCATCCTTTTCAAGGCCTTTTTGCCATTTGGTGAAAATCTCTTTTAACTCGGTAAGTTTCCATTGACGCGGATCCCATTTTCCGTATTGGCCATCACCAAGTCCAACATGTTCAAAATGGAACACCATATTTAATTCGTTTCGGTCTTTTCCAGTATAAAGCTTTCCTTCCTCAACCGTGACACCTGGCATCTCGCCAACAGTGATCGTATCGTAATGGCTTAGCGCTTCTTTATTCATTTCCTGCAAAAATTCATGGATTCTTGGTCCATTCATATAATACTTGCTGCCGTCTCCATATTTGTGGCCTTCACGAATTTCCCCCTGCGGATAGCTTGTATCTTTGGAAATGAAGTTGATAACATCCATACGGAAACCATCGATCCCTTTATCCAGCCAGTAGCGCATCATTTCATACACTTCATTTCTTAGAACAGGATTTTCCCAGTTCAGGTCAGGCTGTTTTTTGCTGAAAAGGTGCAGGTAATACTCCCCGGTTTGTTCATCATATTCCCATACACTTCCGCCAAATGCTGCGCCCCAATTGGTTGGAGGCTCGCCGTTGTCTGTCTTTTTCCAAATATAATAATCTCTGTAGGGATTATCCTTTGATTTTCGCGATTCCCTGAACCATTGATGCTCATCGCTTGAATGGTTGACAACGAGGTCCATCATGATTTTAAGACCGTGCTTATGGGCTTCTTCCAGCATTCGGTCGAAATCCTGCATTGTCCCAAATTCATCCATGATATCCCGATAATCTGAAATATCATAGCCATTATCATCATTGGGTGATTTGTAAACGGGCGATAGCCAGATCACATCGATACCCAGCTCGCTTAAATAAGGAATTTTTTCTGTGATGCCGTTAATATCGCCAATTCCGTCTCCATTTGAATCTTTGAAGCTTCTTGGATAGATTTGATAGATGACGCTTTCTTTCCACCATGTTTTGTTCAACTCACACAACTCCGATCTAAAAAATCTTTAACCCATGAATCTATTTAATACACCAGAGGCCAAATCAAGCTTTGGACTTATATAATCTCTTTAACACTTGATCTCTCAATAATTTTATGAGGCATTATACGGCTATCTGGTACTTCACCGGTTTCAAGCATATGAAACAACATTTTTGCTGCGGTTTCACCCATTTCCGCCAATGGCTGGCCAACAGTCGTCAGCGGAGGTATAGTCATCTCAGCAAGACTTAGATTGTCATACCCTATAATTGATATTTCTTCAGGAACTTTTACGCCCAATTTGTAGGCAGAAGATAAAGCACCCATTGCCACTTCATCACTCGCAGCAAAGATTGCTGTTACATCTGAAAATTGATCGATTAATTTTTTAAAACATTCTAAGCCATCATGAAAATTAAATCCTTGTCCAAAAACAATATTTCGATGATCCAGCTGGATAGCATAATCTGTGAGCGCCTTTTGAAAACCGTCTATCCTGGGTTTTCCAGCTATGATATCTTTATTGTTTCCACTGATCATTCCTATTTTTTTATGGCCCTTTTCTATTAAATATTTTGCTGCAGAATAGGCAGCCTGAAAGTCATCGACCTTTACAGATGGAACCGGATAAACACTCGATTTGGATGATAGAAGAATGGTTGGCATTTTTGTTTTTTTTAGATATTCGTAGTACTCTTCTTTTAAAATTTCACTGGCAAATATGATTCCATCCACTCGTTTTTCTACCAGCAATTGAAGGTATCTCATCGTTTTTACGCCATTTGATTCAGTATGGCAGACGATTACGCTTGAACCATGGTCATTTGCCGCTTTTTCAATTCCATCAAGAAAATCTGTAACCAGTGAGCTAGAGAGTTTTGGAAAGAGAACACCTAAGGTATGAGTTCTTTTACTGATTAATCCTCTTGCTATGGCATTGGGCTGATATCCCAGCTCTGCGATCACTTCCAAAACTCTTGATTTTGTCTTTTCAGAATAACCTGTTTGGCCGTTTAGAATCCTTGAAACGGTTGCAATAGAAACATTTGCCTTCCGAGCAACATCTTTTATGGTATAAGACATGTTCCACCTGCTTATTCAACAATATCCTTAATTTACGAAAACGTTTACGTAAGAAATTGTAGCATAACGCGAAAACCCTTTCAAAACCTTTCTTCAAAAATTTCCTTTTGTTTAATCCCAATAAGCATTAATAAAAATAAACCCTCCCCCAGCTATTTGGCATAGACGGGTTCAGGTTCAGTCTTTAAAATCTTTTTCAAATTTTAATTTATTAAAGCTTCCGTTTTTTCTAATCTTCCTCTCCTTACTAATTCCTTAACCAGCTCTGATGCACTAGGTTCTGCTGGAACAGAATCAGGAGAAATTCCGAATTCCATTAACCGCTGTGCCGAACTGCTTCCCATGCAGACGATTGTTAGCTTTTTTATGAATTCTGCTACCTCTATGCCATAATGGCCCCCATTTTCCATAAAGGCATTTACGGAGGAACTGCTGGGAAAAACAATCGTATCTAATGATGCTTCTTTAAGCATATTTCTAACAACTGGAATAAAAGATTCATCAATGACCGTTTCACTTGTCTGGAGGATATCGTGTTTTCCATAAATGTTATTAAAACCTTTTCTATTTTTCTCAAAATCACGATTCCCCACAATTAAAAGCCTTCCAAAATCCTCCATATCAGATGCAAGCTGCCCGGAAAGCCCCCGATCACGTATGACTTTCAACGATTTTTCGGAAAAACAATAAAGGGTTGCCCGGACATTTCTAATATCTATTTTTCTTTTTATCAATAAATCAAAAAACTCATTAATGCATTCCGGGGAGGTGAATAAAATGCGATCATACATAAATAGCTGATTGAGGGTATTTTCATTGATCGGGACTTCTTTTTTTGCCCACTTTGGAAATTCAATCACATCTGCCCCTTGTTCTTTCATACGGGCAGCCACTGAGCTTACAGCTGTACCCGTACGCGCCAAAAGAATCTGTCTTCCGTAAAGCGGCTTGTTTTCGAACCATTTTAATTTGTCCCTTAATGAAATAATATCACCAACTAAAGTAATAGCTGGATTCAACATGCCTTCTTCCTTTACTTTTTCAGCAATGTCTCCCAATGTCCCCTGCAGGGTCTGCTGCCTGCCATAGGTCCCCCACCGGATAAGAATTACAGGAGTTTCTTGCGGCTTTCCGTGAAGGATGAGGTTTTCGGCAATATATGAAATATTGGATACTCCCATGTAAAAAGCGATCGTATCCACGCTGGAAACTAGTCCTGACCAATCAATTTTGGGCTTTCCTTCCTTCGATTTATCATGGGCGGATACCACTGCAAAGGAAATTCCATATTCCCGATGCGTTACAGGAATTCCAGCATATAAAGGGGCTGCTATCCCTGAGGATATTCCTGGAACAATCTCGAATGGAATTTCATGCGCCGCAAGAGATTCCGCTTCCTCTCCGACTCTTCCAAAAACACCTGGATCACCGCCTTTTAAACGGACAACCGTAAAACCCTTCATCGCTTTCTCAATGAGAATAGTATTGATCATTTCCTGTTTAAGCATATGCTGCTTTGGAAACTTCCCGCAAAAAATCAGTTCGCAATTGGAAGGGGCAGAATCCAGCAGTTTTGGATTAATAAGACGGTCATATAATATAACATCTGCTTGCTGGATGGCTGTTAACCCTTTAATGGTTATTAAGCCTTCATCTCCTGGACCCGCTCCAACAAGATATACCTTCCCTTTCTTCAAATCCCCGCCCCCTTGTCTCTTTTTATCCCGCATTAACGGGCAGTAAGACCCCTACTTCAAGACTATACGAAACTAATATGGAAAAGTTGGGGATCAACTGCCCGTAAAAGCCCGATTGGTTCAACTAACAATCAGTGGGGGATGAAAAAACCCCCACTGATTGAAGTTTCACTTTACTCCCCGGAGTTTCTTTGATAGTAATTCGAAAGCTCCACAATCGCGCTGCCCATTCTTTCATGTTCCGGAAAAATAACGCGTTCAATCCCCTGATCATATAAAGCTTGTGCCGTAACTTTTCCGACTGCCAGAGCAATGACTTTTTCAGCAAATGCTTTTTTTAATTGATTTTCTGCACCTTTTTCATGGGCAAATTGAATTAAATTCCGCACCTGCGGGGTACTTGTAAAAACAGCTGCATCCAAGTCTTCTTCCAGCAGCTCTGATAGAAGCATCTCCATCACTTCCGCTTCAGGCGGATTGTGGATATACGGCAAAACTTCTTCATATTGGGCTTTTTGCTCATCAAGCCATTGAATTAGCTTCGGTGCTGGATCGCCATGAAGCTGGAGAGCCACTTTCTTGTTTTCCAGAGAAAAGTCTCCCATTCTTCTAATTAGCCCAGCTGTGCTTCCATCATCATCCCGGACTTGTGGTGTAACCCCCCATTTTTTTAACATATTGACTGTTTTATAACCTCTTGCTGCAATTCCGGTATTTTGGAGAACGTGAATAAATTCTTCTCCCCTTCCCATTTCCAGAGCAGTTTTATGCAAGGTCTCTACCCCGATGCCAGTAGTAAAAAGAACCCAGTCAAACTCGCCTGATGTAATGCGGTTTATATGTTCTTTTAATTTTGTGTCGATACACAGGGACGTTCCCTGTGCAGGCCTGCTGATGGCAACGCCACCAAGATTTTCAACGATTTTGCTTATTTCCTCTATTTTTCTTGACCCCAGCAGTGCAATCTTCTTTCCTTCCAGCTTTGTCATTTCAAAACCTCCAGCCTAATCTTATTATTCTTCTATTATAAGATAGACTGTATCATTCTCAACTAGTGTTTTATAAGTTTGAACACAACCAGTATCTGGCGCTTGAACTTTGCCATCCTCCAGACAGATTTTCCAATCATGCATGGGACAGAAAACAGAGTCCCCGCTGACCAAGCCCTCAGTCAGTACTCCTCCTTTATGAGGACAGCGGTTTTCAACTGCACGGATCTTGCCGCTTGATAGCCTGAACACAGCAATATCTTTTCCTCCGATCCTTACTGTTTTCCCAAGTTTTTCGGGCAATTCTTGAATGGGACCTATCAGAACTTTGACCATACTCTTATTTACCAATTGAAACTCCTCCTTTATGATCTTACGAGATTCTCAAACAATTCCGCTTTTGTTTTATTGTTATTAATGATCTCTTTCCATGGATCTTTGTGAACTGATAACGCCTCATCCATTCGTGCATTTAGTTCTTTGCGCTTCTGTTTATCATCGAGCACAGACTGGATGTGAGCCAAACCGACACGATCCACCCAATTGGAGGTGCGTTCCAAATAATTGGCCGTTTCCCTGTAGTATTGAAGATAAGCACCCGTGACTTCCATTAATTCTTCATCTGTTTTCACCTTATAAAGCAAATCCCCGCCTCTTACATGGGTACCGCCATTTCCCCCAACATAGATTTCCCATCCGCCATCTATGCCAATAAAACCGATATCCTTGAATCCTGATTCAGCACAGCTTCTAGGACAGGCGGATACTGCCATTTTGACTTTATGCGGAGTTTGCAATCCTTCAAATTTCTTTTCAAGTGCTACCCCAACTCCCATGGAATCCTGTGTTCCAAAGCGGCAGAATTGCTCCCCGACACAAGTTTTGACAGTGCGAAGCGACTTCCCATATGCATAGCCTGAAGGCATATCCAATTCGGACCAAACTTTAGGCAAATCTTCTTTTTTAACACCGAATAAATCAATCCGCTGACCCCCGGTTACCTTTACTAATGGAATTTCATATTTATCAACAACATCGGCGATTTTGCGCAAATCCTTCGAATTCGTCACTCCGCCATACATTCTCGGTACAACTGAATAGGTGCCGTCTTTTTGAATATTGGCATGCATTCTTTCATTAACAAAACGAGATTCCCGTTCATCCTCATACCTTGTTGGATTGACCATACCCAAATAATAATTGATGGCTGGACGGCATTTTGAACAGCCTTCCTCCAGTTTCCAGCCAAGCACGCTCATAACTTCCTTTACATGAGTTAGCCCCTTTGTTCTGATTTCTTCAACTACCTCATCCCTCGATAATGAAGTACAGCTGCAGATCGCCTCTTTTTGAGCACTTGCATCAAATTCTGTTCCTAGCGTAAACTGAAGCAAGTCAGCTACCAGCGGTTTACAGCCCCCGCATGAACGGGAAGCGCTTGTGCATGCTTTAATTTGCTCAACTGTTGTGCATCCTTCCCCTTGTATTGCTTCAACGATCGCCCCTTTGGAAACGCCATTGCACCCGCAGACAATATCCTCGCTATTCATTTCAGCAGCCATGCTTCCTCCAGCCTCACTCCCTATCGGCTGCAAGAGGGAAACCTTGGCAGTATCCGAAATATCCGCCTGTTTCTGGATCATCGAGAAAAGTCTATTTCCTTCCTGGCTGTCACCAAAAAGAACCGCTCCTACGATTTTATTTCCTTGGAAGACAATTTTTTTATACACACCTTCATGGTCATCGAAAATCTTTAAAGCTTTTTTCTCTTTATCTTCCTGAAAATCTCCGGCAGAAAATACTTCCACACCCGATACTTTAAGCTGAGTAGAGAGAACCGAACCTTTATAGGGAGGAGTCTCTATTCCGCACAAATGTTTGGCCAGCACTTTTCCCTGTTCATAGAGCGGAGCAACCAGGCCATATGGAATTCCGTTATGCTCGGCACATTCTCCCACTGAATATATATGAGGAATACTTGTTTCAAGATAATCATTGACCACAATGCCACGGTTCACCTGTATTCCGCTTTCCTTCGCAAGTTTGACATTCGGGCGGATTCCAGCTGCCATGACGACCAGATCAGCTTCCAGCATGGTACCGTCACTGAAGGTCAATCCCTCCACCCGTTCATTTCCGATGATGGCCTCCGTCTGTTTTTCCAGCAAAAAGCTCATTCCCTGATTTTCCAGCTCTTTCTGCAGCAGCTTTCCTGCTGTTTCATCCAGCTGCCTTTCCATTAAATATGGTGCGAGGTGAATCACCGATACTTCCATACCTAAATTTAATAAGCCTCTTGCAGCCTCCAGACCAAGCAATCCCCCGCCAATAACAGCCGCCTTTTTATATTTTTTTGATGCCTGCAGCATTTTTTCAGTATCCTCCAGATCCCGAAACGCTGTGACCCCCTCCTTATCTGATCCAGGTATAGGAAGAATGAATGGCACAGAGCCTGTTGCAAGAATCAGCTCATCATAAGGCTCAATTCTTCCTTTGTCAGAGATGACTACCTTTCTGCCTGGATCCGCCTTTACTGCCGTTTCACCTGTATAAAGGGTAATATTGTTGATATCATACCAATCCCAATCATTCAAAGTAATATCCTTTACTTCCGTGTCACCTTGCAAAACCTTTGACAAAAGAATGCGATTATAATTAGGGTGGGGCTCACTTCCGAATATCGTGATCTTAAACTTATCAGGAGCAGCTTTTAAAATTTCTTCTACTGTCCTGACACCTGCCATTCCATTTCCAACAAGAACCAATCTCTTCTTTTCCATTTTTTTAATAGCCTCCCGATCATTTGATTTTATTTTTATGAATGATTTACTGGCTAGCCGCTGGTAATCCTAAACTGCTAATTTTAACAGCTGTAACTTTAAAACCCGGCATACGGCAAACTGGATCGAGCTGATCCGATACCAGAAGATTGACATTTTGGTTTTCAGCCCAATGAAAAGGGACAAAAACGGTATCCTGCCTAATATCTTCCGTCAAATGGCTCCTGACAACAATGCTGCCTCTTTTGGACTCTATCTTTATGAGCGACATATTTTGAATTCCATATTTCTTTGCTGTTTCAGGATGAATTTCGGCAAAGGACTCAAAATTTCTTGCAGCCAGTGATGGGCTTTTCCGGGTTTGGACTCCAGTTAAATAATGGGATACGACTCTTCCTGTCGTCAGGTAAAGCGGATATGCATCATCTATTGCTTCTTTTGCTACTTCAGGTGTATTGGATACAGGAATCATGACAGCTTTCCCATCTTCGTGTGCAAAGGAATGTTCAAAAAGCCTTTCCGTTCCTTTGTGGCCCGGTTCTGGGCAAGGCCATAGAATTCCTTCACCCTTTTTAAGAAGTTCATAATCTATTCCGTAATAATCAGCCGTGCCCCCTCTGCTGGCTGTTTTAAGTTCATTGAATATGGCTTTTGGTCCAGAAAAAGCAAAATAGTCACCCTTTCCTAGCATTCTTGAAATTTCACAAATGATTTGCCAATCCTGTTTTGCTTCACCAGGACACTGCTTGCTTGCGGGACGGTGCAGCACTCTTCCTTCCAAGTTTGTCATCGTTCCCTCATTTTCCAAATAAGACGCAACCGGAAGGATTAAATCTGCCAGCCTTGCAGTTTCAGAGATAAATAGATCGGCAGCAATTAAAAAGTCGAGCTTTTCCAGCGCTTTTTGAACGAAGCTTGCGTTGGGATTTGAGACAATTGGATTTGACCCCATCAATAGCATTCCTTTTATTTCACCTTTATCAATTTTTTCCATCATCTCATAGGCAGAGACACCTTTTCCCGGCAAATCGCTTTCAGGTATATTCCATACACTTGCAATATGGCGGCGGTGGATAGGTTCTTCGATTGAGCGGTACCCTGGCAGCTGATCTGCTTTAAGGCCATGCTCCCGTCCACCCTGTCCATTTCCTTGTCCGGTTATCGCCCCATAGCCGCACCCAGGCTTGCCAATTTTGCCTGTCATTAAAAGAATATTTAAAAAATTCCTGACGGCGTGATACCCATCTGTTTGCTGTTCAACACCCCTGGCAGTAAAAATCATGCCGGTTGCTGCTTTTCCAAAAAGTTTAGCCGCTTTTCGAATTTGATTTGCAGGAATACCTGTCACTTCAACAATGTCTTCCAACTTAACAGCGTTTATAAAGGCTTTAACCTCTTGAAAACCTTTAGTTCTTTCTTCTATAAACGAAAGGTTAACTTCTTTTTCTTCAATCAGGCATTTCAAAATTCCGTTTGCCAGAGCCGCATCAGTGCCCGGCTTCGGCTGCAAATGCAGGTCTGCGATGGATGTTGTTGAAGTTTTCCGCGGATCAATGGCGATAATAAATGACCCGTTCTCCTTCGCCTTTTCAAAATAAGGAAGAAGTGTTGGCTGGCATTCGGCAATATTGGTGCCAGCCAGAATGATGCATTCAGCCAAGGGTATATCGTTTAAGCCATTAGTCATTCCCCGGTCAACCCCAAAGGCATGATTTGCTGCCGATGCAGCTGATGACATGCAGAACCGCCCATTATAATCAATGTATTTTGTCCTTAATGCCACTCTCGCAAACTTGCCAAGAAGGTAAGCTGTCTCATTTGTTAATGAGCCGCCTCCATACACTGATAAAGCATTTGGGCCATATTCACACTGAATAGATCGAAATCTTTCCTTGATTACATCCAATGCTTTCTCCCATGATACCTGTTTAAATTTCCCGCCCTCTTTTAGCAAAGGATATTTTAGGCGTTCAGGATGCATGGTATGCTGATGGGCATTCATCCCTTTAATGCATAGACGTCCATGAGATGTGGGATTCCCTTTTCCTAGAACCCTATATTGTTTCCTCGTTACAATGGATTGTTCAATTACCTGCTTTTTGCATTGCATACTGCAGAAAGGACATTGGGTGTCATAAATTTTCTCTGACTGAACCTCCTGCTGCTTAGTTCGGAAATATTTTAATAGCAGTTCTGTCATAGCTCTTCCTTTCCGCCTTTCATCGAATTAATCAATGCTTTCTAAAAAACGGGCAGCCTGCTTGCTGCATTATACGTATCTTCTTCCAAGCGCCGGATTAAGAGCTTTCTTAATTCGAAATCAAACAGTACTTCCCGCAAGTGAATTAGCCCGATCCTTGCCGTCCATTCTGACACACTCTCCAAATATTTGGCTGATTCCCTGTAATATTGCATCAAAGCAATTATCACCTCTTCCGCTTCCTCCTCAATAGAAGCAATAGTCAGAAGCTCTCCTGGATTTTCCCCAATATAAATTTCCCAGCCCTGCCTAATCTTTATAGCCACAATATCTTTACCGGCAAAGTTGGTGCTTGCATGACTGCAAGGTTCAATTCCCATTTCCAGTCGCTTTGGAAATATGGCATATTCCGTTTTTTTCTGCAGCTGTACAGCCATTTTCTTTGGAGAATCCATTTCACAGCCGCAGCTTTTGGAATCATTCATATTGACACTCACCGCAGCAGTTTGGGGAACAGGGATTAATTTCATTTTTAAAGTCTGCCATATACCCGGCAAATCCTTCTCCAGTATTCCTGTTAGCTTGATACGGCCGTTATTGCTTAAGGCTATTTTGGGAATGCTGTATTTTTCAGCTGCTGCAGCGATTTTTTGCAGTTGATCGCTTGCCGTTTCTCCTCCATATATCTGCGGAAAAATGGAATAAGTTCCGTCCTCTTCCCTAATCGCGTTTTCCATATCGCTAATCCATATAGATTGGCCATCTCCCTTATAGCCAGGTACAGTCATACTAAGGAAATAACGGAGAGCAGGTACACAGATGCTGCAGCCATTTTCCTTCCGCCAGTCCAAGGCAGTAAAAACGTCTTCTATACTTCGGAGCCCGCGGATCTGAATCTGTTCAACAATCTCTTCTTCTGTAAGATTTGTACAGCAGCACAAAGTGCTAGGTTCCATTTTTTCATGAAAATCATCGCTTTTTATATAAAACAGCAGCTCCTCTACAAGCGGCTTACAGCCTCCACATGTACCTGAAGCCTTTGTACAGCTTCTAACCTCTTCTACAGTTTCCAGACCTTTTGCCGAAACAGCTTCAATAATCGATTTTTTTGTGACGCCATTGCAGTTGCATACAATACTGGTTTGCGCCATTGAACTTATATGCTCCTCTTCAGCTGAATTCAGCAGCTGAACCTTTTCATCATCCGAAAAATCCCTCTTCCTCTTCATCATGTCTAATAACCTTACATGTCCTTGCAGGTCACCTACCATTAAAAAACCAGAAATCTTGTTATGCTTAAAAACGATTTTTTTATAAGTTTGTTCATCCTCGTCATATAGGGTCAATGCTTTTGTAAAACCTTTCTCAAAAAGGTTCCCTGCAGAAAACACTTCCATTCCGGATATTTTCAGCTTCGTGGATAAAATTGACCCTTTATACTCCTCTGCAGGCACACCACATATATGCTTTGCCAGTACCTTTCCCTGCTCATACAGCGGTTTTACCAAGCCATAAACTACACCTCTATGCTCGGCACATTCACCTACAGCGTATATATCCGGAAAGCTGGTCTGCATATAACCATTGACAACAATCCCCTTATTTGTATTTAGACCACATTCCTGTGCAAGCTGAATATTAGGCCTGACACCAGCTGCTATAATGACAAGATCGGCTGGAAGTTCTTTCCCATCGGCCAAAATTACTTTTTCAACCCGGCTTCCTCCTTTAAAACATTGTGTTTCCTTTTTAAGGAGAAATTTCACGCCTTCTTTCTGAAGTGAGTCCTGCAGAAGCCCTGCCGCGACAGAGTCGAGCTGATTATTCATGATTGTTTCGGCATTGTGGACTACTGTCACTTCCATTCCTAAATGAATAAGTCCTTGAGCAGCCTCCAACCCCAGCAAGCCTCCACCGATTACAACAGCACTTTTGCCTTTATCGGCTGAATTCATAATTTGCCTGCAGTCTTCTATCGTACGGAATGTCATGATTCCCTCTTTACCGGTACCGGGGAGCGGAGGGACAAAAGGTGTAGAACCAGTGGCCAAAATAAGTTTGTCATAGGAAACATCCCTATTCCTATTTGTAGTAAGCGTCTTGTTTACATTGTCTAATTGGATAACTGTTTCATTTGTATATACTTTGATTTGATTTTTTTCATACCAATCGGAGTCGCGGATGATTGTTTCCTCAAAAGAAGAATTTCCTTGAAGTATGGAAGACAATAAGATGCGGTTGTAATTTAAATGATTTTCACTTCCAAAAACCGTAATGGAGAATCGGTTGGGATCACTTAGGATAATTTCTTCCAGACAGCGGATCCCCGCCATTCCATTCCCGATAAGGACTAGTTTTTCTTTTGCCATCGTGATCCTCCCAGCAAGTTAATTCCCACCTTTCAAAATTTCCCTTTCGTTATGTTAGATAATATCACATCGTAATGATAAAAAACATCACTTTTTTGAATTTTTTTATAATTATTAAACTATAGCCCTATACCGCAAAAGCCTTTTTCCTGCTTCAAATTTACTTATTTTCAATTGTTATGTAAGCGTTTAATCCAGCTTGAAGCAAAGGATCCAGAATCACTTAGAACTTTAGTAATATGTTAGAAAACCTAACGTAATAATTACATATAATTTACTTTTATGCGATAATGTGAAAATATTCAGATATTAAAGGAGGGTTTTCATGAAGGTCGCAGATATTTTTAAATTTAAAGATGAACGGATGAAGGTTTTGCATTACACATGGCTTGCTTTCTTTATTTCTTTTTTCACCTGGTATAACATGGCCCCTTTGGCTACTACCATGCTGGAGGAAATGGATTGGCTTACAGCACAGCATATTGCTGCTTTAGGAATATTAAATGTCGCCTTAACGATTCCTGCCAGGATCATCATAGGAAACCTATTGGACCGGTATGGCCCTCGAGTGGTTTATTCTTCCCTGTTGGTTGTCATGTCCATTCCGGCCTTTATTTTTGCATTTGCAGATAATTGGCTTCAGCTGATGGTATCCCGCTTAGTCCTTGGCAGCATTGGTGCCAGCTTCGTAATCGGAATCCGTATGGTATCTGAGTGGTTTCCTCCAAAAGATGTTGGATTTGCAGAAGGGATATACGGAGGATGGGGAAATTTCGGCTCTGCCGCAGCAGCCATGATCCTGCCATTTATCGGGCTTAACCTTTTCGGAGGCAGTGATGGATGGAGATACGCTTTAGCCCTTACAGGAGTTATTTGTTTTGCCTACGGAATTTTCTATTATTGGGCTGTCAAGGATACGCCGGATGGAAAAAAACTTGTTAGACCGAAAAGGTCAGGGGCAATGGAGGTTAGCACATGGGGAGATATGATATGGCTGATAATATGGTCCATTCCCCTAGGGGGAGCACTAGCAGTCAGTGCCTGGAGAATTGAAAATCTCGGATTTATAACAGAAGATGCCTTATACATTATCTGGAGCCTGATCGGCTTGGCTTTTGTCATTCAGGTCTATAAAATTTTGGACGTGAATATCCCTATTCTTCAGGCAGGGGTTCCTGAGGAGGATCAATATAAATTTAAAAACGTGGCAGCGCTGAATAGTACATACTTTGCAAACTTTGGCGCTGAACTTGCCATTGTATCGATGCTGCCAATGTTCTTCCAGCTGACATTCTCCCTTACACCCGCCACAGCAGGATTGATTGCAGCCTCCTTCGCTTTTATAAATCTGATTGCACGTCCGCTGGGCGGGATGCTCTCGGACAGAACGGGGAACAGAAAGAGAGTAATGCTTGTTTATATGCTTGGTATATCAGCCGGCCTCCTGGGTATGGGCTTTATCGATTCAAGCTGGCCATTGTTCGCAGCTGTTTTGATGACCATTTTGACATCCATGTTTATCCAGGGAGCGGAAGGGGCAACCTTCGCTGTTATTCCTATGGTAAAAAAACGGATAACAGGCCAGATAGCCGGAATGGCTGGAGCTTACGGAAATGTCGGTGCAACAATCTATTTAACCCTCTATACACTCGTTTCACCTCAAGCCTTCTTTTTTATTCTGGCTGCCGGTGCCTTAATCAGCTTTACGATATGCTATTTTTGGCTGGAAGAACCGAAAAACTCGTTTGGCTCGGAATACTATTTATCCGAACAGGATTTGCAAAATGAGGATGCAGCTCTTGATAAAGAACGATTGAGGGAACGAAAAGCATTATAAATGACCCCAACACACAAAAGGCTGCCTGGATATTCAGGCAGCCTTTACTATTTATTCATTTGACGCTTCTGCAGTTTTTTCATCTTTCATTTCTGCATTGGCATTTTCATTTTTATCTGACTTATAGTCATAATCTGAGCGGTCAACCGGTTCAAAATTCTCAGGTGTATAGAATCGAAGAAGATCGCCATTTACAACTTTATCAGAAAGCGCCAGTTTTTGTTCTGCACTTTCCTGAAGCTTTTTCGCTTCTTCAAAACGTTCTTCTTCAAGCAATTCACCCGTTTTGGAATCGTAGAACTTGCCGTCAACAGAAGAAATCGTCGGACTCATAAAGTCACCGTTTCGGAAAGGAATTAGGTCATCATGCTCTTCAGATAATAAATCCGTTCCGAATTGCACATAATCCTTAGTATCGATACCAAGTAAATGCATAAGTGTCGGCATTAGGTCAATCTGTCCGCCAAATTCATGGTTTACGCCGCCTTCCATGCCAGGCACGCGAATGAACAATGGCACTCGCTGAAGGCCAGCACTATCAAATGGTGTAATTTCTTCCCCAAGAACTTGCTCCATTGCTTTGTTATGGTTCTTGGAAATACCATAATGGTCGCCATACATCACAATGATTGAGTTGTCATACAGGCCGGAAGCTTTTAGCTGCTCAAAGAACTCTTTCAGTGCTTCATCTGCATAACGGGCTGTCTGGAAGTAATTATCCACTGATTTATCGCCTGTTGTATGCGGCTCAATCGTCGCCTTCTCCTGATCCATATGGTATGGATAGTGATGGGATACGGTAATGAACTTAGAGTAAAACGGCTGTGGAAGAGACTCCAGATATGGCATGGATTGCTCAAAGAACGGCTTATCCATCAGACCATAATCAGCCATGTCCTCAGGCTTTAAATCATAGTAGTTTGCATCATAAAACTTATCGTAGCCGAATGATTTATAAATTTCGTTTCGGTTCCAGAAGCTTCCGGAGTTGCCATGGAACACAGCACTCGTATAGCCTTTATCTTTCAGGATTGCCGGAGCTGCATGGTATGTGTTCATACCTTTTGTCGTGAATGCTGAACCCTGCGGCAATCCATATAAAGAGTTTTCCAAAATGAATTCTGCATCTGCTGTCTTACCTTGCGCAGTCTGATGAAAGAAATTATCAAAATACATGGTGTTTTCTTCTTCAATTAAAGAATTCAAAAACGGTGTTACTTCTTCACCATGCAATTCATAATTCATAAGGAACGTTTGAATAGATTCAAGATGCAGATAAATCACATTCATGCCTTCGGCTGCACCAAAATATTCAGGGTTTGGTTCTGCATAATTAGACTTGGTAAAGTTAATGACTTCTGTTGTGTCACTGCTGTCCGCCATAACTCTCTGTGCGGATGCCTTTGTACTTTGTACCGCATCATAAATTGTATAGTTGTACATGCCAAGATATTTAACGATATAGTTGCGGTCAAATCCTCTGGTCAACAGCTCAGGACGGTCTGTCTCGGCAATTCCCAGGTTGGCAAAGGAAACAGCTAATGAAGCATAAATTAATGCTGCCACTCTGCGGCGGGAGATATCCTTTGTTTCAACTTTTACGACTTTAAAAACAAGCAATCCGATCAGCACCAATACATCGATAAAGAAAAGGATGTCATACGGTTTTAAAAGAGAACTTACACTGCTGCTTACATCCCCAAAGTTTTGGGTCTGTGTCAAAGTCGGCAATGTTATAAAGTCATTAAAGAAACGATAGTACACCACATTTGCAAATAAAAGGAAAGATAATAGGAAATAAATAACCATCAAGGCAATGTATTTCTTTCTTCCCTTAAAGAAGAATGCAAGTCCTAAAAATAGCAATGAAGATCCAAGCGGATTAATAAATAATAAAAACTGCTGCAATGTACTTTCAATACCTAAGTTAAATTGTGTCATCTGAGTTATATATGTTTTCATCCAAAGCAGGAATACTACCAAAAAGAAAAAGCCAATATATTTATTAAACATACCATGACTCTTTTGAAGAAAAGTATTCAAAGTCATACACCTACCTTCTAGCACATTATTCTAACATACTTCACTATCAATTTTAAAATCATTTCCTGGCAATCATTCTAGTAACTATCATAACTGTTAAATATTAATAAACTATGAACATCCTAAGAAATTAATTAAAAAGGCTGCGCAAGAATATAACTATACCCGGTTTTTAAAAAAAGTCAAGCATGTCCTTGTGAAACAGCCATTCCTTCCATAAGAAAAGTACACCGGCCTTTAGATCCGATTTATCTTTTTTCTCTTGTTCTTCAATTACGCTATTCGATTTCATGCAAATGCCCATAAAAATTACTCACGTATATATAGACGAATGAAAAGCTATTTGGTTTCATTTTTATTAAAAAACTTATAAATCGATAATCTTAGAAAAAGGAGAAAAAACAGACAACAGCCAATATATATGTAAATCAATAATAAAATATTCCCAAGGCGGAAAATTTATTTGGATGTTAAAACAGCATTCTCAATTCCAGCAATTATTTTAATGGAGCCGTCCTTGTTGCCCATAAAGGAGATATACTCCTGAACAATGGGTATGGATTAGCAGGCTGCCAATATGACATACCGATACTCTGGAAACCAAATTCCGGGCTGGGCCTTTAACCAAGGCATTTATTGCTTACAGCCATCATTGAAAAGGTTTCTGGTATACCCTATGAACAATTCCTCCAAGAATGCATTTTTAAACCTATTCAGTTAAAAAATACAGGATTGGACAATGGCCGAACAGTGGTAAAAAACCTGGCCACGGGGCATTCAGTCTGGAAAGAGGTGATCCAGACTGAATTTGTCGATATGAGTATTCCCCAGGGTGCATATGGCCTTTATAGCACGGCGGAGGACCTCTGCAAGTGGGCTATGTCTTTGAAAGATGGAACTCTATTAGGTGAACAGCTTCTAAAGAAGATGTTCACCAGCTACCTTGGCGGCTATGGTTATGGCTGGTTTATTGGCGATTCTTCCAGACAAGCCAGCATTCGGGTGATATGAATGGCTTTACAAGCGAGTTAAGAATTGACTTTGAAGAGGATTTAATTGTGATTGTCTTAAGCAATATCAGTATCACACCAGTTTCGAGCTGGTATAGTGGCTGGAAAACGAATTGAGATTAATAGAAAGCTTGCATGCCATAAAGAATCAATTCCCGGCTCAATGGTCATCGGAGAATACAGAAACGAGGAGAAGAATCCTTTAAATAGAATGGAAAAATAATAGAGTTTATATAACAATGCCCAAACAATATGGTGCCCTATATAAATACGAACTAAAGCCCCTTCGTACAGCAGAAGGAAAAATGCACTTTAAAGCAGATTTTTTAAATGAAAATTTTATTTTTGAACAAGATCATACACTTCGGTTTGTAGATGTAAATAAGCAGGAACATGTATTATTTAAACGTTAAAAAACCGCACTATTTCATGGTGCGGTTCTCGTTTTGTTTACATAATATAATTATATTTAACTTACCAAACAGATTCCAATTCTTCTGGATTTTCAGAGTTGCTTGCCGTTAGAATTTCTATATTTTTAGTTACTTTTGTGGTATAAGTGAAGTCTCCATAACAATATGGATAGCGGAAGTTATTTTTGTCTCCCCCGCAATTGTATACTTGCGGGTTCTTTTCAGCCTGCTCAAGAGAAAATTCCTTCGCGATCTCCTCACTATGCTTCCCGCCTTGCTGAGCTACAAAATCAATATAGCCAATTCCCATATTATAAGCCTGAATCACGGTTGGAAAATCGACATTTTTCTTATTGCCGTACTCGAGGGCTCGCTGAAAATGCTTGATCCCTTGCTTGATGCTCTGTTCCGGATCTTGTATGGAGTTCGGCGGTAAGCCTGCAGATTCGGAAGCTTGCATCGGATCACCGCCCTTCCCTTTGCTTTCCTGCTGCATGATGGCAGCTAAAACGACGGTATATTCCTCCATATTAACCTTTTCCAGCTCCATCTGAAGAACCGGCGTATATTTTTGCACATCTTCTGACACAGGATTAGGAAGGAAGGAAACAGCTTTTTCCTCTATCTTCTGCTGTATGGATTGGTCAATTAATACAAAGGCAAAAATCATCAGAAATAACAGTAAAGCTATATTTGAGCTGCGTTTTGTCCGTTTTTTGCTTTTTTTGCGCTTCATCGCTGTTCTCCCGGTATTTTTAATAGTTCATTGTTTTCTTATTATACTAATTTAATAGAATGACAGCAAAGCACTGACATTTTAAAAGGAAAAGCCACTTCCAGGGCGATCTTTTTTAAGAAAGATAGTAATTATCGGTCAGTTTATGAAGTTTATCGGTCAGAATTTTAATATAACGGTCAGTTTTTTATTATATCGGCCAGTTTTGGATTTTTTCCGTCAATTTTTAAATATATCGGTCAGTTCGCTTCACTTTTCACTTAATCCAACTTATAAATAATAAAAACGGAGGCAGATGTGATACTACGTCAAGAAAACGGACAAATTAAATTGGGCACTTTCTTACTTTCTTCCTACCGCGCTATCGCTTGGTAACCTGGACAAATGATGATCTAACTTGCGTTACATCATNATTTGTCCAGGAAAAGGTTAAATTAGGCGACTTTCATTTTTGAGTAGTAAGCTTTTTCAAACTCCATCGGTGATTGGTATCCAATGGTTGAATGAATCCTCTCTGGATTGTAAAAACAAGTGATATACTCAAAAACTTCCTTTGTTGCCTCTGCTCTTGTCCTATATTTTTTCTGGTAGATCAATTCTTTTTTAATAATACTGTGAAACGA